>JAFSTO010000056.1 GCA_017450435.1 Paludibacteraceae bacterium
GTCAACCATGGTGGTGGACGAAGCCCTTGCGGGCGTGCAGCCCAAGTGGGGCGACATCATCAAGTCGCAGACCGGCGTTTCCGTCTATGACATCTACGGCTGGGAAGGCACGCTCACCGCGCTCGAACCGGGCCACGGCTACCTCTATTACAGCACCGACAGCACGGCTAAGTCCTTCAGCTATCCGACACCCGCGGAAAACATCCGCCGCGTACAACGGAAGTTGATGGCGAAAATGCCAAACGACCACATGGATAAATGGTACATAGTAAATGACCAAATGGTAAATGCCCGGTGGTCTAACAGCGCTAACGGTCAGGTACTCCGCGCTTACCCCTCCAACATGACGATGGTTATCCGTCTCATGGACGGCGAGGCGGTAGTGGATACCTGCGAGATAGCGGCATATATCGGCGGTGAGTGCCGCGGTGCCGTCCGTGCGCACACCGACAGCCTCTATTATCTCGTTATCGCGGGCGACGGTGCAGGCCAGCCGATGGAGCTCCGAACCGTCATCAACGGTGAAGAGAGAGTAATAGACAATACCCTCACCTTCGTCTCCGACAACCATATCGGCACCCCGTGGGAGCCGTATGTGATACAGCTCAATGCCGCGCAAGGCGTGGAGGAAGTACCAAGTGACCAAGTACCAAGTACCAAGGTGCGCAAGGTGCTTATCAACGACCATATCTATCTCATCCGTCCTAACGGCGAGATGTATGATGTGACGGGAAAGAGAGTGTCTGAGAAATAAATAATAGCTTTCGGGCTGCATCTGAGGGAGGCGGAGCACTTTGACGGTGCTTCGCCTCTGTTTTGTGTCCTTGTGTCCGCCTGTATATCATTCCGCCCACGTGTAGAGACGGTAATTGGGGAAGGCAATGTGTGTGGCGCTTACCGTCTCTACACGTATCGGCGCGTCGTTGTCGGCTTGTCTTTACACGTGTCTGTATGTTTTTTGGTCCGTCTATTTTTTTATTTCTTGGATATTTCCGCTTTTTTTTGTACCTTTGTATCGCATTTAACCCTATAATCTTTTGACTTATGAAATCCCGTCTGTTCTCACTACTAATATTTTTCCCGTTTTTTTTACTATGTTGTACCCCTCAGCAACCTAACTATCGTATCGGTGTGAGCCAGTGTTTGGACGATGCTTGGCGGCAGAAGATGAATCAGGAGATGAGTCGCGAGTTGCTTCTACATCCTGAGATGACTATATCCACCCGTATTGCGTATGGCAGCAACGTGCTGCAATGTGCGCAGATTGACAGTTTTATTTCCGAACGTGTTGACCTGCTTATTGTCAGTCCGAACGAAGCTGAGGAGGTCAAGCCTGCGGTGACTCGTGCCTATCGTGCAGGAATTCCTGTTATTGTTGCAGACCGGCGTGTTACAGGCGATGAGTGGACGGCTTTCATTGGTGGCGACAACTACAAGGTTGGAGGGTTGATGGCAGAGTGGATACTGAAGAAGAAAAGCGAATGCGAAGTGACACCTAATCGTCCGTTTCATGTTTTGGAGATTTGCGGTTTGCAAGGCTCCACACCGGCTACTTTGCGTCACAAAGGAATGATGGACGGTTTGCAGGTATTAGAAAAAGCCGATTCCGGCAGTCCTGTAGTCGTTCATTCTGTCATGGGTGAATGGCAGAAGACAGATGCATATAACGCTGTGCAACAATATCTGAGTGAAAATCCGCTACCTGATGTTGTAGTTGCGCAAAACGATTTGATGGCAATAGGCGCTGCGGAGGCCATACATGACTTCCTGCCCTACGGCAGTAGTTCTGCAAGGCCTATAATGGGGGTTGACGGAATCAAACCCGGATTGCAAGCTATTGTTGACGGAGTGATAGAGTGCACTGCCATCTATTCGTCAAGAGGAGATATGATTATCCAAGCAGCCTCGCAGATTCTTTCCGGTGAGCCGTTTATCCGTGATACAGTGTTGGAAACAATGCTTATTGACGCAATGGCTGCCCGCCCGATGCTCAAGCAGGTTGATGCAAGAGAGCACGACTTGGAGACTCTCCGACTTGTGCAAGCGCAGAATGAGCAGAAGTGGCAGCAGCTCAACGCGACAAAAAAGATGTTAGTGTATTTCGTTATTGTTTCTTGTGTTCTGTTTCTTTTGTCAATCGGCTATGTGTTGTTTGCGCAAGGTAAAATGCAGACGGAGATTAGGCGGGATATCATTCCGCAGCTTGAGGAGGTGCAGGAGGCTATTCAACTGAGCCGTAAGGATGCAGTCTTTGCCGAGCGTTTGAGGCAAGTGGTGGATGAGCATCTGAGCGATCCGAATCTGAATGTTGAGTCGTTGGGTAGTATGTTGCAGCTGAGCCGCACGCAGCTGTTCAGGCGAGTTAAGATGGTTGCCGGTAAGGGACCGTTGGATTATATCCGTGAGAGAAGACTGGTGCAGGCTGACAAACTGCTCCACACCACTGATATGACTGTGCAGCAGGTGGCTCTTTCTCTTTGTTTTTCCAGCCCCGGATATTTCACCAAGTGCTACAAAGAATACTTCGGACATTTACCAAGTGTGCGCTAATGTGAAACATTTGTTATAATACACATGTTGCAAAATATGTCTTATTTGTTGCAGTGAAACATAAGTAACATATTTTGCAACATGTATTTTTGTATATATATGTAAAAGCGTGTAATTTTGCAGCGGAGTTCGGTTATGTCGGATTCCGTTGTTATTTTTTTAATTTAATATCATGAAAAAGAAAAGGATTATTACTACCTCCTTCTTTGTAATGTTGTTATCGATTTCGTTTTTGTATGCTCAAGTAGCAGCAACAGGAACGGTGGTTGAGGCGGCAACAGGCGAGCCAATCATCGGTGCGTCTATCTTGGAAGAAGGAACGTCTAATGGTACCATCACTGATTTCGATGGTAATTTTCAACTCAATGTATCCACCGGAGCTAATCTGGTAATCTCTTACGTAGGTTATCAGACACAAACTGTTGTTGCAGCTTCCGGCATGATGGTCAAGCTTGCAGAGGACAATGAAATTCTTGAGGAGGTGGTTGTCACCGGTTATACCACTCAGCGCAAGGCTGATTTGACCGGTGCCGTCAGTGCTGTCAGTGCTCGAGACCTTGAGAAGCAACAGGAGAACAATCCCATGAAGGCATTGCAGGGTAAGGTGCCGGGTATGAACATCACTGCAGATGGTGCTCCTTCCGGTGCTGCGACAGTGCGTATTCGTGGTGTGGGTACGCTTAACGACAACGACCCGCTATATATCATTGACGGCGTGCCGACTAAATCAGGTATGCACGAGCTTAACCCTAATGATATTGAGTCTATTCAGGTCCTGAAAGACGCTGCCTCTGCATCCATTTATGGTAGCCGCGCTGCCAATGGTGTGATAATAATCACTACTAAGAAAGGTGCCGAAGGAAAGATTCGTGTTGATGTGGACGCTTCGGTTGCCGTACAGTCATATACCAATCGTATGCGTGTGTTGAACGCGCAACAGTTCGGTCAGGTGATGTGGCAGGCATACGTGAACGACAACATGAACCCCAACACCAATGCCTTAGGCTATCGTTATGACTGGGGATATAATGCGCAGGGTGCTCCCGTACTGAACAACATCATGATGAATAAATATCTTGATGAAGCGGGCACCGTTCCGGCAGCAGATACCGATTGGTACAGCGAGACGACCAGACCTGGTGTGATACAAAACTACAACATCTCTGTCTCCAACGGCAGCCAGAAGGGTAGTTCGTTCTTCTCGCTGGGCTATTATAAGAACAACGGTGTCATCAAGTCGTCCGACTTTGAGCGTTTTTCTGCCCGTATCAACAGTGATTATAAAATCATCGGCGACTACGTAACTATCGGTGAGAACTTCACCCTTAACCGCACCTCAGAGGTTGCTGCTCCCGGCGGTTTCCTTGAGAACGTGCTGCAGTTCAACCCCTCGTTGCCGGTCTATACAACGAATGGTGACTTCGCCGGTCCTGTAGGCGGTTACCCTGACAGGGAGAACCCCGTCGCGCGGCTGGAGCGTAATAAGGATAACCGATATACATATTGGCGTATATTTGGCAACGCGTTCTTGAATATCAATCCTTACAAAGGACTGAATATCCGCACTACAGCGGGTATTGATTACGCTCAAAAGAAACAGCGTATCTTCACCTATCCTATTACTGAGGGCACGATGGCGAATGACAAGAACGCTGTGGAGGCAAAGCAGGAGCACTGGCTCAAATGGATGTGGAATGCTATTGTCACGTATAATCTTGAGATTGGCAAGCATCGTGCAGACTTCTTGCTTGGTACGGAGCTTAACCGCGAAATAGATGAGTGGTTTAGCGGTTACAAGGAAGACTATATTGTTCTCAACCCGACCTATATGTGGCCGGACGCAGGCGTCGGTACGGCACAGGCTTATGGTTCGGCCGGCAGCTATTCGCTTATCTCGTTCTTCGGAAAAGCCAACTATACCTACGACAACCGTTATCTCATTTCTTTCACTTTGCGTCATGACGGTTCCAGCCGTTTTGGTAAGAACAACCGTTTTGCCACCTTCCCGTCTGTCTCTGCCGGCTGGCGTATCAGTCAGGAGAAGTTTATGCAAAACGCTTCCTCGTGGCTTGACGACCTCAAGCTCAGAGCTTCATGGGGACAAACGGGTAACCAAGACATCTCGTCCACGGCTCGTTATACTATCTATGTGTCGAACTATGGTGTGAACGAGTCCGGTGGTCAGAGTTATGGTACGTCTTACGATATTGAAGGCACCAACGGTGGGCACACCCTGCAATCCGGCTTCAAGCGTAACCAGATTGGCAACGACAACATCAAATGGGAGACCACCACGCAGACTAATGTCGGTCTGGATTTCGCTTTCTTCAAACAGAGTCTGTACGGTTCGTTCGACTGGTTCTATAAGCAGACGAAAGACATTCTCGTGCTGATGGACGGCATCGGTGCTATGGGTGAAGGCTCAGTGCAGTGGGTTAATGCCGGCGCAATGGACAACATGGGTGTAGAGTTGAGTCTGGGTTATCGTAATCAGACTTCCGGGGGCTTCAAGTATGACATCAACGCCAACCTCTCTTCCTATAGAAACACTGTTACCAAACTGCCGGAGACGATAGCTGCAAAAGGCACGTTCGGCGGCAATGGCGTCAAGTCGGTGGTCGGACATGCCATGGGTTCGCAAGTGGGATATATAGCAGACGGTATTTTCAAGAGCCAAGAAGAGGTTGATAACCATGCTGTGCAAGAGGGGGCCGATGTGGGACGTATCCGTTATCGTGACCTTAATAACGACGGGTTTATTACGGAGGCTGACCAAGATTGGATTTATTCACCCGTGCCTGACTTGATGTATGGCGCCAACTTCTACTTCGAGTACAAGGGCTTTGACCTGACAGTATTCTTCCAAGGCACAGCCGGAGTGGACGTCATTACCGACCTCAAGCGCGAGACAGATATCTGGGCAGGTCTGAATATAGGCTTCCTTAACAAAGGCACACGTTTGTTAGACGCATGGAGTCCTACTAATCCGAACAGCAATATTCCGGCTCTGTCGCTATCCGATAACAACAACGAGAAACGTGTCAGCACTTACTGGGTGGAGAATGGTTCTTTCCTCAAACTCCGTAACCTACAGTTGGGCTATAACCTGCCTAAGACCGCTTGTGACAAGATGAAAATGCAGAACTGGAGATGGTTCGTTTCCGCTCAAAACGTGTTTACTATACATTCAAGAAACTTCACGGGTGTTGACCCCGAGAACCCCAACTTCGGATATCCTATTCCGCTGACTGTAACATTAGGAACAAAAGTAACATTCTAAGATTATGAAAACATTGAATAAAATAGCACTTTGCACTATGTCGCTTTGTACGTTGTTCCTTTGTGCATCATGCGACAGCTTCCTTAATAAAGACATGCCTCAGGGTATTCTTAACGAGGAACAAGTAAGTGACCCTCAGTATATCGATCAATTGGTCATTTCGGCCTACGCTGTGTTTATCTCTTCGGAGGATATCAACTCGTCGTTCTCCATGTGGAACTTCGATGTCCGTTCTGATGACGCATATAAAGGCGGCAACGGCACATCTGACGGCGATGTGTTCCATCAGCTGGAAATATCGCAGGGCATCCTCACTACCAATTGGAATATCAACGATATGTGGGTACGTCTGTACAATAGTATCAGCCGTGTTAATGCTGCCATCAATGCTCTCAACTCCATGGACGACAGCTACGAGCTGAAGGAGCAGAGGCTTGGTGAGATGTATTTCTTGCGTGCCTACGGCCATTTCCTGCTCAAACGGCTGTATAAGAATATTCCGTTTGTAATACAAGCTAATATGTCGCAGGAGGATTATAACAACCTGTCAAACACTGCCTATACAAACGATGAGGGGTGGAAGGTTATTATTGCCGACCTTGAGCAAGCGTTCAAGTCGCTTCCTCAGACGCAGGCTGACAAAGGTCGCCCGACCAAGGCAGCTGCCGCTGCTCTCTTGGCAAAGACTTATATTTACAAGGCTTATCGTCAGGATAACCCCTCATCGCACGCCGTGACGGACATCAATGCCGACGACCTGAGAAAGGTGCTGGAATATACTGACCCTGCTCTGTATGCCGGCTATGGTTTGGAACCGGATTTCCATAATAACTTCCGTCCGGAACCGCAGTATGAAAACGGCATTGAGAGTATTTGGGCAATGCAATACTCGATGAACGATGGTACAAAGAATGGTAACCTCAACTGGTCGTATGGTCTGATAGTGCCCAATATACCGGGTGTCACAGATGGTGGCTGCGATTTCTACAAACCCAGCCAGAACCTCGTTAATGCATTCCACACTGATGATGCCGGACTGCCGCTTATTGAAACATTCAATCAGAAAGACTTCAATTCTTCTTCTGACAATGCAGACCCGCGTCTGTGGCTTACTATCGGAATACCGGGTTTCCCGTATATGTTCAATGCTAATTATTTCATGGCAAAGACGCAGACATGGAGTCGCTCTAACGGTTTGTACGGCTACAATGTGAGTCTCAAGCATAATGTTGACCCTGATAGCGAGTACCTGATTAAAGGCGCATGGTGGGGGAGCCCGATGAACCGTATTGTACTGCGCTATGCTGATGTACTGCTCATGCGTGCAGAGGCACAAGCACAGTTGGGTAACGGCACAGAGGCTATCGCTCTCGTCAATCAATTGCGTCTGCGCGCTGCACAGAGCACTGCAATGCTCAGCGGATATAATGTTCGGTACGGTGCTAAGATGCGCGTTAAACCTTATAGCGACACCGGTGACGCCCTGGCTCGCGTCAAAATGGAGCGACGACTTGAGATGGCTATGGAGTCGGAGCGTTTCTTTGACCTCGTGCGCTGGGGGGAAGCTGAGCAGGTTATAAACCGCTATTATGCTGAAGAAGCTGACAACTGTGCTATTTATTCGGCAGCACATTTCACTGCCAACAAGAACGAATACCTGCCGATACCTTATGAGCAGATTGCTGCTTCAAACGGACATTATACACAAAACATCGGCGAGTGGTAAAACAAGCAACTGAGCTGTTTACTATTTTATTATAACCGCTTACTTTTATTTTTGACCAGCTATGAAAACAAATAAAGTTTTAGCACTTTGTCTTTTGCTGTCAGCCTTTGTGGGCTGCAATAAAAAAGACGACTCGTTTAATCTCGCCGGTGAGTGTAACTTGTCCGCTCTCACGCTTGACGACAACTACGCCGGTGTCATCGACCAGACTCGTCGTACTATTATCGTTGCTATACCCGAGACATACGACGAGCAGGACATGACAATCACGTCGCTCACTCTCTCTGAGGGAGCCACCGCGTCCATTAAGACCGGCGAACATCTCAACCTCATTGCTCCGCTCCAGATACGTGTTACTAACGGCAATGTGTTTAGGGAATACACGCTCTCTGTTAAACATGACGAGGCTCGTATCCTTACATTCATCATCAACGGGCAATATACGGGTGTTATCAATGAGTCAACAAAGACCATCTCCGTGCAAGTACCCGTTGGCACTAATCTGGCTTCTCTCACACCGGCCATCACCACTACCGAGGGTGCATCTGTCACTCCCGCAAGCGGTGTTCCGTGTGACTTCACCTCTCCTGTCGCTTTCACTGTTACTTGCGGCACAGCATCATACACCTACACTGTAACAGTGACCGAGATGGCAGCACCGCATGCTTTGTATGTAGGAATGGCGGCTACTCAGCAGCAACTTAATCCTGAAGAGCTGGCGGCATGCTCATGGCTCATGAGCACGGTGGAGAAGGCGGCTTACGCGTCATTCAGCGACCTGGCTGCCGGACAGGTGGACCTTAGCGAGTGCAAAATCATCTGGTGGCACCTGCACAAGGATGGAGGTATTGACGGCAAAGGTCAGTTCGAGGCTAACGCTTCCGAGGCTTTGGCGGCTGTTGATGTCATTAAACAGTATTACCAAGCCGGTGGCGCACTGCTACTTACCCGTTATGCTACCTATTTGCCCGCATATATAGGTGAAGCCGATTGTGTTCCAAACAATTGTTGGGGACAGAACGAGGCCGACGCCGAGACTGTCGGAAACCCGTGGGAATTCAGCATTGCCGGACACACCGACCATGCCTTGTGGCAGAACCTGCTAATGAAAGCTGACGCACCTGAGAATGTGTTTACCTGCGATGCCGGATACCGCATCACTAACTCTACTGCACAGTACCACATAGGTACTGATTGGGGCGGGTATGATAATCGCGAGATGTTCCGTTCGAAGACAGGGGCTATTGATATAGCCGGAGGTGCAGACGCTGTTGTCGCATGGGAGTATCCTGCTTCTGCCGAGCATGGCGGAATAATCTGCATCGGCTCAGGATGCTACGACTGGTATTCGGTGGCCGGAGACGCCGGTACAGAGTATTATCACGCTAATGTGGCCAAGATAACGGAGAACGCTATCAACTACCTGACAGCTGATTAATATACGTGGTAAAAATACTACAGAACAAACGAACAGAAAGGAACTTATTATGAAAACAATATCTAATATAAAGGCATGTCTGTCATTACTTGTTATTCCTTGCTCAATATTGCTTGCAGGGTGCAGTAACGAGGTTCAGCAAGAGCAGAAAGACTGGGATGGAACCACTGCTCAGTACGCCTCGGTTGATGAGAAGCAGAGTACTACCTACTATAAGCCTTATGCCGGGTTTATAGGTGACCCGATGCCGTTCTTCGACCCGCAAACAGAAACCTTCAAGGTTTTGTATCTGCAGGAGTACCGTCCGAATATGGCGGGCACCTATCATCCGTTCTGGGGAGTGGAGACCAAGGATGCGGCATCATATACCTCGCTCAATGAGGTACTGCCTACCGGGGCACGTGCGGAGGCTGACGCTGCTTTAGGTACGGGATGTGTGGTTTACAACGAGCAGGAAAAGCTCTATTATATATTCTACACAGCCAACCGCGATCAGCCAAAGGCTGGCGAAGACGCACAGGTGGTGATGTACGCCACCAGTCCTGACTTCAAGACGTGGACGAAAAACCGGCTTTTCCGCTTGCGTGGTATCAACTATGCTTATAGTAGTTCGGATTTTCGTGACCCGTGCGTGTGGTTTGGCGAGGATAACCTTTGGCACATGGTGGTCAGCACTAAGACAGGAGGTAAGGGGCAGCTGGCGGAGTTCACCTCGTCTGACCTCAAGACATGGGAGCATAAGGGCGTGTTCATGTCAATGATGTGGGACCGATTCTACGAGTGCCCGGATATTTTCAAGATGGGCGACTGGTGGTATCTCGTCTATAGCGAGATGCATCAAGCCATCCGTCGTGTTCAGTATTTCAAGGGTCGCACTCTTGATGACCTTAAGGCTTGTACTAAGGCCGACGCCGGTCTTTGGCCCGACGACCATGAGGGCTTTCTTGACAGCCGTGCCTTCTACGCAGGCAAGACAGCCTCTGACGGCACGAACAGGTATATCTGGGGCTGGTGCCCGACACGAGAGGGTAACGACAATACCAAGACTAACCCCGAGGGCGAACCGCAGTGGGCAGGCTCACTCGTTGCACACCGGCTGATTCAGCACGAGGATGGAACACTTACTCTCGGAGAAGTGCCGGCTGTCAAAACTAAATATGCAACAAACAAGGAATTGAAGCTGATGGCGCAGAGCGAAGAAGGGGTGAGCTATGCTGACGGATTGTACACCTTAGACGCTAACAGCTATGCATTGTTTAGTCGCTTGGAATATCATAACCATATTTCAATGAGCGTTACCACCGCTACTGCTAATGATAAGTTTGGCATTTCTTTCGTTCGCGGAACCGACAGTGAGAAATATTACACCCTGGTGGTTAACCCCGAGAGTGATACTCGGCGCAAAATCAATTTTGAGGAAGAAGGTGCTAAAGGTATGGGCTTTATTGGTGCTATTGACAGCTATATCTTCCACACTCCGGCAGACAATACCTACCATATTGATATTTATACCGACAATTCCGTGCTTGTAATGTATATCAACGACGTGTTGGCTTATACCAATCGTGTATATGGAATTCAGCATAACTGCTGGTCAATCAACTCATATAACGGAACAGTCAATGTTTCTGATATAAAGGTGTCTTACTATTAACTAAAACTATATGATTATGAAAAAGATTTCTCTTATTGCACTCTTTGCCGCGGTGGTAATGAGTGTTAACGCAACAGACCTTTTCACCGGTAGAAAAATGGTATCGTGGGGAGAAGGCGGTTTACAGATTGAAGCATCGGCGTTCGCTTCTGCTCAGCCGGGCAATCTGATTAAAGTACACTTTCTTGATGCTACCGATGGTATTGAGTTCAAGGTTATGAATGAAACATTCGACCACCTTGCCGGCTCGCGTGAGGCTGCATGGATTAGCGGTGATGGCACTTATGAGCAGTTCCTTACCGAAAAGGCAGTTGACGACCTAAAGCAGTACGGACTTGAGATAATCGGCGCAAACTTCTCATGCTACAGAGTAGAACTGCTTGATGGCAAGCAGCTCAAGGAGGGTATTTCTGTCTGGACAGGATTCTTCTGGGCAGACTCTTGGACCACCTTGGAACTTTATGCTGATGGCTACAAGTACATTGATTTCAGCAAGGCTACTGCACTGCGCATCTATTCTGAGGCAGGACGTTCCAACTTCACAATCAACGTCAAGGAGAACTGGGACGAGGGCGGTCAGATCGCCGGTCAGGATGCGATGACAGCCGGTGAGGGCTATATGGAACTGCCTCTTACTGACGAGATTCGTACACGTCTGGCTAATGCCGGTCACTGGATGATTCAGTTCGACAAAGGCGAAGGCAACGCGTTCAATGTAACAGACATTGTAGTAGTGGGAGATTTTACCACTGCTCTTGAGAACATTGTTGCCGACACAAAGGCCGCTAAAACTATCGAGAACGGACAAATCGTTATCATCAAGAACGGCGTGCGTTACAACGCTTTAGGAGCAAAGTTGTAATTCCTGCACTTATTCTACGGCATAAGCGGCTGATTACCGCTTATGCCGACTAATATGTTTTTTTGAAGTAACGTTTAACTGATAAAAATTACCATGAAACACCAACAATTAACTCTCATGGCTCTGCTGAGCATTGTTCTCGGTTTTGTTGCATGTTCTCGTTCGCGTGTGGCAGAGCCTTATCGCTCGGTCTATCATCACACTCCGGCTGCAAACTGGATGAATGACCCCAATGGAATGTTCTATGATGAGACCACGCAACTGTGGCATCTTTATTATCAACACAATCCTTTTGGTGCCACGTGGGGACCAATGCACTGGGGGCACGCCACTTCTGCTGACTTGTTGCATTGGCAGGAACACCCGATTGTCTTGTATCCCGATAGTATCGGAACTATCTTCTCCGGCTCTTGTATCATTGACCGTGAGAACACCGCCGGATTCGGAGAGAATGCCATCGTGGCTGTTTATACACAGTCGGAGGTGTGTGGTCAGCACCAGTCAATAGCGTACAGCACCGACGGTGGATATACTTTTACAAAGTATGAGGGTAACCCTGTCCTCAAAGGTGATGTGCCTGATTTCCGTGATCCGAAAATTTCCCGCGACGGCGACCACTGGCTTATGACACTGGCATGCGGACAGGAAATTCGCTTTTACGCGTCAGAGAACCTCAAAGACTGGACGTATCTCTCCTCTTTTGGTGAGGGTTATGGCGCGCATGGCGGTGTGTGGGAATGTCCGGAGCTGCTTTGCTTTGACAACACGAAGATGAGCAAACCGGAGGCTTCAGAGCAGGAAACAGCTGAGCCTAAATGGGTACTGCTGGTCAGCATCAACCCGGGCGGTCCGTTCGGCGGTTCAGCTACGCAGTATTTTGTAGGTGACTGGGACGGCAAGACCTTCACTTGCATCGACGCTCCTGATGCGCAGAAATGGTTGGATTACGGCCGTGACAACTACTCTACCTTCACCTTCCACAACGCACCTGACAACAGGTTTGTTGCTATGGGGTGGATGTCCAACTGGCAGTATGCGCAAGTGCTGCCGACCGAGCCTTTCCGCTCGCAGAACACCGTAGCGCGAGACTTTTCGCTCTTTGTGGACGATGAAGGGCAGTACCGACTGGCGTCGGTGCCTTCTGTTGAGACGCAGGCATTGCGCGGACAGGTGACAGAAAAGTTGTCGGACGCCGCTGTGGTAGAACTTGAGCTTGACGGCAAGCAGGACGCGCTTATTACACTTGCTAACGACAAGGGCGAGAAAGTGGTAATGACACTTGATGTTCACAGGCAGACGTTCTCCATGGACAGAACTGCTTCCGGCGACTGCTCATTCTCACATGACTTTGCGTCTCACACCGTCGCTCCGCTCTTTATCAAGCGGGACTGTTATCACGTTACTTTGTTTATTGACCACTGCTCTATCGAAGCGTTTGACAAAGAAGGCGCTTGGTCAATGACCAACCTGGTTTTCCCTTCCCAACCATATAATCATATATCTGTGGAGGGAGGCAAGGTGACTATATATGATATAAAGAAATGACCATTGTAGAATTTAAACAATAAGGTAAGCTATGGAAAACAACAAAATGAGTAAATGGGCGATAGTGCCTGTTATGCTTTGCTTTTTCACGATGGGATTCGTTGACCTTGTCGGAGCAGCCAGTAACCATGTGCAGGCAGACCTTGGTCTGACAGAGGCGCAGACGTATTTTATCCCCAGTTTGGTTTTTTTCTGGTTCTTGATATTCTCTGTACCTACATCGGCATTGATGAACCGTATCGGGCGTAAGAACACAGTGCTTGTATCATTGGGTATCACCCTTTTGTCGCTTCTACTGCCTCTTTTCGGCAATAGCTACTACCTGATGCTCACTGCATTCTCGCTTCTTGGTATTGGTAATGCCGTGATGCAGACGTCGCTCAATCCTTTGGTAACCAATCTTATCAGTGGTGATAAGCTTGCCTCGACGCTCACTTTCGGGCAGTTCGTCAAAGCTATCGCATCTTTCATGGCGCCGCTTATCATGACGTGGGGTGCTGTGGCGGCTATTCCTTCTTTCGGACTTGAGTGGAGAATAGTGTTCGTTATCTATGGTGTTCTTGGTGTTCTTGCTACTATTTGCTTGTACCTGACACATATCGAAGAGCAGCCCATAGAGGGTAAGCCGTCGGGCTTCGCAGACTGCTTCCGCCTACTCGGCAAACCGATGGTACTGCTTTGTTTTCTTGGCATCATGTGTCACGTCGGAATAGATGTGGGAACGAATACGACTGCACCCAAATTGCTGATGGAGAGACTCGGATGGTCGCTGCATGAGGCTGCATTTGCTACATCGCTGTATTTCATTTTCCGTACGATAGGTTGCTTCAGCGGAAGTTTTATTCTGCGTTACGTATCAAGCAAAATCTTCTGTGCTATCTCTGCTGCAATGATTGTGTGTGCTATGCTTCTCATGGCGTTTGGTGACTCACAAGCCATCCTTTATGCCGGTATAGCATTGGTGGGTTTCGGAAACAGCAACATCTTCTCGATGGTTTTTGCCGAAGCTCTGAAGGCTGAGCCGCAACGGCAGAACGAGGTGTCCGGACTTATGATTATGGGACTCTTCGGAGGCACCGTCTTTCCGTTCTTCATGGGCTTCGCCAGCCAAGCAATAGGCACTGTCGGAGCTGTAGCAGTGATGGCCGTAGGGGCTGCATACCTCGTGGGCTTCTGCTTCAAAATGACAAAGTGACACAATAGTTAAACAAATAATAATAGACTAAATGGAAAAGAACTCATATATTATCGGAATAGGCGAGGCATTGTTTGATTGCCTGCCGGAGGGTCGTAAGTTAGGTGGTGCGCCTGCAAATTTCGCATATCACGTATCACAGTTCGGACTGAACGGATATGTCATCTCCGCTATAGGGAATGATGAGTTGGGGGAGGAGATAGTCAGCACCTTCAACAAGGTGCAACTCAAGCACATACTGCCCGTTGTGGAACAACCGACAGGTACTGTCAAGGTTACGCTTGACGAGAAAGGGGTGCCGCAGTATGATATTTGTCTCGGAGTGGCATGGGATAACATTCCGTTTACAGAGGAGATGCTTGCTGTTGCTCGCCAGGCCAAGGCTATCTGTTTCGGCTCGTTGGCACAACGCTCTGAGAAGAGCCGCGAGACTATTCATGCGTTCTTGGCTGCTGCTCCTAAAGATGCTATGCGCGTGTTTGATATTAATCTGCGTCAGCAGTGGTACACGGCGGAAGTGATTGCTGAGTCGCTGAACAGAGCAAATGTCCTGAAGATTAACGATGAAGAGCTGGACATTGTAGCTACTATGCTCTTAGGCGAACCGACTGTTCAAGGAAAACTTATTGCAGAGGATGCTGACAAGACAAGACGTGTTTGCCGCGAGTTGATTGCCAAGTACAATCTCAATATGCTTATTCTTACTTGTGGAGCTGTTGGTTCTTATGTTTTCACAGCTTGCGAAGAGAGTTATGTTAAGACCCCGAAGGTGCAAGTCGCAGATACTGTCGGAGCCGGAGACAGCTTCACGGCTACTTTCGTAGCGCAAATACTGCTCGGCAAGACAATACGTGAGGCGCATGAGAAGGCGGTCGCTGTTTCGGCGTTTGTTTGCACGCAGCATGGGGCAATGCCGATTATTCCGGCAGAGCTGAAGTAACCACCTGCATTTTCATCATTACTTGCTCGCAACATCAATTGCAGGAATACAAAAGAGGCTGTCTGACAAAATTGATTAGATAGCCTCTTGGTTTTGAGTGTCGGTATGCAATACCGTCTGACACCCCACGTACGTTGTTTGCGGAGACACAGGTGTCTCTACCGGTGTCGGACAACGTTCAGTTTGTCAAAATACGTTTTATCTTGCTGCGATGATAGCAAGGAACTTCTCGGCAACGAGCGCAGCACCTCCAATCAGCCCCCCGTCCACGTCGGGGTTAGCGAACAGCTCTGCAGCGTTCTTCTCATTGCATGAGCCACCATAGAGGATAGTGGTGTTGTCAGCAGCTTCTTTGCCGTATTTCTCTGCAACGAGCGAACGCAGATAAGCATGCATCTCTTGTGCTTGCTCAGGAGTGGCGGTAAGACCTGTGCCGATAGCCCATACAGGCTCGTAGGCGAGAGTGATGTTTTTCCACTCTTCTGCCGACAGGTTGAAAACTGAGCCTTCAAGCTGTGCTTTAACCACCTCGTTCTGTTTGCCTGCCTCGCGCTCCTCTTTTACTTCGCCAATACAGAAGATAGGTTTCAAACCGTTTTCAAGAGCGAGAAGTACTTTCTCACGAAGGATTGCATAATCCTCATGGTAGTATGCACGACGCTCGGAGTGACCGAGAATAACATATTCAGCGCCGGTTGACTTAACCATAGCAGCGCTCACCTCTCCCGTGTAAGCTCCCTTCTCTTTGTCAGCGCAGTTCTCTGCTGCCACCTTTATAGGACTGCCTTTGAGCAGTTCTGCTACTGAGGCAAGGTGGATAAACGGAGTGCCGATAACTACGGCGCATGACGGGTTCTTAACGGCTTCTTTGAGCTCGGTAGCCAAGGCTACTCCTTCTTGCAGGGTCTTGTTCATCTTCCAGTTGCCTGCAACCATTTTTGTTCTCATAATCTTGTATTTTTAGAGTATTAATGTTTTTTATGTCAGTTGGTTATTCTCTTTAGAGCAGGATAATCTTTCTAAACCGCATATCCTGTTAACGATTATCTGTTTCTTAGGTTATATTTGTCAATTATCGTTCCTTGTTGCAGCACCACTATGCCCGGGTTGGCACGAACGATTGTTTTGAGTGTGACGGGGTCGCAACTATACACGGGTTGTTCATACCCTGTCTGTTCGCGGAAGGCAGCTATCTCTTCCTCTCCGCTTCCGGTTAGCAGATAGAAGGGCTTGCCGCTCTGTTCGGCATCCTGTGCCATTTGATTGAGACGGCGCGCTTGCTTGATGTTAGTCTTTTCCACCTTGTAGAGGATGGCAAGTATAACTTCCCTGTCGTCTTCGAGAATGTCGTACGTCAGGTCTTCAAAGTCTTGGTTGGTAATTACAAAGTCGTGAATAGGCGGCTCATAACCTTTGCTTATCAGCACAGAGCGTTGGTCCACGAAGTGCCATGACGGGTCGTCTTTGGGATAGTCCTGCAGGCTGAACTCCTGCTCTGTGCCGTCTTTCTCGTATATAAGGCGTATGTCATACACGTCAGGTGTGGCATCGTCGGGTATCTCCATCAGTTCCGGAATGTTATTACCTATCTTATACGGGCGGAAGTCTTTTAGTGGCAGGTGCAGACGTGTGTAGGTCATCAGACATAGCACTATGAGTAGGGCGATTCCTGTCAGACCGAGCTCTGCCTGCCAAACAAATGTTTGCGGTATGTACCGTTTGGTGCAGAGCAGCACTATGACAAGAGCAAGCAGCACGATGTTCTTCCAAAACGTCTGCCAGTTGGTTAGAACAAGCGCGTCGCCAAAGCACCCGCAGTCGCTGACGGGGTTGCTGAGGGCAATCCAAAGCGTGAGAGGCGTCATCACCAGCATCATTGCAAACGATAACCATGACGTCACATCGCTCTTAACGTTGGTC
This sequence comes from Paludibacteraceae bacterium, assembly GCA_017450435.1. Lineage (GTDB taxonomy): Bacteria > Bacteroidota > Bacteroidia > Bacteroidales > Paludibacteraceae > Colicola. The sequence continues at coordinate 17,111 of JAFSTO010000056.1, forward strand.
AGCAGAAGCACACCTAACACGAACTCAAACGTTATCAAGCCCCATGCCATAGGCTCGGCTAATGGAGTGAGCGTGGTCATTATACCACCGAAGGCACCAAGGTAATCTTCAATCTTGTAAGTGGTGCCAAGCGGGTCAAGAGCCTTGACAAAACCTGAAAAGATGAAAGTGATGCCAAGCAAGGTGCGGCTGACAGAGCCTGTTACATGGAGAGCGGGATTGCGTTTCATAGTCGGTATGTCAATTAATACTGGATTATACTATATGGCATTTTCTTTTTCGTTCATCTGAATGAGATAGAACACTGCATAATTAAGCATGTCGAAATAGTTGCCTTCAGCACCCTCTGAAATTAGTGTCTTGCCGTCATTGGCTGCTATTTGTTTATTGCGATTGATTTTGGTGAGGATTATATCTGTTAGTGACGAGGGCAACATGTCGCGCCACGCCTCGCCATAATCGTGGTTCTTACGCATCATCAGTTCCTCTGCCTCACGTGTGTACTCGTCGTAAAGTTCTGTTGCTTTGTCCGCATTCATATCGGTGCTATCGGCGAAGCCTTGTCGAAGCTGTATCAGTCCGATAACGCTATAGTTGACTATTGCCATCAGTTCGCCACGCACGTCCTCGCCGACAAGGTTGACGCCGGTCATCTCTATCGTTCTGATACGTTTGGCTTTGATAAAAAGCTGGTCGTTGACGGTTTGCGGACGCATGATTCGCCACGACGGACCGTAATCCTTCATCTTTAGTGTATAAACGTGCCGGCAGGCACTGATAACTTCGTTATATTCGCTTTTAGTATCCATTGCTGTCGAATGATTAAATACAATGTCTTGGTTTTATGAGCGGTGAAGGATGTCAATCAGTTCGTTGAGCGGCATGCTTTTCTGTTCGCCGGTCAGCATGTTCTTAAGTGTCACGGCTGCGTTTTGCATCTCTTCTGAACCTACGATAGCAACGTATGGGATGTGTTTGGCATCGGCGTATGCCAATTGTTTCTTTATCTTTGCAGGTTCGGGATATACCTCGGTACTGATGCCGGTTGCTCTCACTCTTGAGGCGCAGGAGAGAGCGTAGCGCAGTTCGTCTTCACCGAAGGAGAGGAATATTACCTTTGTGCCCTGCAATACATCGTCGGGGAAGAGGTCTAACTCTGTCAGTACGTCGTATATTCGGTCAGCTCCGAATGATATTCCCACTCCTGACACGTCCGGCATGCCGAACACCCCTGTCAGGTTGTCGTATCTGCCGCCGCCGGTGATGCTACCCATCTCCACGTCTAACGCCTTGACTTCGAAGATGGCACCGGTGTAGTAATTCAGACCGCGGGCAAGCGTGAGGTCGAGCTCAATCATCAGGTCCACACCCGATGCATCGCATAGGTCGAACAACTGCTCCACCTCGCTAATGCCTTGTAAACCGACCTCGCTCTCTGCCAATACATCTCTTAGTTGTGCCAGTTTGCTTCTGTTGGAGCCCTGCAGTTCTAATACCGGCTGCAGCCGTTCTACAGCTTCGGTGCTCAGACCGCGATCGATAAGTTCCGTGTTAACATTCTCTTTGCCAATCTTATCCATCTTGTCAATAGCGGTGGTGATGTCGATAAGACGGTCCGGCTCGCCTATCACCTCGGCTATGCCGGCGAGTATCTTGCGGTTGTTGAGTTTCAGGCATACATTGATGCCTAACCTATGGTAAACATCAGCAACGATATGCATCAGTTCCATTTCGGCAATCAGTGACTTGGTTCCAATGATGTCCACATCGCACTGATAGAACTCTCTGTATCGCCCTTTCTGCGGACGGTCGGCACGCCATACGGGTTGTATCTGAAAACGCTTGAAAGGGAAATGAATTTCGTTGCGATATTGTGTTACTAATCGTGCAAACGGTACGGTAAGGTCATAGCGCAAGCCCTTCTCCGGGGCAGCACCGGCTTTCTCGCCGCTGTTCTGGATGCGGAAGAGCAGTTTGTCGCCCTCCTCTCCATACTTGCCCATAAGAGTCTGCATCGTTTCCATTGCGGGTGTCTCTATCTGCTCAAAACCGTAGAGGTGGAAGACATCGCGAATGGTATTGAAGATATAATTACGGCGTGCCATCTGCTCCGGCAGAAAATCACGTGTACCTTTGGGAATGTTTGGTTTGTTCATATAGTATGAAATGTCTGATTATCTTTATTTTCGTTTTGTATTTTGTTATTTGGTGCTTAGTGTGGCATTGTATATGGTGTCAGCCGCACCCAGTTCCGCCTGCACGTATTCTCCTGCGCGTTTGCCATAATCATCAGAATGGAGCAGTGCTTCGTCCATTGCTTTTTCGAATGATGTATAGTTGTTGAAGGTAAAGGCTGCACCGCGCTCAAGCATGTCTTGGGCTTCTCTGAACTTCTTGTTGTTCGGTCCGAACAGTACCGGCACTCCGAACACAGCCGGTTCTATCGTATTGTGTATTCCTACTCCGAACCCGCCACCAACGTAAGCCACTGTGGCGTATTGATAAATGGAAGAGAGTAACCCCATCTTATCTACAAGCAGCACGCGTGCGAGAGACAGGTTGTTTCTATTCGCTTCGCTCATGCGAACAAAGCGCCCTTCGAAGAGATTGAATATATGATGCATGTGTTCGTCCGTCAGCTCGTGCGGTACTAACACTAATTTTACGTCCGTGTGCTTATTTACATAACGCTCCAACAGCTGCTCGTCAGGCAGCCATGTACTACCGGCAACTATTACCTTTGTCCGGGGCTGAGAGGACGGCATGACCGGTGATAAAGGCATCGGAAACTCTGCTGATACCACTGTGAGAGGAGTTACTTCGGGTTGGACGAAATACTCAAGAATATCAATCTGTTTATGTTGTTGGCAAATAGCATTAACACGATCAAAACGAGTGTCGCCTGCCACTATTGTGTTGCGTATCCCATACCGGTCAAGCAGTTCGCGTGAACGCTCGTCCTGAACGAATAGAATGGTAAACAGGCGAAGAAGACGGCGGTAGGGGGCACCATACCAGCGGAAGAACGGCTGACGCTCGCGATAAATGGCATCTATGATATATGTCTTGATGTTCTGTTTGTTCAGTTCACGCAGATATGCCGGCCAATACTCGTACTTGACAAATAGAGCCATTTCCGGTTGCACCGCTTTAATGAAGAGACGGGCATTGCGGCGTGTGGCGAAGGGGAGATACAGGACAAGGTCTGCCAAGGGATAGTCTTTGCGCATCTCGTAGCCGGAGCAGGAGAAGAATGTGATTAGAACTTTCCTTTCCGGCTGCTCACGTTTCAGTCTTTCAATGATAGGGCGGGCTTGCTCAAACTCGCCGACGGAGGCGGCATGAAACCATATACAACCGCGAATATCCGGCACCGGCATCGTTGTCTTGCCAAGTAGAAGACGAAGCGATTCACGCTGACCACGGGTAATCTTGCGGGCTTTGCTATTGAAGAGGGAGGCTATGTAGTAAAATAATACAAATAGATACAATGTGGTAGATATTTATTATTGCAAAGTTACTGCTTTTTTTTGAATTAGACAAAGTATTTTGCATAATTCGGAAAAAAGCAGTACCTTTGTATGTCTAAAAATTGTTAAATACGGGTGAAAACGGTAATTTTGGCGATAGAGTCCTCTTGTGACGATACGTCGGCAGCAGTGCTTGTCGATGGCAAGTTGTGTTCGAATGTCACTGCGTCACAACAGGTTCATGAGGAGTATGGTGGTGTGGTGCCTGAGTTGGCAAGCAGGGCGCATCAGCAGAATATTGTTCCGGTAGTGAGTACGGCGCTACAACGTGCCGGTGTGTATAAGGCTGACATCAGTGCTATAGCTTTCACGCGTGGTCCCGGTTTGCTCGGCTCGCTGCTCGTCGGTACATCGTTTGCAAAAGGGTTTGCGCTGTCCTGCGACTGCAAACTGATTGAGGTTAATCATCTTCAGGGACACATAATGGCGCATTTCGTAGAGCCCTCGGCAGATATGGTCAACGCAGGATATATTAAAGGTTTGAGCGAGTCTGACCTGCCATTGCGCCACCCGCAGTTTCCGTTTTTGTGCCTCTTGGTGAGCGGAGGCAACTCGCAGATTGTGCTCGTGCGGAGTCCGTATGATATGGAGATTATAGGCCAGACCATTGACGATGCTGCCGGGGAGGCTTTCGACAAGTGTGCCAAAGTGTTAGGACTGCCGTATCCCGGCGGACCCTGGATTGACCGTTTGGCGAAAGAGGGAAACGCGAAAGCTTTTCCTTTCGCGAAACCTAATATAGCCGGATATGACTATTCGTTCTCCGGACTGAAAACATCGTTCTTATATACTATCCGTGATATGCTCCGTGAACGTGGTCTTGCTTCGGTTGAAGAGTTATGTGCCGTGCAGCCGTCGCTACGTGCCGACCTCTGTGCTTCGCTGCAACAGACGGTGATTGAGGTGCTGATGAAGAAACTGAGAAAGGCGGCTAAGGACCTCGGTATTGATTCCGTCGCCGTTGCGGGTGGGGTTAGTGCCAATAGCGGACTGAGAAACGCGTTCTTAGACTACGGCAAGAGATATAACGCCGAGGTTTTTATACCCCCGTTTGCTTTCACTACCGACAATGCGGCTATGATTGCACAGGCGGGATATTATAAGTTCTTGGCAAACGACTTCTGTGGCTTAGATGTCGTTCCTTACGCAAAGACGAGAATATGAAAGACTTGCTGCGACAATATTATGATGTGATACTCTTCATCGTCTGTCTCTTTGCTGCCAATTTTTTTTGGAAGTGCACAGTCAGTGGTGATGAGGCGTTAGGTGACGTGTGGTGGCTGAGCGTGAATATGACGGCTCCGTTTGCATGGTTGGCAGAGCATACGGCTGCGGTCAGTGCGTGGTTTTTGGAACTTGTAAGAGGTGACAATGTTCACTATTTTGCGCCATACTCGATACGTTTTGCAAGCGGGTTCGGAGTGAGAATAGTATGGAGCTGTACGCCAATCAAGCAAGCGTTTATCTGGCTTATAATAATGTTGTTTGCACGAGGGGTGTGGCTGAAAAAACTATGGTATATACCCTTGGGCTGGCTGATGATACATGTCTTTAATGTGTTCCGGATTGTCATTATCAGTCTGCTGTGTGAGAACCATCCGGAGATGTTCTCGTTCTGGCATGAGTATATCTTCAAATACGTTTTTTACGGAATGATTTTTCTGATGTGGGTATTGTGGGTTGAGCGTATCAGTCCTGTTGAGGCAGCTCACACAACGAGCGCATCGGACAACTGACGCATATCTGTTCTGTTTTTTTCTTGTCAACTCTTTTGAAAGGCTTATCCTTTTGTAGCAACTCGTCCTCTATCAATGTGGCGAGGCGGCTGATGTATTCTTTCTTGGCGTCTTGCCATACAAAGATTTCCTCTCCCTTCCTATGCACCAGCGTGTCAAGGTCTTTTTTCTCTGCTGATACTTTTCTTATGTTATACAGGTGCGGCTCTATCCGTGTTTCGTTGTGCTCCTGCTCATAGAAATAGCAGTAGAGCAGGGTCTGCAATGCATAACTGTTATGTTTGTTGCTCTCCGTGTCAAACAGTTCGTCCATGTCGTTGTAGGTGTTCGGGCTTTTTCCTGTTTTGTAGTCAATGACGCGTATCGTTCCGTCCGGCATCATATCAATGCGGTCAATGGTGCCCTTCAGGCGTGCTTCTCTGCCGTTGTTGAGAGGCAGAGTTGTCGCGTGTTCCTTCTCCAAACCGATGATGGTAAACGGAGTGTTGTCACGGTCGAACAGCAGCATTGAGGTGGCGTATTGCTCAAGTACGTTCATCAGCAGCCTGTCATTCTTTACTGCTTCTAATATGGGCATATCGGCAAGCAGGGTAGGCAGGTGAGCTGCGATATCGTCAATATCGGAAGCGGTCAGCTGTTTGTTCAGGTACGGGCGATACAGGTCTTCCATCACACCGTGGAACCATGTCCCGAAATCGTTGGCAGCTACATCGTTGTCAAGCTCTTCGGGCTCGCGCAAACCGCACACGGCTTGGTAGTAAAATAATTTCTGACAACGGAAGTAAGTGTTTATCGCTGATGGTGACAGACCGTCTTCGAACACTTTTTTCTCTAATTTGTGCATTCTTTCCGCCGTCTTTGGAATATCGCCGTCTGACTGATGGTCAGCATGCGGAAGAAAGAGCACATGTTCTTCCTCTATAGGTACGTTGTATTGGTATCTGAGCTGGTTGAGAAAGCGTGAGGGCTCGCCTGAGCGGCGGTCATCGGAGAGGCTGTTGGTGACAAACCATACTCGGCGGGCAGAGGAAAACAGGTGGTAGAAGTTATACGCAAATATGGCATCTTGTCTTTCCGGCACCGGCAGACCGAAGGCGCGGCGGATGGAGTAGGGGATGAATGAGTCGGCAGATGAGTGACCCGGATAGAGGTCATCGTTGAAGCCGGTGATGATAACATCGTCAAAGGCTAAAGCGCGTGTCTCCAATACTCCTAATACTTGCAACCCTTGCAGGGGTTCGCCGACAAACGGGATAGTGGCATCAGACAGAAGCATCTTCATCAGGCCGAACAGTGTCTCCACTTGCATGTCACGAGAGATGTGTGGCCTTGTTGATAATACGTTATGCAGGCGGTTGAGGGTGCTTTGCATTATATACAACGCTTCATCACCGTTCATAGCTTCGTCGCTTAGTAGTGCAAGAATAGATATGAGGTAATCGATAAGCTCTTCGGCTGTTTCTGCCGGGCGAAACACTTGTGTTAGCAGTTGCCTGGTGTTAGTGTGTTTGTCCTGAATCTTGCGAATGGTGGATGCCGCGACAAACAACCACCGCCCTCGCACAATGAGGTCATGAAGTTCCTTTGCACCTTCCGTCTCAAATAATCCGGCAAGCAGAGGATGCCGCAGCACGGTAAGAATATCCCTATAATAGAAGGCCCCGTTGCGATAGGTTGTTTGCAGCCGTATCAAACCTTCTAACAGTGCCCAAAGAGAAGTGGAGGCAAGAGGATATCCCATTGAGACATTAACGACATCGATATCTTTCGGTATGCTCCTAAGCAGTGGCAGAAGCAGGCGCTCGTCAGGCATGACAATAGCTGTGCGCGTCCAGTCTGTATCAGAGGCGGAAGCCACTGTGGCGGTTAGTTTTTCCTCTAAGATTTTATTCACCTCAAACGTCTCTGCAACGTCTGACGGCACTTTTATCCACCTAACCTGCGGCAACTGATGTTGCTGTTCTTCATCGTTGTCAAACGGTGGTCTGCCAAAGTCGGCAATGTTCTGTTGCATAAAAAGCGATGCACGGCACGCAGGGTCGCTCAGGAAGGGGAATTCGTAGTCGAAGAAGAATTCAGCCTTACCGGCTTTTTTCAACAGTTGCATCAGTCTCCGTTCAGAGGCGGAAAGTGCGTTGAAGCCCACGAAGACGTATTTGGTTATATCATCCGCTCCCGTCTCACCTGAACTTAGCCGTTCTATAGCGTCGCGGTGAATCATACCTTCATAACCTGTTCCTTCACTTTTCAAACGCTCTTTAAACGCTGTATAAAGAGGACTTAAAAGAGCCCAGGTTTTCGCAAACGGTGTGTGGAAATCGTGTCGCTCGTCATCTTTGTGACGCTCTGCCGAGAGGAGATAGTCGCCCCAGAAACGTTTGAGCCAGCGGCGTTGCTCGTCGCTTAGAAAAGTAAAACCGGCGTCAATCTCCTTGATGTCACTAATTGTCTGAAAGAGCGACTCTACATTCGAAACAAGATGATTGTCAACCTCGGAAAAGTCGCTTAAGATAGTGCGGCCTTTGTATAGAAAATCGTCAAACGACTCAGGTTGGTTGTCTTTGTTTTGCAAATGTAGCAGTTTGCAGTACTCCTCATATAATGTAAAGAGTAGCGTCAGTTGGTCGGCACTGCGAAGAGACGAGAAAGCGGAAAAGCACTCGTTGATGGTTATCATTCGGGGAGCAAAGACCGGACTGTTAAGTTCTTCTGCTAAGGACTTGCGGAAGAACAGCCCGGCACGACGGTTGGAAAAGACAAAAACGTATCCGGACAAGTCACTACCTGCTTGGCGGGCGTAATATGATGCTGTGCGTGAGAGAAACGACATTGTATGTACTTTCGGGGCTTTTTCGGTTTACCTTTTATTTGCAAAGGTACTTATTTTGCTGCAAATATGCAATAAATATGAAAAAAAATTTATCCATTGTTGCGTATTTAGAAAAATTGTACTACCTTTGCTTTCACCTTGTTTAATCTTCATTTTGTCATGAAAATCGTTGTTTTTACCGGTGCCGGTGTGTCTGCAGAGAGCGGACTTGGCACGTTCCGCGATTCTGATGGGTTGTGGGAGAAATACAGAGTGGAAGATGTGTGCACGCATGAGGCATGGCTTCGTAACCCGGAGTTGTGTGTGTCGTTCTATAATGCTCGACGTCGGGATACTCTGGCTGCAAAGCCTAATGCTGCGCATCTGGCTATTGCTAAACTGCAGAAGGCTGTAGCCGGAACACGTGTTATCACTCAGAATGTTGATGACCTGCATGAGCGTGCCGGCAGCACTGATGTGGTGCATTTGCATGGCGAACTGATGAAACTACGCTCGTCAATTGATGAGACGGACACTGTACCTTGCCTTGGTGACCAACACTACGGAGACAGACATCCGGACGGCTCGTTGCTCAGACCGTATATAGTGTTTTTCGGTGAAGGAGTGCCGTATTTTCCCTTAGCCTGCGAGATTGCTGCGGAGGCGGATGTGCTGGTTGTAGTGGGCACCAGTCTCAATGTCTATCCCGCGGCATCACTGCTACAGTATGCACCGGGTAATGCGAAGATCTATGTCATCGACCCGGGGCATCCTGAGATGGGGTATTATAGAGACCGGATAACCTTCATTCAAGAGAAAGCTTCCGTTGGCGTACCGCAGCTCGTGGAGCAGCTTATACAACAAGCCGGCGGAAAATAAAAGATTTGCCGTTCGGATATAGGTTTACTGATAACGAGGCTGTCTGACAAGTTTTGTTAGGCAGTCTTTTATGTACACGATTTGCGAATGGGTGTCTATAAGAATTTGTGAAAAATACTCATATTCTGATAAAAAATAGAGACTGTCTAACATTTTTTGTTGTTAGACAGCCTCGTGTAGCGGGACCCGGGATTGAACCGGGGACCTCATGATTATGAATCATGCGCTCTAACCAGCTGAGCTATCCCGCCTCGCGCGAACTATGGCTCAATACGAATCGCGACAAAATCGCTCATGTGAATTTTCGCCATGTTCTCGCTCTTCGGTCGGAATTTTTCACTTCCCACTGCGCATTCCGAAAATTATTTGTAAAGAAATGCTTTGTCAGAGTTTTTCAACCAATGTAAGCCCGTTTTTGTCTCCCATATGATAGCCTTCGTACGTGCCGTTTTCCGTCTTGACATGATCCACAATCAACTCTTCGCCTTGTGCCTTCGTGCGGCAAGAAAAAGTGTTGCCGGCCTGCAGTTTGCCGTTGGATGCTTCCTCTACGCGCCATCGGTAGTTGCCCAAATAACTCAGCACACAGATACGGTCCGGAAACCATGCAATCCGGACACGATCGCCTTTCCGGCATTCATCAGCATGGATAGCGATTGAATGAATGAAGTCCGATTCCTCGTTCGTTTTTGCGTAGTGCTCCAACACACGCGCTGTGCTCTGCCGGACGGAAGAATAGCTATTCTTGTAACCCCAAATACGGCTGAGGGTGTCCGGACTTAGCCGTTCACCGGTCATCTTCAAAATAGCGATACTCAATTCTCCAAAGTCCGAAGGAGTTGCCGGAGTGCGTCCGAAACGCGCTTCAACAGCCTTTTTCAGTTGGTCAATTTTGGTACTATTTGTTTGAAAAGAAGTGTCCATAATTCAAAGATTTGTGCAAAATTATAAAATTATTTGCACCTACACAAATTTTTTGTACTTTTGCACTCTCAATGGATACAAATTCGTTCACATCGGGTCCTATTCGTCCGCTTAGTTCGCAAGAATTAGGTGCAAATCGCCTCACGGATTATGAGTTACTGTCCGACTCCGGTCACAACCTGGTTTATCGTGCACAGATGGGCGGCAAATGGGTCGTTCTGAAGGCTGCCAAACCCACTGAAGGCGAACAGACTCGCAATCAACTCTTATTGGAGCGTGAGTTTGAGATCATGCATCGTCTGGATTCAATCTATGTGGTTCAGACAATATCCATGGTGGATGACCCGCAGTTAGGACGTGCTATCCTAATGGAGTATGTACACGGCCGTTCGTTGGACAAATTTGTAGCGGAAAATCCTTCTTATACCGAGCGTCGCCGCGTAGCAGACGAACTAATGGAGGCGTTGATTTTCCTGCATGACCGCCAGATAGTTCACGGCGATCTGAAGCCGAGTAACATTCTCATTACCGGCTCCGGCAATCATGTCCGGCTGATTGATTTCGGCTTTGCGGATAATGAGGCTTATATCGCCAAGAATATCGGTACGTCTCCGTCTATCAGTACAGAGGAACAACTGCCGACAGATGTCTTGCTTCCCGAGAGGGACATCTATGCCTTGGGCAAGATGTTGGCACTTCTTTTTCCGCATTCGGCTAAACCGATTATCCGTCGTTGCCTTGCTTCCGATAGAAGCCGCTACACTTCTGTCCGCCAAGTCCGTGCTGCTCTTCATCGTTATTGGTGGATGAGATGGTTGCTGCCTCTCATACTTGCTTTTATCGTCATATGTGCGATTATTATACACATCCTTCCGTCTCAGGTTATTCCTTCGCAGCAACCTGTAGTTTCATCACAACCGGCTGAAGACCCCATCAAACGCTCTCCGGAAGATGTTTTGAGAAGTTTCTATAGTTATTCAACTGTCGATTGGGCATTGATAGACACCATCTATTATCGGCCTTATTACTGTGATTGGCCTGACCGGATTGAAGAGCAGATGCTTTCTGATTTCCCGAAGGAGTATAGTGCAAAATACTGGCATCTGTTGCAGAATGCGAAAAAGTATTTTCATCAGCAAACATTACCTTTGCGCTCCGGAGCATCAAAAGAATTTATTGATCAACTGAACTACACGGAGTCAGCTTTTGATAGTGTGTTTGTCGCTATCGTCAGCCAAGAGTACTATTTGCGACTTTTTGTGGACTGTTATGAAGAGATTATGCCTGCAGAAATTGACAAATGCCTTGAAACATACGCATTACGGAGTACAGCCACACCTTCTGTTGATAAACAATGGGAAAAGTTGAGCAAAAGGGCAGAGCTTGACTATCAGGAACTATACCAAAATTATGCGGATTCTATTCGCCACTTGCAGTATTATAATGATGCTATGACAGCGTTTAATGCATATGCTTTGTTCATGTATCAAAAGAGCGAGAACTTTGTGAAATCCCATCCGCAGTACGAGACACAACTGCATAATCAGTACTTGGCTATCTACGACCGTGATTGCAAGCGTATGATAGCTATTTTCAAAGATTATCCGGTGTATAGTATCAATATCAACGGCGATACTATGATCCATCCATGAGTACCACTTCCCGAATATCTCACAAATATCGCGAAAAAACGCAGATTTATTTGCATAATTCAGTTTGTTGTTGTACCTTTGCAGCGGGTTTTTTTAATAGTTACGTATGGAAAAATCTAAAATCAGCATATAAATTCACATATAAGTACACAAAACCATGAAACGGAAGATTTTGGACTCCTTGCGCGAATGGCGTACAAAAAATGGACGAATGCCGCTCGTTTTGAATGGCGCTCGTCAAGTGGGGAAAACCTATATTCTGGAAGAATTTGGCAAGCAGTACTATACCAACACCGTGCGATTTAATTTAGAGGCGGATACACGTGCTCGTGCCGTTTTTGAGGATGACTTGAATCCCCAAAACATCATCATGCAATTAGAAAGCATCTCTTCCCAGCGTATTTGGCCGCATGAGACATTGCTGATTCTGGACGAGATTCAGGCCTCCGAGCGTGCTTTAACAGCCTTGAAATCCTTTTCTGAACAAGCACCTGAGTATCACGTATGTGCAGCAGGTAGCATGTTAGGTGTGGCGATACATAGAGAGAATTATTCCTTCCCCGTAGGAAAAGTGGATGAGTTGCAACTCTTTCCTTTGGATTTTGAGGAGTTCCTGTGGGCGATGTCGAAACAGTCGCTGGCGGAACAGATACGATTGCATACCGCTGAAAACACGAAGATGCCATCAGCTTTGCATGAAGAAGCATTGGCTATGTGGCGACAGTATTTGGTGGTAGGAGGAATGCCTGCCGTTGTGGTGGAATATGCGCAGACTAACAGCATCGTGCATATAGCTGATATTCAGCAACGTATTCTAAATGAATACGTGGCAGATATGGCGAAATATGCCTCACCCGCCACATCCGTCAAAATACGTGCGTGCTATAACTCTATTCCTGCCCAATTGGCGAAAGAAAATCATAAGTTCCAGTATAAAGTAGTGCAACGTGGTGGTAGTGCAACCATATTCGGCGAATCCATCGAATGGCTCCATTATGCAGGGGTAGTGCTCAAATGCCAGGAGGTGGAGAAGGCTCTCATACCTCTTGCTGCATATATGGAACTTGGGGATTTCAAGTTATACATGAGTGACGTCGGATTATTGACGATGAAAGCCGGTATGCCTTCTTCCTTGCTTCTGTCTCCAACGCCGATAGACAACACGTTCATGGGAGCCATTGCTGAGAATTATGTAGCACAAGCGCTGGCGGCTCGACAAATACCTTTGTATTATTGGCGAAACAGTAATACAGCAGAATTGGATTTTCTATGGCAAAAGGACACTGCAATCATTCCCATAGAAGTCAAAAAAGGTCTGCATACACGCGCAAAGAGTATGAACCAGTTCCGACAAACGTATCATCCGGAATGTGCGATCCGTATTTCGCAGAAGAATTTTGGTTTGGAAGAAGGAATACGCTCAATACCTTTTTACGCGGTATTCTGCATGTAACATTCGTTAATTCTTTCACTCGTTCAGTCATTAATTTAGGGCTAATTAGGAGGAGGCTGTCTGACAAGTTTTGTTAGGCAGTTTTTTATGTACACGATTTGCGAATGGGTGTTTATAAGAATTTGTGAAAAAAAATCGTATTCTGATAAAAAAATAGAGACTGTCTAACATTTTTGTTGTTAGACAGCCTCGTGTAGCGGGACCCGGGATTGAACCGGGGACCTCATGATTATGAATCATGCGCTCTAACCAGCTGAGCTATCCCGCCATACTTTCGATAAAGGTGTTCTGACAAAACCAAATAAATTCACACACCCTCACGAAAGCGGCTGCAAAGGTACTAAAAAAAAATGAACCGACCAAATTATTTCGTAAAAAACAGCTATTTTTCACAATCTGAGGTCGGTTTTTTCTCTCTCACCCAACCTGTGCACCATTGGCAACAGGTGCCGTTATAGACGTTACGACCAGTTTGCCGTCGGCGTTCACGGCTGAGAGAACCATTCCTTCGCTCTGGTGACCCATCATCTTGCGAGGCGGGAAGTTGGCGATGAAAAGAATCTGCTTGCCTACCAGTACTTTCGGATCAGGGTACGATTGTGCTATACCGGACAGGATAACGCGATACGGCTCACCTGACGGGCGGTTAGTGCCCATGCCGTCATCGATGGTAAGACGCAGAAGACGATCAGATTTCTTCACCTGTTCGCACGTGATAACTGTACCTACACGGATGTCGGTCTTGTCAAAGTCGTCAATGCTGGTGTCTTCTTTCACGGCAGACGGCTTCCACTGGGCAAGCGACTCGGCAGCGGCACGCTCCTCGTTCTCATGTTTGATGCGCTCAAGGCGATCAAGTTGCTTTTGTATAACATCGTCTTCTATCTTCTCAAACAGTAACGATGATTCGTTGAGTTGGTGACCATCCGGTAAAAGCTTCATATCGCCGAGCATTTCCCATTTGTAATCGGTGAAGAAAAGCATTTCTCTCAGTTTTTCTGAGGAGAATGGAAGGAACGGCTCGAAAGCAATAGAGAGGTTAGCGGAAATCTGGAGGGAGAGGTTGAGGATGGTGGCAACACGTGCCATGTCGGTCTTGGCGAGTTTCCAAGGTTCTGTCTCGGCAAGATACTTATTCCCTATGCGGGCTATCTCCATCGCTTCTTTCTGAGCATCACGGAACTTGAAGTCCTCTAACAGACTCTCCAGACGCTCCTTTATGTTGCGTATTTCGATAATGATTTGCCGGTCATATTCAGTCAGTTCTCCGCATGCCGGCACTTTGCCGTCGAAGTATTTCTCGGTGAGCTTGAATGCTCGGTTGACGAAGTTTCCATACACGGCAACCAGCTCGTTGTTGTTACGGGCTTGGAAGTCGCGCCAAGTGAAGTCGTTGTCTTTCGTCTCCGGTGCGTTGGCGGTCAGCACGTAGCGTAGCACGTCCTGTTTGCCGGGCATGTCATCAAGGTACTCGTTCAGCCACACTGCCCAGTTGCGGGAGGTGCTGATCTTGTCTCCCTCAAGGTTGAGAAACTCGTTGCTCGGCACGTTGTCAGGAAGAATATACTGCCGTTTGCCGCCGGATGCAGCCTCTGCTCTGTTCCAAGCGTTGAGCATAGCGGGGAAAACGATGCAGTGGAAGACGATGTTGTCCTTGCCTATAAAGTGTATCATTCGTGTGCTCTCGTCCTGCCACCACGTCTCCCATTTGCCGTAGGTTTCCGGCTTTGCATCACACAGCTCCTTGGTGTTGCTTATGTATCCTATCGGTGCGTCAAACCAGACGTATAGTACTTTGCCCTCGGCACCTTCTACCGGAACGGGAATACCCCAATCAAGGTCGCGGGTCACGGCGCGTGGACGCAAACCGCCGTCTAACCACGATTTGCACTGGCCATACACGTTGCTACGCCACTCCTTGTGCCCCTCCAGTATCCACCGACGCAACCATTCCTCATCTTTGTCAAGGGGAAGGTACCAGTGTTTGGTCGCTTTTTTTACAAGAGCGTTGCCCGTCTCTGCGTTATATGGGTTGATAAGCTCTTCCGGTGATAAAGTCGAACCGCACTTCTCGCATTGGTCACCATAGGCGCCTTGGGCGTGGCAGTGAGGACATTCGCCTTTGATGTTACGATCGGTGAGAAAGTGACCGGTCTCCGGGTCGTAAAACTGTTCCGTCGTCTGCTCTATGAAGCGACCGCCATCGTAGAGCTTGCGGAAAAAATCAGAAGCAAGATGCTGATGAACATCGGAAGTGGTGCGGCTATACACGTCAAATGATATACCAAAACGCTCGAAAGAGTCTTTGATTAGATTATGATAACGGTCAACCACCTCTTGAACGGTGATGCCTTCTTTGCGGGCGCGGATAGTGACAGGCACGCCGTGCTCATCGCTGCCGCCTACAAATAATACGGGGCGGCCCTTCAGGCGAAGATAACGTACATAGATATCAGCAGGGATATATACGCCGGCAAGGTGACCTATGTGGACAGGGCCATTGGCGTAAGGCAATGCTGAGGTTACAAGTGTTCTTTTATACATATATTTATTGTGTTGATATTTATTTCTTTTATTTCTCCGTTTTGTGCCACCGACACTTCACCTGTCTCCTCTGACACAACGATGGCTAATGCATCGGTCTTCTCTGTCAGTCCCAGTGCAGCCCTGTGTCTGAGACCATAATGTTGCGGAATGGTGTTGTTTCTTGAAACGGGGAGAATACACGCTGCAGAGCGGATTCTGCCACGACTGATGATGACGGCTCCGTCGTGAAGCGGAGTGTTCTTAAAAAAGATGTTCTCCAGTAGTCGTGCAGACACTTCTGCGTCCAAGCGCTCGCCGGTATCTGCATATTCGGCAAGAGACACTGAACCTTCAATCACTATCAGTGCGCCGGTCTTGCTGGTGTGCATGCTGTTGCACGCCTTGCTGATTTCATCAATATACCGCTCTTGTTTAGTGTTTGAATTGCTGAACATATTTTTCAGTCCGGATATCTGTATGCGTGCCCCTAAGCGATACATAAAGCTCCGTAGCTCATCCTGGAAGATGACAATCAACGCTAAAGCACCTACAGAGATAACGCGGTCGAACAACGCGCCGGTCATCTCTAAGTTCAGTATCCCGCTCACCACCACCCAAGCGATTGCGAATAGCAGGATGCCCCAAAACAGATTCGTGGCACCGGAGCGCCTGAGAAGACGGTAGAAACCATACAGTATGCTGGCAACCAGCAAAATATCAATTATGTCCTTGAGTGAGATGTTCATATAGAGTAATGGCTTCTTTAGCTTCTTTTGTGTCGTGTACCCGTAGTATGTTTGCCCCGTTCATTAGTGCTATGGTGTGCAACGCTGTAGTGCCGTTGAGAGAATATTCGGGTGTGGTGTTTAGTACTTTGTAAATCATTGATTTGCGCGACAACCCGACAAGAATGGGATAACCTGTTGTCTTGAGCTCATTAAGGCGATACAGAACCTCATAATTCTGAGCTGTTGTTTTTGCGAAGCCAAATCCGGGGTCAAGGATAATATCGTCTGTTCCTGCCTTGTGCAAAAGTTCTATCTTTCTCATGAAGAACATCGTCATGTCGGCAATAATGTCGTTGCCCGAGTATGGTGTAAAACGCTCTTCTGCGGGGTATGGCATGTAAGAAAGGATGTATTTGGCGTGCCTGCTCCCTACTACATCAATCATCGTTCTGTCCCACTCGGCGCCGCTAATGTCATTGATGAGCTTAACGCCATACAAGTCAATTGCTTCTGCTGCAATGGACGAGCGAAAAGTGTCTAACGATAATATCACGTCGGGGAAGGCTTGATTGAGGGCTGCTAATGCCGGCATCACTCGCTGACGCTCTTCTTCGGCACTGACTAAGGAACCGTTCGGACGAGTGGAACAACCACCAATATCAAGAATAGTGGCTCCTTCTGACAAATGACGCTCGGCAATCTCAATAACCGCAGATATGTCACATGCCTGACTGCTGCCGGAGAAGCTGTCGGGCGTTACGTTGATTATGCCCATCAATTGAGCCGCTAATGATGACTTGCCCATTTCGTTTATCTGCCCAAAACTTATGCAAAGGTACAAAAAAAAAGCGAAACGGCATTATTTGTTACATATTTTCACGTGAAAATGCGTTTTTTTTGACAAAATTGTGTTTTTTTTGCTTTTTTTGCAGCAAAAGTTAGAAATTATGAAAAAAAATATGTAACTTTGCGAGCTGAAATGAATATATGGAGAAATATATCGTTATGAGAAGGCTTACAAATATTTTGCTCATTGCGTTAGCAGTGTTATCTATCGGGTGCTCGAAGCGCGAGCTTAACACACGTGTGTCAAACACTACAGGGTGGAACTATTTCGACCAGAAAACTACTAACTTTGAGGCTATTGAGGGGCTTGGTAATGTCAACCCTGCCGGTATGGTTGCCATTCAGGGCGGTACGTTTACCAAGGGTGAGAACGACGAGTTTATCACCGCTCCGCGTGATAACATCCGTCGTACCATTACCGTTACCTCTTTCTATATGGACAAGTATGAGGTTACCAACCTTAACTGGCGCGAATATGAGCATTGGATGAGCGTTGTGTTCGGGCGTGTTGCTCCCGAATTGGTGGCTCGTATGTTGCCTGACTCCACTGTCTGGCGTGAGGAAATGGCGTATAATGAGCCTTACGAGCTTTATTACTATCGTCACCCTGCATTCAGTTTCTATCCTGTGGTGGGTGTGAGCTGGACACAATGTATGGACTACTGCCGTTGGCGTACCGACCGTGTCAATGAGCTTGCTCTGATGCAGAGCGGAAATATCACTCCGCCTCCGTTCGATGAATTGGAGCCTACATTCGAGGACGCTACGCGCAACGCCTGGGAAGAGGCGCACCCCGGATATTATATGGAGGAAACAGAGGTTACTGACCCAGAGGACCCGACGACTACTGCTACGCTTTACACCGTGCCCTTTGACTGGTTGAGAGATCAGTTCATCTTCAATACCGAAAAGTATCTGTATGACAGTAGATATAACCCGGATTTCGGCAGACATCCGAAAACCGACATTTATGGTAACGACCGTAAAATCAACCGTGCTGACGGTATTCTTGTCGTTGGTTATCGTCTGCCGACCGAAGCGGAATGGGAGTTTGCCGCTTTTGCTCCTGTGGCAGGAGAAGACGGACTGACAGTGGAAGGCAAGCTCTATCCGTGGTCAGGATACCATCCGCGTAACCTGAAGGACAAGAAACTGCTCGGACAAATGCAGGCGAACTTCGTAAGAGGAAGAGGCGACATGATGGGCGTCAGTGGTGAACTTAACGACCACTATGTTGTAACCGGACCCGTGGACGAATATCAACCTAACGATTTCGGACTCTACAATATGGCAGGTAACGTCAACGAGTGGGTAATGGATGTCTATCGTGAGACGACAAACCAAGAGACTTCGGAGTATAACTCTTTCCGCGGTAATATCTACTCTAAGCCGGTGATGTCAACCGACGAGATGGGTAATGAGGTTGTTGTTATCGACTCTCTCGGCAGACTGCTCACACGCTGGGAAAGTGATGATGATAAGCGCGATTGGAAAGACGGTGACTTCGCTTCTATCATCGATACCGACTTCCCGCTTGACACTACCGACCTCAAGACTCTGCTTGGCGAAGACGTGGAGATTCATATTGATCCGACTGACCTCCTTGCACCGCGTATCACAAAGAATACCCGCGTGTATAAAGGTGGCTCGTGGAAAGACCGCGTCTATTGGATTAACCCAAGTTCCCGACGCTACCTTGAGCAGGATAAGGCAACGGCGACAATCGGCTTCCGCTGCGCAATGTCAACTGTCGGCAACCAGATACCTAACGGCTCACCTACACTGCAGCAGTAATTGCAGGACAACGCGGGGGCTGACTTTCTCTCCTCATCTCTGAGCAACCACAAACTTACAAAACAACGAACGTACAAAAGTTAAACCTGTTATATATCTTACTACAAATGTTATTTCCTGATAATATCAAATACACGTCAGAACACGAGTGGATTCGTGTTGACGGGGATGTTGCTTATGTCGGCATCACCGATTATGCTCAGTCTGAACTTGGTGAAATTGTTTTTGTTGACGCAGAAGGTGCTGTGGGGAGTAGTTTCGCGCAGGGTGAGGTCTTTGGCTCTGTAGAGGCTGTCAAAACAGTTTCTGACCTCAACATGCCGGCATCAGGAGAGGTTCTTTCTTTCAATGATGAGCTGATTGACCACCCCGAATTGGTTAACGATGACCCATACGGCAAAGGCTGGATGATTACTGTTAAGCTCAGCGATGCTGACGAACTCAGCAACCTGATGTCGGCTGCCGATTACGAGGCGTCACTCGATTAACAACAAGGTTATCCTTTCGAAAAATATTTTTCGCGGTTTATAACATCCGCGTGTAGAGACGGTTTTTTTACCGTCTCTTGTTCTTTCTTCTTCTCCCATCTAAAGAAAATCACGTCTCTTTCCGGCGCGTGTCAATATTGTGCCGGAGTAATATTATGACGCTTTCATGTGATAACGAAAAAAGCTTGCTTTGATTGGCAAGCTTTTTTCGTTATCATCATCTTTTCATCTGCCGCATAGGGGTGACGAAGTGACTCATATCTCCATTTCTGCTGATTTGAACTCCTGCTCTTCGAGCAGCCTTATTTGTGCACGGGTTCGAACAAGATTATGCTCCGCGTAGTCGGTCTTGTAGTACGTGTCGCCGTTGATATAGTCTGTCAGGAACCGCACTGCTTGCATGTAACTCATACGCCGGCAACCGTAGGGCAAAAAACCTCTTTCTATAGGTGTGAGGAATGTGGCGCTCCTGAGGTAGCCGCGCGTATAGGCACGATACACATCCATATTGACATGTATGTTGTCTAAATTAGGGTCGTCCTCCGCCCCCGTGTTGGCTCCTGTGCGCATGAAATCGCCGAAGTCGCTGAATACGAAGCCGGGCATTACTGTGTCAAGGTCAACGATACAAAGAGGCTTACCCGATTCGTCAAACAGCATATTGTTAACCTTCGTGTCGCAGTGATTGATGCGTTTAACCAGCTTACCCTCGCTAAACAACCCTTCTGCCAAACACATCTCTCTGCGGCGTACATTGATTTTTTCAATCAGTTCGGTGCAGTCTTTCAAACGACCTACAGCGTCTTTGGCTATTGCTTCGTCTAACTGCTGAAGACGGAATGGTATATCATGGAAGTGAGGTATCGACTCTGTCAGACTGTCAAACGGCAGGTCTGACAGCAACATCTGAAACCGACCGAAGGCTTCTCCTGCCAACTCTGCAGACTCCGGGGTTACTTTGTCGGTGGAGTGAGAGTTGTCGATATGAACGTATATGCGCCAATATTGCACATCAGCGCCATCTTTCTTGCAATAGTAAAGTTTCCCGTCGTGTGTCGGAACCAATTGCAGCACTTTCCGCTCTATATCCGACTCACCTGTCTCTTGTAGCTTCTTCCGGATATGGTCGGTTACTATCTGTATGTTACGTTGCAAACCTTCTACATCTCGGAAGACGTTGTCGTTGATGCGTTGCAAAAAATACGACTTGCCGCCTGCCACTGCCGAGGGAAGCATGAAAGAGTCGTTGATAAAACCCACCTTGACAGGTACAGGAGCTTGTACTGCATTTGCTAATACAAATTGGGAAATGATGTCGTTCATGTTTTTTATGTTATTAGTGATAAGTGTTCTGTGTTGTGCATTTGGGGGCTCCGCGAACAGCGTGAAGTGGGGGTGTTAGTTGTGCCTCCCCCGAGAACATGATAATAATTGCTTGTCGTCTCTCAACGATGTAATAAAAACATTGCAAAGATAGTAAATTATTCTGATACCTGCAATATTTTTTGCCGCTTTATGCCAAAATCAACAACTCTTGCCAATATGAACAATTAGTCTGCCAATCTGTGCCTGCTATTGTTGACAAAAAGCGGTAATTTTGCAGCAACTAAAATTGTTCTTGTTCTTCTATCTGCTCGAGCCTGAACATAATGTTGCCGAATTATCATTACTACCATGAAAAAGTTATTATTCTCACACGTACTTCTTTTGCTTGCTGCATTTACTGTGTCATGCCGCAAGACGATTGATGATTATCCGCTCGCCAATCTCCGTGCTATTTCTTCTTTTGATATAGAGTATTATCACAACTCCGGCAGCAATATTTTTATTCATCACTACGGTGTGATTGACGAGACTAATCGTTATATTACAGTCAGCGTTCCTACAGATGCTGACCTTTCGCACCTCAGACCGTCTATCAAACTTTCACCTTGGACAACTTGTCACCCGGGCAACCTCGATGAAGTGGATTTCTCTAACGGAGAGGTGGAATATGAGGTTACGGCTCAAAGTGGGAAAAAAGCATATTATAGGGTGTTGATAACAGCCGACTATGTTTATCAGGACGCTAATCTTCTACGTCTGTTCTTATCTGACATTCCTCTTGCTAATGCTGAAGATATTGACCCTGACGACCCCACATCCGGTCGCTCAGCCACTCCCGACTCCTATATGGACGGAGCACTGGTACAGCTGCTTTTGGAGAATGGCAGCGGCTATGACCTCACCCGTCAACGCACTCATCTTGATGTTTCCGCCTCGTCACATAAGTGCTCTATTGAGGTGGCGGAGTTTAATGATGAGAGCAACTACAGACCGTTCCACGACCTTGATACAATCAATTATTCTGATACCGTTATCTATCGTATCACAGCCGAAAGCGGTAAGGTAATCAGATACAGGGCTGTCGTAAGAGAGAAGACGGAGTAGGTTGAACGCCGTTTGAATGTTGAGTAATCTTGTGCTATGAACCCCAAACCGATAAGTAGTATGAAACGTGCTTTACCTTATATAATTATTTTGTTGAGTCTTCAGTGTGCAGCTCAGTCTGTCACTATCAGTGGTGTAGTTGAGGATATGGGCGGTGCCGGACCTGTCATTGGAGCCACTGTTCTGGAAAAGGGCACCTCTAATGGTACAATAACTGATTTTGACGGGAAATTTACGCTTACCGTGAGGCAAAACGCACAAGTCGAGATTTCCTATATGGGCTACGTCACCAAGACGCTGACAGCAAAGAGCGGCAAGCCGCAAAAGATTATGCTTGAGGAGGATAGCAAGCAGTTAGACGAGGTGGTCGTTGTCGGATATGGTACGATGAAGAAACGTGATGTTACAGGTTCTATCACCTCATTGGCGGAAAAGACACTTTTGGAAAACAAGCCTATCAATGTGGCATCTGCGCTGCAGGGCAAGGTGTCAGGACTCGAAATCGTCACTGCAAGCGAACCCGGTTCAGAGAGCAACTATAGAATCCGCGGAGCCAGTACACTTTCCGCCGAAGGCTCAACGCCGCTGTTTATCGTCGATGGAACAGAGGTGGATAATATTGACAATATCAACCCGGCGGACATCGCTTCCGTCGAGGTCCTGAAGGATGCGGCATCTGCGGCTATCTACGGCTCAAAGTCTGCTAATGGTGTTATTATTATCACCACTAAACAAGGTACATCCTCCACGCCGGTTGTCACTGCCGGCTACTCGCTGAAGATTGCCAACCTTGCACGCACTTTGCCGCAGATGAACAGACGACAGTGCATCGACTTTGATATCCTGCGCAGTTATCTGGCAGGCTCTTCAGGATTCTCTGTTTATGTGAATGATTCGCTCAACCCTTCCTTCGGCGACGATAACTTTTATCAAGACATTCTTTTCCGCACAGGGCTGACTCATCAGGCCGATGTCAGTTTGGCGGGCAAAACGGATAGAATAAATTACTTCACGTCTATTAGTTTCATGAACGATGACGGTATCGCCCTCAACACTTGGAACAGGCGAGGCACCGCGCGCATCAATATTGATTATCGCCCGCACGAGAGGGTAACTATCGGCAGTCGTATTTCGCTCACTATCGGCGCCAATCGGCGAACTCCCGGCGGTGCACGGCAGCGTATATTGGAAAGGCCTGCGAATATGGCGTTAATATTCCCTGACGGCACCTATGCGCCGGTTATCGCATCACGAAATAACCCTTTGGCCTGGTCTTATATCTGCACAAATAATAACAAGTATTATGAGGCCAACATCAACGAGTTTATCGAGTGGCGCATCATCGACGGACTATCCTTTAAGACCTCTATCGCCGCCACTTTCCATCAGAATAACTACCGTTATTTCGAACCGGCCATACTTAATAAGAACCAGATAACCGCATCTGCAAACAGAAATACTACATCCTTGCGTTGGACACATGATGATGTGCTCACCTTCACACGCACTTTTGCCGACGAACACAATGTGGGTATAATGGCGGGATTCAGTATTCAGGGCTACAAGAGCGAGTATATCAATCTTGCCGTTAACCATAATATCTCTGAGGCGATAGAAACAAGCTATGCTTTTAACGAGGTTAACCTCAACAGCACCTACCACTATCAGACGGAGAACCGTATGTCGTCGTTCTTCGCACGTGTCGGTTATTCATATAAGGGACGTTATCTCTTCAACGCCAATGTCCGTGCCGACGGCAGTAGCCGGTTTGGCGCAAAACGCAAGTGGGGAGTTTTCCCAAGCGGAAGTGTCGGCTGGAGACTCTCTGACGAGCAATGGATGCAATGGGCGCAACCCGTACTTTCCGATTGCAAGATACGCTATAGTTTCGGTATGACAGGTAACCAGACTGCCGGTGACTACGCGGCTATGTCTAAATACTCTACTATCGCCTATGCTGACTATGTGGGCATCTATCCTACTCAACTGGAGAACGACCAACTCGGCTGGGAGACTACAATGCAGCATAATCTCGGAGTCGATCTGAGTCTTTTTAACAGTCGCCTCTCTGTGATTATGGACCTCTACAAGAAAGACACACGTGATGTCTTGTTCTCAATGAAACTACCGGGCACAACAGGGTTTAGTTCATCATATACCAACATCGGAAATATAAGCAACAAAGGTCTGGAGTTTACTATCAGCGGACACATGATAAAGACGCGGGACTTCGACTGGACGGCATCTGTCAACTTCGCTTTCAACAGAAACAAACTGTATAATATCCCGGAGGAGAACAAGAGTATTCAAAACAGTCTGTACATCATCGACAACGACTACACACTCGGCACTATGTACGGCTATCATGCACTGCAGATTTTTCAGTATGACCAATCTAACGCTTTTTTTGTTGACGAGGGAGGGGCTTGGCATCAACTCACACCCGTCTTCGATGACAAAGACCGGTTTGTGGAATATCAACTTGACGGCGTCAAGTATGATGGAGAGGTCAGGCAACTCAGATATGGAACGGATAAGGGGGAAATCTTCCGGGGAGGAGACGTGATGTGGGACGATATCAACCACGATGGTGTTATCAATGACGAAGACAGACAGGTCATTGGATGCGGACAACCTGACTTCACTGGCGGATTTACCACCGAGTTTCGCTGGAAAGGACTTCGCGTCTCTGCATTCTTCAATTTCTCTGCCGGCGGAAATGTAATCAACGTGTATGAGGCTAATCGTAATGCTCACATCTATGGTACGCTTACACAGGCCAGCCCCGTCTATCTGGCGCAATCATGGCTCGCACCGGGAGATGTCGCTAAGTACCCTATTCCAACCAACGCCAGAGCTATTGTGCAAAACACAAGACTCAATAGCGACCTCTGGATACAGGACGGTTCGTATATACGACTGAAAAATATCAAAGTCAGCTACACACTGCCTAAGAACTGGCTCCGGACACTACACATGCAGGACTGGACTTTCTCTGTCATGCTGCAGGACTTCTTTACCTGGACCAACTACGACGGCTTCGACCCGGAGATACCTTCATCAGGATTCGCTATCGGATATGATAACAACTCTTATCCGCGTGCCAAGTCCGTACTCTGCAGTATGAATGTTACATTCTAAAGCAGGCTGATTTATATAAATCGTGAGTTTTAATAACTACCCGTAAATAGGTAAATACAATGAAAAGTTTTGTATCCTGTCCCTTCGTACATCGTGCTTTCGTCCTTTGTACATCATTTGCCGCGTTGTCGCTTATACTCTCATCTTGCCTCAACGAGTTCCTTACTGTTGAGCCTCTCGCCGACATAACTACTGAGGGCTATTGGCAATCAGAGAGCGACGTCAGGGCGGAACTCAATGCCGGATATGCGCACATAAAAAACGCTTATAAGACAGGGTTCCTTTATTGGACTGAGGCAAGAAGCGATAATTTCTTGGGAAACGTTACAGGAGGATCGCCGGTGCAGAATATAACCCTCAACAAACTCCACTCCAATATCGGAGCCTGCAACTGGAACAACTGGTATAACCTTATCAGTGTCAGCAACTATGCTATTCATTTTATTCCTACTATGAACGGCAAGGTTGACGAGTATCGACTGAATCATCTTCTCAGTGAAGCCTATTTCCTGCGTGCCTTTGCCTACTTTAATCTGTATCGTATATGGGGCGATGTGCCATTAGTGACCGAACCCGTTTTGCGAAAGTCGGATGTCACCAAACCCGGCAAGACGGATAAGAATAAAATTTTCGAACTGGTGGTCAGTGACCTCCGGAAAGCCGATTCACTCGTTGACGTCACCGTAAACGAAATCTTTATTTACTCCCCGGCGGCGCTCTATGCCCTCACTACCGATGTGGCTATGTGGGAAAAGGATTATGAAAAGGCGGTCAACTTTTCCGACAAACTGTTTGCGCTTGGCAAACATACTCTTATTGGGGTGGATTTTGCGGATGTGTGCCGTGACGCTACTACTGCCGACAATATTTGGACACTCAAATGGAACTACACCACCGACGGGGAGAACAATATCTGTTCCACGCTTGCCAATAGTGCCAACCCGCTCGTTCCGACTTTTGAAATTTTCCAAAAATGGTTTGCATGGGAGCGTGAGTTCTCTGCCCGGGACATGCGCCGGGTTGCCACTATTGACTCCTCCAAGTACAAGACCTTCACTACGAAGCATGTAATGGCTCTGCCTAATAGCACACAATGCTGGAAATGGTCGCCAGGAGAACATAAGCCGCAGACCGAATATCAGGAGTGCTATATCCCAATGTACAGGCTCGCCGATATCATTCTTCTGAGAGCCGAAGCACTCAACCGATTGGGGAGAATGGAGGAAGCTGTCACGGAAATGAACAAAGTAAGGGTAAGAGCCGGACTCCCGGAAAAAGAACTTGCATATTACGCCGGAGATACGGATAAATTAGAAGAGGATATCTGGCAGGAACGCCAGTTCGAACTTTATGCCGAAGGGCGACGATGGTTCGACCTTATGAGAACAGGTAGGGTGGAAAAGGTTATGAACCACTATTTCGAAGGCTATATCTCCAAGTACGGAGGTGCAGGGGCGTATCGACTCTTTGAGGAAGAGTGGCAATTATATTGGCCCGTGCATCAGGATATTCTCAACGAAAATGAAAACCTGCACCAGACAGGTGCTTATTAGTCATTATGTCTCATTTTTTATCTTATTCCGATATGAAACACTCATCGCTCATTATTCTTTCTTTGTGCATCTTCCTTGCTGCGATGCTGTCGTCGTGCTCACTCTTCGGTCTTAGCTACGCCTATAGCTACCACAACGAACCCGGCGAGGATTTCCGAAAGCTCAACTACGATGCTTACGAGTTTATCAAGCAACACAGTACCGGCGAATTCGCACTTATGTACGAGGCTATCAATAGGGCCGGCATGGAGAGCTATTATCACGACTCCGTTTATACTTTCTTCATTCATAAGGACGTGGTTTGGGATAAGTTCCTTAGTGATTATCACTACTCGTCAATAAGCGAAGTGCCTGTGCAAACACTACGCAACTACCTTCTTCGGAGCATCATTCCCGGAAAGTATCTGAGTAGTGATATTTCTGCACCAATCTTTGTCCAAACGCTTGACCCCAATGTGACGATGAGGCTCTATAAAACGATTGTGGCGGCTACTTCATCACAGAACCTCAATGCACTAAGAGCCGGATGGACTAATGCTAACGGCAAAATCAACCAAGTCGGCTGCACCACTTCTAATCTCGAATGTACCAACGGCGTCATTCACGTAATGGGTGCACGATTCACTTTCATGTCATAATTCATAATTCATCAATAAACTCTGCTATGAACAATTCACCTTTCACCTTTCATCGTTTATCAATCATCATCATTTCTTGTGCCTGCCTTGCCGCATGTGCTTCTTCAGAACATACCCGGTATTTTTCTGACGATTTGTCAACTGAGGCTGTCACGTGTGTCACTGATGCTGCTGTTGCATGGCAGGTGACAAACTATGAAAACACCGGCAATAAGCGTAACCGCCCCAGAACCAACGACGTCAACTGGGCGGATGCTATCTTTCTTACCGCTGCTTATGAGTGGGCAGGTATGAGAGAAGATACCGCTACTCTGCTATGGGTGAATACGTTAGCACGGAAAAACGATTATCGCTTGCCGATGGGTGTGCATGTCTATCACGCCGATAATCTTATTGTCGGCATGCTTTATGCTGACATGTTTGAACAAACAGGAGACGAACGCCTGTTGCAGCAACCCCAGGAGAGACTTGAATATATTGTCAGACACCCTTCGCAATGTGACCTTTTCTCTGATGACAACGACCAAACTTATTATTATAAGCAGCGATGGTCCTGGTGCGACGCCCTCTTTATGGCGCCACAGGTCTTTGCTCGATACGCTGCGCTCTGTGACAATCCGCAACTCCTGCATTTTATGGACAAGGAATACCGGGCTACCGTTGACTATCTCTATTCACCTGAATATAAACTCTTCTTCAGAGACAGCAACTACTTCAACAAACATGAACCGAACGGCAAACCTGTCTTCTGGGGCAGAGGAAACGGATGGGTGCTCGCAGGACTCGCTAAACTTATTCCTCTTCTGCCGCAAGACTTTGACGGACGAAGCGATTATATCCGACTCTATCGTGACATGATAAGCACTGTTGTACAACTGCAATCATCTGACGGACACTGGTACGTAAGTATGCTCGACCCGAACGCCTATCCCGCACCCGAGATGAGCAGTACTGCCTTTTTCTGTTATGCGCTCTGGTGGGGTATCAACAGCGGCATCATTGACAAGAACACTTACCTCGTGCCTGCAACAAGAGCATGGCAGGCTATCGTGAGAAACGTTCACAAAAATGGAATGTTAGGCTCTGTGCAGGCGGTGGGAGAAAAACCCGAAGCTATAACAACCGGCATGACCGAGGTGTACGGACCGGCTGCTATGGTCTATGCTGCACAACAGATTCTGATTTATCTTGAAAATATCCGCTAATGTAAAACCTGTCAACCTATGCTGAATAGTGTGTGCAACATATCATCCGCTCGCTGTCGCTTAATCGGCACTTGCAACCCTGTACGCTTTCCCTCCGCGCTCGGACGACTATGTCTGCTGATGATATGCCAACTCACACTCTGCTCTTTCCTGCCATATTTCCACGACTTGTCTGACCAACTCCACGCCGGACATAGCAGTGTTACTGCCATCGACGAAGATACTTGCGGATTCACTTGGCTCGCTATGGGGGATAATATAGTTAGAACCGACGGAGTAAATGTCAGGCATTATGCCGACAAATTCGCACAACAGGGATTCTGGCTTATCTCTTTCCACTCCGTTTGTTGCACTCTCGACGGAAATATCTATGCGGCATCTTCAAGAGGATTATTCCAATATGTGCCCGAAACGGATAACTTCATCCTGCTCTATGACCGGCCAATAAGAAACATCTACGAGGACAAACACCAAAATCTCTGGCTAAGCAACGGCTTCGTCGTCTTCTATCACACGCGCTCACGCACCGCAACGACGATAGAGGATAACGGACGTGAGATACAAGGACAACTGTTTACCTCACCAACCGCCCCCTTTGTCTATATCATCACCAACGAAGCACTACTCACTATCTCACCGCCGCAACAACCTCTGTTAAACGCTCAGCAACTCGACAAGCAGACAATTCACTCTTCACCGCACCCCTTCCTCCATAAGCAGGTAAGAGCTCTCGCACTCGCCGATTCTACTCTTTTTGTCCTTACTAAAAGCAGCGGACTGTGGAAACAGCAGGACAATCGGTTTACACTCGTCAATCAGCTGCTATACGACGGCAGACCTGTTAATGCAAGGCAACTCGTCTCCGATAATGACACCATCATCTGGGCAGGTACAATGCAGGGACTGTTCCGCATAAACTTAAACACACTTGCCTGCCGGCTCTTCAGACAAACATTCGAACCCGGGGCTCTCGTGAACAATAGCGTTCAGGCACTGTTCCTCGATAGCAGACATAACCTTTGGGTCGGAACCTATGCCGGAGGACTCTGTGTCCTTAACCAAAACGATTACAACAAACAAAATAACCATTCCTTCGCTGACTATGGAGTGGTGAATATGCCAATCAGTGCACTCCTTCCCGCTAATGATACTCTCTGGTTGGGAACAGAGGGAAACGGACTGTTCTGCTACGTCAAAAACAAAGGCCTGCTCAGACGCTTTGCGCATTCTGACGACCCGTCTTCTCTCCCCTCTGACAATATCAAAGCACTTTCAAGGCAAGGTGATTACCTTTGGGTCGCTACCTATCTCGGCGGACTCTCTTGCCTCAATATCTCTACAGGCAAGTGTGATAACACTCTGATGACTAATTCTGATAACCGCTTGATAAGCCGGCAGGTGTATAATATCGTAACCGACAGCTCCGGCGGATTGTGGGCGGTCTATCAGGACATCACCAACGTCGTGTCTTGTGTCAATACCGCCGCTAAGCCTTACTCTGTTGTCAATTATCATATTCCCGACCCGGAAGGAGAACATGTTTCTACAAGACTCTATTACCTCGCTGTCGGCAACGACTGTCTCTGGCTCGCCACTACTACTTCACTCCATTGCTTCTCGCTCTCCGAGCGCACTTATCTCTTCTCTGCTACACCACAGACACATGCCTTGATACAGGATATTTGTTATGACCCCGCCTGCAGGTGTCTTTGGTTAGCCACTCTCAATAATGGGTTGATGAGGTTTAATATTACCACACACTCTTTCTCAACCATTCCACTGCCTTTCGAAAAAGGCAATGACGGAATACGCAAACTCTGTCTGGTCGGCAATACCTTATATCTCTCAACTGACGGGCAAGGTGTGTTCGCGCTCAATACACTCAACTGCAACATGGCGGCGGTCGCCGATGTCTCCAATATCTTCACCATCACACCTAATCTCGCTGACTCAACACTTATTCTCGGCGCCGGCGGACAATGGACAACCGTTAGTATGCAGCGTGCCGCAACAACCGATGCCCATCCGGCGCAACCGGCTACCTTCATCGCCGATGTCGCCGTTAACAACCAGTCGGTCTATCTCAACGATACTACATACTATCAAAAGATAAAACAACTCCTAAACGCACATATCTCACTCGCACATAATGAGAATAACCTCTCCCTCACTCTGTCTAACGGAGCTTATGTGCCTTCTCAAGCATGCCATTTCCGATTTCGCTTGTTACCATCACGACGAAACAGAAGAGTAGCACCGGCGGACACTGTCTGGAGAGAACTGCCGAACACACAACGAACCGTCAATCTACTGCAACTCAATACGGGAACATATCTGTTCCAAGCACAAGCGTCAAACGACATCATTCATTGGGGCAATACTCTTTCCCTGAAGATTACTGTCAAACCCGTGTGGTGGATGAGTAACGCTGCTATCTGTTGCTACGTTTTTGCCGGCGCTATGATTGTCGCCTATATCATCTTCCTGCTCATATCGCATTATCGGCTTCAGCGCTCATTGTTTGAAACAAATATACGCCGGCAAGCAGAAGAAAAAGCCTCAAGGGCTAAAGTGCTCTTTTTTACAGATGTGAATAAGGAACTCAAAGCACCTTTGATTAACCTGAAGAAAAACGTTAGTGCTGAACAAGCTATATACGTGCAGCAGATGCTCGACATCATGGACTCTTATACACAACGGTATTGTATCGATATAGGAACCAACCCCGTCGCCACAATGCAGCAACAACAACTTGACAAACTCACTACGATGATAAGTGAACGTATGCTTGACGGACATGTGGATATTGACCGCCTTGCTGCGGATATGGGGATGTCAAGACGAAAACTATTCTCTTTTGTTAAAGACATGACTGGTAAGGCTCCTATTGAGTATATCCGCTCTTTCCGACTGCAAACAGCAGCCAAGCTGATGCTGGAGCAGGGATTGACGGTCAAAGAAGCTATGGATAAGGTCGGTATTGAAAGCCAGAGCTATTTTGTTAAAGCCTTTAGAGCTGAGTTCGGTGACACACCCGGGGCTTTCGTCACTAAGCAGGGGAATAAGCATTAAGGTCATTTTTGAATATTGCAAATTGCTGTTTTGAATTTTTTTGTATATTTTGTTATTTTGCCAATTTGAGCAAAACAATTGCAATTTAAACGCCGTTCAAGTTGCGTTTAAATGCTAATTTTGCAGGTGAAATATAATCCGTACACACGAACCAAAACATACTACAACCATGAAAAACGCTCAACTACCATTCCTGTTGATGACATTCTTTGTTCTTCCATCTGTCGCCTCTGCCTCAGACTACGAGCGCAATGAGACAACTCATTATTTCGACTACACCGGTACGCCCCTTGACACCGACCTTGAGGTCGATTTCTCCGAGCTCACATCAGACATGGTCGCCTATTCAAGCGGCACCACTCATTCCGAGACCATCCTCGAGTTCCAAGGCTTGGGGTTGTATAAGTACTGCTATTACGCATCACGAACGTTGGGCGAAAATACGTATGCACCGTTGTTGTGGAATAGTGGTAAGAGTTATGTTGCTGGTGAAGAAAAAAACAACAAAGATGTGGAAAACGTATATGACCTACCTGCAGTGTATTTTCCTGAATTTAAGGACGGAATTAGGTACATCGCTTTTGAGGGTTGGGGAGTTAACAATCCTGCCAATATTACATTTATGAAGCAAGCTGATGATGGAACATGGTCAAATATAGCAACAAAGAGTCTATCAAAAAACTCTTATACACGTGACACAATTTTTATTAACAACCGAAATGTAAAGCGGGTAATGTTTCATCGCATTACGGCAAATAACGCATACCAATATATAACAAAAATCACCGTTGCTACTTATTCTCCAAAGGAATGGATATACAATTCCACCTCAGGCAGATACGACTATACCGGTACACCGCAAACAGACACTCTTGTCGTGGATTTTTCAGGTCTGACAGAGAGAGAACATAAAACACATGATGGTAGTAACGTTTTCGCTGAAGAAACACTTGCGGAGTTTAATCATGTAGGCTTGTATAAATTTGGTTGGTACTCCTCGAGAACGTGCGAGGATGTAGCTTATTCACCTGTGCTGTGGTCTTGCGGTAATTCTTACTATAATGGCGTTTCAACTAACAACACCGCGATAACTGTGGTCTGTCGCCCTGCAATTTATCTACCAACGATTCAGAACGGCATCAAGAAGATTATTATTGAGGGTTGGACTAACGGCGCAACTGCCTATCCTTTAAACATAATGGCCAAACAGAACGGAACATGGAAAAACTTGAATTCAATAAATTCTTCATATCCCGGAACTGTCTCTCTTCAAGGAAATAAATATTCAAGAGATACAATAGTGATTGACAATACAGAGGTGAAGGATGTGTTGTTTACACGTAGTAGCACTGCATACCAGTTTATAACCAAGATAACGATTATTCCTATTCCAAATATTGTTATTGCCGAAGATGCCGACAATAGCGAACTGTTGGCAGAATATAACGGAGAGAAGGTAAATCTGACAGTTCATCGTACCATCAAAGCAGGAATGTACAACACCTTCTGTCTGCCATGTGATGTGAGTGGTAGCAGGCTGAAGGAGGCGTTAGGAGTCAGTGAGTGTTCGCTCAAGTGGTTTAATGCTGCAAGTATGGCGGGCGAGGCAATAGACATGCAGTTCACGACAGCATCATCTGTTCAAGCCGGAGCGCCATATCTTATCAAGACAAACGAGGACGTTACAGAGTCGTTTATACTGCGGGATGTGGTAATTAAAAATACTACTCGTCATATTGACAAGCCTTCAGGCACGCCTTTGGTTAAGTTCTACGGAACTTTCAATCCGACACCTCTCTCTACCTCACGCAACACCCTTGTTCTCGGTGCCAACAGTACCCTTTATTACGTTGACCACGACCTGACGATGGACGGTATGCGCGGCTATTTCCAACTGACAGGAACGGCTGCCGCTGCTGCACCGCAAGTGCGTATCAGGTATATGGAGGATACGGCAACCGATACAGAGGCGGCTGAGGGTAACCCGCAAAATAGCATAAAAGTGATACGCGACGGACAGTTGCTGATTATCCGCGACGGCGTAATGTATAACACTTTAGGTCAAACAATTAACAAGTAACACTGCCATGAAGACGTATATCACACCACAGACCACGATACTAACAACGACTCCTTCCGCTATTATCTGTACCAGCGTTAGAGGTAACGCCCTACAAGGCGGAGACTTCGGCATAGGAGATATGTATATTCTATGATAAGAACCCAAGCTGCTAATAATATACCTAAAATATACCGCTATGAAAAAACTATTTCTCTTTGTAGGTCTTCTGACCGCTTGTGCGGCACATGCCGCTCTTTACACATTGTCAGATGACGGTTATGCCTATACCGGCACGCCTGTTGACTCGTTCCGCGTGGATTTCACCACATGGGCAGCTGATTCGTTGCCTGCCTCGTGGCTTGACGCAGATGCAGCACATGAGGCCGGCGGAATGGCGTTCGTCAAGTGGACGCTCACCAACCGCTCTGTCAAGATTGACGGTGTGTCGTCCACCATGCCGACGGCGTTTAACAACGGCACAACAGCCGACCCGACACCCGTGAAGAACAACGCCACCTCTAACAAACCGCGTATCTACCTGCCTACCACTACACGTGGAGTGAAGGCTATTCATGCGCGGATAGCGTGTGCCAAGGCACGGTCGCTGGCTATTAATTATAAAGACGACAACCATTCCGCTTGGGCATATACCTCAGCGCAAGTGCTTTCCGCACAGGCTTCGTGGAATGTGGCTGAGGTTAGTTGCGAACTGAACACTGTAGGTGAAACAAGTATCTTTCTCCAATATGGCAGCACCGACTATTTCGCTATCCTCAGTCTTGAACTTGAGCTTGTCGGCAATCAATCCGTCAGTCTTGATATGCACAGTCTGCTGTTGAACACCGACGCGCAACGTTCACTCACTGCTACACCGATACCTGCCGACCTCCCACTCTCATGGAGTTCCACTGACGAAACGGTGTGCACCGTAGCTGATGGTGTAGTGACAGCTGTTGGACCTGGCACTGCCGATATCATCGTTAGTGCCGGAGACGCGGCAGCGGATACCTGTCATGTGACAACGGTGGCGCATAACAACTATGCCGTCGGTGAGGACGGTTATTGGCATTATACCGGCGAACCGGTGAACGAACTCGATGTTGAGTTCAGCAACCTCTCCGAGGAGAATTCTTATTACACTACCGGCAATATACACGCTGACTTGCTTTGGAATTTCGCGGGAGTAGGACTATATAAATGGGGATACTTACAGTCGCGTTCATGCGCAGGAGAGGAGTACGGACCCATGCTCTGGAATAGCGGCAATAGCGAGAACGGAACCAACTTCGCCATTAAAGACTCCAACCCCGACAAACTGCCTGCTATCTATCTGCCGGAAATAGCAAACGGTATCAAGACACTTACCGTGGAGGGATGGACCAACAACAACGGACGAAGCCTCATGATTGACGTTGAGAACGAAGAAGGAAACTGGCAAAACATTACTGCGTTTAACCCCGGTTATGAAAGCTATTATCTCACACTTGATGGCAATAGTTATTCAACCGCTACCTTCAACGTCTCTGACCGAAATATAACACGTATGAGACTCTATCGTAATAGCAACGACTATCAGTTCATCACACGTATCACCGTTGAACCGATGCCCGAAGTGACCGACCCTACCGCTGTTGAACAACTGACAGCTGATAAACACGGCGCCGAAAAGCTTATGCGAAACGGACAATTGGTCATTCTTCGTGGTGAGAATACCTACAACGCAATAGGACAAACAGTAAAGTAAAACCAAGAAAAACATACTAATATGAAAAAGTGTTTGTTATCACTAATTATCGTTCTCTCTACCGCCGCCGTCTCGGCACAGGCTACATACTCCTTGGGGAATGACGGATATTATCACTATCAAGGACCGGCTGTCACCGGTGTAGCTGTTGATTTTGCTGACATGACTTCCGCTGACGAAGCTTACTCCGAGGGAACAACACATGCCGACCGGCTGATGAATTTTCAAGGACTGGGAATGTATAAGTTCTGCTACCTTCAGTCACGCAAATGCGGCACGGCAACAGACGACCCCGTTTACGGACCACTTGCTTGGAACAACGGTTCTTCCGAGAACGGAAAGAACTATGATATTAAGACATCCAATCCCGACAAACTGCCCGCTATATATTTTCCGGAGATAGAAGGAGGTGTGAAATACGTAATAACCGAGGGCTGGTGCTACAACCAAAACAGGTCACTCATCTTCCAATGCGAGAACGCCAACGGAGAATGGGTGGATGTCAACACCGTTGCTACATCGATGAACACTTACTATCAGACTATGCGAAAGAATATTTATACTCGCGACACTCTGGTAGTAAACAGTTCAGCCGTCAGGAAGCTCCGACTTTATCGTAATAGCAACGAATACCTGTTCTTGTGCAATATTCAGGTCATCTCTATGACCGACAATGGCACACTTGTGCCTGTCACCGCCGTGGTGCTCAATCAGAGCGCTGCATCCATGGAGGTGAGTCAGACGCTGCAGCTGAAAGCTACCATCAAGCCCTTCAACGCTTCCGTACAGACGGTGACATGGAGCAGCAGCGACAATGAAGTGGCAACAGTTGACGACAACGGCGTAGTCACCGCTATCGCTGCCGGCAGCGCTACTATCACCGCTTCTTGCGACGGACAAACGGCGACATGTGTGCTCACAATAACAGGAGAGAAGCCTGTCACATCCATCACTCTGGACCAGACAACGCTGCGTGTTGCGGAAGGCAAATATGCGCGACTCACTGCCACCGTTCTGCCAACCGACGCAAGTAACCCTAACGTTACTTGGACATCGTCCAAAGAGAATGTGGCTACGGTGGAAGGAGGACTCATTCATGCCATCGCAGAGGGAAACACTACCATCACCGCTACCGCCGGCAACTGCTCTGCTACATGTCAGCTGGAGGTCTATTGGGAAATGCCGGAAGCAACCGACTTCATCCTTGCTGAATACTATCCGGGATGCTTCTACTACGAATGGTGGGGCGATGCACTTACGAAGCCCCTGTATATCGACTTTACCAAGTGGACATACGACAGCCTGCCGGACCCGCAGTGGCCGGACTTTGCGACAGCACGTTCTATGGGACACTCAGGAGAACTGGTACAACGGGATAATATCGGCTTCTATCAGTGGATGATATACGAGGGACGCTCGCTCTCTTCTGACGGATATGTCTCGGAAACCGGCGCTACTACAGCTAATGTCCTTTTCAACGGAGGATATAGTTATATCAACGGCGTTAGAGAAGGAGCAGGAGCCGTTGCGCTATGTTATCGACCGAGAATCTATTTCCCAACTTTCAAGGCAGGACTACACCAGGTGCGCATAACAGGCGTCAGCCACAGCAACACACGCTCAATGTTCGTACAATATAAGGATATGACACTCAGCTCTCTCGGGCAAGACAGCGCTATCATGGCAGGGCTACCGGCTCTGCAGTTCGGAAACGTCTGGGACGAGTACGTAATTGACATCACCAACGAGGGCATAACCGATGTCAACCTCTCACGTAACAGCACTGACTTCTGGTTCATTGGTAGCATTGAGCTTATACCTTATGATGCATCTGCTTTGGAACACGTTGCTGACACAAGGTATGAGGCAAGAGCGGTTACAGGTGGAATACTCATAAACGCTAAACAAACGGTGCAGGTACCTGTCTATAGCCTTACCGGCTATCTACTGCATACCATCACCGCACTGCCTCAGCAACACACCTTCATACCTATGCCGCAGGGTGTCTATCTGGTAGGTAAAGAAAAGGTGGTTGTCGGAAACTAAAGTGAAAACCACAAACGTTCAACCCTGAACGTCTGACCACTAACGTGAACCCCCAACAAGGTTATGAATATGTTTGCTCAATCCATTACCGGCTCTCTCGGCCTCTGTAGAGTCATAGCACGCTATGGCTCTACAGAGAGGCTGACGGCGCCACACTTCGTACGTCTAACCGCTCTGCTCCTGCCATTACTAATGTTCGCACCATGTACTTACGCGGACGACTTTGACATTATGAGGGATAACCTCAGAACGCAGGTATTTCTTGGACCTCTTGACTACGACCCCACTGACCCCGATGTTCAGGCGTTTATAAACACTATCGAAACGAACGCTACTAAGTGGCAACAGAGTCTGCAGAAAACCCCAACCACCTGTCTCTGGACAGACTACCCGAGTATTAAAGGCGATGCTAACAACACATGCAAACACCTTAATTACACTCTGCAACGACTGCACACTATGGCGCTGGCTTGGGCGTATCCGACTTCCGCATTGTATCATAATCAGACATTGTTATACAACATCACACACAGCCTTGATTTCTTATACGGATATTGCCTTAACGAAAACACTACGCTCATTGGCAACTTCTGGGAATGGCGTATTGGTATGCCTACTGAGTATGCCGCGATAGTCAGTATCTTGTATGAGCAACTGACACCTGCACAACTCGACCACTACGACAAGGCGTTCAGTAACTTCGTCAGAGCTTTCGCCAAAGCGGGAAACCTGACCTTTGCCAATCAGGCGGATATATGTCGTAACTTGCTTTATATGGGAATTCTTCTCGGCAGGCAGCAAGACATAACCGACGCTCTCAGTATGGTCAAACGTGCCTTTGTTGACGAGACTACGCTCGCACAACGGAAGAATGCACAACGCCTGATGGAGCAGATGATCCGGGAACAAGGCGACTATCACAACTATAACGGCATACTGAAGAAAGAGGGACTGTACGACGACGGAACCTTTATACAACATACCGCTATACCATATATCGGAGCATACGGAACCAGCATGGCACGTTTCGCTTCCGAGATGCAACTCTGTTTTGCGGGTACAACATCGTTTAAGGCACCACAGTACTTCTACACGGCTATGCCACTATGGATAGACAAGGCATACATGCCGGCTATCTATAAGGGAGAGATGATGAGAATGTTCATGGGCAGAAGTGTCAACTCTGCGCACTCCTCGCACGAAGCAGCACGGGATATAGGACTATACTTGTATAACGCCTCTGCTCTTATTCAGGACACTGTGATGAGACAACGGGTGATAAACACTTGCGCAGACTGGTACAGGGCAAACACTTATTACTCTTCACCCTACGACGGAATGAATCCTATTGTACATAGACCGCAGATTAACCGACTGCTTGAAAACGCACAGAATGCTGCTGACGAACAACCCTTTGCGAAGATGCTTGCTGCCGGAGACAGACTCATTCACCAGACGACACGTTTCAGACTCGGGCTCGCTATGTCAAGCTGCAGAATCGGAAAGTTCGAAGGATTCTCAGGCAATAATATGTCAGGATGGTACACCGGCGACGGTATGACATATATCTACACCCCCAACCATCGTGAACACTGGCTATCCTTCTTCAATTACTGCAACTACTATCGGATGCCCGGAACGACCGTGGATATGATTACCAGGACCGCTGACGGAGCAGGCATCGCTCTGTTTGACAATCCCGTCAATGCACAATCGCATGTCGGAGGACTCACACTCTCCGGCAGATACAGCGC
Source organism: Paludibacteraceae bacterium (assembly GCA_017450435.1). Lineage (GTDB taxonomy): Bacteria > Bacteroidota > Bacteroidia > Bacteroidales > Paludibacteraceae > Colicola. The sequence continues at coordinate 56,121 of JAFSTO010000056.1, forward strand.
AGCGGCAATGAGTCACGTCGGAGCAAAAAGCGACCTCGTCGCAAAGAAAGCCTGGTTCTGTTTCGACAACGAGGTCGTCTGTCTCGGGGCAGGAATAACTATGTCTGAACAACGTATGGTCGAGACTATTGTGGAAAGCAGACGGATTGACGTACCCTATTTCATTGATGAAGAGCAGGGGACAACCAGAAAGTGCTATCAGATGAACTACAACAACCCGACTTACGCCTATATCAACGAGGTCGGAGGATATGTCTTTCCACAACCCTGTACGCTCTCTACATACATCGAGCAGAACAAGTGTATAAGCCTCTTTATTCAACACGGGAAAGCGCCAAACAACGCCGGCTATGCCTATATCCTTCTTCCGCAACTGTCGCGCGAACAAGTCAGCAACTACGCTGCTGATATACCCGTCACGATACTACGAAACGATACCTTCGCGCAAGCGGTAAGACATGATGATTTGGATATAACCGCTGTCAACTTCTGGCAAACGGCTTCCGTCAATGGCGTCAACGCTGACGGACCTTCCATCCTGATGTTCCGACACGTCGCGGACTCTTTCTATCTCTCTGCTGCTGACCCGACCTGGAAAAGAAACACTATGCGCTTTGTCATCAATGGAAAATACACTCTTGTCACTTCCAACAAGCAGAATGTCAACGTCACCATTGACGACTCGAAAACGACAATCGACATTGATTGTACCGACCTTATGGGACAAGCGACTGAACTGGTTTTCCAAACGGAACAACGTATGTCATACCTCGATCTGCCGGCAACCGACCAAACGACTGCTACTAAGTTGGTTCGTGACGGACAGATTGTCATCAACCGGGATGGGATACACTACAACGTCTTAGGCACAAAACTATAAACACTTACTCGTAATCATGATTCGCCTTTACTCTCTCTCCCCCCTTTTCCCGCGACGCAGCGTTCTTTTCGCTGTTTCTCTGATGCTTTCTTTCAACATCGCCTTTCCTTCCGACTTGACTCTGCTCCGTCAACGGCTTCGGGAGACAGTCACACTCGGCACACTCGATTATTCGGAAGAGGAACCCCAGATGAGAGCTTATCTCAATGATTTGGCAGAAAAAACCACTATCTACCAACGCTCAATGAGACGGGACACCTCTTTCCTCTGGGACGATTGTAACCTTCTTACCAGAGTGCCCGCGTTTACACCCTTTCATGTCCATTATTCGTATATGAGGCTACATACAATGGCAAGAGCTTGGGCGTACCACGGCACACCTTTTTATCATGACCCGCAACTCCTTGACGATATACGGTTTGCTTTGGAGCTGCTATACCGTGTCGCTTATAATGAGAATACACCTATGTGCGGCAATTGGTGGGAATGGCGCATAGGAAACACTTGGGACTACGCTAATATCGTTAGTATCCTCTACGACCAACTCACAACAACCGAACTGCAACATTTTGAAAAAGGCGCAAGCCGGCATGTCCGGGACTACGCCAAGACCGGCAACCTGACCTATGCTAATCAGGCGGATATATGTCTAAACCTCATTATGATAGGACTCCTTACCGATAACGAACAAGACGTATATGACGGCATAAGATGTGCCGTACCTGCTTTCGTGGATAAGACCACACCTCAACAGAGAGCGCTGGCTAATCTCTCGCACGACAGTATTATCCGGGAACAACGGCAATACAGGCATAACACTATCGTCTGGAAGAAAGAAGGACTATATCCTGACGGCACTTTTATTCAACATGTCGCTATACCGTATATCGGCACTTACGGCAAACAGATGGCAAACTTGCTCTCTATTATGCTCAGGCTCTTCCACGACACCGGATATCAGATACCTAAGCAGATAATCGATGTGGTTCCGACCTGGGTGACACGTACCTACCTGCCGGCTATCTACAGAGGAGAGATGATGCTTATGTTTATGGGGAGAGGTAATGCGAGGGACCCGTACCGCAACGCAAGGCAGTGTGTGCTTGACCTGCTCGATTGTGCTTCTCTCATCAAGGATTCTGCGCTTCACAACAGGGTGGTCAGTGAGTGTGCTGACATGATTGCTTTTGACAGCCATTATCCCTCGCCGTATAGCAATATAGGTGAACTGCCTGTCAATAAGCCGCGAGTGGATGCCGCATTGGAGTTGGCTGACAAGAACTATGCGCAGCAACCGTTCTCTCTTTTTCTTGCTGCGGGAGACCGACTCATTCACCAGACCGACAACTACCGTTTCGCTCTCGCAATGTCAAGCAACAGAATAGGCAAATACGAGGCGTTTATACGACCTACCAAAAGCGAGAATACTACCGGCTGGTACACAGGAGACGGCATGACTTACATATACACACCTTTTGACCCCTTCCAGTATAAGCAGTATGTGCCGCGTGTCAATCCTTATAAGATTCCCGGAACAACCGTGGATTTGTTGCCACGTGAGCCTTGTGCAAGCAACATGATTCTTTTCGACAGTCAACCGGCGGCGGCTGATGTAGCAAGGGCGGGAGGAGTAACAATGAACGGGATGTATGTGTCTGCTATGATGCAGCTGCTTGCTTCCCGCTCTGACTTGAAAGCACGTAAGTCTTGGTTCTGCTTCGACAACGAAATAGTCTGTCTCGGCTCGGCAATTACACTCACTGACGACAGAGAAGTTATCACAACTGTAGAGAACAGACAGTATAATAGGCGGCTTACGCTGAATGGAACACAGCTCACAAATAACGACACTGTTGTGGAAAATGTCAAATATGCCTGGCTTGACAGCACAGGTGCCTATTTCTTCCCTAAGCCCGTTACGCTTCATACTGCCGTTAGTGAGAGAGGATACAACGAGATGTGGCTCTCACACGGTAACGCCCCTTACAACGCCTCTTATGAATACGTCTTACTGCCTACAATGACGGAGCAGGACGCGGGGAACTATGCACGCCGGCCTGACGTGACTGTTCTGAGAAACGACACCGCTGTGCACGCTGTTTATGACCGGGTGTCCGGCATTACTGCCATCAACTTCTGGCAAAAGGCAACTGTCGCCGGAGTAACAGCCGATGCTATGACGGCGTTAATGATGAGACAACAGGGCGACTCACTACTCATCGCTGTTGCCGAACCGACCTGGTTGCGAGATACCCTCTCGTTAACTATTGACGGATACGGTACAACCACCCTGAATACACGACTCATGCAGGGGACAACACAACAGATATGCCTGCCTCGGCAGAGAAAATGCAAACACAAGAATAATAGATAAATAAGGTATATACAATGAAATGTTTTGTCTCTTTTCCTTTTGTACATCGTGCTTACGTCCTTTGTGCATCATTTGCCGCGTTGTCGCTTTTTACAATTTTGCCTGTTTTCGGACAAGCTGTGATTAGTGAGACATCCCGCACCTTCACCACCTATCCCTATTCCGACCCTACACCCGTGGCACTCTTGGCACCACAACAGGAAAGGCCGTCCTATCCCTATTTCAGATGGGACGGATATACCGACAAGGCGCTGGAGAAAGACTGGAAACTGGTGACGCTCGAAAATCCCTATATCTCGCTTTCCGTTTTGCCGGAGGTCGGAGGAAAAATATGGGGCGCAACCGAAAAATCAACCGGCAGGGAGTTTATTTACACCAACAAGGTTTTGAAGTTCCGGGATATAGCTATGCGCGGAGCTTGGACCTCAGGCGGAATAGAGTTCAACTTCGGTATTCTCGGGCATGTACCTACAACCGCAACACCCGTTGATTATTTGACTTGCACTTTGCCAGACGGCTCGGTCAGTTGTTATGTGGCATCGTACGAATGGGTAACCGGAGCATGGTGGATGGTCGATATCAACCTGCCCCCCGACAAGGCGTATTTTACCACCTCTGTCACGTGGTATAATGCTTCAAATAACCTTCAATCTTGTTATCAGTGGATGAATGCTGCATACTCCGTCAGGGGAGATGCCGAGTTTGTCTATCCCGGAAATGCCTCTATCAGTCATAGCGGCGACTGGGACACTTACCCGGTCAATAAATTGGGGAAAGACATTTCTTGGTACAAGAACATCGATTTCGGAAACAGCATGTCTGTACATGTTCTCGGAGCATACAGCAATTTTTACGGTATCTACTGGCACGACTCGGATTTCGGCTCGGCTCACATGGCAGAGCATGCCGACAAACTCGGTATGAAATATTTTATCTGGTCCACTGCTCGCAGTGGAGCTATATGGGAGAACCTGCTCACCGATGCGGACGGACAATATATCGAGCAACAGTCAGGACGTATGTTCTGCCAACCTGACGAACATTGTGCCACAACCCCGTTTCAGCATACTGCATTGCAACCGGCGCAGACTGACACCTGGACAGAATATTGGTTCCCTGTCAAGGATATTGGAGGAGTAAAACAGACAAGTACGCTCGGCTCCCTCAATGTCACTCGTTTGGAAGATGGTACGATACTGCTGGGCTTCTGCCCGTTGCAGGCTGTTAACACAGACTTGCTTGTCTATGCAGGAGACTCCCTTGTCACTACTCTCCCGCTGAAGGCAGAGGTGCTGCAGAAATGGGAGCAGAAGGTTAGCAACCCCTTGCTGTCGCGGCAGGGGACGCTCAGAGTGGAAACTAAAGATATGCAGCTTGTGTATTCCGAGCGAACGCAAGACAATCTGACCGACAGGCCACTTGAACAGCCGAAGGATATAAATCATAACAGCGTGTATGAATTATACTCGCAGGGGTACAATTGGTTGTGCCAGAAGCGCTATCCGGAGGCGGAACAATATCTGAAACAGGCTATCGGCAAAGACTCCTATTTTGTGCCGGCACTTACTGCGCTTGCCACTGTATATAACGAGCAAGGACGATTCGATGAAGCTCTCACGCTTTGTCGAACGGCTCTCGCAGTCAATACCTACGACGGGCCTGCCAACTACCAGTATGCTGTCGCTTCGCTCGAAAAAGGGCAGCTGCTGCACGCCAAAGACGGGTTTGCGATGGCGGCAAAGAGAGACCTCAATCTCCGCTCTGCTGCACTCTTGCAACTTACTGATATCGCTATGCGCGAGAAGAATTTACTCAAGGCGGAACAATACGCTGCACAGGCGCTCACAACTAATAATCTAAACCTTGACGCACAGATAAGGTTGGCTGCTATAAGCAGAATAAAAGGAAACAAAAAGGAGGCGCAAACGACGATTGAAGCCGTTTTGAAGCAATTGCCGCTCTATCAACCAGCAAGGTTCGAAGCCGCACTGCTCGGCTTGATGACAATGCAGCAATTCAAACAGGGAGTACAATGTGAAATGAAGGACGAGGTTTTTCTTCAACTCGCTGACAACTACTCTGACGCTGAACTGTATGATGAGGCGGAACAAGTACTGAATTTGGCAGGAGGAACAATCGCTGCTTACCACAGAGCATACCTCGCTTACCTAAGAGGAGATAAGGAGAGGGCTACAGCCTTGCTGCGTGAGGCACAACTCAGACCGGCTGACTATGTCTTCCCGCACCGGTTGTCAACAATGCGTATCATGCAATGGGCGGATAAACTGCTGCCGGCTTGGCAGAATAAGTATTATGAGGGATTGGTATTACTCGGGCTGCAGCGAGCAGAAGAGGCGCTCAAACTACTTCTGATGTGTGAACAAGCTGACTACGCTCCACTCTTTCTCACAAGGGCTACCCTACAGAATGGCGAGGACAAACTCAAGAGTCTCCTCAGAAGCGAAAGTTTGCAACAATCCTGGAGATGCGGCAGAGAGTTGATTGACTATTATCTTACTGAGAACTTGCTGAAAAAGGCAGTCGGGTACGGAAAGAAATACCACAAGCTATATCCCGGTAATTATTATATCTCTGTCTTGTACGCCGATGCTTTGTGTCGTGACGGACGCTTTAGCGACTGTATCCGACTGCTCGGCAAAACCAAAGTTTTACCTTATGAAGGCGCCACTGAGGGACATGACATTTATCGTGATGCGTATCTCGGCATGGCGAGACACTTACTACAAAAAGGTAAATATAACGAGGCGCTTGAGGCCGTCAACAAAGCACGCCTTTGGCCGGAGAACCTCGGCGTCGGCAAACCTTACGATAATCTTATAGACTCCTCTAAGGAAGACGCTCTCGAAGCCGAAATAAAGAAGCACATAGAGTAGCCCAATGAGAGAAAATAGTCACAACACCGGCATCTCTACCAACCCGCACTCTCACTTCAAGTCCGGGTATTTGATCCGGTGGTGGTTCATTGAGATAAGCTTACGGGTGAAGACGGCTTTAATCTTGCTGATGTCTCTGAAGGTAAGCGGAGCCTGATCAAACTGATGTTCTGACAGCTGCCGGTCAATCATGTCATTCACCATTTCTGCTATTGACTCTTCTGTCAGGTCGGTTAGCGAGCGACTGCGAGCCTCAACTGCGTCTGCCATCATCAAGATGGCAGTCTCTTTCGTTGACGGAGTCGGACCGGGGTAGGTGAACAACGCCTCATCAGGAGTCTCACCCGGATGCTCGTTGCACCAGGTGTTGTAAAAGAAACGGACTTTGCTCGTACCGTGGTGGGTAAGAATGAAGTCAATAATCACTTCCGGCAAATGGTTCTTCTTTGCCAGCTCTACACCGTCTTCTATGTGCCGAATCACCGTTTGCGCTGCGGTTGTGGAGGGCATTCTCAATAGAGGATTGTCGCCGAGCGTCTGATTTTCGGTGAAGAACTGCGGTGCCTCAATCTTTCCTATGTCGTGGTAGAGTGCTCCTGTTCTGACAAGCAGGGCGTTGGCCTGAACCTCTTTGGCGGCTTCCATCGCAAGGTTACTTACCTGCAGGCAGTGCTGGAACGTGCCAGGGGCTTTCTCGGCGAACGTGAGCATGAAGTCGCTATTAACGTTGGTCAGTTCCACCAGAGTAATACTGCTTACAAGACCGAACACACGCTCGAAGAGATAAATAAGACCGTATGCGAACACTACTAACAAGGCGTTGGTCAGGAAATACACGTAGGTGTGCCAGTGAAGAGTGTCGGGGTTACCCTTCTCTGTAAGAATAACTGCTGTGTAGCATACGCAGTAGGTGAGAAAAATCCACAATGCTGTTTGCACCAATTGTGAGCGTTGCGCCATATCCCGAAGACTGGATACCGCCACCATTCCGACTGCCATTTGTAAGATTAAAAACTCGTAAGGCACAGGTGCAAGCATTGCACATACAAAAATAGTGACTAAGTGCATATACAGGGCGGTACGGGAGTCGTAGAAGACGCGGGTGATGACCGGAACCCACGCAAACGGGACAATATATATGCTTAGAAGTGTGAAGCGTTCAACCAAGCAGGCTAATGAGACAATAGAAGTGATTAGAATAGTGAAGAACAGCCACGAACGGGTGTCTTCAAACAGCTTCGGGCGGAATACACGCAGGTAGAAAATCATCAGCATCACAAACACAAGGATGAGAAGAACCAGTCCGGTCATCGACCACATCACCTGACCTTTGTTCAGTCCGCGTTCTTCTTCTGTCTGCCGGAGAGAGGTCAGAATCTGCCACGTCTCGTCGGTCACAATTTCGCCCTTGTCGATAATCTTCTCTCCTTCCTGTACAACACCGGAGTATATGGGTATTGCAGCTAATTCCGCTTGCAGCTGTCGGTTAGTGAGAGCCGTATCGAGGGAAATATTGGGTAGTAACATACGATTAAGGCTCAGTCTGTTCAGCAGCGACATTTCTCCTTCCGGAGACTTCGAGAGCAGTTCATCGTACGCCGATTTGGGGGTGTAGAAACCGGATATGTCGTACTCGCTTGCTACACGACGCTCGTCAATAAGCCTGAGACGCGTGTAGCCTTCTTGTTGCAGATAAGTGCGGTCGTCCACTGACATCACGCCGTGGCTGTATATCTGCTTAACGGCGGCGATGAGGTAACTCTGTTCCTGAGCCGTCAGGGTCTGTTGAGCCTCATGTTGAATGGTATCTTGCTGTGTTTTGGCAACAGACGGGTGAAGCTGAAAATAAGGTGTGAAGGAGTGCTTGACATCTGCCTTTTCTGCTGTTAGTTGCGCTTCGCTCTTATATATTGGGAAGTCGTAGGGCGCGGTCACCAATCCATAACTCCACGGACGGCCGATTTCCGCTTTCTGACGCAATGACAAGTCCTTATGCGGATAGAGAAGGGCAATGACGATTATCATTAACAGAACAGAGACCGTTCTTACGAACAGACTGATAGGTGGGGTATTGAGTGGAGATGTGCTTTTCATACGTTTTTCTTATCGGGTATATGTAGTGTTGTCTTATCGTTATCCACCGTTAGTATGCAACCTTCACGATTGAGAATCACAGGCCGGTTATCAGCCACATGACCTGCCGGAAAGTTGAACACAACGGGATAGTTGTACGGTTCGGTCAGTCTTTTGATGCCTTCATAGATGGTGTAAGGCATTCGCGGGTCTTCTTCGCAATCGGAGAACTGCCCGACTATCAATCCGCCGAGACGTGACAAAACCCCGCTTAAACGCAGGTTGTGCATCATGCGGTCGATGGCATACGGGTGTTCGCCGATATCTTCTATTAGCAGAATGTCTCCGGCATTGATTGGTGTGGCATAAGGTGTTCCTTGCAGACCGTACAGAACGCTGAGGTTTCCGCCGCGGATGGTTCCTTCAACTGCGCCGGTTTTATTATGGGGGTGGGACGGAAGGCGGTAGTCTATAGTATCTTTGGTCAAGACATGTAGGAGCTGTTCAACAGCCTCAGTGCGACTGTCATACTCTGCAATATGCTTGCACATCACGCCGTGTACCGACGGCTTGCCGTGACAGCCCATGAGGTTATGTAGAGCGGTGATGTCAGAAAAACCGACAACTGTCGGACATCTGTCTTCAGGCACTACCACCCGGTCAATAATCTGCACTAATCCGTAGCCGCCACGGGAGCAAAGAATATAGTCAAGCTCAGGGTCACATAGCGCCTCGTTAAGGTCTGATAAGCGTTCTTCTGCAGTGCCGGAAAACCTGCCATAACTGCCACAGGCGTGAGCGGAGATACTGACATCAAAACCCCTGGAACGCAGAAAGGAGGCTGACTTATAGACAAGTTCGGGCTCGATAACGCCGGAAGGAGAGATGATGCGAATTTTGTAACTCATGACTTGATGCAATAATTGATAGTTATTCTGCTTTTTTTTACAAAGGTACAACAATTTTTTTGAAGTTTCAACATTTTGTTGTAATTTTGTAGTCTGAAATGAAAAAATTGGTTGTCTTAGTTATATTTTTCAGTATATCGTTGTCTCTTGTGGCAGCGGTGCCGTCTGCACAGTCGGCTGATGCGTTGTTTCAGGCGGGTAGTTATTCAGAGGCATTGCCGCTCTACAAGGCTTTGCATCATACCTACCCCAAGAACGCCCTCTACACCTATCGGCTTGCGCGTTGTGAGCAGGAAGAGGGACTGACGGACGAGGCTATTCTTCATTTCGAACAGGCCGGTAGTAAGTATAACCTTCGTAATCTGTATCTTGGCGATTTGTATTACGTTGATTACCGTTTTGCTGATGCTGCTCAGATGTATCAGGCCTATCTGAGCGGGATAGATGATACCCACGAGCGGTATGCAGAGGTGCAGGAGCAGTTGTCAAGGGCGCAAAAGGCACAGAAAATATTGGCGAAGGCGGAGGATATATGCGTGTTTGATTCCGTTTTTTTCCCGTCCTCTTCGCTTCTTTCGGAGCTGCCGCTCTCTCCTGAGCAGGGAAAGTTCGGCCTCATAGACGGTAACTTCACCTTTTGTAATCAGCGTGCCGACCGCAGACTCGTCGTTGTGGAGGAACCGCAGACCGGCAGGCATCTTATTTGTAAGCAGGAAAGACTGCTTGACTCCTGGACACCGCTTGACACCCTGCCGGAGCAGGTGAATATGTTTGCGCAACAGGGATACCCGTTTCTTATGTCTGACGGTCTGACGCTTTACTTCTCGGCGCAATCTAATCAAGGACTTGGAGAATGGGATATATATGTTACCAGATATAACTCGGCAACTGATTCGTGGCTCAATGCCGAGATGCTCAACGTTCCGTTTAATTCAATAGGCAATGATTATCTCTATTTTATAGATGAGACAACCGGCATCGGTTATTTCCTTACTGACCGACACGCTCCCAAAGGCTTGCTTTCTCTCTATTCTTTTGTTCCCAATGCTGAGCATAAGTCTTTGCGCGACTCCTCCGACTTCTATCTTCGGCAGTTTGCGCAACTGAACGTGCTTTGTGAGCATAAAGAAGATGATGCTGTATATAGGTCTGTTGGTAAGACGGTAGAAAAGCAGCCATCCTCTCATGCGGAGGTGGATAATGTCGGCGCTGAGGACATATCTGTATTGATAACAGACACGCTCGTCTATTCTTCCCTTTCCGCTTTTCGTTCGGAAGAGGCACGGCGTTTAGCTGCGCAGTATATACAGTTACGGGCAGACAACATGCGTGAGGAGGCTGAACTGGCAAGGCTCCGTGAGCAATACCTCATGGCGGACAAAGGTGCAAGAACGGGCATTAGCGAAAGGATACTGCTTCTTGAGAGAACGCTGAAAGAGAATGCCAAACGGGCAGATACGTTGTTGAGTGAGTGCAGGGAAAAGGAAATTAGCTTGCTCTCAAAGTAATCTTATAAAATCTTTAAAATCCGTTAAGACCATAATAGCTTTTAGGTCGTTATCATCCTTATTTTTTAAATTATCGTTTTTATGCTTTTAACAGACAAGGTTGCTCTTATTACCGGTGCCGCCCGTGGTATAGGCAAAGCCATCGCCCTTCGTTTTGCTGCCGAGGGGTGCGACATCGCTTTTACGGATATCGTTACTACTGACTCTGCCCGTGACCTTATATCGTCTGTCGAGGCGTTAGGCAGAAAAGCAGTGATGTATGAGAGTAACGCCACTTCTTTCGAAGACGCTCATGACGTGGTAAGCCGGGTGAAACAGACTTTCGGCAGAATCGATATTCTTGTCAATAATGCCGGTATAACGCGGGATACGTTGATTCTCAGAATGAACGAAGAACAATGGGACAGTGTTATTAACGTCAATCTGAAGTCGGCTTTCAACTACACTCATGCCTGCGCCCCCGTTATGTTGTCACAACGCAGCGGTAGTATCATCTCCCTGGCTTCTGTTGTGGGCGAAGGCGGTAATGCCGGACAGGCTAACTATGCTGCTTCAAAAGCCGGAATAATCGGGTTTACCAAGTCTGTCGCTAAGGAGTTGGGGTCACGAGGGGTCAGAGCCAACTGTATTGCACCCGGGTTTATTCTTACCGATATGACCCGGCAGTTGCCTGAAGAAAAACTGCAAGAGTTTGTGAAAATGATACCTCTCCGTCGCGGAGGTACGCCTGAGGACGTGGCCAATGTAGCGCTATTCCTTGCCTCAGACATGTCTTCTTACGTTACAGCACAAGTCATCAATTGCTGCGGAGGAATGGCATGAAGTACCGGCATCGGTAAAGACAACCGGATTCCTGCAAACAACGTGTAGTGGGGTGTCAGATGTTTTTTTTCACCGCATCCCAAAACAAAGAGAGACGCTCGAAAAGAGCGTCTCTATTGTGGATGAAACAAGGTGGGTGGGGGTAAAGCGTTAGCCGGAATGTAACACCCGCCAACGTCTGTCACCACCAACATTCAGACCTGTTTACGCCTCTTCCGGCTTGGGCATCACAAGTGCAAGAATAAAATAGAGCAAAAGTCCGGGGAAGGCGGCGCTGAATACTGTCAGCACTGCGTACAAAACACGGATGACGGTCGGGTCGAGTTCAAAATATTCAGCTATACCACCGCATACGCCACATAACTTCTTGTCACGTGATCTTTTAAGTTTCTTTTCCATTGTTGTTTTAGTTTGAGATTATTTTGTTTTTTTATTATCGTTGTATATAGTTGTCAGAATAAGTTGTCAGAATAATTTGTCAGAATAATTTGTCAGAACAAGTTGTCAGAATAATATTTGATGATAGTATCTGATGTGCCTTTCTTTGAAAAAAACCGATGCACTATTTGCACCGGTTCTAATGGTGATCCGGTTGGGATTCGAACCCAAGACCCACAGCTTAGAAGGCTGTTGCTCTATCCAGCTGAGCTACCGAACCGAGTTATAAATGAACTAATTAGAGTGTCATCGCTTTTTATGTGCAAGGATTGTGCAAGGTTTTGGGATATTTTGCACTCCAATGCTTTTAATCAAACATTACTTTTTTTTATTTAACATTGTTTCTTTTCCTATCAATTTAACCAATCTATTGAGCGTTGAGGTATCAGTGTATATAACAGCCCAATGTTGCTCAAATATCGGTGTTTCTTGCTTTGCCGTGCCACACGATACATCGTAAAGTATAAGCCGCTCTTTGTCGCATATTCCCATAACGTCACTCCGCATAATGCGAGCATAAGAAAGAGCCTGCGTAAAGGCGTTGCTATATCCTCGCACCGTACCCATATCATACTTTGCCTCTATGATGAGAGGTGCAGTCTGAAAATGCTCTTCTCCTTGTGGCAAAAACACAAAATCAGGTATGGCTTTCATTTTGCGACCTGCTTTCTGTGCCAGTTGTCGGGTATAGTCGCTTTCGGAATATCCAAGTTTTGTCAGCAGAGGAATGAGTATCTTATCTTCAACATCTTTTTCAATCTCAACATCAGGAGTAACATAGTCTGTGATAGCGGCAGCAAGATTTGGTAATTGTGCAGTATCAAACCCCTTTTCTGCGATAAGTGCGAGCAGTTCTATATAGTCTTTTGCACTCAACTCCACACCTGATACGCCTTGCATATTCTTCTTGACGATAGGTAACTGCGAGAAATACTGGTGAGCCTTCAGTTCTTTGTTACTAATGTGTGGTATATCTACTCCGTTGGTGATAACAGTGCGGTTTTGATAATAATCAAAGGGATTGAACAGTCCACTTGTGCTTGCACGCCAAATTGAGTGTATGCAGCTATGCGGAGCAAGAGCATAAAGTATCACAATGTCACCCCTGCGTGTTCGCTCGTTACAAGCCCATATCATCTCATCTGCATTACCATTTCTTTCTATTGCTGCTATATCCTCCTTGCTTGCTCCTGTCAGCCATATATTAGTCGGCGTTGGCAGTTCTATTTCTACCTTATGCTCTTCATCGCCGAGGGTGGAAGCATAGTCATACAAACAGGCGCAAAATTCTGCGTCAGTCAGACCGTACTCTTGTTGGAAATCGTTAAATGCAATACAGATGTCATAATAGTATATCAAATAATCGCGATAATTTCTTCCGTGTGGAATAGCAGGCAATTCTATACCCAGTTTGCTGCTTGCTGTTTGTATAGTGTTAAAATCGGCAGGGCGTAAAAGTGGTTTGAAGAAATCGGCTCTGTAATAAAGTATGAGCGATATAAAATGTATTGCGCTAACTTTTCTCCTATAATCATCTGCCTTGATAAGAGCAGTATCTTCAAACGTTACTACTCCGTCTTCAGTAATCTGTAACACGCGATGAAACTCCAACTCGTCTATAATCTTCTCATAATCCTCGCGCGAGCGTATTTCGGAGTCAATGTCCGGCATATTACAATCCCAATCTTCCGCAGCATAAGTCATACCGTCATTATACGGATATGCAGGAGTTTCCGTGAATTTGTATATTTCGGCAAAATTCACTATTGCAGGGTCGAACAGGGCAATCACCCGTTTCCCCTCATCAGATTTCTTATATTGCTCCCAATTCCGTTTATTCATTTTCTTATATATTCTCCTACCTGTTGTTGCTTGTCAAAAATATGATCCGCAATAATAGATACGGAAAGGTATTCTTAACCTGCAATCGCGTCTATAGCATGTGCTGGCAATGTTTTTTCTTTTAGCATTTGCAGAGCATCTTCAAGAGTTTCTATATAATGCTTAAGTGTTGCCTTATCATCTTTTAACTCTTCAATGCGTTGCTTAAGTTCGACAATCTCCCTGTCTTTAATGAGTAATGTTTCTTGTAATCTACTAACCTCCTGCTTAAAGTCGTCAGAAACAGGAAATATCGTATTTATTTCTACTTTTTCAGGACGGCTATCTTTTTTTTTCACCATCTCCCCCTCGCCAGTAAGCAACCAGTTTACATTGAGTTCAGGAAAAGCCATTCTGATTTTTTCTAATGACTTGGGCGGTATTACTCCGTTTCTCCAATGTGCGATGTTACCCGAAGATATACCCGCTTGTTTTGAGAAACGATTTTGCCCAATTCCGAGGTGTTGTAAAAATTGCAACAACCTTTCTTTTTGAGACATTTCGTTCATCATAATTACATTGTGCTTGTTATATATGAATTATTATATAATAAGGTACGCTATTCACGCGCACGGGTATATTTGACTAACTATGACCAAAGCCCTTAACTGCTAAAAATATGTTCTAAAACATAAATTACATAAAGAGCTCATTTGCAGTAAATTATTCAACATTTCAAAGTTTTGATGAAAATTTTTTGTAATTTTTTCATCAAAATGTTTGCATAGTTGAAATAATTTCACTACCTTTGCAGCGTAATTTCAATAGCAAACTAAAATTACATACTTAAAAAGCGTGCAAAGTTACGCAAATAAAATTAAACATGCAAGTAAAAATGAAAAATTTTTTGAATATGAAACGAAATCTTATCAAATTCTATGCGCAACTTTCAATAGTTGGCATTTTGGCAACCCTCGGACTTGTTGCTTTGTGTGGCGAACCGACTGAAGATGCAAATTTTCTTGCAGTTGTTTCAGGGCAAATAGCCGTTGTAATTTTTACGTGGTCGCTTGCCTATGTACTATCGAAGAAATGGCAAATTGTACGTAAGATAGAAGCCACAGGGCTTTTTCAATAATAACCCTCAAAATATATACAATCATGGCAAACTTAACAAAATTGTTCACCTACAACAGCGTAAAAGAGTGCGAAAATACATTAAGCCTTGCATACGCTATCAAAGAGGTGCTTACATCTGCATCATTCAAAGATGACAAACGAGTACGCGCTGCAATCACAATGAGAGAGTTAGACCGCGAAATAGCGGCTGCTGAAGAATACTGGACTGCTAACGGCGGCGGTGCTAATTTGGTATTCTGAAAAATATATCGCTGGGCTATCGGCGTGACGGGCGGCTATAAACACAATGTATAATATCTAAAAGCACAATGTTATGAGTACAAAAGTAAAAAACACACTGCGGCAGGTTATGAGCCTTGCATGGCAACTGGTAAAGAGAAACGGCTATACAATGAGTGAAGCACTCCGTGTTGCATGGCTGAATATAAAACTGAAAGTTGCACTTTATAAAAAAATATGTAAGTTCTATTTCAAAAAAGTGGACGGGTCTTTGCGAGAAGCCTACGGTACTTTGAAACAAAGTCTTATTCCCGCAATAGCAGACGCAGATGGTCGCCACTACATCGACACTGTTCAAGTGTATTACGACACCGAGGTGCAGGGTTGGCGTTGTTTCAAAAAAGCGAATTTGATAAGTATTGAATAATGTATAACTCTAAAATTGAACACAATGAGCAAAGAAGAATTACAAGCAATAATCGCAAACGGTGCATACACCGATGCCGTTATCACGGACAATTACGGCGGTCTCCGTTGTAATGTAGGGCAAAATAGCACTATAACAATCAACAGAGGGCAAAAACCGAACTCTCACATGGTATTTCACTGCATAACCTTTGAAATCACAGATGAAGAGTATAATGAGATAAGGGTGCAGGCATTACAAAACGCTATTGAGCGGCAACAAAAAGACCTCGATTATCTACAGGCAGAGTATGAGGCACTGCAAAGAGGAATGATGAAATAATTTCAATAATAACCATAAAAATAATTAACACAATGGCAAACGACAAACTTAACAATGTTCTCTCTCAAATAGAGATGAGAAAGAGTGCAAAAGCAAAAGCGTTGCACGAAGCAGTCTTGCATGTGGATGCACTTGTAAGCGATATGGCGTTCCTCGATAGCCTGCGTAAGCAGATTATCGAACTGACAGGCATACCCGAAGAGTCAATACAGACGATGCGCGGTGTGAAGATTGAAGGCGCAAAAGGCGATGTAAAACTCCGTTCGGGTCTGATT
The DNA here is from genome assembly GCA_017450435.1 of Paludibacteraceae bacterium. Classification (GTDB taxonomy): domain Bacteria; phylum Bacteroidota; class Bacteroidia; order Bacteroidales; family Paludibacteraceae; genus Colicola. The sequence continues at coordinate 72,221 of JAFSTO010000056.1, forward strand.
ACCGTATTTGACAAAGACGGCAATCGTTCTTTTGTAACCCCCGAAGATTATAAGGCGGGTAAGTATCCACTTGATGAGTACACACCCGAAGCCGTGACTGTCCGCAGAAAAGACGGCACATTTATGGAAATCTCCCTTGTGAACATGTCCTGCAAGCACCCTGAAACAGGTATTGCAAAAAACGAGAGCGAAGCGCGTATGCCTTTCGGCGGTTACGGCGAGCATGTAGAGGGATTGACACAATACGGCGAAGATGATGAGCGTAAGCAGGTACTGATAGACAGAGATAACGACCTAAATGGACACGGCAAGTATGGCTATATTGCAAGCAGTAAGTTTGCAAACGAAGACGGCGACAAATCGACTGACCCCGACAAGCGTTATTTCTATGATGACAACGACTCCTATCTTCCTCTATCTCGCAAGACTGACGGCACACCTAATCCGCTATTTGGCGAGGGTATAAGTAAACCGTCTTTCTTGGCTGACGGCGTGAACTTTGATGCAAACAACAAGGCAATACTTGCAATGGCGACCGCGCAAGAAAATTGGCGTACTGCTGCTGAAATCACATGTAAAGCAGACAAAGGTTATTATCCTGCTGCTTGCTGTTGCGCACGCTTCAAAACAGCGCACTACGATGACTGGGGACTGCCAACAGCCGAAGACTGGACAATCGCTTTTGAAGACTGGGATGAGGTACAGTCTGCTCTTAAGGCGGTTGCGGCTATTGCCCCGAACCTTGCAGTTCCTCTCGGTGAGTACAGCGGCTATTGGTCGAGTTCAGAGTACAGTGAGGGCAATGCTTACGGCTTGAACACGTACAATGGTAGCATGAACTACTACAGTAAGTACATCGGCAATTATGTCCGGGCGTTCCGGCTTCTGCGCATTTAATCTTGAACCTTAAGCCTTGCCGCCCAGCGTCTGTACGCGGGCGGCGAGGTATTGGTAAATATATCAAAACAATGTTTAACAATTAAAAAATTACTATTATGTCTTTAATTAAACTACCATCTGAAATCGAAACGAAGACCGCTATCTCTGTACTCGTATATGGCGAGCCGGGTATCGGCAAAACAACTCTCGTATGCTCTGCACCTAATCCTGTCCTCTTTGACTTTGACGGTGGTGTTCAGCGAATCAACGGCGCACATCGCGTTCCTACCGTGCAGGTACACTCGTGGCAAGAGGCTCTTGATGCACTTGAAGAGGTTGTGCGTGAACTGCCTGACACAAAGTCTATACTTATTGACACAGCGGGCAAAATGTTAGACTTTATGTCCGCACACATTATTGCAAGTGGTGAGCGCGGCATGGTGAACAAAGACGGTACACTTTCCCTCAAAGGCTACGGCGTAAGAAAGCAGATGTTCATTGACTTCAATCACCGCATAACCCACATGGGCAAGCATGTATTCTATGTAGCACATGAGCGCGAAGAGAAGCGCGGTGATGAGGTTGTAAAACGTCCCGAAATCGGCGGCTCTTCCGCGAATGACCTTATCAAAGAACTTGACTTGGTAGGTTACATGCGAGCAGTAGGTAAGAAACGCTCTATCACCTTTGACCCTGATGAAAAATGGTATGCAAAAAACACCTGCAATCTGCCTACCGAAATCATATTACCTGTAACGGTAGATGACAAGGGTATTGCGGTTGCAGAAAACACATTCCTGCAAACTATCATATCTCGCTATGAAGAGGCACAGGTTCGTAATAAAGAGCAGACAGGTGAGTATGAGATGCTTATCGACAGGCTCAAGAGCGATGTGGATGAAATCACAGACGCAGACGGTGCAAATGCCTTTGTTGAGAATATCGGCACAATTCAGCATATTTTCAACAGCAAGATTGTTGCCCGCCGTCTCTTCCAAGAGAAAGTGACAGAACTCGGACTTGTCTATAATAAAGACACTAAAAAGTACGAGGACGCACCAACCGAACAAAAGGCTGAATAATATCACAAAACACACTCATCTATGAATAAGAATGTAAAATATAGGTTGTATCCCTCCGTCCTAAACTCATATCAACGTTTTCTTGATAGCGACTTGGACGCAGACGACTTTATGAACATAGACCGCGAGAGCGGCGAACAGAAGCAGACTGCCGATGAAATCGCCGCCTTGCGTGAGTGTGAGTTGCTTGACCTCATAAACCGTGTAGAGGGTGAGCCGATAGAGGCTGCTGATAAAGGCACGGCATTTAATGAGATAGTGGATTGCCTTATAGAAAACCGCCCCTGCAAGCGCGAAGATTTAGAGATTAAAAGCGTTTGGGTGGACGAAAAGGGCAAAGTTTACGAGCAAAGTGAGGCAACGGGTGGCTTGAAAAAAGTAATTCGCGCACGTATCAACGGTTTTGAGTTCCTGTATGACACCAACACATGCAAAGAAGCCGCTGCATATTTCAAAGGTACGATACCGCAACAATATGTAAGGGCTACACTTGATACTCGTTACGGATTAGTCGAATTGTACGGTTATGCCGACTACATCGGTCGCAATAGCGTTGCAGATTTGAAGACTACGGGTATGTATTCCTTTGGTAAATACGAGCATGGGTGGCAAAAAGACCTCTATCCATACTGCTTGATTGAAAGCGGTGAAATGACAGAGATAGTAGCCTTTGAGTACACCGTGTTTGTACTATCTAAACCGAGCGGCATCAAGCCTGCAATGACAGGTAAGATGTACAAAGAAGAGTACTCCTATAATCACGAAAAGGCAACGGTACGTTTGCGACAGATGTGCGAGCGACTTATTGAGTGGCTTGAATTGCATCGCAGCGAAATAACTAACACTAAAATTTTCGGTGGCGAATAAATAATGGCAAAGCGAGCGTTGAAATTTACAAAAGAGCGTGGCACAATCTCTAATCGTCAAGAATTGTGCAGTACCCTTGATATGTGGCTTGACACGTTAGGTAATGGCAATTATATTATGGCGATAGAGAGAGTGCAACGCCCACGCTCCAATCCGCAAAACAGACTGATGTGGTTGTGGTTTACTATCATAGCACAATCATGGAGTGAGGCAGTAGGTCGAACTATCACGCCCGAACAAGTACATGATGCCTATTGTCAGATATTCCTGCCAGTCACTATGCCAAACGGCGCAACGATAGCAGGCTCAACAAGCAGGCTATCTTCAGAAGAGTTTACAGACTTTCTGAATAAGGTGCAAGCAGACGCTGCAAGCGAATACGGAATACGGCTACCGACACCCGAAGAAGCGATGTACGCCCAATATCAGGTATATATGGGATACTGAATATCACTAACAAAATCAATAACAATCAATAAAATTAAACACAATGGATAATTATCAAACTCAAACGCCCTCCCCTGCGACGGGTCGAAAGGCAAGTTTATATGCAAGAGGTAGTATTTGTCTGTCTGACATTCCCAAAGAGGTTCTAAAGGCAGCAAATAATGGTAAAATCTATCTCAATTTTGCAGTCATGGAATTGACAGAGCCGAGCAAATACGGCGATACGCATTTCATTTCATGCGCACCGAAAAAAGAAGAGCAGGTTGAGGGTCAGAATTACATCATCGGTAATCTGAAAAAATGGGAACAGAAAGAGCCGTCCCGTCCCTCATACGAACAGATAGAGCAAGCACCGCCCATTTCCCAAGAGCAGGCATCAGACTTACCTTTCTAACTTATGAAGAAAACTACAAATAAGTCTGTGGCTGCAAGAAAAGAACGCGAGCCGTGGTTAGACGCAATATGTGATGACTGCCAACACGGGACATGGAATGATGTCTTTTGGAACAGAGACCCTCAAGGTAAACCACTAACATTGCGATGTCCCTATTACGAAAATGGCAAGTATGGTATATTGCGTGGGACAAAGGCTTGCTCCAAATACGCAGAACGATAAGAACCATGATGAGGCGGTGGTGAAAGAACTTTTTTCATTTGAGGTTAATGTTAAATCAGAGGGTGAGCCTCACACCCTGTAAGCGGTGAAAAGTGCAGATAAAATTGGTCTGTAAAATATGACATTTATTTTCCTCAATCCATTCTTTGCCAAATGTCATATTCAGCCGTACCAAGCGGGAGAGTTACCCTGTCACCGCGCAAAGAAAAAACACCTTGCCCCGGCAGGTGTCATACACTAATAGTTCATATTCAAAAGGCGTGTCCCCGTTGTGAAACGCGGACATAGCAAGGAGGGTTGGCAGAGTGGTTTAATGCACCTCACCGCTAACGAGGCATACAGAAATGTATCGGGGGTTCAAATCCCTCACCCTCCGCAACAAAAGGCTTGTAAAAATAATGAGTAAACAAAGAAAGAAAATAGTAGTCAGCATATCAGAGCGACCGTTCCTCATCGGCAATGATGAGTTGATGGGCTGGTTAGGTGTTGATTCAGAGGAAACGCTTAAAAAGAACTATCTTGACTGCGGGCTACACCCCGTGCAGAGAGGACGTAAACTCTATTATTATAAAGACCGCATAAATCGCTTTTTGATTGAAAATGATGAATTTATAGTAGTAAATAAATAACATATAAATAACCCTCATTTATGGCAAAGGAAGGACTTTCATATTACACTTCGGATACAGACAGGTTCAGCGATGTACGAATAAGACGGTTAAAACGCGCCAAAGGTGCTATCGGTTATGTCTGTTATGAGTTTACCCTGAACGAGATATATCGTGATAAGGGCTACTACGTGCCGAAAACGGAAGATTTAGTGCTTGATATTGCAGAGTATTGGCAGATTGAAGAAAACGATGTGCGAGAAATACTCGACCTATGTGTTGAAATAGGATTATTCAGCAAAGAAATGTGCGAGAATAAGGGGATTTTAACCTCTGTATCCATTCAGGAAAGGTACATGAAAGCAATGAAAAGCCTAAAACGTGACCGTTTCAGCAATATCGAGATAGAAGAACAATACAATTTACTCTCCGACAATGTACGGACAATGTACGGACAATGTACGGACGAAATCGGAAAAAGTACGGACGATGTACGGACGGAGGCGGTACGAAATGAAGATTTGACCGTACAAGATACGGACGAAACGCCGATTTGTACGGACGAAATTCGACTAAAGGATAGGATAGGATATAAAAAGAAAAAGGAAAAAGAAAGAATAAAAGAAAAAGACGCGGCTGTCGCCGCTACGTCCATCCAAGAAGAAACATCTTTGGAAGATGTGGAAGTGATAGATTCAACTCCGCAAACGATAAAGCCGACTATGACCCCTGCCGAAAAAAAAATACAACAGCAGATGGCTATGAAGAAACGCGAACAAGATTTTTACAATAGTCTTATTCCTTATGTTGCTCAATACGGCAAAGAGATGGTCAGGGCGTTTTTCAGTTATTGGAGTGAACCTAACAAAAGCGGCACAAAGATGCGCTTTGAATTACAAATTACATTTGAACTGTCACGCCGACTGGCAACATGGGCGAGACGAAACGAAATAAACCCTCAAAACAATGGAACAGCAAGAATTACACCGCAACGCAACAGTAAGTTTACAGACCCACAACGCGCAGCCGCTGCAATCGCAGCAGGGCTTAACTCTGCAAACACAGAACTTGGCAATAATACAATCTGAACCTTTTGAACGTTCAGAATTAACACCTGCCATTCCGTCCGTATTTGGCAACCTGCCCGTGGCAAAAGATGAAGATATTGCGCAGGCGATGATGACACTCGCGATATGTTTTCCGCAAATGCCGGAGTTGTTTTGGGGACTTGCGACAAAACAGGCACGCAAACTCTGTTTGTCGAAAGAAAGATTAGACTACATCGTGGAGTATCTGACAATGACGCATAAGTACCCGACCTTGACAATGGCTGACATATTCGGGGTAGATAAGTCAATACATATCATTACCTATGAGGAATACAATGCTTTGAAAGTACCGCATAAGCCGCTTGCACAGATTAAGTTTGATAACAAATACTACACCGTTTATTTGGAAGATGCACAACGCTGCGGTTATGAGTATAAGGCTATCGAAAGTATGGTAGAACGAGAAGAGCGAGAGAAAAAAGAACGAGAGGAACGCTGGCAACGTGAATATGAAGAGTTAGTGACTAAAGGAGAGATAGACCCAAACAACCCTCGCAGAAACGTGGAGAGGTTAGTTGGTAAAATCTCTGAAAGAATGGACTATCGCAAGAGCGAGCAAAAGAAGCAGGCAAAGGAGAAAGCGGCGCAAAAAGTCAGGCTGAAAATAATAGAGCAGACTATCGGCTTGTATAAGACAGACCCCGAACACGCAAGTGAACGTATCGAGAAAATGATAAACGAAGAACTCAAAAAACAGAACCTATTATGATAAACACATTTGAAAAAGAGACCAAGCCGCTCACCGACTGGGAACGGATGCACCTACTCCCTGCAATGGTGAAAGAGTTGAGCCAACATGTTTCACGCAGGAGTGCTATCAAGTCCGACTATATAGCCGAGCGTATGTTGCTTGCCACAGGTCAAAAGCCCAATGGAGCGAGGATACGTAAGATAGTGAACCATATACGCATTACTGGTATGATACCATGCCTTGTGGCGACCTCCGAGGGGTATTATGTGGCAGCAAATGCAGAAGAAATAGCGGACTGTGTTATTTCACTTCAGCAAAGAGCCAAACAGATAGACCAAGTAGCGCAAGCACTACACAATCAAATGCTCACACATTTCCCGATGAGCGGACAAATGAGATTATTCTAACAAAATCACAATACTTATGATGACGAAAGCAAACAGACAGAAGATTTATGAGTGGATACGCTCTAACAAAGGGAAGAGTGGTGCGTTTATGGAAACGAAATGGGTTTCCACAACAGACTATAACAATATACGTCAGCGCATCAACATAACATATAACTATGCCACCTACGAGACTATTGAGCGCAAGGGGGATAAGGTGCGTATGCGTATTCTTATCAAATGAGACAGACAATGGAGACCGAGAAAACAAATACTGCCAACGCACTCACGGTAATACGCGACAAATTCCTACGCAAGATAGGTCTGTATGTGAAGAATGTGAATGGTGATATTGATGAGCAGAAAATAAATGGGCGAGTCCTTACTCCGTTGTGCGCTATTGATATGGCATACGAGGCGTTTCAAGAGATAGACAAGTCGTATTTCAGGCAGGATACAAAGATGTTATATAACGGAATAAACAAAAAGTTTCATGCCATATTCAGTGCCAAAAACGGTGTTATCTATAAAGGACTGACTGAAAAAGAAATTTACCTGCTCATTGACTACATGGAGAAAATAGCCGAAGAAGTGAAACACGAAACGGAAATACTAAAATGGCAGATTATGGGACACCTCATGGACTTTCCTGTCAAAGAAAGAGAGATTGTCTGCAAACTTATCTATGTAATGACGATATGTTGTTACTCATACGACATGATAGAACGCGACTTGCATAAAAAGTTCGTGGAGATAGAGTTTATTTCACGCACGGCAAGCCGTATCGTAGATGCCATGTTGAAACAGTTGTTTGGGAGAAACGCACCCGACCTCGTGTTTACAGATGAGGTTTTTGTGCAAACGCTCACTATTCTTTTCAACAAATTAAGTCGCCTAACCACGGAGGGAGTGGCATGATACTCGATAAAATATATAACCTTGACTGCCTTATTGGTTTGAAAGAACTCCCGACAGAGAGTATAGACTGTGTGGTTAGCGATGTACCATACCTTATAGCGCACAAAGGCTCAAATTGCGGAGGTGGAATTTTTGCAGATTATAAGCCGCTTGTAGGGGGGGGCAAAACGAATACAATACAATGGAAATAGATAAAATTTATAATGAAGATTGTCTTGTCGGCATGAAGAGCATATCTGACGAGAGCGTTGATTGTGTAGTGTCTGACGTGCCATATCTGCTTGTCGGTGGCGGTTGCTCCGAGGGCGAGTATCGCACAGCAAAGGGGCATAAACAGCCGAGCGGTATAATGAACCGTCAGCGTTCATATACAAAGATAGCGGGCAATGAACATGGGCATACACTCGCAGACGGGACAAAGCATGTCAATCTCGGAGGTTGCATGAACGATGCAGTTGAAGATGTCCGGGCAGGAAAGATGTTTGCACACAACGATATAAAATTTTCCGACTGGCTGCCTGATGTCTATCGGGTTTTGAAACCAAATACTCACTGTTATCTGATGATAAACAGCCGCAACCTCAAAGACCTGCAAACAGAAGCGGAGAAAGTGGGATTTAAGTTTCAGAATTTGCTCGTTTGGGATAAAGGAAACGGGACACCTAACAAGTTCTATATGCAATGCTTTGAGTTAATCTTAATGCTCCGAAAAGGCGGCGAAAGGTGGATAAATGATATGGGCAGCAAAAATATCTTACGCACTCCTAATATCATCGGCGACAAACTTCACCCTACGCAAAAACCGATTAGTCTGATGAGACACATGATAGAGAACTCTACAAACAGAGGGGATGTAGTGCTTGACCCTTTTATGGGCAGCGGTTCGACAGCCATCGCCTGTGTACAATCGGAACGTCATTATATCGGCTATGAGATAGACCCTCAATACTATGAGGTTGCGCAAAACAGATTAAAGAACGAAACAAGACAATTATTGTTATTCTAAAATTCATACAACTATGGTACAACAAATTACATTACACGAAGATGCTTTCAACAGCATCAAAGAACAGTTCGACAAAGGAGAAACGGCAACTATCGCTACTCGCAGTCTGCAAGGTTTTCACCTCGGAGATACCATTCGTATTTTCGAGATAAAAAACGGCTATGACATTTCCAATGTAAAGCACCGAGCAGCAAAAAAAAGCCCATATACAGGCAGGGAGATGCGCTGTTTCGTAAAGGCTTGCTATGTGCCTGATGAGGGCAAGGGCTACGGTATAGTTCTCAAAAAGGAGGAATGATGCTATGGTAATTGTCGTTTTTGAAGATACATATCACAATCGTGTGCTGCGCAAATTCTACCGTCTGCGGCAGTTGGATATCAAAAATGGAACAAAGATATTCATAGACAGTAAAAACGAAGAAGACTGTGGGTGGTGGGAAGTGCAGGAGCAACGTATCGGAATAGGTCGGGGGCTGTTTAACAGAGTTGCTCAATTCTTCACATTATCGCCGATTTACCTATAAACAAGTGCTGCTGACGGAGTGATGTATCTATAACTAACACTATACACTAATCTTTCAAATAGAGTAATATGAGTATCAATCTTGAATGGCTGGACGCTTGCAACGAATTGCGGAACACGATAGAACAATCGCAGGGGCTTTTATCGCGTATGGAAACACCATATCTGACAGACAAAAGCCTTATTCCCGAAGTTCATACACTTTTGCAGTCGTATCTCACGCAGTATGACAAATCTACCGCCATACGAGCCGAAATGCTGATATTGCTCTATTTGTTTGCTCCCTCGCGGCTCATACAGCAAAAACAAGGGCGGTTTCAGATAATGACAGATGTCGCCAACGCTATGGGACTGAATAGGAATAACGCCTACATGTACAAAGTTACTCTTATAGATTTCTATCGGTTGTATAAAGATTTTCGTGCAATAGTGGACGGCGGCATGCAGATTGTCAAAGAAAAATACGCAAGACAGGGTGATTTTGTCTAATGCGAACACTTTTTTTGAAAAAATTTTCATTTTATACAATGCTCATTTATAGCGTTTTACGATTTTACTTAAAAATTTTTTATAAAAAAGTTATCAGAAAATTTGCACGTTTCAAAAATTAGTATTACCTTTGCAGTGTGAAATTAAAACAACACTTTAATTTCATATAATAATGTACAATGTTTAATTTATTAAATGCACAATGTTATGAAAACTTTGAAACTGACAAAGGCTATTTACAGTCTTTTTGAAAAGTACCCTATTTATTCACAAGAGGGCAACAATAATGCAAGGGTGTTATGCAAAATCTTTAACCCTTACGGCAGAGGTTCATGGTATATTACCGAGGCTGAAAAACAAGAAAACGGCGATTATCTCTGTTTTGGACTGGTAAGTTTGTTTGAGGTAGAGTTGGGCTACTTTATGTTATCTGACTTATTGAACGTGCACGTAAAAGTGTTCGGTTTAGGTTTGCCTTTAGAGCGTGACCGTGGTTTTAGCGGCAACTTGCGCGATGCATACAAAGATTGCGGTGCGTTAGACAAATACAACGAAATGTTCAATATGGCATAACAATAAGCAAAAGAAAATATGAAAGAGTGTTTTGTATTATTCAATGTAGAGCAGCATAAGTTCTATTCAGAGAGTGAGTCGCTATGGTCGGTATGTATAGGTACATTTTACCGCACGAAAGAAGACGCACGAGTGGCAATAGAGCGAAACGGTCTCGACTCCTCAAAAGTGCGTACAATACATTTATTTGATTTTTAAGACGAATATATGTCAGAAATTAAAATCAATCCCAAGCGCGTATATTAAGTTCACGCATACGGTGAGGGGTTTAGTCTAAAAGGTTCAATGCAGGGCGGTGGGTTCAAAAGCCTTACCGACTGCGTTGTTAAGGTTATAAATGGCACTGCCAAATTGTCAGATGTACGGTGTGTTGCTATTCTGGATGTAAAGAGTATGCAATCGGCACGCTACAAAGTAGTTTTAAGCAAGGACAAAAAAGAGGGGTTTGTGTTGGTTGCATACTAAATAAATTTAGATTAAACGAAAAAACAATAAATAACGTCTGTAAATTTCACCAAATCACTAAATTTGTGTAAATTTGCAGCGAAATATAATTATATGTTTCACTTAAAGTCAGTTTTATTATGTTAGACAACAAGACAGCATTAAGCGAGGTGCAGCAAAAGAAAGCCGAGATGCTGCAAGAGGGCAAAAAGGTTATTACCTTTAGCCTAAAACAAAAGTACTTTGATGCCATATTAGCAGGGCGCAAAGTGCAAGAGTTCCGCGAGATTCGTCCCTCAACTATCAAACGGCTTGTTCAGTTAGACAAAGACGGGTATGACATCGAAGATGAGAACGGCAATGCTATTCCTATCAAGTACGATGCAATACACTTTATCACGGGCGCACGCAATGCCAAACATCGTGACAGCGCACTTGTTGAGGTTGAGAGTGCTTTTGTAGAGTACATCGCCGACAAAGATGGTAACATCATCGAGTGGCAGGCAGATGATGGGGCTTATTGGCAGGTTTCGCAGGTTGTGTACAATCTTGGTCGCATACTCGCAAAAAACATTTACCCGAAAGACAAGGTAACGTATTAGCACAATGTACAAAAGGTTAGTATTACATATTCCTCATGCAGCAATCGGTGGCTTGAACAGTGCCAACTGGTCAGACCGCCGTTTGCTATATGAAGAGGTGCGCAGGTGGACTGATTGGTACACGGACTATCTCTTTGACCAACATGCTCCGAACACAAAGGTGGTGATGTCTGAATACTCTCGTTTCGTGGTGGATTGTGAACGTTTGCAAAATGACCCGTTAGAAAAAGTAGGCAGGGGCATATTGTACACACATGCCTGCAATGGTTGTGAGCGGTACATTGATGAAGATGAACGCACACGCCTTATGGCATACTATGTGCAGAACCGCGACAATCTGCGAGGGTGTTTAACGAAAGAAAGCATACTCATAGACTGTCATTCATTTCCTTCGGATGAGGCAGATTTAGATATTTGTATCGGCTATAATGAGGATTGGTCAAAACCTGATGATACAACGCTTATGCTTGTCCGTGACAAGTTTATTGCAAACGGCTACAAGGTGGCATTTAACATTCCCTACTCTAACAGCATATCGCCTAAAACAACATTCGCCTACCCATCTTTGATGATAGAGGTAAACAAGCGATGTTACATGGACGAAGATACAATGCGGCTCACTCCGAAAGCCAACAAACTACGTAATACTATCAATGACATATACACAATGTTATTAAACGACTGAAACAATGAACCCTACAAAAGAACAAATCGAGCAGTATCGCGAAGAGGTTATTCAAGAACTGAAAGCACTGCCTATTAACCCTCAAGTAACGCCTGCAAACTACAAAGAGCAAGAAGTGGAAAGAGTAAAGAATTATCCTGACCACGTACTCATCAATGCGATGCAGTACAATACTCCGAAAGAGTTTGCCGAAATGATTGAGATGTAATTATGGCACGAAAAAAGAGAAATTACAAAGTCACCTCGCAACTCCGCACACGTTTGATGAGTATGCGTGTAGATAGAGAATTGCGCAATCACAACATCCCTCACACAACACAGTCTATCAGCCAAGTTTCCGCAACGACATTTCACAAGGCTATTTCTGCGGGCAAGTCTGCAAACAAGAAAGGTTGGATGGTAGATGTGCATAGTGTGTCGGAATATCGCAGTATGCGCTGTTACCTTACGGCTGACGGCAAGAGTGGCATCGCTATCAAGCGTAACGGTGATGTGGTTTCTCTATTTAGTGCAGGCGGGGGGGGTAAGTTGGGAAAACTGCTCCCGTTTGCAGTTGCTGCGGGCGGTCGTAAACTTGACTGCTTTGGAGGTGGTTTGCAAAACATGTACGCTGCCTATGGCGCGAGAGCCACCGGACGAACACCGTTCAGCGAAGAAAATGCACCTGACGACTGGAACAGAGAGGACGGCAAACCCGATGTGGTTGCAATGATACTTCCGAGTTCACTTGATGAGGTTGTCAAGGCATACGATAAAAGCAGGACAATAGACCTGTCAAAGGTACGTGTATTCAACGGGAAAGACGGTTATACCAATATGCTTGCAGACCGTGACCGCAGACTTGAACAAACGAGAGGAGCAGCAAGCGGACTTGGGCTTGTAGGCGGATAATCGCTCATCAACAATACAATTCATAGCGTGTGGAGAAATACTCTGCACGCTTTCTTTTTGCCTATATGTATCATATTGAAGAGTATTATTTTAGATTAAAGGAAATCACAAAGATACATAGTTTCATTATGAGTGTAAGATTGTCTTGATTGTGTAATTTTGTAGCGTTTTAAGAAAAGTCAGTTGTAAAGAGTATTAACACGCAAAATTGTACAATTATGCCAAGAACGCGAAGAACAATTTACAGCACCGCAGGTCGTAGCGGAGGTCGCCGTATCTCTACCAATGCACAGTTCGCACAGGATGTGAACACTCGTCTTTACGGAGGTAAAGGTGCAAACGGTACGCTCGCCCGTGTTGCGGCAAGTCGTTCATCTAACACTCCTGTGGGAATTGTTGATGAAGTGAATCGCCGTGGCGGTCGTAACGCTCTCCGTACCAGTCCTAATGGTACGCTGTCGGCGCATAAAGCACGTTATCGTGAGCTACGTGCCACTTTTGGCTTGTCAGTAGGCTGACAACTATCGGCAGGGAGATGTGCTTAAATGCGCACTCCCCGCCTTTTATTAACTCTACTTAAAACAACCGATTATGCCAAGAACATCAACAAGTGCCTCTCGTAGGGGGGGCAAGGCGAAAAAGCATAAATGACATCAACTCCCAACTCAACAGGATAGTGGACACGCTGGGCGGTATTCGACTGAATGATGACTTTGAGTGGGTCGCCAATAATCCCAACAATCAACAGAGATGGGAACGGGCGCAACGAGCCGCAGCAACATACGATAGAAATATCAGAAACTCACCGAGTGGGGACAGGTCTATTATTGCAAGCAACAACGCCTTTTGGAGTTTAGACAGCAATTCAGAACAAAGGGCAAGAGATATTAACGAAAGGTTTAAGGCTCGCAAGTATTCGCAACGCATATACATGGGGTTGGCTAATGGTTAAAAAGAAACAAAGGTTATGGCAAGGAAAAGATATAAACCGAACTTCAATGTTATGACTGGTGTTGGACGTGCCAAGTACGTTGTGAACTACCATGACGGCAAGAAAACACATTCAGACGGTTCTCCGTTCTACGATATTCATATCAGCCGTAACAAACGAGATCATGAGAATTTTATCCGTGGTTTGCGCAATCAAGGTTATACTGAAGGGAATAATAACGGACTTGCATTGTCAGTCGGTTAAGAGAATGAAGATATGACAAAAGCGGAACAGACATTAGACACTATCAACTACGTCCGTCAGCAGACAGACGAGGTGATTCTATTCAACTCCTTTGGGAAAGACAGCCTTGTGGCGTTAGACCTCATCGCTCCTTATTTCAAACGAATTGTCTGTGTCTTTATGTATTTTGTCCCGAACCTTGACCATATCAACCGTTTCATCAACCAAGTAATATGCCGCTATAAGAATGTAGAGATAGTGCAAGTACCGCATTGGAACTTGACATACATCTATCGCGGCGGTATGTACTGCACACAGAACCCGAAACAGAAACTGCTCAAACTCCGTAACATAGCCGATATGGTGAAAGAGCGTTGCGGTCTTGAGTATGTCTTTCTCGGAATGAAGAAAGCGGACGGCATGAACCGCCGTTTAATGTTAAACACATACGCAGAAACGCATTACATCAACAAGGGCTTTGTTTATCCGTTAGCGGAGTGGACGCAGAAAGAGGTGCTTGCATACATGCAGCAACATCGTCTGCCGATGCCTATCCGATATGGCAAGAAAGCAAGCAACGGTGTGGGCTTTAATCTTGATTGCTTTCTGTGGATGGAACAAAATGCGCCACAAGACTTGGAGAAGATTTATGAAGTTTTCCCCCAGTCCAAGCGCATACTTTACGAATATCATTATAATAATCAATAAAGGAGGACAAAACTATGCCACGAAGAAAATTTAGAATGAGTAAAGAAAATGCCCTTTCATTAGGGGGGGCGTAAAGATGAGTTAGCCTACAAGATAGGCGCAAGTGAATGGTCTAACGGAAGTTTTATGGGGACATCAGACTGGATGGGCGATAGCCAACAAGATTATGCAGAGGCATTGCTCGTACAAGCACATTCAGCCCGTATTAACGGAAGACCGAAGATAGCAAAAGCCTATGAGAGGTTTGCAAAGAATAACGGAGCAACAGCGGCAATGCTGAAAGAATATCGTTCTGATGTTAGAGCAGATGGTCTGTCTGTTGGTTAAATCTAAAAATTAAGGAGAAAATAGTTATGCCTACAAGAAATAGTGTAAGTGCCTATGTTGCACAACAGAGGAAACGGAGAACCATTAAGACCCGCGACAGGTACAACATTACAAGCGAGGAAGAAAGGGCATTGTATAATGACATAATGCCGAACTCCGGCTCGCGTGAATGGGGCATGTCAGCAAGAATGATAGATGCTCTGATAGACCGACACAGACGCGGAAACGATGCTATGAAAAGGATAGTCTTGGGTCAGGTGGAAGATATGAATTACCACTCCCTTGCTCGCAAATTAGACAGCGGCGACTATCGAGGTGCTTTGCAAGAAAATAGGCAACGGCACAAAGAAGAAGGCACAAAACCAACAGGGCGTTACAATGCGCAGTATGGGCTTATAAATGGATAAGAAAACAATAATCAAACAATAAATACTCGGAATAGTTAGCCGTGTCGAACATACCAATCTCAAAAACGACACGGAAACGAGAGCCAAGAGAAAGGAGTAATTATGCCAAGAACATCAACAAGTGCCTCTCGTAGGGGGGGGCAAGGCGAACTAAAAGTTTGGCTGAAGTCATAACACAATGGCAATCGCTACACTATCGTATAAATCGTCAGTATGGTAGATATGATAGGGAATTTGGGATGTATGATAACCCTAATCGAGGTGAGGGGAAACGTATCTATGATAGGGCGGCAAAAGCCTACGAAAAAACACGCAACATCGTAGAACAAAATTTGAGGAGAATGGGATTAGACCCGAATATCACCCCAACACAGCAATGGTTGCATACAAGAGTTAGCAGTATGGGACTAAACGGAGGATAAAACTATGGCAGAAATCTATGGCGAGATGTATGCACATAAAATTCGGCAGATGATGGCGCAGAAAGCAGCGGAAAAGAAAGCGGAGCAATTTAATCCAGATAGCCGATATGCGAATATGAGCCAAACTCAAATAGAAGAATCTGTTAAAGCCAATAGTTCGGTGTTACTTACAAGGCAACACACAATACCCGAAGAAAGTGGGAAGAAATTAAAGTTTAAGGTAATAGATGATGATATATATCATTTGGTTGATGACGCTTTACATAGAGCAAAAGGAGTGCTATATATTAGCGATATAAGTGAACTTCCGCAATACTTTGACAAAGTAAAGTATGTTAAATCAGTCAAAGACACTAAAACAAACCGCAAAGGTGTGCTATTTCACTATTATCAACTTAATATAGGCGAAAGAGAAATGTATTTGAATATCCGTGAAGATAAAAGGCATCACTCAACAAGATTGCACTCAATAACAACCTCAATAAAATAGAAAAACGGAAAGCATCGGCGGGAAATACACCTCCCATTCAGTTTGCTTATCCGTTTCTGCCTGCAAAAGTACAACAAATAATTGATATATGCAAATATAATCCTCAAAAATATACAAATTATGCAAGATTTGTCTAAATACATACGTTCCGAGTCTGTTACACTCAACCGCAGCGACATAAAATTTGCAGAATACAACCCTCGTACCATATCGGAAGAGAACCTTAAGACCCTCCGTCGTGGCATACGTAAGTACGGCTTGGTCGGCGGTATAGTCGTGAATAAACGGACTGGTAACACGCTTGTGCAAGGACACCAACGTATAACAGTCATGGACGACTTGCAGAAATATAACCCTGAAACGCAGGAGAACGATTACTCTATACGTTGCGAACTCATTGACTATGATGAGAAAATGGAGAAAGAGTTAGTCATTCTCCTCAACAACCCTAACGCACAGGGACAATGGGACTATGAACGTTTGCGTGCCATAGTGCCGGAGATAGACTACAAGGACGCAGGTCTGACAGATGCCGACCTTTCAATGATAGGCGTGGACTTTATGATGCCTACCGTAGGAGACAAACAGGTAGAAGCAGATATTACGCAGATGATACTGCCCGATTTGTTACAACCTGCACCCTCAACCAACCACACTGAAGAAGTGCCACGCGGGGAGAGTCCTGCTACATACGAAGAGAAAAAGCAACACATGAAAGATGTCAAGGCACAGGTTCAACAGCAAGCCGCACAGCGTGCAGCCGACAACTCGGCATATATAATGCTCTCCTTTGACAACTTTGCAAACATGATAGACTTTCTTGATATGTTCGGTTTCGCTCCCGACACACAAATAATCAAGGGTGAAGAATTGGCGACAATGCTAACCCCCGATGACGATGAAGAAGTCTATAACCAAGACGAATAAGAAAAACTATACCCTCAATATATTATGGAAGTCAGTTCAGATATTACTAACAACAAAACCAAAGCGAAGAAAAAAGTCAAAGTAAAAAAATCATCTACAAGGAAGAAATCTAACGCAGCCGCCGCGCAGCAGGCAGAAGAAAATGTCATCGCACCGTGGAAAGGAATGTCTACAAAAGGTTGGCAGCGCAAACACGACTACGATAGTGATGACCTCTACGATGAAATGTACTACCTCGCTTTTAATGGGGCTACCGATTCGGAAATAGCCTGCGCCCTCAATCTGTCCGAAACAGCTTTCAGCCTGATGAAGAACGGCAAATACGACAAGTGGAGTGCTGAAGAGAATGAACGCCGTGGCTCACGTATGGTTAAAGTGTTAGCACGCGCCCGCAAGCAGATTTTGCGGGCAATACGTGGAAAATATCTGCAAGCGGCTCTTGGTGGGCAAGAGATAGAAAACGTGACAACCGTTACTCGACATCTCCGTATTGACGGTCAGATAACCGATAATGAAGAGGTGCAGGTATCAACGACAAGAACAAAGACACTTCCGAATATGCAGGCGTTGAGTACGCTGCTATTCCACTACGATGCGGACTGGCGAAAAGTACAGAGAGGTGCGGACGAAGAATCAAGTGATATTCCGCAAGAGATAGAGAGCGGTATAGATGTGGCAAAATGGATAGAACAAGAGGTAAGCAGGAAAAACGAGTAAATCTTAAGAAAAGACAACTTTGAAAAGTGTTTTCGCGGGAAATTTTGAGCCTTTCTCCGAGTTAATCTTAAGAATAGTATATTTTTAGTGTTGTAAATGATAATAAACCACCTCATATATCACCCTCTATACACTGACAAGGAAAAGTTTGTCATCCTCATTACAGGGGGGCGAGGTTCGGGCAAAAGTTTTGCCACCTCCGCGTTCATTGAAAGACTGACCTTTGAACTGAACAAAGTGATAGATGATGCAGGTGAGGTGCAGAAAATAGTGCATAACATTTTGTATGCGCGTTATACAATGACCTCCGCTGCTATTTCGGTTATCCCGGAGTTCATGGAGAAAGTGGAGATAGACGGTACAGCCAAGTATTTTCACGCTACCAAGCAAGATGTGATAAATCGCATGACGGGTGCAAGAATAATGTTCCGTGGTATAAAGACGAGTAGCGGCAATCAGACAGCAAAACTGAAATCAATACACGGACTGACAACCTTTGTATGCGATGAGGCAGAGGAGTGGACGAGCGAGCAAGAGTATGATACGATAATGTTTTCTATTCGTCAGAAAGGAATACAGAACCGTGTCATCATCATAATGAACCCGACAGACAACAACCATTTCATATACCGCAAGTACATTGAAAAGACTTTTAAGGAGGTGATGTTTGACGGTGTTCCTGTGCAGATAAGCACACAC
The DNA here is from genome assembly GCA_017450435.1 of Paludibacteraceae bacterium. Classification (GTDB taxonomy): domain Bacteria; phylum Bacteroidota; class Bacteroidia; order Bacteroidales; family Paludibacteraceae; genus Colicola. Next base: position 90,908 of record JAFSTO010000056.1, read on the forward strand.
CCGAATGTGTTGCATATACATACCACCTACCTTGACAACGTGGAAAATTTGAGCGAGCAGTTCCTCAATGAAGCACGGACGATGAAAGAGAAAGACCCGAAGAAATACGCACATGTGTTCATGGGGCGTTGGGATGATGTGAAAGAGGGGGCAATATATAAGAATTGGAGTATCGTCAATGAGTTTCCTGCTCAATGCCGCGAGGTCGCTTTGGGGTTGGACTTTGGTTATTCTACCGCTCCGACAGCCTGTGTCAAATGTGGTGTGATGAATAACGACTTGTATCTTGATGAACAGTTCTATGAGGTCGGTCTTAACCTCACTCCGTTGAGAGAGAGGTTGTCAAACAGGGGATTGACGGTATATGCAGATAGTGCAGCGGACGTGCTGATACGAGAGATAGCCAATGACGGACTAATGGTATATCCTATTGATAAGTCCGCTCTGACGGTAGTAGCAGGAATAGAAAAAGTAAAGGACTTTGACCATATATATGTTACAAAGCGGTCGTATAATCTGCAATACGAACTCCGCAACTATGTATGGGACAAAGACCGCAACGGCAATTATATTAACCAACCAGTAAAGGAGAATGACCACCTACTCGATGCGGCACGGTATTATGTAACAGGGTGTATCTTCGGGAACGTTTTACCTCCGCTTGGCGGACAGGTTAAAGGAGATTTGGTAGTATTTTAATACACAGCAATATGGCAATAGTAAATGCAAATTCGACCTATGTAAACAACATCGCGACTTTCTTCCGCAATGTCACACTCAATGCAATCGGCATAGAGCGTGATTTTTACCAGTTGATGAATGACAAAGATGTTCACCGTGCAATCGGCATGTGCGAAGATAACACCGCAGATGTAGATAATGCGTTGTCGGAGTATAACCCGCAACTGCACAAGGTAATGAAGACACCTAACAAATACCCAAGCGGTAGGTCGCCATATATAACCTGCAAACTTCCGCGCACACGTCAGCGGTATATCAATGAGGTGGAATTGTTTTTTCTCCTCGGTGCGCCTATCAAATGGGAAAAGAAAGATGGCGATGACGAGGCTTTCAAACTCTTCACGGATTTTATTGACCAAAGTCGTTTCAACTCCAATATGCGCAAGACAAAGCGTATTGCAGGCAGTGAAACGGAGTGTGCTAAATTATATCGAATATATCGGGATGCTAATGACAATGCTCAATGGCAAGTTGTCGTTCTCTCTCGCTCCACAGGGTATATGTTACGCCCGCTGTTCGACCAATACGGCAATATGCTCGCCTTTGCATACGGCTATAAACGGAAAAATGCACAAGGACGTATAGTACAATGTTGGGAGGTACAGACGGAGAGTATTATCTACGAGTGCGAGAAGAAAGCAATCGGTTGGGAGGTCGTTCAATACCCAAACCCGACAGGTAAGATAAATGTCATCTACTACAAACAGCAGAAAGCATGGGACGGCGCGGAGGTACGTATTGCACGTGAAGAAGAACTTGACAGCAAGATAGGCGATAATAATAACTATTTTGCCGACCCCGTTCTTATGGGAACGGCAGATGCTATCAAAAGCATTTTCTCTCCTGAAACACGCGGTAAGTTAGTAAGATTGACCGGAGAAAAATCACGTCTTGAATACCTCAACCCACCGCAGGCAAGCGAGTTGCGCAAAGCGGAAAAGGACGACCTCAATGTGAGTATTCTTTTCGACACATTCACTCCTGATTTCTCAATCGAGAAGATGAAAGGTTTTGGTACGCTTACGGGCAAGGCGATACGCAACGCTATGATACTCGGTTATATCAAGCGTGCGCGTAACATTGAGATTTATGAGGAGTTGATTGACCGTGAAAAAAACGTGATGATAGAGGTGCTTAAGTTCACCAACCCTACTATGGCAGCCAAACTCTCGGAGTTGAAGATAGGTTTCAAATTCGGTGAACCGTTCTCGGACGATGAGCAAGCCAATTGGTCTGCTATTGCTAATCTCTATAAAAGCGGTCTGCTCTCATTGGAAACTGCTGTCGGACTGCTTGCACTTGCCAAAGCACCTGAAGAGGAGATAGACCGTATCCGTATGCAGGCTATCGAACAGACACTGGCAGGCGAAGAAGCCAAGACCGAAAAGCAACAGGAAAACGGAGAAGAAACAGAAATAGAAGATTCTGTTTCTGAAAGTGAATCAACATCTGAAAGCGAGGAGGTAGCATGAAAGCCCTACATTGTGCAATAAAACGAGAATACCTTGACTTAATACAAGCAGGAACAAAGAATGTAGAGTATCGAGATATGTCGCCATACTGGGTACAAAGACTTGTGGAGATACCTGCCAATGGTGATATTGAGCAATATCGCTCGGACATCATCAACGGAAAGGTCGAACCGAAATTCAAGAAATACACGCATATTGTATTTCATTGCAACGGAACAACTGTCACCTTGCCTATCCTCGGCATAAAGACATACAGAGGTCATCATCTGTTTGCTATCACTCTTGACAACCAACCAAAAGAAAAGAAATAAAAGGATTGGCGAAACGGAACGCCGATTTAGTTGTTGTTTATATATATGTTACCAAGAAAGAGGTCGCAGGGATGCGCTCTCTTTCTTTTTTTGATTTTTTCATTTTTATACAGTGTTCATTTATAGCGTTTTATGATTTTACTTAAAAAATTTTTATAAAAAAGTTATCAAAAAATTTGCACGTTTCAAAAATTAGCATTACCTTTGCAACGTGAAATTAAAACAACACTTTAATTTCATATAAATAATGTACAATGTTTAATTTATTAAATGCACAATGTTATGAAAACTTATTTTGTTTATTTGAATTTCGCAAACAGCGAAAAGTTGTATGCAAAAGACTTAACAGAAGAGCAAGCAGACAAGGCATGGCGAGAAGCAGACCGTATGCTTGAAAATCATTTCACAGAGCAAGATTGTAGAACTGCTTGCGTAGGCAATTTGAATGATGTATCAGATTATTATGTGGCAAAGAGATTAGGCATTTTAACCCCGATTAACCTCAATACAATAGAGGCAACATGCAAACAGATTGCAGCCGATGAGCATACTTTGATTGATATTAGGCATTATGATGATTACGGTTGGTCAAATATCAGTTTTGAGACGGACGCTTTCGGCGGTTGCTATGTGAACTTACACGTATCATTAGAGACGGGCAAAGTGCATAACTGGTATGGTAACAAAGACAGAGAGCAAGAGATTAGCACACTTGAGCAGTTGCGCTTTCTTGTACACAGAGAAAAAGTCAAAATGCTAAAAGCACGCGATATGAAAGGTGTGGCAGACTTTATAAATAGTGAATACTAAAAGTTGAACCGATAAAAGACAGTGAACTATGTGGCAACTTACAATATATGACAGTCGAGAAGATTACAACGGTGGGTTTGGTCAGCGTTCCTATTTCCCGACTAAACAAGCAGCATACAACTATATGCGCGGTTACGGTGAGTTTTTTGATTTTGAGGTAGTAGAATGTAAATAATATAAACACAATGTATTATGGTATTAAATAGTTCTCAAAAAGAAGAATTGCGGCGGTTAGGTTATTTAGACCGCGATATAGCAGAGATAGGGTTAGCCCTTGATGCAGGTGAGTTCTCTTTTACAAATGAGAAAACGCACACGCGAATATCAGCAGAGACCGCAAAGACGAAATTAGGCACTACAGCCTTTTTAAGCGGCATAGGCAGAGCCTGCTTTCATGCAACAGCAATGCGTGGCGATGAGAGCAAAGGCATGATTTTCATACACCGCAACTATTAAAACAATGTAAACAATGATAGATAGGCAAAACATATTCAATAGGGACTTTTACCCTACTCCCTGTGAGGTTATTGAGCAGATGTTATCGCTGACAGAGATTAGCGGCAAGATAGTACTTGAACCCTCGGCAGGCAGTGGCAATATCGTGGACTATTGCATTGAGCAAGGTGCGCGTGAGGTTATAGCATGTGAGATAAACGACAAACTCCGTTCAATAGTCGCTAACAAATGCCATGTTATAGCAAGCGATTTTCTGACAGTCACACCCGACATGATAAGCCATGTGGACTTGATTGTAATGAATCCTCCTTTTTCGGCAGATGAGAAACATATATTGCACGCCTATGAGATAGCCCCCGGCGGTTGTGAGATTGTGGCATTGTGCAATTCCAACACACTTGAATATGCAGACACGAAAGCCAAGCAAGACCTGCGAGAGAAAATAAAACTCTTCGGCGGCAGCGAAACTTTGGGACGGGTGTTTGCTAACAGCGAGCGTTCCACAGATGTATGCGTGAGTGTAGTACGTCTATACAAGCCACAAGACAAAGAGCATGAGTTTGACGGCTTTTTCGATTTGTCAGAAGATGAAGAGGCAATAATGCAAGGCAGCGGTGTTGTTAAGTATAACTACGTGCAAGACCTTGTTAGCCGATATAAAGACGCGCTTGAGTGCTTTGATGATGTAATGAGCGCAAACAAGCGCATCAATGACCTCTGCAAAAGTGTGGGCAGTGGCAGTATAGTTTTTGGTGCGCACAGACGTAATGACAGGTACGAATTGCAGCCCGGTTATATAAGCCGTGATGAGTTCCGTAAGCAGTTACAGAAAGATGCATGGCAGTCACTTTTTGCAAAAATGAACATGCGCAAGTATGTGACACAAAAAATAATTGAGGACTTAAACCGTGCAATCGAGATAACGGCAAATATGCCGTTCACAGTGCATAATATATACCGCCTAATGCAGGCTATTGTTCAGACACACGGCGACCGTATGCAACAGACCCTTGTAACAGCCTTTGAACATATTTGCAGTTTTTCGGCAGAGAACAGCACGGCAGGTGAGGGATGGAAAACGAACTCCGACTACATGATTAACCGCCGCTTTATCGTACCTTATATGGTGGATTCATACTATGTACATTCATGGTCAAATTGCTATGTACATCCCTCCGCATATAACGGCGGCAGAATTGATGACGTGGTAAAAGCCTTATGCTATCTGACAGGCAAGAATTATGATGAATTACCTTATTTGGGTTCTTTCTGTGAAAAGGCGCGTCCTGCATACGGACAATGGTATGACTGGGTAGGCTGCAAGAAAGACGAAAAGGGCAAGCCTATCGGTGAAGAATGGGGTTTCTTCAGAATACGCGGCTACAAAAAAGGCACAATGCACTTTGAGTTTATTGATGAAGATGTGTGGTATAAATTCAATCAAGCCGTAGCCAAGATAAAGGGTTGGCAACTTCCCAAACAACACGTAAAAAACAATAACCATAAATCACAAAAGAAATGAACGCAAGAGAATTGATAAACTATGCCAAAGACCGTTTTGCTGCAATAGAAAACATGACAATTCGGCTCACAAGCGGCAATGTCAGCCATCATGCGGCTACAATAGGCGTATATGCCAAGAACACGGCAGAGTATATTGAAATAGAAATGCAAGATAGTGGTAACGCTCCAATAGCGGTAGAACTTGATATGCTACAAATGAGTGTCGGTTGGTTTCGTGATATAGCAGACCTCGCAAGCAGACTAACAACTGGCAATGTCTCTCACATGGGTTGCACGATACGCGGCAAAGCTCTCCGTTGCAAAGAGTATTTGAATAAGCACATGTAAAAAACAACATAAACACAAAAACAATGGATAACTACATCATCAAAACAGACGGCACTATCATAGAGTGCAATCCGGCTGACAAACGCGGTTTTACTCTCCGCGAGATGCAAAAGGCAGTTGGCGGTTATATTCAACAGGTAGGCAGATACCAAAACAAAAGCATTTGGGCTGACGAAGAGGGACTTTTGAAAGAACTCCCTTTGAACGAAAAAGCAAGTCGGTTGTGTTTTCGACCGATAGTTGGCGATGTACTTGTATGTTTAGACAGTCTTGTTAAGTAAAAATCTTACATATTATGGGTTTAGTAATCATTAAAAACGGCAACGGCACTATACGTCAAATCAGTGGCGGACATCTTCAAATAGTAAATGGAGAGGTAATCACAGACGGTCAGCCAGTCAGAGAGATAAACACTGACGAGAAAGTAATCAATATCACCATAGAGGGTGATATTGAGCGGTTGGAAGTGGACTATTGTTCAAGTATCAGAATTACGGGTAATGCCAAACGTGTAAAGACCTTGAATGGCGATATTGAGATAGGCGGCAATGTTGAGGGCGATGTACATACGAACATGGGGAGTATTACTTGCGGTGAAGTTGAGGGCGACTGCCATACAAATATGGGTAGCATATATCGAAAATAGAAATCATGCGAACAAACAAAAGAGAACATAGAGAGGTGTATTATGAGGTTAGGGTAAAATATCGCAATCATAGGAATTATGCGACATATTCACCTGTAATGAAACTGACCACCATAGAAAAGGCTAAACAGTTTTTGCAGCAACTAATTGAGAAATATGACTATATAAAGAAAAATATAGAATCTGCAACATTTATCGAGTGTGAACATGTAACTATATACAGGGACATTGAAACAATGGAATTAAACAATGAATGAACAATTAGACATATTCGTACATCAGCCGATAGAGGAAAACACTACGGTATATATTCCCGCTCCCAAACCCAAACCGCATTATGTACTGCGCGACTATCAGCGCGAGGCATCGGATGCTGCGGTCAATTTCTTCAATGGTAAACTTGGCAAGGGGAACGCGCTTATAGTGTGTCCTACAGGCAGTGGCAAATCACTAATCGTGGCGGACATTGCATCGCGTTTGGATGGCAAGTTACTTGTATTCCAACCGAGTAAAGAGATACTTGAGCAGAACTATGAGAAATATCGTTCCTATGGTTTTTATGATTGCGCAGTTTGGTCTGCCAGTATGAATAGCAAGAAACGTGCGCGTGTTACCTTTGCAACTATCGGCAGTGTGATGAGCAACCCTGAAGTATTTGAGGAGTACAAAAATATAATTGTCGATGAGTGTCACTTGTGTAATGCACGTGGGGGACGTTATAAGGAGTTTTTTGAGATGGGCAACCGTCACATTCTCGGTCTTACTGCAACACCATACAGATTGGTGAGTTATTCCACGGGTTGTATCCTTAAGTTCCTTACTCGCACTAAACCGCGTATTTTTGCCAAACTTATCTATCAAGTGCCTATTCAGAAACTCATGGCGGACGGTTATCTCGCAAAACTGCGTTATTTCGATATGCAGTTGATAGATGTAAGCAATGTAAGAAAGAACAGTACAGGGCAAGACTACGATGAAGAATCTCTCCGCAAAGCCTACAAAGCACAAGACATGAACAGAAAACTTGTTGAGGTTGTTAATCGTTTGCGTACTCCGAAAGATGGCAGCAGGCGGCATGGCATATTGGTATTTACTCGTTTCATTGAAGAAAGCGAATGGCTTGTAAGTCAGTTAGGCGATTGCGCTGCAATAGTGACTGGTGAAACTCCAAAGAAAGAGCGTGAACGCATACTAAAGGACTTCAAAAGCGGTAAATTAGAGGTGGTTGCTAATGTCGGAGTATTGACAACAGGCTTTGACTATCCTGAATTAGACACAGTAGTAATGGCACGTCCTACAATGTCGCTTGCACTATGGTATCAATGTGTAGGACGCGGGATTAGACCATCCGAGGGTAAAAACGGTTGGCTTGTAGATATGTGTGGCAATGTGGGTCGTTTTGGCAAGGTGGATGATTTGACTCTTACGGAGAGTTCGCCCGGACGTGGTGATTGGTGTGTATGGGGAGTGGTAAAAAACAAATGGCAACAATTAACAAATATATTCTTTTAGCATTATGGTAAACGCAGAACAGATTTTAGAACTTGCTTCCAAAGGTGGAACGCATGTGGTCTTTCAGATAACAGGTGAAGAATTGATGAACTTGCTGCGGTTAGTAGCAGATAATGCCTACCAAGCCAAAAATAGAAAGGAGAGTGCAGATATTCTTCAGACTGCTGACCGTGAACATACATATACTTCACTTTGCATCTCGCTGCGACAACTCTTTGACAAGGGAGAATTGTCAGTCCGTTCATATTGGGGGCTTGAAAACAACGGAATAAAAACGTTGGGTATGTTGTGTCAGACGAGTACGAAAGAATTACGAAAGAGAATACGGAATTTCGGTAATGTCTCTTGTGATGAGGTTAGCACTCTGTTGGGCAATTATGGACTGCGGTTTGATATGGACGTGAGCCGTTATGGTTATCCGAAAGCGGAATGGAAAGAGAAAGGTTTTTGTTTTGTTGAGGAGGAATGATTATGTACACAGAGACAATGACATTTGCAGAGATGTATGCGGAATATCAAAAAGATATTCCTGAATTACGAGCAGACAGCAGGCGTTTTAAGGCATCAGGTGGTTATAAAAAAGTCCGAGCAGCAGGAGTACGTTTTCCGTATCTGATAGTGCATGAGTGCCGTACAAAAAGTTGTAACCGCTATCTTGTGCTGTCAATCTTCGCGAGTAGGGCAGACGCTTTCGGTGAGCCGTTGGAGTATGCAAAGGCTATAATACAGACAGATGAGGGGCTGGCGATGTACACCATATCTATGGGCAATGACCGAGAGAAAGGCGGTTTCCTCTTTATGCCGCATGTTTTTCAACGTTACCGTCAGCGTATGGGTTTTTCATACAACAGCATAGACACGATAAGAACATTCATCAAACGCAATATGGAGTTTGTGTATAATGAGGGCTATCGGCGCAAAAGCAAAAAAGACGACCCGAAAGAGATAATGCTATCATGCCATGACGGAGCAGTGTTCGGGCGAATAGACGACCAAGATGATAATTGTGCTATACTGCGTACATTTATATCAACGGAAACAATGCAGGAGGGATATAAAGCACAATTCGACAAAGAGTTTGATAATTGTTTGGACGAGAACATGAAAACACTGGCTTATAAAGACCCTGAACTCGCAATGCAGGTTTCTGTTTGTAGAAGAGCAAGGAATGACCGCAAAAAGAACACAGATGATAAAAATTAAAGGCGAATTTTAATTTTTCTGCGAAAAAGTTATTAAATTATTTGCGTATATCAAATTTTTATATTACTTTTGCGGCGTGAATTAAAAAGTAATTTTAATTATAAGCACAATGTATAAGTATTTTCAACCCAATGTAAAGCGCAACAAGAAAAGAGCAGGCGATTGTGTAGTCCGTGCTATTGTTGCAACAACAGGCAAATCATGGCTTGAAGTCTATGATTTATTATGCGCACAAGGGCGCGAGTTACAAGTAATGCCGAATTGTCCTCCTGCATATAGACCCGTTCTGAAAAAACTCGGTTTTGAAGAGCATAGTTTTAAGGTAGAGCGCAGCAGTACACGTCCCACAGCAGAAACACTGACAAAAGAATATAAATGTCCGATGTTAGTAGAAACGGCTCACCATCTTATAGGTTGCTTGAATGGTGATATACTGGATAGTTGGGATAGCAGTCAGAAACCTGCATATAAATTCTATACCAAATCAGAATAATATAGAAATTGCACATGACTATCGAACTGGATAAGATATACAATGCTGATTGTTTGCAGATACTCCGAACACTACCCGATGAGTGTATCGACTGCGTAGTCACATCCCCCCCCCTATTATGGGTTGAGAGATTATGGCTGCGATGGACAGATAGGGTTAGAGGACACTCCCGAAGAGTATGTCGCAAGGCTTGTAGATGTCTTCCATGAGGTTAAACGTTGCCTCAAACCTGCGGGTACTATGTGGCTTAACCTCGGCGATAGTTATAACGGCAACAAGAAAGGAAATACCGAAACGAATAAGAACAAAAAGGTGGTATCAGATAGTTTTGAGAAAAAACTATGGCGAGGTGCAAAACCGAAAGACTTGATAGGTATTCCGTGGATGGTGGCATTTACATTGAGAGCAGACGGGTGGTATCTGCGACAAGATATTATTTTCGCAAAACCGAACCCCATGCCCGAAAGTGTCAAAGACCGCTGCACAAAAAGTCACGAGTACATATTCCTTATGACAAAATCGCCAAAGTATTACTTCGATTACGAGGCTATACAAGAGCCTGCCGTAATGCAAGATTTGAAGAGTGCGCCCAAGTTCGGAGGTAACAAATACGGTGATAATGAAGACCGACATTTTGCAACATATAGTGGAAACGAATATCACCCTAAACATAAGAACCTTGCGGTAAAAGGTCAGCAACCAAATACCATTCATCTCCACCGAGCCGAGGGATTTACAGAAGAACAATTCACAGTCCGCAATAAACGCGATGTATGGATGATAACTCCCAAACCGTCCAAAGAAGAGCATTATGCTATGTACCCCGAAGAACTGGTTAAGTATTGTGTGTTGGCAGGGTGTCCTATAAACGGAGTGGTATGTGACCCTTTCATGGGTAGCGGCACAACCGCAGCGGTAGCAAGAAAATTTGACCGACATTATGTAGGTATGGAGTTAAACACGAAGTTTCATAAGATTGCCATGCGCAGAGTTAGCGGCATATTGAGTTTCGCAGATTAGTATGAGAGAGGCACTACAACAAAAGATTGACAAGTCTATTGCCTTGCTCCGTAAGGCAGAGGCATTAGCACTGAAGTATGACCCACAAGATGGGTTCTATTTGGCGTTCAGTGGCGGCAAGGATAGTCAAGCCCTCTATCATATTGCCAAGTTAGCGGGCGTGCGTTTCAAGGCTCACATGAACGCGACAAGTATTGACCCTGCGGAGGTGATAAGGTTTGTGCGCTCACAATACCCCGATGTAGAGATAATAGCACCCCAGCAGAGCATATACAGTCTTGCAGTTCAAAAGGGCATACTCCCGACCCAAAACATACGGTGGTGTTGTGCAGAGTTGAAAGAAACGGCAGGTGCGGGCAAAGTTACCCTGATAGGCATACGACACGAAGAAAGTACCAAACGCTCCAAACGCAAAGAGGTTGAGATTTCTCATCATAAGTTCAAGGGCGACATGGAACGGTTTGAGGAATGGCAGAAAGAGCAGACGGCGAAGATAATAAAGAGAATGGCGAAGAAACTGCCAAAGAACACTAATTTTGATGAGTTTAGCATAAACCAAAAAAGCACGGTTAAATGTGTCAATGGCAAGGACAGCATCTTAATTAGTCCTATCATCGAATGGACGGTGCGTGATGTGTGGGAATTTCTAAACGAGGTTGTCAAAGTTCCTCATTGTTCGCTTTACGACAACGGGCATCGCCGTATAGGTTGTATCTTATGCCCCATGTGCAGCAAAAGAGAGAAGCGGAGAGATATGAAAGAACACCCTCATGTCGTTCATAAATGGAAACAAGCCATTCGTGATATGCGCCGTAGGGGGGGGGCAGACGGACGAAGCGATAGAGTTCAACAGGAAATTCGAGGTGCTTACATTAAATCACAGAGAAAGGAATACTGGGGTGTTTTCTGAAAGCCCCGCTTGCGATACAGCGGGGATAACAGAGGAAGAAGAAAACGATATAATAGAAAACATCTTTGACTGGTGGATAAGTGGTAAGAGTTATGAAAAGTGGTATGCGGATAAGTTTTTACAACAGAAAATAATTTTTGATATATGGAACGAGTAAAGATTTATGCACGGACTATCGAAGAAGAAGCCGTGCAGCAGATTAACAAGATGAGCAGAAGCGAAGCGTATAAAGATTGTACGGTGCGTATCATGCCCGATTGTCATGCGGGTGCAGGGTGTACAATAGGGACGGTTATCGGTATAAAAGACCGTATTGTTCCTAACACGGTGGGCGTAGATATAGGCTGCGGTATGTATGTCGTTCCTCTCGGCAAAAATGATATTGACCTTGTACAACTTGACAAGGTAATAAGATGTTATGTTCCGTCAGGGTTCAACATTCATAAAGAGCGAATGGTCAGCGATTACATTTTTAGTTTCGATGAGTTCCGTTGTCGCAGTGCAATAGACGAAGATATGGCATATCGCTCTATTGGCTCTCTTGGCGGTGGCAATCACTTTATTGAGATAGATGAAGATGAGGATAGCAACAAATTCCTTGTCATTCACTCCGGCAGTCGAAACCTCGGTGTACGCGTCTGCAAGCACTATCAAGATAAAGCAGCAAGGTATTGCAGGAAAAAACAAACTGATGTAAGTGAATTGATAGCAAAACTCAAAGCAGAGGGACGCGAGAAAGAGATTAGCGCAGCCGTCAGTACAGCAAAAGCAGGTAACACTCCGATAGACCCGCAACTCGCCTATTTAGAGGGTGATGATATGCAAGACTATCTGAATGATATGAAATTGTGTCAGCATTATGCAGCCATTAACCGCCATGTTATTGCACGTATTATAGGTCGCCACATGCCCGAATTACGCATAGACGAAATACTGAAGACAACATTCCCATTCCACACCGTACACAACTATATCGACCATAAGTTAAACATACTCCGCAAGGGTGCTGTAAGTGCGCAAAATGGTGAACGGCTTATCATACCGATGAACATGCGTGACGGTTCTCTATTATGTGTCGGTAAGGGTAACATTGATTGGCTCTATTCCGCACCTCATGGCGCGGGTAGGCTTATGTCACGAAAGAAAGCAAAAGAAACACTTGAACTGGGCGAGTTTGAGCAATCAATGAAAGGTATCTATACAACCTCTGTATGCGAGGATACGATAGACGAATCTCCTATGGTTTACAAACCTATGGACGAGATTATTGAGTGCGTGAAAGATACGGTTGAGATTGAAGCCGTGATTAAACCGATATATAACTTCAAGGCAAAGGAATGACAAACGGCAAGCTCGATATAGGTGACAGAGTACGTATTAAGGACGATTTGAACTCATTATATCCGCACTCCGCATGGTATCGTGAACAGATGTCTCTCAATACGGGTATCGTGGTAGGCGTATCTCCTACACACTATATGGTTGCTATTGGGACTGCTACTTATGAGTGCCGAGAGTTGGAATTAGCAGAAAAGACAATATCTAACAAGAAAATATATTCACACCATGAGTTATGCCTGCTTGCAGCCGAATGGCTTTTCAAAAGGGGGAACAAAGGTTCATGGCGCAGTTGCAATTATGTTGCGGTTGAGGTGAATACAGTCAGCAGTATTATTTGCGATGTATTGGGTTGGGGAGGCACAGACGGAGTACAGATTGAGTGTAAGGTGTCGCGTTCTGATTTTCTTGCCGACAAGAGAAAACAACACAGACAAGAGCCGTCCAAAGATATGGGCGCGTACAGATATTTTTGCTGTCCGCAGGGTATCATCAAACCCAAAGACCTCCCTACAAACTGGGGGCTGCTCTATGAGGTAAATGGCGAGATACGATTGATAGTAGAAGCAAAAGAGATAGAGGGAGCGCATTGTCCTGAATTAGCAGTTGTCAGTTCGGTAATGCGAAGAGAGGGTATCAAACCTCAAGTTTTTGATTATAGAGGACAAAACACAACGATTAAACACAAATCAAAATAATATGCCACAAATAAGAACATCACTTGCCGGAATGAAACGGCAGATATGGAGGAAAAACCTACATGGATTTTTCACGGTTAATGGACTTGGGCGTGCCATAACAGACAAAGAGGTACGCAGGGTTGTAAACTATGCAATCGCTAATGGTTATGAGTGGGCGGAGGACATTGAGGACTATGAGGTAGATGTACTTTTGGGACTGAAACAAGAGTTTGAAGCCGAATGTTTGTACGCAAATGGAGATTTCAAAAAGGGTCAGGTCTATCAGATAGAGTATGTAAAGAACTCACCGCAGCAAGGCGAACCATATCGGATATGTCTGAATAAAGAGAAAGGAATATACATATATATGAGCGTAGGTATATTCGGCGATGACAAACATGTCGCTATATTCAAAATCAAAAAATAGATAAAAGATGACTTCTCACATTGAAACAATCAAATGCCCTAATTGCGGCAGTATTGAAAGCGCACAAGTGGAACATACCCAACCTTTCTATAACTACACACATCAATGTAATAAGTGCGGTTACATAATTACAGAAAGCGAGTGGGAATAAATAAAGGAGGCAAACAATGAAAAGGTTATTGAGATATTTAGTATGTATCTTATGGGAAGGGCAACACGAATATAAGGCGATAGCACCCGGTCGTGATGTTAGCGAAATAGTATATGAGTGCAAGAGATGTGGACACAGGGAAACATTTTGGCACCCATACAACGGACTGCCGAAAGCAAAAGGACACGAGCAATGAAAGTATCAGAACTTATAGAACAATTACAGCAATGTACTCCTGACAAAGAAGTCGTATTTATTACTGATGATGACGGCTTTTGTGTTGGAGAGGTTATCGGCAAAGTTATCGAATATGATGACCATGTGAGTTTATTCTAAATCAAATATCTGCTATGATAAAACGTAAACTCCGACTTATAGACCGCTTACTGTATTACGCATTTATATGGGTCTTTTGCTTTTTGGGTAAGCATATAAGGACAGTTTATGTCTATCAATCGCGACCACGAAAAAGAGTTCTTTCATATAAGTATGGGAACGGGTGGAAATATCAGAAAAGCAGATATAAGGGAGTGCGATATGGAAAACAAGTCTATTGTCGGTATTGTGGCAAAGTATTAGAACCATATCACAATGACCCATTCGCAAAAGAAATACTCAACAAAACAAATTAGGGCGTATCAGATATTAGTAAACACTCCACTTACATAAACGCCCATGTAAGAGAGGTGTACAACAACTAAAATTTTACAATTATGATTTTCTATGAAATCAAAGCAAACTATCAGCGTCAGACAGGCGAGGATAATCCGGGTAGCGTAAGCGAAACCTACTTGGTGGAGGGGATAACACCGAGCGATGTTGAAAAGCGTCTTTTGGACGAAATCAAGCCGCTTATCTTCGGAAATTTTGAAGTGCCGGGCATACGCAAGCGCAACTTCTTCGACATCTATCCCGCAGAAAGCGAAGCAGACCACTGGTATGAGGGCAAGGTGGAAATGATAACCGTTGAAGAAAACGGGGCAGAGAAACGGCGAGCAGTGAATATCCTCGTGCAGGCTGACACCGTGGAGGATGCAGTATCTTCGCTCAAAAAGAACCTCGGCAACTATGACAGCGAGATTATCGGCGTGAAGAAATCGGCTATAATTGACATCTTGCGTGCAACGGAGGATTGATTATGCAGGTACGTTTCAAGAAACTCGCTGAAAACGCAGTTCTCCCGTCATACGCTCACGACACCGATGCAGGACTTGACCTTGTAGCCACAAGCGTGGAGTATAAAGCGGGTAGAGAGTTGTATGTCGTGGGGTTTGGCATAGCAGTGGAGATACCGAAAGGGTATGTCGGTATGCTGTTCCCGCGCTCATCTATCAGCAGGACATCTTTGTTTCTTGCCAATTCGGTCGGTGTAATAGACAGCGGCTACAGAGGAGAGATAAGGGCGCATTTCAGACACAATGGGACAGATGGCAGTCTGTATCATGTAGGAGATAGGGCGGCGCAACTCATCATAATGCCTTACCCGTCTATCGAAGTTGTAGAAGCCGATGAACTGACACAGACAGATAGGGCGGACGGAGGGTTTGGCTCAAGTGGTAGATGAAAGCCGCAACCGAATAGAAACTAAAAAGCACTCAACCTAATAGGCTGGGTGCTTTTGCATAATACAACTCTATAACCCTCGTAAGATTGTATTATTTCCTTTTCTTCTTCCCCTTTTCTTCCTCTTCGTATGTGAACAGGTCGAATATGGTTATTCCGAGCGCATCTGCTATTTCGCACATACGCTGATATGTTGGATTGCCATTCTTGAGCATAACGGAGAAAGCAACAGTAGTAACGCCTATCTTCTGCGCTACTTCCTGTTTCTGCAAACCGCTACGAGCAATAGCACCGTTGATGTCAAGAACTAACCGTCCTTTGTCTTCGGGAGCAGGCGGCTGTACAACGATGCCGTTTTTTGTGATAGGCTCATCATCAAAAAACTCGCTTATAGAACAGCCCAACACATCTGCTATTTTGCGGAGAGTAGCGACCTGCATACTATTAGTATCACGGCTCTTGGCAATCATTACATCAAGCGTTTTTTCATGCTTGCCTAACAATTTGCTCACCTCTTTTACAGTGAACCCGTACTTATGAATTACACCTACTACATTCATATAATTAGTTATTGAAATACGCTGCAAAGGTACAAAAAATAAAGTAAACAGCCAAAAAAACAATATAAAAATATAACCTTTTCAAGTATTCTTATATAAAATTGTTTGTAAAAACGACTAACAAAAATAAAAACTTTATTTTTTTGAAAAAATTTTTCATATTATACAATGTTCATTTATAGCGTTTTATGATTTTACTTAAAAAAATTTATAAAAAAGTTATCTAAAAATTTGCATGTTTCAAAAATTAGTATTACCTTTGCAGTGCGAAATTAAAACAACACTTTAATTTCATATAAATAATGTACAATGTTTAATTTATTAAATGCACAATGTTATGAAAACTTTGAACGAACAAATCACCGAAATCATCAACGGTCAGAAATCGAAAAGCGCAAAGCGTCAAGAACTGATTAAGTTAGGTCTGACAAATCTCGATGTCCGCGTACTCTTTAAGATGAGCGGCGTAGAAGCCGATGCAAACGCACCTGAACCTCGCAGGCGCGAGGCGCGTAACACGCTCGCACGTATCATTAGCAAATATACGTTTGGCGTAGAAATAGAGTGTTTTAACGCACCTCGTACAAACTTGCTAAACGCTGCTGCTGCAAACGGTCTTCAAATGCAGTCTGAAGGTTACAATCACAGAGACAACCGCCGCTACTATAAACTTGTAAGCGATGCAAGCATAAGCGGTAACGACCCTGTAGAGTGCGTTTCACCTATTCTCAAAGGCAACGCAGGCGGTTTCAACTCTCTCAAATCATGCTGCACGGCTCTTAACTCAATAGGTGCAAGAGTAAATACCTCAACAGGCTTGCATGTACACGTAGGGGGGGTATTACCGAAATGCAGTATATAAACACTTTCGTAAACTACTATTACCTTGAGAATATAATAGATAGTTTCATGGCACAAAGCCGCCGTGACAACAGATATGCAGCGGCTCTTCATTACACAGTGCAAAGAGGCAACGTCAGAGTTTCGCAACTCTTAAGCGCACAAAGCATAGATGATGTATATGTTGCTTTCAATGGCGACCGCTACTATAAAATAAACGTCTGCTCTTGGCGGCGGCACAACACAATAGAGTTTCGTCAGCATGGCGGCACTACCAATTATGAGAAAATACAAAAGTGGGCTACATTCTGCTTAAAACTCGTTGCTTGGTCAGCCGAAAACAGACTGACAGCCGAAATACGCAGCATAAACGAAATACCTTTTTTGACAGCCGCCGAAAAACGCTATTTCACGAATCGCGCAAATCAAATTGCAGGGGCTAACGAATAAAGCCCTTGCAATATCGAAAATCTTTTGTTTAACGAATTAAAATTATACAACTATGTGTGTTATTATACATAAACCCGCAGGCGTTCAAATGCCGCAATTACATATTCTTGAATCGTGTTTTTTACGCAATCGTGACGGTATAGGTTTTTGCACCTCGTCCGGCAAATCGTGGCACGGTATGAGTTTTTATAAATTCTTGTCTGAACTTGGTAAGACAGATGACAGTGAAGAAATCATTATACACTTTCGCTGGGCAACACACGGCTCGGTATCACGCAAAAACTGCCACCCTTTTTATGACAAAGAGCATGATATATGGTTTGCTCACAACGGCGTTTTACCGATACGTCCAACAAAAGACCGCACCGACAGTGAGACGTTCTTCAGAGACAGGTTTATTCCTCTCCTTGATGCGTATGAATAACTATGGGACTGGGTTAATGTAGAACGTGGCATGTCAAGGTTTATCTTTATGCACGGCAAAGAGGTAAAGAGACTTGGCACATGGCATAACTTTGCAGACTGCTATTTCTCAAATATGAACTGGGCATAACAGGCAAAAGACGGCTGTTATATGCAGCCGATTAAAGGTTTCATAACAACATTAAGTACATTATTTCGGGGTGTGTATCTGTGAAGATATGCACTCTTTTCTTTGTGTGCTTTTAAGTTACCTATCAAAGCGAAAAAATGCAGTCAAAACGTCTAAAAACGGCTCTTTCGGGCTGTTTTGCAGCGTTTGTATTGTGATTAAATGAAATCACAAGTAAAACACTACTAACGAGGCATTTAAGATAAGGTATAAGATGTAATTTTGTGGCGAAAATTCAAACAAAATACTGATTTACGTATGAAAGACAAAATTTTTCAAGCCCTAAAACAAGAATATCCACAACTTGGGTTAGGTGATGAGGTCTTAATGGCACGAGCCGAAGCGTTGGCAGCGACTGGGCTTGTTACAGATGAGAACCTGAAAACCGTGGTAGCCTCACAGAAAGCCAATCTTGAGGCATTGCAAAAGTCGAATGACAAACGGGTAGCGGACGCACTCGCGAAAGCACGTAAGGAAGCAGAAGAGGCTGCAGCAAAGGCAAGCACTCAACACGCAGCCGCTATAAAAGCAGAGCAGGACAAACTTACCGCACTCCAAAAAGAGTACGAAGAGTTCAAGAGCAAGCATCCCGGTAACGGTGGTCAAGAGACAGGTGAGATTGAGAAACGACTCAAGGAGCAGGTGGACGCACAACTTGCAGAGGTAAATAAGACTATCAAGTCCCTGACCGAAGCAAACAAAACCTACTCCGACCAGTTGAAGAAAATGCAGGACGAAAAGGACGCAGCCGCGAAAGCAGCCGCAGCCGCAGCCCGCAAGACACTCATCAACACCAAAGCAACAGAGGCAGGTATTCCGCAGTGGCGTATTGACGAGGGTTTTGTCATTCCAGAAGAGTATGACGAGACGAAAATCGGCGAGGCAATGGCGGGTATCGCAGCCAACATCAAAAAGCAGATGCTCCCCGGACGTACTTCTTTCGCCCGCAGCGAGGATGTCAATGCTGCCATAAGCAAGGAGGACGCGACAAATATCGTCAAGGGTATTCTGCGCAGGTAAAAAAGAAAGTTTAACTCAAAAAAGTTTGTACGATTATGGTAAATGTAAATTTGACCAAAGAGCGTGAGCAAGTAGTATTCGGCAAGGATTCGGTTATCATACAGAAGTACATCGCAGGTATTCCCGGCGGTCGCTCCCTTGATGTAACCGACATCACCGATGAAGTGCTTTACGCAGGTCATCCTATCATCACAGACGGTAACGGAGGGTACAAGCCGTTAAAGGTAGTGACCAGTGAGGGTGTTAAGTCCTATGACAGTTTGCCTGACGGTTACTCCTATGCGGGTATTCTGTACCGCAGCATACTGACCAAGAAACCGTCTGCTGCAATTATGATTTCGGGCGTAGTGAACGATGCTGCCGTGGAGATTCCTTATGGAGCGCACAAGGCTGCTATCAAGTCGGCTCTGCCCACAATCATGTTCGTCAAAGACGAGGTGGCTGACTCTACCGCTGCCGCTGCTTTTACCGAGGAGAGCGCAAGTGCAAGCGAGTCGGCAAGTAACTAATTAAAAAGAGGAGGAATAAGTTATGGAAAAATCTTTGTATTTTCAACTAACGGAAAAAAATCTTCCCGTATTCGTGTCAGCCGCCGTTGAGTTGCTGAACGATAAGAGTGCAGATGCGGCACAGACCTACCTGTTCCGTAATATGCTCCGCCCCTCTTTCTCTGCTGACGGTCGTTGGGCAAGTCTGTTAGCCAAATACACTCGTGTAAAGGCTGACATCGTTGCTCTCGACTCCGAACTGCCGCTCAAGAGCCGCGACTCTTTGGAGCGCATCACAGGAGAACTCCCCAAGTTGGGCTTGAAACTCTACTTGTCGGAGAAGCAGATGAAAGACATCGACAATATGCTTGCCAACACAAGCATTGAAGAGCGCATCATCGTGGAAAAAATCTTCGAGGACGTTCCCCGCGTTATCGAGGCTATCTACGAGGAGTTGGAGGACGTGTTCCAGTCCGAACTCTCTACGGGTGTCGGTCTGTCTCACAACAACGTGGGTCAGGGAGTACGTCTCGACATGGGATTCTATGACGAGAACAAGTTTGGTGTCAAGACCGCATGGAGTGACGCAAATGCCGATATCCTTGCCGACATCAAGCAGGTATTTGACAAGGCGAAGTTGGACGGCAACCGCATCACCGACATCTATGTTGATGATACTTGGCTTGACAACTTTGAAAAGAACAACGGTGTACGCGGTCTGTTTGGTTTCCAACAGAGTTTCGCAGGTGCTACCGTTCCTGTTCTTGACGAAGAGCAGGCTGCCGCTGTCGTTTTGCGTAAGTGGAAAGCCCGCCTGCACCTTGTTGAACGCCGCTTCCTCTCCGAGGCTAACGGTGAGAAGACCAAGTTCACCGCATGGCAAGAGGGCGTTGCTGCCTTTGTTTGCAGCGATGTTGTCGGAGACCTTGTATGGACGACCTGCGCCGAGGCAACCCGTCCGGTTGCGGGCGTAACCTACGAGACCGCCGATGAGTTCATTCTTGTCAGCCAGTACTCACAGAACGACCCGCTGCGTGAGTTCACCGCTTCGCAGGCTATGGTGGCTCCCGTGCTGAACAACGTGAACAAGATTTATCTGTTAAACTCTACCGAGGTAGTAGCCTAATGGTAGCACAAAACCCTTGAAGAGATGAAACAGATAAAAGTGCTTCAGAAGTTCCGTGACAAATTCAACTACACTCACCTCTACGGTGTTGGTGAGATTGTCGCCTTTGACGATGCTCGCGCCGAGGACATCGTGGCACGTGGGTTGGGTGAGTTTGTTGCTCCTGCCAAGCTGAAACCTGCTACCCCCACTGCCCCTGCAAAAGGCAGTGAGGGTGAGCAAGAGGCGGACGAAAGCGAGGAGAAGAAAGACGAGAACGGAAATAAAGACGGCGAACATACCGATGAGAACCCGTCCAACAACGCACCTGCTGACAAGGACGGCGAGGGAGAGGATATTCCCGAACCCGCAGCCGAAGAGACAGCAGAGCCTGCTGCCGAGGAGGGAGCGGCATCGGAAGCAAAGACCGCCGAAGAGCAACCCGAACCAACTGCAAAGAAAACCGCCAAGCGCGGAAAGAAAGCAGAGTAAGAGTAATGGTGAACTATGACTAATCTTGAAGCATTGAAAGCGAGGGTTAATTACCCTTTGACGGACGCGCAAGCCGAGGAGAAACTTGTCGGTAGGGACATTAGCCCCGATGAGGAGTTTTCTGTCAATGTCGCCAAGTCAAAAGCCTTTCAACTTGCCTATGCCGATACGCTACGGTTTATCGTGACAATGGTGAACCTGTCGCAAAGTGGAAGTATCTCCGCACAGAACATGGCGGGCATACGAGGTACAGCCAATGCTATTTATAAAAAGTATGGTGAAGACCTCATAGGTGAGAAAGGAGATGACCTTTCAACGATTGAAGATATGTCAGATATGTGGTAAGAAACTATGCAGATTTTCCCCAACGGAACATTACGCTATGCCAGTGCCACAGCGGGCAATGACCTTGATGAGAATGGCAATCCTATTCCTGCATGTGATGCAGATATGAATGAGATTGGATGTACTATCACGGCACAGTCCGAAAACAGGCAGGGCAGATACGAGGACGGACAATACAAAAACGGGTCGTATAGCGTTACATGTGACATGGAGAAAGTCGGCAAAAGTTTCAACCCGAAAACCATACAACTCATACATGAGTTCAAGGGTAGTCTCGGAGATTTTCAGGTTCAGCGCATAGAGTACTACAAACTGACCGGGACTATTGAGATATGGGTGTGAAAAGTAACTGCAAAGATGTCGTAAGACTTCTTTCCGTCTTTCCCGAAAGACTTGAACGCAACATCGTGCCACTTTTAGACAAGGCAGGTGCGATTGCGGTAGATAAGGCTAAATCAAGTAAAACCTACAAAGACCAAACGGGTAATCTTACCGCCAGTATCGGTTACGGGGTCGTAGTCGGAGGTCAAGTAGTTAGCAGTGGTGGTTTTGGGTCGGGCGAGGGCGGCTCACAAGGCCGCGCCACTCTCCAAGAGCGAGCCGCTGCTATCGGGAAAGGTTCATACGGGCTCATACTTGTGGCAGGAATGAAGTATGCAACCTATGTTGAGAGGTCGGGTCATGTAGTACTTGACGGCGCGATACTGAACATTGATAAGATTGTGAATGGGGTATTATCGCAGATAAACATTGATTTATGACGTGTGAACAACTTGAAACATTGCTGTATGAGCGCGTTAAAGCGGCAAACCTGCCCATTAGCGGCGGTATCTATTACCGTGGTACGCGCCCCATGCAAAACGAGAATGACGAACACAAGGAAGATTGTGTGGTAGCCGTTCTCACAGGCACAGGCGGAGAGTTGGCAAAAGGTACATGTCTTGTCAATGTGTATATCCCCGATATCCGCACAAACGGCGGAAGATACCTTAAGAACAGGACGCGGTGCGAAGAGATAAGCGAGTTGCTTGATGTTTTGCCCATGACAATTCGCAAAGACTGCGCGGTTTATTTCTCACGCTCCGAGATGATACTGACAGAAGAAGAGCCTGATTTGAAAGAGCATTTTGTTTCTCTCAAAATGGATTTCAAACTCATACAGGAAAATTATTAACACTCTAAAATCTTAAAGATATGGTACTTTCATGGGGCAAACCCGATTTGTACGTCCGTCTGCTTGGCAACAATGCAGCGGTGTGGCGTAAATTATCCACGCCAAAGGAAGATTCTACCCAGCTGACCACTTCAGAGGGCGACAAGAACGAAGCGAAAGCAGAGGGAGGCTCATTGGTAGATGTCAAGTACAAGAAGTCATCCTTTGAACTTGCTGCCGATTTCTTCATCAAGAAAGGTGAGAAAAAGCAGTTTGGAGAAAAGGACGGTCTTGTGGCTGGCAACTACGAGATATATGTCGTTCCTGCTGAAGATGAGGAGGCGTATGGTATGTATATGCCGAAAGTGGCAGTTAGTGTCACCACTAACTATACTGCGGCTGACGGTTTCACGCAGAACATCAAGTTCTCCGCTATCGAGAAAGACAACAACACCGAGCAAATGCAGTTGGGCGTTGTTGAGGTTGTTAAAACGGGCAACGATGTCTCGTTCAACTTCACTCCTATCGAAGCAGAAAGCGAGTTCGGCGATGACAGCACATCAGCCAGTACACCAACGGCGTAATCTATCGGGCGTAGGGTTGAAATATACCCTATGCCTTTCTTTGGGTGAGTGCGGAACGCAGCGCACCAACAGCGTAGAGGCTCGTAACCTCTCTCACTCTCTATGAGCAAGAAGAAAGAGGAAAAACCGAATATCAATATAGATGCTTGCGTTGAAGAAACTATATTAGAAATGCCTATCTCCTTTTCACTTGATGGGCATTACTTTTATATATTCCCTCCTTCAGTCGGCATAGTATTTCTTACACAACCTTTGATGAGAGAGTTACATCTCAACAAAGACCTTTTCATTATCCGCGAAGAGTTTGAGTATGTACGTATAGCGATAGAGCAGCGAGAAAAACTGCTCCGTCTTGTTGCTATTCACTCTTTCAGCAATCGCCACGATGCCATCTACGAAGATAAAGTTCTTCAGCGCATGTCGCAATTAGAGCCGATAGAAGCGGCAGACCTTGCCGCAATCTTTTCTACCTTGTTGAGGTGGATGACCTACCAAGAGCAGTTTATCAAACATTTCTGTATTGACACAGAGCGCAAGCAGAAAGAGAAAATCTCCGAGTTCAAGAAGAAAGACAGCAGCAGTGTTACTTTCGGGGGACGTTCTATATTCGGTTCTCTGTTCGACATGGCATGTGAGCGGTATAAATGGCGGTTGGATTATCTATTGTGGGAGATAAGTGCCACAACGCTCAACATGATGTTAGCGGATAGTATCACCACTATGTATCTCTCAAAAGACGATGCAAAGAAATGCGGAGTATCGACTGACGGCATAGTGATAAAGATGGATGACCCGCGCAACAAGGAAAAGATAAAGCAATTAGTACGCCAACTTAAAAAGAAATAGTCATGGCAACAGCATCATTTGTAGTAACAGGAAACTCTGACCCTCTCATATCTTCACTTCGGGCAGCGCAGCGTGAGTTTAATGCGCTTGATGAGCAGGCTCGATTAGCAGGAACGGGTATTGACTCCGCTCTTGCCCGTGTCAAGTCTTTTGCGCTCCAATGGGGCAGTATGGCAGGTGTGTCGGCAGGTGGTTTTGCTTTGCTCAATCAGATAAAAGAGGTTTCTACCGAAATGCAGAACACGCAGGCGCAATTCAAGGTGTTTCTTAAATCAAGTGAAGCGGCAGAGGCTTTCATGGATAGGCTCAATAGTTTCGCTTTCAATAATGTGTTTGAGTTCAAAGACCTTGCGAGTGCCTCTGCTCAACTCCTTGCTTATGGTACAGATGTCAATGACATAACGGACAAACTGCATAATCTGTCAGAGGTTGCAGCGGGTACGGGTCGCAGTATCGGCGAAATGGTTGGTCTGTACAACAAAGTCAAAGCAGCCGATGTGGTGGACTCTCGCACGGAGGTACAGTTGAAAAACGCAGGTATCGACATAAAGAAAGTGTTAGAGCAAGCCCGTGACCTCAACGAGGGAGCATTGAAAAACACCAAGATGCGTTTTCAAGACCTTGACGAAGCCTTACAGATTGTGTCTAATGACGGAGGTATGTATGCGGGCATGATGGAGGAGAAGATGAAGACTATCGGTGATAGTGTCGGTCTGTTGCAAGATGCTGTCACTCGTATGTTCGCCTCTATGGGTGAGAAGATACAAGAGCCAATGGTCGGTGCGCTTAAGTTTACCGCCGAACTTGCAGATAACTGGGAAGAGGTGCTTTCTATCCTCGGAAAGATAGTTGTCGCTTATGGTGTGTATAAAGGTGTCGCCGCTTTCAATAAGGCTCTCGATAATGCCAAAGTGACCTTTGCCCTCAATCAAGAGAAAGAGATGCTTGATGAGGTGATAAAGAAAGAGCAGGAGTATAATCAATTACAGTTGCGCAAACAGGTAGCGGCTCGCACTAACAACGGTCAGAACCCGACCGATAATAAGGGGCAAAAGGCTCGTATCCGTGAGTTGCAGGAACTTGAAAAGATACAAAAGAAGAATGGTGAGAGCCTATCCAAAGCACAGCAAGAAGAACTGCGTAACTTGCAGAATATACAAAATGCCCGTAAAGAGTTAGCCAAAGAGCAGGAGAAAGCGAACATACAAGCCGAGGTCGGCAATACCAAGTTGTCAGAGCAACAGTTAGAGGAACTTGCAGTTAGACGGTTGCAGGTACAGGAAGCGCATGAGCAATGGGCAGACCGCTCTACACAAATCAATGAAGAGTTGGTGTTAGGCGACAAGGTGCTTGCTATGCGCATGGCAGAGATAGGTGTCGTGCAAGACGATAGCAAAAGGCAGGAGATTGATGACTTGAAGACCCTGACTGACAGTAGGCGTGCAATGGTTGATACTACCGCCGCAAATATCGAAACGCTCAAAGACCAAATGGAGGTGCAGCGGTCACTCGGTCAAGAGGAAGAAGCCGAGGTTACGCGCAAACAGATACTCAACGAAGAAGAGAAACTGCGAAATGAGGAGTTGGAATACGAAAAAGCACTCAAACAAGAACAGGTCGTTTTAGAGCAGTATTACAACGAATGTATCGAGCGAGCCGCCGAAGCCGAAAAGAACAGCGCGGAGGGGACGGAAGAGCATACTCGTGCTATTGAAGCGAAGATGGCAGCAGAGCAACAGTTGGCAAATGTGCAGCAACGAGGTATCGCCGTTCAGAATATGAACAACACAAGCATCAAGGCGGCAACACTCTCCCTTTGGGCAAACATCAAGGCACAACTCACCTTTAAGGCAATGTTCAACGCGGTCAAAGGTTCTATTATTCGTGGTATGGCACAGATAAGTGCAGCCTTTGCGAGTAACCCGATAGGGCTTATTCTTGAGATTGCTGCGGCTCTATGGGCGGCAGGTAGCGCACTATATAGGTTTTTCTCACAAGAGACAGCGGGAGAAAAGCAGCAGAAAGAGTTTATGGAGCAGCAAGCCAAGTATGAGGCACAAGCACAAAGTGAGATTGATACACTTGACCGTTTGCGTGGTGCTGCAAAACGAGCCTACGATTCGGGCGATATGCAGGAGTATCAGAAAATCAAAAATCAAATAATATCACAATATGGGCAGTATAATGACCTCTTGAGAACAGAGATAGATGATGTTATCGCGGGAGGAAATGCTTATGCTAACCTCGCAGCACTTATCAAAAAAGCGAATGATGAACGTGGTAAGATGGCGGTAACAGGGGACTTGCAGAACCAAATAAAAGAGGAAGATACTACGCTTACTACAAAACTGCGTGGTATAATGGACGACAAAAAGGTAGATGCCAAAACGCAAGGAAATTCAATGGAGGTTATTCGACAAGTGCTAAAAGAGATAACCAACAATCCCGATAAATATAACAACCCGGAGGACAATCGCGTAAATCTTGAAAATGCGTTCAGACAGATAGTCGGTAAGGAACAAACAGAAGCACTCAAAGAACAGGTAGGTTCGTGGCGAAAGGTGTCTAATGCCGTAATGGACTACATAGAGAATGTCAAAACACTGAAAAAGAATCTGAATGGGTTAGATGATGGCTCGATACACATGGTTGAGGGCGGTGGCGGTAATGCCAATAAGGTAACTCCACCCAAAGTGCAACTAAAAGATTTAGAGGGACAATTAACCAATTTTTCGCAAGACGTAGCACAAGCCACTACAGACGTACTTGAAGACGCAAGCGATACAAACCAAAAGACTCTTAAAAGCCAAGAGGACACTTATAAAAGCCAACTGGATAGTTTCAAAAAGGCTCTCACAGGCGAAGCGCAGACGATGAGCAATGACGAACTCAACAAGGAGATAGGCAATGCGGAAACTCGTATGCAGGCTCTACACAAGCAGATTGAGGACGGGACAAAGGCGATAGCAGCGAACCAACAGGTAGAGGCTCAAAACGAGCAGGCGTTAGCCGAGGTGGAACAGCAGATAGCAGGTTATCAGAATATGGCAAACGATGTCAATTCTACTAACCAACAAAAAGTATGGGCAAATCAGCAAATAGCCATCTTGGAGCAGCAGAAACAAGGTCTGTTGCAGACAAAACAGACATACGATGCACAGCGTCAGCAGGTCATAGTCGCACAGAAACAGATAGGCTTAGAGAAAGAAAAAGTTACAATCTTCCGCAACCAAAAGAAAGTGTTGCAAGAGGGTGAGGATATCACTATCGGTCTTAACACTAATGAACTCATCAAGAAAGAAGCGGAGATAACCGCCGCTATCATATCTATCAAGCAAAATATAGCAAAGAATGGTATCACAACCGAAGACTTGCTAAACCTTGAAGATATGAACTCCAAACTCAAGCAGGTGCAAGACAAACTCTCCACTCTCACAGGCGGCAAGGACTGGGCAAAGACTTTCAGAAAAGAGCGTGAAGAGGCTATTCGCGAGCAGGAAAAAATAATGAGTTCCGCTATCGACAACGAGGTTGCCAAGCGCACAGCAGCGTATAAGGCTGACCTTGCTAAAATGCGAGCCGATGCCAAAGAGTATGAGAAAGAACACGCAGGTATAGCGAAGAACGCCAAGTATAAACAAAACAAGAGGATAAAAGAGGAAAATCTGAAACTTCAGTTTGAACTTGACATTGCTAATCTTACCAAGCAGTTTACCGAATGGAAAAAAGATATGCAGCAGGAGAGGTTGCAACTCTATGTGGATATCAACCGCAGTGTGTTAGAACAGGGATTGAACTCTGCCGCGACACAAGAGCAGAAGAATCTCTACCGCAATGCTATTCGTCAGCAGGAAACGGAGCGCATTAAGACCGACAACACCTCTCAACGTAACGACAAAATAAAAGAAACGGTAGGAGTTGCCGCATATACGGCGTACTCTAATGGTGACATGACCAAACTTACCAAAGAGCAGACCGACCAAATTCTTGCTATCGAGGAGGAGTTCAGAAAGAGAGAAGAAGCATTATTGCAGCAAAAGAGTATTCAAGAGAATATCGAAGATGTTGAGGACTATTCCGGTCGTTTTCAGGGCTATCTTGCCGCTATGGTTAAGGCACAAGAAGAATATCAGACTGCCGTAAAAGAAGCCAACGAGGGAGATCAATACAATAGAGATAACAAATTACAGCAAGCCGAGCGGCTGTTTTTAGCGGCAAAAGAGCAGGCAGAAACGGAGTTTGGTTCAATAGAGATGTTCGGTGAAGATGACCAAAAACGTTTGCAGTCTATCATCGAAATAGCAGGGAAAGCAGCAGTTTTGTCTGCTGACTCTGTTATGAAACTCATTGACGATGCTATACAGGGTATCAAAGATGAAAACGATATACTCTTTCAGACCTTAAAAGGAACACAGGAGCAACTATCCCAAACACACCTCAACCTTATCGGAGAAGAAGACAAAAAACGTGCAGAGCAGATAGCCGAGGCACAATGGTCGGAGCAGACAGGACTGATACGTAAAGAGGACGGGACTGTCCGCGAGATGACTGCCGAGGAGAAGCAGCAGAATAGCGAAACGTTAGAGCAGTTGAAGAACGAAAACGGCGACTTAACCGAAGAACAACTTGCGCAGATGCAGACCTACATAGACCTGCAAAAGCAAATGTTGGAGATACAGGGGCAGATGAATAACAACCAAGCCGTTCTGAACCAACTCCACGAGATGCGAAACTCATCTGCGCAAAGAGCCAATGAAACGGAAAAGAGGTCAATACTGGTATCTAACAACCTATTGCAGAATACAGCCAAAGGGTTTAGTGAGGTGCAGAAAGCGTCAGATGCTATATCACAGACTTTCGGCAAGGTACTCTCCAAGAACGCGAAAAAAGCAGTACAGAGCATTAGCAATATAGCCGGAGCAGCGAGCAGTAGTATAAACACTATCTTGCAACTCATTCCGATGATAGGCAGTATGTCCACTATCACGCAGACGGAGGTAGAGGGTGTGACCGTATTCTCGGTTGCAGGTATAGAAACTACGTCCGCAGCAGCAGCAACCGCCATCCGTGCTGTAGAGACCGCCTCCGTTATTCTTGCTATTATCTCCGCAGCCATACAGATTGTGACGGCTATCGCGGACGCTTTGACATCGCTCATCAAGAGTGACACGCAAAAACAACAAGAAGCCCTTGATGATAATCAAGAGAAGTTGGAGCGTATGCAGAAGCAGTTGGATACGTTAGACTGGGAAAACTCTTTGAAGAAAGGGTCTGACTATTATAAGGGTCTGTCAAAAGCCGCCAAACAAGCGGAACGCAATGTGACACAGGCTTATCAGAATATGCTCGATGCCCAACGTATCTATCAGGAAACCGCAGCCAAATATGGCAAAGATAGTGATAAAGCGAAAGAGGCACAAGAGCAGTTAGATGAGATGACACAGCAGTATCAGGATGCTTTCTCTGACGTACAAGACCGCTATGAGGAGATGTTAGAGGAATTAACCACCACCTCACTCGATGATTTCTCTTCTTCAATGGCAGATGCTCTTATAGAGGGTTTTGAGCAGGGTCGGGAGGGTATCAATGACGCATGGACTGACACGCTCAAAGACCTTGAAAAAGAGATGATGAAAGCCTCTCTGACAACCGCTCTCAAAGACTTGTACAAAGATACATTTGACAATATCTCCAAGAACCTGACGGGTGATGGCGAACTGACGCAGACGGAGATAGACACAATGATAAGTGAGTTGGATGCCAAGTCGGAGCAAGCCAAGTATATTGCAGAGCGTTACTATGACCTCATGCAAGAGCGCGGTCTGCTTGATGATGCCGATGCCGAGGGGTCGGAGGGTTTTGGTCAGATGACACAAGATACCGCCGAGGCTCTTAATGCTCGCTTTACCGCTTTACAGATAGAGGGGTCTAATGTTGTCGCAGCCACACAAGCAATGCAGGCTATGCTCGGTGATATGCAGACTGATGTCAAGGGACTTAACCCGATACTTTCTGCCTTACTCCTTAATTCCGATATGGGGTTGCAGTTAGCACAAGAGCAGATTGACCAACTCAATATAATAGCCAATAACACGGCAATGCTGAACGAAACAAACGACAGGCTTAACTCTATATCTCAAAAAGTAGCCAACCTATGATGACACAAGACTATTTCAAGCGAATGGTTGCCGACCTGAAAGCAACGTATAAAGACCAACTGTGTGAGGAGAGTTTGGCGGACATAGATGCCGCCGCTACCCTTGCAGATTTCATCGGTGTGCTGAAGAAATATGCAGCATTTTTGAAATACAAGAACATACCCAAAGCAGACTGGGCGCGAAAATGGTTCGGAGAGTATTTGAAAGAAGCCAATGAGCAGGGCTGTTATCTTGACCAACGAGTACTCATACAAACACCGCAACAACCTATTGTGTTATTTGGAAATAGTGTGGCAAACCTTACAATAGCAGAGAATGGATTATACTCTGTCACTTGTCAGGACAATAGCCAGTTGTTTATCTTCGCGATGTCGCCGTGTGTTTTGCGTGTACGGCTGAAAGATAAAAGTACTGCCCACAAAGCCTATATTCATAAAAAGGCACAAGTAAAAATAAGAAAAGTGTAGGATTATGTATGTATCAATGTCAATCAACGGGAATGATATATCCCAATACGGACTTATCGCTTTGGAGGGGACGATAGCCGCCCTTATCAAGCCCAACACATATAAGGACTTGCAGAAAAACGAAAACTCGTCAATGCAGGGTACGATGATATTTGCAGCCCCCTCGCTCCGCAGGGTAAAACAACGTGATATAACCTTGCCGTTTCTTTTCCGTTCTGAATCTCTTTACGACATGCAACGTGCCTTAAATGCGCTGCAAGAAGACCTTGTACAGGGTCAGACGGATGGAGTGAACGAGATATATGTACCAGCATTAGGCACACGTTTTTTCGTCATCTTCAACAATATCTCTGCCTTTTCGCATTTCGGGGACTTACGCAACGGCATGGCAAAGATAAGCATTAAATTTACCGAACCCAATCCTAACAATCGCATATATGAATGATACCGAACAAATAACTATCTATGCACCTAACGGCGGTGTATATCTGTCGGACGGAAGTACGGAAGACAATACCACGTTCCCCTTAACCGACCAATGTGAGCGTAGTGCTACACTTATGGGTGATGACTATGTAAGACTGGTATTCTTCAGTAGTAAGTATGTTGCTTTCGATGCGTATTCCTACATAGAGTATGACGGTCAGACTTTCTTCATGTCAGAACGCTATACACCTGCGGCAAACGGAGAGGCGACACTCTCCAATGGTGAGGTGCAAGTGGGCGGTTACAAATATGACTGCAAGTTTATTTCGGTTGGCAATATGCTTAAAAAATACACTTGTTACCGCCATGTCGTTATCAATGCGAGCAGCGAGTTAGGTACTCCGCGTTCAGAGTTTGACGAGCCGGAGATAAATATAAGCGGCAATCTGCGTACCCTCTATTCTATCATCATAACATCTATTCAGCGTGCCGTTGCACGTATTCCCGACTGCCATTTCCGCGACATGCTGCAATCTCTTGTGACTAACTGTTGGGACGGTAGCGTAAACGCTCCTACAAGCATAGTGCGTTTGACAGAGGGTGATGAGTTGGATACATACTCTTTCAGCGGAATGAACATTGCCGATGTATGTACGCAGGTATGCAAATCATTGACCAATAATGACCACGATACCGAATGGTGGATTGAGGAACATCACGACACCATAGAGGGGCTTGTCTTGCACATGGCGAAATGCCAAGATACAGATACGAATGGTATGTTGCAACTGTCTTCATACTGGTCAGAGAACACGGGGAGCGATAAGAATTTCCGTCCGTATTTGAGCGGCGGGCTTACTTCATGCAAATATGAGAATGAGGTGAGCGGTATAGAGCAGGTAGTAACGCCTTACGGAGCGACACGAAATATGTCTGCCCTGTGGACTACAGGAACAGACCTTGTAACGAATATGATTGTTACCTATGGCAAACGTCTGCGTCTTGACCCTAACACTACCTATAAGGTTTATCGCAAAGAAGATAAGGCGACCCAAAACAACCCTGTATATATCACTACTGACGAACACGGAGCAATAGAGAATGACACCGTAAATACTGGCATCGAAACGAGTAAGTTTTATGATGATATTTACCCTCAATGTCATTTTCAGATTACCGATGTGCAAGTCAAAGAGAAACACAAGTCGGGCGTAACTTATACCGTTCCTGAATATACTTGTATGGCTGAAGTTGTCGATAGCCTTAACTACGACACAAAAGGCAATAAGATAGACAGAGCATGGCTGGCTGCTAATGGTTTTTACCCGATAATGATAGAAACAGGGCAGACACTCTCCGTGCGTTTCGAGAGTGGTTTCCTCAATGGCAGAGAGTTTGAGATTGCCAACAAGACTCGCAAAGATGAGGGAGCGGCGACCTACTCTATGAAGTTCACTATCGTGGCTACAGGTAGTGCCGAGAACGGCGACCTTATACCGAGCGGCAATTTCCGTCCGCAAGTAGGCGACCAATTCGCACTCTTCAATATGAAGATGCCTATGGAGTTCATCACACTTGCCAAACAACAGTTGGCTCAACGCGCATACGAAGAGTTAGTGGAGTTGCAAGAGACACGCCCGGCGGTTAAGTGCAAGACCGAACCATATTTCTTTCGCAATATGAGCGTGCATCTCGGTCAGTTGATGAAGATAGAGAGCGAGACATTTGGCAAGAGAGTTGAATACTCTAAAACGGCAGCGGATAATTACATCCCTTATTCCAATACTTTCCGTGACCACGTTTGCATATCAAGCAAGATTACAAACCCCTTGTCTTATAAGACAAAGCGGACAGTACCGGAGTGGGAGTGCGTGCAAGATGCAACGCAGGTACACGCAGAGGATAATATCATATTTTCTTTCGATAGTTCAACAGGAGTGGCTATAACAAGCGGTCAGTATATATTCAGTATCTATGTCAAGAATGTCGGGCAAAATGTTACTCTGCAAGTTGGAGTTAATAGCATGACGATAGCGGCAGGTTTTTCGGGGCGCGTACAGATTGCTGTAATCGCTCTGTCATTTGTCACGGCACGTTTTTTTGCAAGCGGAGATATAGACCTTGTTCTATGGCGCATGAAACTTGAAAAGAATAGTGTTGCTACTGACTGGAAACCATATAGCGCGTATGAGTATGCACCGACTTTTCAGTCAAGATGTATAGCCTACTCCTACAAACTCACCAAACCGCATGAGGTGGATTTCAAGTTGGCGAGTGCAGTTGTGCAAGGTGTTATTTCGTCTATGCAGTCAGCCATTGCAGATATGAATATAGCCGCAGCAGGGTTGGAGCAAAAGACAATCAACCTGTCGCGTAGAGGGTGGCATGATGCAGCAGAGGTCGCAGATATGCTTGACAGTATGCAGGCAGAAATGATGCTTGTAGGCAATCAACTACATCAGTTCCAGTTTGAGAGTGCTATCAGTATCATCAATAAGAAAGACGGCGTGCGTATCTCATACGGCAGGCTTGAACACACTCAAGAGCCTTTTGTCACCAACTCCAATCGTGGTATATGGTATATCAATGACCAAAATCT
Organism: Paludibacteraceae bacterium; assembly: GCA_017450435.1. Taxonomy (GTDB): domain Bacteria; phylum Bacteroidota; class Bacteroidia; order Bacteroidales; family Paludibacteraceae; genus Colicola. The sequence goes on from JAFSTO010000056.1 coordinate 124,617, forward strand.
GACTACAGATGTCGATGAAAGCCCATTAGATGACAATGTGGCTTACTATCTCTACGTGGAGTGTACAGAAGACACACAAACCGCAGTTCCCATGCTTGTGGCACAAGGCAGCGATACGGCTCTTAACTATGCAGACGAGACAGTAGAGAGCGGCTATCCTATACATTTCTTGCTCGGAGTGCTTTCGTCTGTCTTTGAAGATGAGCGTGTTTTCAATCGCACCAACGGCTTTACGGCTATTGAGGGTGGAACAATCACAACGGAGGTGCTGCAAGATGCCAACCGCAACCTCATTATTGACTTCGTTAATGGACGTATCATAGCCCGTGGAACAGCGACTATAAGCGGCAATGTCGTATATAAGATAGAAGATGATGCACAGTTTCAAGCGGCTCTTGAACGTATATTAGAAGCAGAAAATTTCGTGCGAAACCTTGAAATAGGCGGTCGAAACCTCTTGCGTGATACGGCTTTCACAAAGGCAGGAACTGACCTTATCGGACACTCTTTCTACAATCCTAACAGCGGCAGTGCTGGCAAGACTATCAACGGTTGCTCTATGACTACTGCCAACGGAAAACTGACCCTTGCGATACGCAATCCTGACATACGCTATATGCTAACGCAGACAGGAGAGAACGCAAAGGGCGATACTTATACTCTTTCGTTTGAGTGCTACGCTGACCAAGCCTGCAAATTATGGTTTGGCGCGGGCTATTCTTCCTATGCACAATATGAGACAATCACATTAGGCACAAACAAGAAAAAATATGTAATCACGCACGAAATCAAGGTAAATGCAAGCACAAACCCATACCGTATATTCTTTATACGTTTCACAGACCTTGACGATAATGCTTTAGATAGTGTTATTGATGTGCATTTCTCAAAGATGAAGTTGGAGAGCGGTACTGTCGCAACTGACTGGACTCCCGCCCCTGAAGATGCGGAAGAAGAGATTGCCGCAGCACAAGCAAGAGCCGATGCCGCAATGCAGAACCTCTCTGATATGGCAAATGATAATATACTAACACCGCAAGAAAAGATTGATGTGCGCAGAGAATATGAGGAGATAGTGGCAGAGTTTACGCAGAACGAGGCACAAGGCATCAAATACGGAATTATAGACCCGCAAAACATCTATGCACGTTACAATAGCGGTGCGCTTGCGCTGTCTGCTTGTAATGCGTATCTCAAAGCCTATATCACGGTCAGAGAAATGCTTGTAGGCGGTCGTACCAATACATTAGGACTTATCGGAGCGGGCGGAGCAGTCACAAACCAATATATGCAAACGACAAGCCCTTTGAATAACCTCACTTTCAATGGCAGTACAATCACATTCACAGGCACATTCAAGACTTTCTATGAAGAAAATGTGAAACTGCTCAATGCTATATCTGATGTTATCAACAGTCGTGCAGGAGAGAGCGGACAAAACCTGATAGGCGAAGAAAACCCTTTGACTCTTTCTGCAACAGGCGCAGATGCGACAAATGACTATTACTATAAGTGTATCGTTGGAAATGCCACTGAATTAGGATGGAGTAACATAAGCAGGCATAAGGCGGTTAATCCCGATTTTCTTGTTAATGGCAGAGAATATACTTTCTGTGTTGATAAGGTAGAAAGGCTTGCAGGAACGACAACGCAATTCACTATTCTGCTACATAACGGCTCATCAAGTACTCAACGTTACGATTTAGATGTTAAAAGCGGTAGGCAGACTTGTAAGATAACCGTTCCGTCAGACGGCAAGGATTATGTTGTTTTGCTGTATGCAGGTCTTCAAGGTGCGACAGCAGGGAATAGTCTGCGTTTCACCAACCTTGCACTATATGAGGGTTCGCACTCGGCAGAGTTCTATAAAGAGTACATCAAGCACCTCACCGATGCGTTGCAAGGAACTACAGAAACTCGTGGCGGCATGGTGATGACCAATGTGCTTATGCTGAAAAACGAGGACGGTAACGTGACGGCAGGAATGAGTGGATTGACCGGAGATAGTGCAACCCCCGAAAACGTATTTTTATGGGCTGACCCCAACGCAAGCAAAGGCTCTTATGGCAATGCACTTGCACAATCAAAAAGAGACGTAACAGAAATCGGCAAGAACGACATTACCACGCTTATCAAGAAAGACGGAACGGCAAAGATAGGCGTGTTCAGCATTGACCAATCGAAAGCGAGAGTAAAAGTGTATAATGGAGATACTGTTACGGGTATTGTCGATATAGATGCTGAAAACGGAATGAAAATATACAAAGGCAGTTCTGCAACAGATGCTAATCTAAAGATATTTATTACTCCTAACAGCGTAATGAATGATACTTGGAAGCCACGTAGCAAGGTTTCTATTAGTAAAGACGGTTTTGTGTCCTCTGGAACAAATAATAGTGCAACAAACAGCAGTGTTCATGTGGCAACAGGGGAATTTACGCTCTCATCAAAATCGAATTATCTAAAAATAGTTGCTACGAGTGCGTATGGTAGTATTCATCATGTCGATTATAATGGGACTAACACAAAAACGACAACGGTATCTGTTATATTGCAAATTAAAACTGGCTCTACATGGAATGATCATTCAACTATATGCACAAGAACAGAGACGGCAGCGGGGTCTTATAGCAGTACTGATATGTGGGTAGATGCAAGTACAGGAGGAACAAAAACACTTTCAAACATAACAGCCGGGACGTATCGTGTTGTACTGAAGGTTAGCGGTTCGCCTAATTATAGTCAATATACATATTCACTTCAAAAAGTGGAGTGTAGTGGTTGGTATCTGCCAAGTTATAGTGAAAAAACGATAATAGGTATTGATGGCTTGATTTCGGCAAAAGATAGCACGCACTGCTTTATTGTTGATAATAGTGGCTCTGCCCAAAAAATTATAGCAAGAGGACTTTCCACAACTAATACGGACGCAGAAGATGGGGAGTTGTATATCAGTAGCAACTTTATAGAATCATTCAAAGCACTCTGTACTGAATTAAAATCCAGTTTTGAGGATGTACGTTTTGTCGGCTCGAATGGAGACCATGCAAATGCAATAGCAGCGAAATTAGAAAGTGTTAAAAATTCACTAACTGTAACTAAAATAATAGCGACATCTTAATGCCGCTATTTTTTTAAGTACAAAGTATCTTTTGCGAAATTGCTAATGAGGATGTATGGTTTTTCTTCATTGTGGAACTCTCCTTCTCCCCATATAGAATTGTCTTCGCTTAAGATGTTAAAATTCGTTTCTGAAAGAATGGAATAAGTTAAATCGGTACGGGTATTTACTGCTTGCTCCCAAGAGTTTTGCCAGCGGTATTCTACCGACATGTCTTTCTTAAACTCAAACTCTAAAATTCCGACTATTCGTTCCGCCGCGAATACATGACCTTTTATAGGCTCATTCGGGTCTAAAACAGGGTTGTTTTCGCAACTTGTTTCTGTAGCCATAATAGCAAAAAGAATTAAAAAGATTGATAAATACTTTTTCATACACTTGAGGGTTAAGAGGTTAAATCGGGTGCAAAATTACTAAAATCTTTTCATATCAACAAAGAATACGAAAGAATAAGATAATTTTGCAACGATTTTCCTATTTATGCCCTCACCACTCATCATTAAATAGGTCATAGTCGCTGCCTACACCTGCCGAACATTCGATTTCATGCCCTATAAACTCTCTAACGCTCTCTTTCCAATAGACTTTGCCGCCTACCATATCAATGGCATCACTCGCTCTGACGACAAAATCTTCTATCTCCTTACGCGAGTAGTCTCTATGTCCGCTCATCAAGCCTATCTTGTAGAGGTCGCAGAAATCTCTTGTCTGCATAATGCAGTCCATGCTCATTAAGGGGATAATAACAGGTTCGATACTCGCAAAGGTCTTAAAACCCATATTGTGTAGTCGTTTCATGGCGGCAATACGCTCCGTGTTGGTGCTTGCGTTTGGTTCTCTATTGTCAAGCCCCGTAAGCGTAAATCCCCATGCAATTCTTTTCTTGACCTCATCACTTCGCCGTTCAAGGTCAAGATGCTCAATAAAGTCTGCACGCTTGGTAAGGAACTTTACGTTGATACCCTGCGAGACGGCATAAAGAGCGGCTTTCCAATGCAAGTCTCGGTTCTCTTTGAGCATCGGGTCGGTTGTGAACGTGAAGAAAAGACCTGCTTTCTGCAATTCAGGCAGATATTTGGCAACGTTGGCTTTGAAACGGTCAAAAGCGTCTTGCTCATCTTTGAAAGCCTTTTTGAGTTCAGTGTACGGCTTGCCGAGTGTCTTTGACAAAACTCCACGCTTGCAGTAGCAGTAATCGCAGTTGTTTGAACAGCCGATGTAGAAGTTACAAGCCCATTTAGCATACTCACCAGCGCGTGAGGATGGCATATATATTACACTGCCATTCCCTCGTTTTCCTGTTGTTTTCAATTTTTCCATGACCTATAATTTATTATTTTTGATACTGTTTGCTGCGTTATGCCGTATTTGCAGGCAATATCGACCTGCTTAAAGTTGCCCGTCTTGTATTCTGCTCGAATAGAGGCTATATCCGACATGGTAAGGTGGGTGTTAGAACTATTACGATTGTTTTCACGTATAGATATAAATCTGCAATTTTCGGGGCAATAATTCCCATCATTGTCTATACGGTCAAGTGTAAGCCCTCTGCGATAACCATTAGCAATAGCCCAATTCACAAAGTTTACTGGGTCTTCCCATTCAGAGCAGATGCTAATTCCACGACCACCATATCTATGATAGCGTTTGTCTGTTTTCCTTCTGCACCTACCTTTAATACTCTTCCAAACATGATATACGTGGCATAGTACGGGGTCATTGCTGTAATTGTGCTTCGTATTGAATTGCGAAAAAGTTAGTCGATTTTCCTGTTCCAAACAACCACAACTTTTTGTATTCCCATAGTGCATGGCATATCCGAGCACATGACAAGTGTTTCCGCAGTCACATTTACATTCCCAGACGATATGAGTGTTTTTCCTCTCTTTGTCCATGCGCACGACGGTCAATCTACCAAAGCGCAATCCTGTGAGGTCTTTGAATTTGCCCATAGTAGTATTATTTAGATGTTTATTTACTCAATATGTTCGGGATAGAGGTTCACATCTATTCCCCAAGTCAGACCGTTTTCTTCAAGCAGTTCGTCTAACTCTGTGAGCGATTTCTTACCGAAATTTCGGAACTTCATCAATTCGGCACGGTGATAACGCAAAAGGTCGCGAAATGTATCAACCTCTGCCGCCCGTAACACATTAAGGCAACGAATAGAAAGGGGGAAATCAGACAGGTGTTTTGTGAGTATCTTGCTTGTTTCCCATGTCTCTTCAGAAACAGTTATCGTCTTACCCTCTATGATTGAGTGCAGGTGCGCAATCTCATTATTCTTCTCATTTAACAACTCTTTGAGGTCGCTTATCTCGGAGTTAAGACGATAAAACGCTCCTTTTACGTGTGCGAACTTACGCAACGCCTTGTACCATATCTGCCTTGTGCGTTCACGGGTAAGATGTCGTGTTTCACCAATCTCCTCAAAGGTCTTACCTTGCAGAGCATCCCACACAATATCTACCTCACGCGGATAAAGGTCGAAATCGTCCATGTCTGTATATTGTTTCAACCCCTCAACGACAGCAAGCAAGGTCATCTTGATAGCCTCTATTCGTTGCGGAAACATGTTAAGGTTCTGCATACGTTCACGATATTTGGTGTGCATATCACGTAACTCGTTTGCCATTACCTGCCGCTCGTCAATAATTTTCTGACGATATTCTTCGATGTCGGTTGTGGCTTGTTGTATGTCCCTTATAGTTGCAGCGTGCCGCTCCACATCGTTGCGGTTGGGGTAATAGAGTTTGTTTTTCTTGACGTATGACAACGTTCCCGCCTTGCAAAGGTTTCTGATGGTCTGTGCCGTAACACCGATTAAAAGAGCCGCATCAGCAGCCGATATGTACTTTTCTTTACTCATAATCAAAACATTTTAGTTTGTTGTAGGCACTCTTTATAAAATCTTTTCTCCTGCATAGAATAATACTGCTCATCTATTTCGCAGCCCACAAAATCAAACCCCAGTTCGTATGCTGCTATGCGACTGCTACCGCTACCGAGGTGAGAATCGAAAATCTTATCTCCCTCTTTGGCATAGTTACGCAGTAGCCAAGCATATAGAGCAACGGGCTTTTGGCATGGGTGATAGCGTTTCTCGTTGAGTTTCTTGTTTCCTTGCTGACACATAGCGTCCTGTACGCGGCGACTGCAAGTGCGTCCCTGTATCATACCGCTCCACATAAAGCGCACGATGTCGGTACGTGTATCAAAAGACTGGTAGGCAATCTCGCAACCGTACTGGTCGCTATCGCCGTTCATCTTATCCCATACAATCATTCCGCCACGCAGACCGAAGTAGTTTGCGCCGAAGATGATTTGGTTCTTACTCACGCGGAATAACTGCTCAAAATACTCCGGCTGCGGTTGTATGTCCCAGTCTTTCTTACCGTAGTTAGGAGCGTCCACGTGCAGCCATGAGCCGTTTTTCTGCTTGCACATATCGGGTTTGACGGAGGGCTTGTCGCCGCCTATGCCGTATGGTGGGTCGCAGATAGCGAGGTCAAAGAACTTATCGGGGAGTGTCTGCATATACTCCACGCAGTCCTGCTTATATACTATGCTCTGTGGATTGACCATTATATCTATTATTCGTATGTGCTGCTTAAGTTACTTTTTCTTATCAGCGAAATGCTGCTTGACGCTCGCAATGCTGTTAGCCTTACCCTCCCGTGTGGCATAACCACGCTTACGCGGCTCTATACCCATATTCTTGATATTACGCAACATCGTTACCCGTGATACACCGTATTTTGCAGCAAGTTTGCGCATAGGCATAACGGCATAGTTGGCGATAATAAAAGCCTTATCTTCTTCCGAGAGTTTATTAACAAGTGCATGGCTGCGTATCTTCGTGGTTGTGCGTTTGTGAATTTCTTGCGATGACGGTCTTTCATCTGTAGATTGTGGCTCTTGCATAGGAGAAACAGAAATAATCTCTCTCGGCTCAAAGTCAGAACAGGCACGGCAATCAGTGCGCGTATCATGGAAAAATCTGTCACAGAACCCTGCTGACAAATACACTCCGTTGATATATTTACAATCGTTACAGGTCATGGCTCATTTTGGTCTGTCAATTCAATAGGTATTTCGCTACCACTGGTATAGGCACTCTCATGTCGTATAGGAGCAGGGTTTATAACATCTGTTTCTAAAAACACCGCGACACCGAGCAAACGTAGTTCATTTATATAGCGTTTTGCATCTAACATGGGTTGATAGACAGTGCCACGAGGAACAAAGCACCTCATCACCTGCCACCAACCGTCAAAGTACGCCTTGACAACGACCGTCCCTGTCGGAACTTTTGTCCGCAGACCGTCAAATAGTTTGATTTCGTGTAATCCGTTATCCATAGTTCTTAATACTCCAATTAGGGCATTGCTTGCCGTCTGTGGCATATAGTGGTAACTTATAAGGGTTGCGTCCCAATATATCGCACCATTGAATAAGAGCCATATAATGACAGCAGTTGCCGCAACATTGATTTTCTTTCTTTGTCTCCATATTATTGAATCAAGATAGACAATACCTCTTCGATAGCCTGCTCTGCCGCTTGTGGGTGTGTGGCAGCATCTCCGCTCTTGCGTATGCCGATACACTCTGCCGTGTTTCTTGTTGCAGCACACCAGTGATAACCTTTAGCGATGTTGCAAAGATTGTTCGGAACAATCCATATCTCTACGCCCTTTCTCTCTCGCAACCAGTCCATAGTAGTAGCAAGCGTAGGAGCAGCCCAACCGTTCTCCTCATCATCGTTGCAAAAACGACCCTTGCATAATTCATATCGGGAGAAACTATCATTATGCGATGTCTTCTCATAATAATTCCCAACCGTCATGTCAAATCCTAAATCTCGCAATTTCATTGCGGCATTAAGCGATACTTTTTTTGTGCTTGTAGTCATAGTTAGTTATACTTGTATATTCAGTATGTTTGCTGTTCTTTTTTATTAAACAATAGGCTTTGTATCATGCAGGCACTCTACAATCTGACCATGCCGACCGCCGAAGAACTCACACTCTTTGCAACTATAACTGCCTACTTTGCACTCACCGATACCGTGAGGACACGGAGCATAACATATTCCGCCTACAGATATTATGATTGCCTGCATATTGATTTCTTCTTCAATTCCACGAGGTCTTTTAACACCCAATCTGTTGCTTTCATACCTTTACACTGTTTTGTCGTTTTAGTTCGTTAAAATACTCTTCTCTGCTCGGAACGTTATACCTTTCACGCTCTTCAGGTGTTAAGTCTCGCTCTTCGCCACAAACCGCGCAACGCATAAGAGAAAAGGCACGCGGAGCAGTATTTGTCAGTCGCCAATCGTGTTTGCCTGTATTCAAACAATCACACTTGCACACATCAAAACTAATTGATATGTGAGTTACGGCTTGAAAAATCTGACCACATCTACCGCACAGAATGTTGTTTACTTCCTCATCTTTAATGTCGAGGTTACGTTCACGCCAATCTATCTCATTGCCGCAATAAGGGCATTTAATTGTATTCATAGTTCTATCTCTTTTGTTAGACCACATAAACACATAGCGTGTTGCAGGTCGTGAATTTTATAAAAATCTCTTTCAAGTACCACTTTCTTTGTAGTGTCGCGGAACTTGTCATAACTTGTCACCTCTATTCCCCACTCGCCTACGCTACTGTCATAGTCTATTACGGTTATAATACTATAACCGTCACCCGCATATACAGAGTATTGATAGATAGTGCAGCCATTTTTGTCCTTACCCTTGCCAAACCCATTTTTCAGCAAGATTTTGGAGGTGAGAGGTATGGGACGTAATTCAGATATGTCAATATCATCCTCTAATTCAGAATTGAACCATCTGCCATTGACACTATCCCATGTTGTTATTATTTCGGCAATTTGAATAGGATTGTTTTTATATAAAACCAAATCTTTAATCATTAAATCTGTTGCTTTCATAATCGCATCTCTTTTACTCAACGCTGTCAATTTCACAGCCGCAGGAATTATACAAATAGACTGTACGACCTTTTACTTTGATAATATCGCCGTCTTGCATGTTTCGCGCCCATTGTTTTATGGTGGCTTGTGCGTGTAAACTCAAATGTGCCATAATTAACCTATTCTTCTGCCAAGTTTAATAATAAATACATCTTCATCGGGTGCGCCCCATTCAGGGTTGCCTCTGCCTATATCCAAGCCTTTGAACTCAAACAGCATTGTCATTTTGCCGCCTTGCCCTTTGTGAAAACGGACTGCATCATACTGACGTATGCCATAATCACGCAGGAGATTTTGCGGCTTATAGTTCGGGTGTGAGTACATCTTTTCAAATATACCGTCCCAGTATTCTTTTTGTCCGAGGTTTCTATGATAGAGCAGGCGGTTGGCATAGTACGGACGTAAATCGCGGTACTCTTCGTGCTTCTCGCCACGCTCTATCATATCAAACCACTCGTATTTTAACGACAAATCAAGTGCGTACATAACCTTACTCGTCTTGAGATTCGTTATAATGGGAGCGTATGTACGCCTCATCTTCATCTGTTACGGTGTACGCTAATTTTAGAAAGCGCATAGCCGTTTCGATGTTATCATCTGCTATCGGGAGGTAATCGGTTTTCAGTCGGAACGTCAATGATATGCGTTTGTTAATCACCTCACGCGCTTCGTTGATTCGGCTGTTCATTTCTTCTAATGCCTCACTAACGCGCTCTATCAACTCATCATACTCTGCACGTGCCTTTTTGTAAGCCGTTTCAAGTTTCGCATTTTGCTCTTTTATGAGTTTGTTCTGTTCGTACACGTCACTGCTATACACCGCTTGCGGCTCAACGGCTAACATGTTGGTTCTGCCGTTATAATCTTTGCCAAAACCGGGTACGAAACGCGGAATACCATATTCGTCAAGCAGTCCCGATGTCGTTGTTTGCTGCATAATGGCTAACACTTTATCTGCGTCCTCTTTGTTTGTAAACGCAATACGTCTGCCAATAAGCGGAATAGCGTACACAACCAAATCAGGTTTCAACTCTTCTGTGAGTTGCGGTTTAGTCGGTTCTACGGGAAAAACGATGCCGTTCTCTGCCAGTTCGATTTTCTTGTAGGTCTTAATCTGTTCGGGGGAGAGGTTATAAATCTCCAAGTCCGAGAGTTCTGCAAATTTCTTCATGCTTCTAAAAATTTAGTTGTTGAAAGTTATTTTATCTCAATTACATGAGCGTTATTATATTTATATCTGCGTGCTACTTTTTCAGCGGCTGCCTTGTCATTAAACAACATGGCATAACTTGCATCATGCGACCACCAAAAACTTTTTGTCTTGTTTCTATCCACAAGGAACAATCGTTTTATCAAGTGTCGGTTGTATTGTGTAGATTGTACTATTGTAAACTTGCCTCTTGCGTGTGTGCTAAATCTGCTCTTTTCTGCGAGGAAAGCGCGTTTCTCTTCGTCTGAATAAGGCTCAAAATCATCATCAAAACAATCGTATAAATCAGATAATGCCTCTGCCTCTGTTACATAATCATTCATAACATTGTGCTTTAGGAGTTAAACATTGCCTATATCTTTAAGGTTCACACCGTCCACTTTGCCTTTGTCTATTGCTCTGCGAGCCTGCTTTGACAGATAGTGCTGTTTGCGAGTTCTACCATGTTTGGTTCTCACATTTATGCGCTCTTCAAGAGTATAACTCTCGCAAGGAACGGCGTAACCTGCTTTTCTCATTGATGTTTTCATTGTGCTTTACATTTTTCTATAATAGAGTATATAGTACACATATCTTCAGTACTCAATTTTTCAAGATTGGCAGGCTTATCGCAAAATTGCGTAATAGCACTTTTCATTTTGCTACGTTTATTTGCCTCTTCAATCTCTTTAATGTCTTTTTCTGTTGCATGACGTGCGTGAGAGTAATCGTTGCCCATCATTTTACCGTCAGACTTTCGCCATGTGTAATAGTCAGTCTTGAATTGTGCCTTACTTACACTTGTTACGGTCAGCAATTCTTTTCGTGGCGGATAATTGCCTACATAGAAGTAAATTTTATCACCGACCTTTATATCTTCAAAATTCTCATTAACCCACATATTGTTTGTATTTAATTAAAGTGTTGTTTTAATTTCACGCTGCAAAGGTAATACTTATTTTTGAAATGTGCAAATTTTTAGATAACTTTTTTATAAAAATTTTTTAAGTGAAATCACAAAACGCTATAAATGAGCATTGTAGAAAAATAAAAAATTAGTTTGTCTTGCTGCTATGTACGTGCGTGCGCGTTCACTAAATTCTTATTCGGACGGTATTACCCCTCTGCAATAACACTTTCTTGTCTGTTCGCATCTATTCTTTGGGATTATTAAATATCACAAATATAAGTCGTTTCACTATTGCTCCAAAGCGGTTGCTGTATAGTAATTTTGTAGCGGCAAAACAAAGAACCTATAATTTACATCAGTATGAACTGGCATGTAATATACGAACACTTGATAATTAAACTACGGGAGTTGCTGCAAACTACTTGGGGTTGGTTTTTACTTTTATGCAGTTTCCTCGTTGATTTCTTCGCGGGGTACAAAATGGCAATCGCAGGTATCGTGATTGTGGTGGCTCTTGATGCCTTTTGGGGAATTTGGGCTGCTATCAAACAAGGTAAATACGCACGTAGCGAACTCGCACGAGATACATTGAGCAAAATAGCGGCATACGGAAGTGCTATACTTATTACGATAATGATTGAGCATGTTATCCAATGGGACAGCATATTCCTTACAAGTGTTATCGCCGCGTTAATCTGTGCAACTGAACTTTGGAGTATCAGCGGAAACATTTTGATAGTGAACCCTAAAGCACATTTTTTCAAACTGCTGCGACCCGTTCTCAAAGGTGAGATAGCCCGAAAACTCGGAATAGGAGAAGATAAGGTAGATGAGGCGTTAGACGGCAGTGACCCTAAAAAGGAGACTACTGACAATGCCGAAACATCTGACCAGTGAAGAAAAGAGGATTATATGGCGTTATCGCTATGAAATGAGTGCGCGTCAAATAGCCTCTCTTGTTAATAGAACGCCCGCAACGATTGTGAATTACCTGCGTAGTTGCGGTGTGACAGTAAGGAGTAACAATAAGCAATAAAACAAAGATATGTTCGATACCGCAAGACGATACATGCTTAATGGTTTTGTGTGGATACTTACAATCATCACACTTCCAATCGGGTTGTTTGCCCTCTCAATGAGCAGCCTGATAGACCTCTTGCAGGATATCGCAAACGAATAGCCACGCTGCAAAAGCGTTGCCTTTGTGTTTTTCATGGTATTAGATAAAATGGTTAAGTGACGAGTAACCTGCTGTGGGAGGACAGCCTTTTTGAGGGTTAAGGTAGCGTCCTCTCCGCAGGTGAAAGTTAAAACAAAAAGCGAGAAACATTAGTGGTTATGAAGAAAACTATAATACTTGACAATGGTCACGGCATAGAAACGCCGGGCAAGCGGTCTCCGATATGGAAAGACGGCACGCAACTCTTTGAGTGGGAGTTTAACCGCGATGTGGTTTGTCATATAGCAGCCAAACTGACTGCTCTCGGTTTCGAGGTGCGAGTTATCGTTCCTGAATCGTCTGACATATCTCTTTCAGAGCGAGTACGCCGCACCAATGCTATATGCAAAGAGAGAGGTGCAGGTAACTGTATTTTTATCTCAATACACGCCAACGCGGGCGGAGGTACAGGCTGGGAAGCATATACCACACCGGGACAAAACAACTCTGACAAGTTCGCGGCTGTTCTCTATGAAGAGGCAGAGAAGAAATGGGGAAAACAATGGAAGATACGCAAGGACACTTCAGACGGAGATGCCGATAAAGAAGCAAATTTCCAAGTCATAAAAGGTGCAAATTGCCCTGCTGTACTTGTTGAGAATTTCTTTATGGACACAGAAAAAGATTGCCGATATATAATGTCTCCTATCGGGCGTGAGACTTGCGCAGATGTGGTTGTAGCGGCGATATACTCCTATTGTAAATAACACATAAAGTGTGATAGATAAAATACAAATAGAATATGGCACATTTTTCATTAAACCGACATATTGATTTCGGCATTGCGATAAGCGGTTTGCCGCTTACCAAGACCTACACCGCCGCCTTATACTCAAAGACGAGTGGGAAACGGATGCGTACAGAGGGAGTAGTGGAGGGTGGTAAGCATAAATTTGTTTGGGAGCATAACGACACACAAAATTTGCCTGAAGGCAATTACGCTCTTGAAATCTATGCCGATGACCAATCGCTCATGGGTTTTGTTATTGACTTTGTTTTTGTCCGTAAGACGAATTTTGACGGAGAAGACATCTAAAACGACACACAACTATGGCACAGAAAATCAAAATAACAGCCACTGACGGCTCTGAACTCATCATAGAGGCTTTGGGTGTCCTGTCACAAGGCGACCTTGAACAGGAGCGACAAGCACTGGCACAAGCCCTTGCAGAAGCAGAAGCCGCCAAGCAGGAATATGAAAATGCGACCCATAATATAGGCGATATAGCAGGGTTGTCTATTCAGATTGAATCTGCTAAAAACGAAATCATCAACGCCTTGCCCGATGAAGCAACCGAAGAAGATATTGATGGTATATTTGAGGGCGAGAGTGAAAGTATAGCATAAGGAGGACGGTTATGGGAGAAACAAGTAATGTAACAGTACGCAGGTTGGCGAGGTTTTGGCGGACGGTCAAGACCTACATCAACAACAATGCCGTTTCCAAAATCAAAGAAGCGTTCACAACCAATGTGACGGTAGGCGCGGTTTCGGCAGGCACTCCTATCGCGGCAGGCACTGACATAGTGACAATAGTAAAGAATATGCTCGTTCAACTAAAAAGGGCGGTCATCGCAAGTTATCCGTCTGTTTCATTGTCTAACAACGGAACGGTATTCGGAGATTACGAGGTGGGTACAGAGATACACCCCGCTCTTGGCAGTTCATATACAGACGGCAAATTCACGTCATATACCTCTCCAAGTGCCACAACGACACTCGATGCAGGCTGTGTTAAGGGAGCAACAACCTATTATCGTGAGATGATAGCATTATCAGGCAATACCGACACCTATATTTTGCCACAGGGTACAACGACATATCGGGTAGAACAGGAGTACGGAGCAAGTACAGCCACAGCAAAGAACTCTGACGATAGCAATGCCGGACTACAAATAGTAGCAGGTGTATGTAACAAGGGTGGAAACTACAATGCCTATCTTCGTCTTTTCACAGGCTTGTTTGCGAGCGTGGACGATATTCCGACAACCAACTTGCGCAGTTCTCTCACTATGGGCGCACTTGTCAAGTCAGCACCCTCTATGAGCCTTGCCTTTTCAAACAAGGTTGTGGTGATAGCCGTTCCCGCAAGTTACACCCTTATATCGGCAATAGAGCCGCTGACAGGTGAGGACGAAAGACCTTATCTCGCTAAAAACGGAGAGGCAGTACAGATAGCAGACATCAACGGTGATATGCACAATTACAAGTTGTATGCTTTCGCTTATGATGCGGTATTCGGCAAATCGGTAAATCTTGTATTCAATTAAGAGTTATGGCAGGAAAAGATTATAGGACGAAAGGCACATACGGTTTGGGTGGTCAAGTGCGTATTGCTAATAAGAATAGTCATGTCGATTACGACTATGGTGCATACGACAGTTTCGATGATATTCCGCAGTCATTATACGATACCGTGCAGATAGGCAAGACTATCGGCATTGTTACTGATGGTAAGATTACGGAGTATTGGTGGCAGAAACAGAAAGACGGCACTCTCGGTTGGGTTGTCAAGGGTGTGGATAACGACACGCTCAACGCTCTCATTGCTGCGGCTATGGAAAAAGGCGATGCAAAAGAGGTTATTGGTGTAGTTGGATATGGCGACACTTTGCCCGATGTGAATAATCTTGATGAGGGAGATTATTTCCTTTATACCGACAATGAGAACGGACACGAACTCTTACTCGTTGAGGTTAAAAACGAGCAAACAGGAGTAAAAGGTTGGACTTCGGTAACACCCTCAACAGAGGTGATATATAAGACTATTGCAGAAGAAAGTAAACTCTTTGTGTGGAATGGAGAGGAATTTGTTGATGTAACGGGCGAGGTGGTGGATGATACTATTTATGTCAATAATCTCAACACTTTACTTACTAAATCTCTTCCGCAAGGAGTTTACCAAGTCGTATTGGGACAGAAAGGCTATGGCGGTACTATTATAACCTCAATAGGGACAAGCAAAATTCAACTCATAAAATGGGTAAGAAATACAGCCAAATTGACAGATTCTTTATCGGCTGCGAAAAACATTGTAGAGGCAATTCCGACTACACCCCTTGACTTGTCTGAATATGATTATGTCCCCACCGATACTGACCTTGCTTTTTTCAGTCAATATAGCATACTCTACACAATGGGAGATGCAACGGTCAAAGGCTCGTCTTATGTCCTCTCTGTTACGGCTAATGGGCGTATCTTGGAGAATAAAGACGGATGGGCAGAGCCAAAGTCAAACAACACCGCATGGGAGTGGAACAATTATGCTTATAATGGGCATACCCACGAGATAGGCAATATATACGATGATAATGGTGAGGACTTGGCTATCGCAGACGAAACGGACGAATCGGCAGCGTTGGTATTCCCTATTGAGAGTGAAACGCTGCAATCAATCGCCAATGGTGAGTATGAGAGCGATGATACCGCTATGTTCAGCGGAGCAAGCGGATACACCCCGATGACAAGTGTACAAGTGGCGGCTCTTGTGCAGGTGGCGTTAGACGCTTTCGATGCCGCAAGAGCAGAATAAACGGAATAATAACTAAATAGATTATACAATTATGGCACAGACAGTAGCAACCCCTGCAAATCTGAATGATTTTGCACAGCAATTAGGAACGAGCCTCGCTGAAACATTAGGTGGCGGCGGTGGCAGTGGCGATAGCAATTATGTCGGCATAGGCAGTTATGTGGCTAAAAACGCAATCACGCACGATGATATTCCTCACTTATACATAGCGGTAGAAGCAAGTATCAGCCTTGAAGATGTTACCTTACGCTATTGCCGCAAGAAGAGGACAAAATGCCGCAGGAAAGGTCTTACCTATCACGACAATGGTGATGGGTATAACGCCAAGACACGCGGCTGGCATCAAGTATGGTGTTTGCCGCTACACTCGACCAAAACACCGTTATTCGTTCCTGTCTTGAAAAATGCGAGCACACCCGACTTCACGATAGGTGGTATTGCTTATTATGAGGTAACGGTAGGGAACTATAACACGTTCTATGATTTCGCAACCGATGCCGAGTATGAAACAGGCTATCTTGATGCGGACAAAGAACCCGTGTCTATCGGGACTATCCTTTCAAAAGCAGGTGGTATATGCCTAATCAAAGACGGTAAGCAGATTTCAAACTTTGCAACATTCCGTTTGCAGTATAATGAAGACAGAGATGAGTGGAGTATCGGTCGATAAGGGTATAAAAAAATGCCGCTGAGATAGAATCTCAACAGCACTCCAATGATAGAATCGTGAAGTATGTTCTCGATAGCATCGAGAACGGTGCAAAGATACAACTTTTTTCTGAATATACAAACTTTTTTTAGAAAAATGAGCAATAAAATTACAAATACGGGTTTTGTAGGCAAGGTCGTGTCGGAATTGTCGGAGTTTGTGCGCTATTTGGTCGGTGTACGGTCGAAAGCGGACAAGAAAATCCTGCGTGCCGAACTTGCGGCTGAAAGTGCTACATTAAATGCTACTATTACCGCACAAAAGGCAGATAGCGATAGTAAGATAAGCACACTGACATCGGTAGAAAGCGCACACAATACCGCACACAACAATGCGGAGCAGGCTCTTGATACCAATATAAAGGACGATGAACTGACTATTGCCCACGCTTTTGAGAAAGTGCGTGCTGCGGTCGGAATGGAAGAGGACGGCGAGGTTGTCTTTGAAGATACCAACTACCTTGACAACTGCACAACCATAAAAGAGGCATTGATTGCCCTTGATAACGCTATTGCTAACTTATAAAAAATGAGATTATGGCAGAGTTACAACGCATAAAAGTTTTTCAGACCGAAGCAGAGTTCTGTAATATACGTCACTCGCTGTATGTGCCAAGTACCGCGCATTGCGTAGAAACAAGCGAGGTGTTTTTTCAGTGTGAACGTAAGGCTAATATGGGTGATGTAGTGTTGTATGACAAGTTTCTTGAAGAAGAAATACTTGTATATTACACGGAGTACAACGCTACTACATACCCGCTTTCCACATATACGCCAACGGGCATTGTTGTCATTCCGCAATGGTTCTGTGGCGATGACTATGCACGTGTAGTGAGCCTTGTTAATATGTCTTGTACAACGCCTGAAACAGGAAAGGCAAGCAATAATGCAACATCTTGGGATGGCGGCTCTGACATTTACTTGGTATGGGGTGGATTTGAGAGTGAGAATTGGACTTATGCGAATATCTCGGAACTTACAGACTATGGCACAGATGGCAACCGCTACCAAATATATGTAGATAGCGGTAACAGTCCAACAGGTGGAAATGGCAGTTGGGGATACGTGCCGAGTGACAGTTATCATACGGGCTATAAGGGGAGTACAGAAAACAATAGCAGCGATAAAACTGTTCATTGGTATAATGGTATGGGAGATGATTATAGATTGCCGAGTGCTTATACTAACCGTTTAGAGAGGAATCCTCTTTATGGTCGTGGTGCTGACGGCGATCAAAGTTCTTTCTTGTCGGACTATAACGGCAAGCAGAATACACAATATATTCTCGGCTATGAAACGAAACAACCCAACTGGCAGACTGATGAGCAGATAGAAAATTCTTACAGAGGAGATAATTTGGGGCATTTCCCTGCCGCTCTTTGCTGCGCACGCTACCACACGGACGGCACAGAGGCAGGCGATTGGTATCTCCCCGCAGCAGGCGAGTTAGGTTGTATTATGCCGCGTTTCGCTATCATACAAGCGGCTCTTAAGAAAGTCGCGAGCGTAAGTAGTACGGTTGCAGTTCCTCTCAGTGAGGGCTACGGCTATTGGTCGAGTTCAGAGACCAGTGAGAACGGTGCTTACTACTTGTACGCGTACAAGGGATACATGTACGGCGGCAGTAAGGGCGGCTTCAATTATGTCCGGGCGTTCCGGCTTCTGCGCATTTAATCTTGAGCCTTAAGCCTTGCCGCCCAGCGTCTGTACGCGGGCGGCGAGGATAAGGAATTATATATTATTAACAACTTAAAAAGAAAGGAGAAAACCATGATTGATTTGACTTCGGCTGACAAGCCGAAAATCCGTAAAGAAAAGCCTTTTGAGGACACACTGCTGTACAAACAGACAATGGACTTCCGTGAGGCTATCAAGGGTATCTTGCAGAACATGAACGCACGTCAAGTGCCGATGTATGGTGTGCCAATGAACGATGCACTCCGTTCTGCGCTCGTCAATTACCGCCTCTGCTACTTGGAGGGCGCAAATAATTACAATGACAAAGTAGCGTTTATGAGGGCATCTTGCGAAAAATTCGCAGAAGTGGATGTCCTTGTGAACGAATGGTATGCAGTAGGAATAATAAACAAAAAGACCTATTGCCGCTTTGCTGCTATTGAGGGTGGTATATTAGAGGGGTCAAAAAGATTTTACGAGGCTATCAAGAAAAGACGAGATAACTCGGAAGATGAAATTAAAGCCCCCGAATCATCTGCAAATGGCAATGCCGAAACAAAAGAGACCGAATAATAACCCTTAAAACTTAAAGAAGATATGCGATTACCCGTACAATGCTACTATCTTGCATAAAGAAATAGCGTAACGGTTAGGAGTCAAGATTAAATGGGTGGCACACTCCGCAAGGAGTAATGGCAGCATAAGTATAAGATATGTCTGAAAGATGCCACAATGACTGTTGCAGTTCCTCTCAATGAGAACAACAACTATTGGTCGAGTTCAGAGAACAGTGAGAACAATGCTTACAACTTGAACACGAACAATGGTAACATGAACAACAACAATAAGAACAACAACAATTATGTCCGGGCGTTCCGGCTTCTGCGCATTTTGTATCACTCCTATTTGCAAATCGCATATCTTCTATTTATGAAATATGTTAGTAGAGTATGAAGAACTCTATGATGCCTATATTGACTGTCGAAAGCGCAAGCGTAGTTCCGCTAATTGCCAACAGTTTGAGATTGATGCAACTCGCAAGTTGTGGCAGTTGTGGAAAGACCTCAATAACGGCTCATATACAATAGGTAGGTCTATCGCCTTTATAGTTCACCACCCGAAAGACCGCGAGGTGTTTGCGGCTGATTTCAGAGATAGAATTGTTCATCATCTGATAATTCGGAGAATTGAAAAATTGCTTGAAGAAGAGTTTATCGAGGATTCGTATTCGTGTCGTAAGGGCAAGGGTACTCTTTATGGTATAGAACGCTGCGAAATGTATATGCGAGAAGTGAGTGAAAACTACACAAAGAAAGCATATATACTTAAAGGAGATTTTAAGAGTTTCTTTATGCGCATCAATAAACCGAAGATGTATCAAGCCATTTGTGATTTGCTCGACAAACGAGGTAACTTTGACGAGGAGAGCAAAACCTTTATGAAACATGTGATACGGCTCATCGTATTCAACAGACCGCAAGACAACTGCATACGCAAACAGCCTAAATCTGCGTGGAAATGTCTGCCGAAAGATAAAAGTCTGTTCAGTTGTGAGGCGGATTATGGAGTTCCTATCGGCAACTTGACAAGCCAGATATTCGCCAACTTGTTTATGAGTGCTTTTGACCATTGGATAAAAGATACTCTTGGGATAAAGGAGTACGGAAGATATGTTGATGACTTTTATATTGTAATGATATATTCGCAAGTGCTTGTCGCTCTAATACCGCAAATAAGAAAGTTCCTATCTGACTATGGCGTAACTCTGCACCCGCACAAAGTGTCTATTCAAGAGGTAGAAAAGGGTATTCAGTTTTTGGGTCAGGTGATAAAGCCTTATGGCAGATTGGTAGCACGTAAAACGATAGGAACTCTTTACACAAAATTACAGACCTTTGACGACTTCATTGAATGGCACAAAATACATGGTGAAAGGTTGTGCAAGGAAGATATAGAGTATATCGTAAGCAGTATAAATTCTTACTACGGCTATTTCAGGCAAAGCAAGAGTTATCGACTGCGTAAGAAAATAGCACAATCGGAACTTATAAAGCCGATACTTGAATATGCCACATTTGATACAAACTATACCAAAATTATTAAACTGAAGAAAGATGAAAAAGAAAGTAACAATATCGAGGCTTTTAGCCCGACTGGTCATGTTCGCTATTCTCGGCGTAGCCATCGGAGGGTGCAAGACAACAAAGCCGTTGGTTAGTGAGAACACATCAGACCGTCTTATTGAGCGTGAGAAAGTGGACTCGCTTATCGGAGTTGCAGCGGATAGCGCACGCGCTCATATTGCCCTTGCTTGCGACAGCATGGGGAACGTGTATATTGCAGAGATTAACACACTGCAAGGCGAGCGTACTCGATTAGATATAGCGTTACATTCTGCATTGGAGCGATTGCAGACAGCACAACGACAAGAGCAGAGCATAAACATGCAAGGGGTGAGTGGCGGCAAGCCACAAAAACCTATTATCACATACCTTGATGTCGATTGCGATGCAGATAGTCTTCAGATACTCGTTACCAAACTACGTGAACGTATTACATATATGGAGAAACACAAGGAGAAAGAGACTGTTGAGGTTAAGTATGTGCCGGACTATTACCGCAACTGCACACGTGGCTTTTGGGTGCTTTTAGCCATTATGTTTGTATTATCTATATGGTGGATTGCTGATTATATTCCCGCGTTGAAAAAGTATAAGTTCGCGATTAAGGCGTTCTTTAAGATATTTTGACGGATAAATAAGCCTGCTTGAAAGTGCTTATTTATTTAATGATGTATAACTAATTGATATAATGTGCAATGGGAACGAGAAATAAGAGACATACCTGTTGCGAGTGTGCATTTTGGAATATGGCTTTTGACAACTCATGCAGCGAGAGAGTTCGTTTGTTTGGCGACTTCAGTAATCAAGCAGCAGACAAACCTGCGTGCAAACATTTTGAAAAGGAGAAGATATGAAATGTGACGAGATAATCCCAATAAACATACCTATCTACAACACCTGCTTGTGGGTATTCTTTGGCTCAAAAGAAAATTGTGCCAATGCCTTGCAAAAGAATGGTCTTTCAGAACGAGCGGCAAAAGCATTTCTTGCCGAGGTTAATGACGAGCAATGCAATGGTATTTACATCTACAACAAAGAGGAAAATGTAGCCTTATTGTGGGTGAAAAAGATACCTGTTACAATTATGGAGTATGCTACGCTTGTGCATGAGATAGAGCATACTGTGTTCTATCTGTTTGAGCGTATAGGAATACAGCACACAAGAGAGAGTGATGAAGCGTATGCCTACCTGCAAGGCTATTTATTCGCAGAGATTGATTGTGCAATAAATACTCTGAAAGAAAATGAAAGCAGTGAGGAGAAGAAAGAATGAAAGAGCAAGTTATTATTTCATTAACATCATGGCGTAAGCGCATAGGCAATATACCTCGTGTGCTTGATACAATATGGGAGCAGACATATCAACCCGATATGGTTGTTCTCAACCTTGCAGAAGAGGAGTTTCCTAACAAGACATTGCCTGCCGCCGTTCAAGGATATATTGTTTCTCACCAACGGCTACGTGTGAACTGGGTCAAACAGAACACCCGCGTTTGGAAAAAGTTTCTGCCAACGTTCAATCTTTACCCTGACGCTTTGATAATACCGATAGATGACGATATACTTTATCCTCCGACCATGATAGAGGATTTTATGCGCGTACATGAGCGTTTTCCCGATAGTCCAATCAGCGGTAATAGATTTTGGTATAAAGGTGTCAAATGTCATTGTGGTTGTGCAAGTCTTGTGCAAGCGAAACACTTTGCAGGATGGCAAGATTATTATAGCCGTACTCTCCGTGCTAATTGCCCGTCAAGTGATTTGTTCTATACATATCTTGCTGCGGCTAATGGTTATTTCTACGAGGAGAGTGATGTCGATTATATGACGACAGCAATCACTTATAATGAAGTTGATGGTTATTCTCGCTCTATGCCGGGTAATAAACTCGCAGTAAGCAGGAAAGCAATCTTTACTGCTATGGGTGTAGAGGTAGTACGCATGTTTACACATGATGACATTAAACCTTTCTGTGTGTTAGGTGCAGCACAAACAGAAAAAGGCAAGGAGATAGAGACAGAACTTCTTTCGTGGCTCGTGCCTAATTTTAATGTGTATGTGGTTCGCCATGACGGACGGACTTTTGAATATGCGGCAATACATTTTCTCCAAGAAGTGATGACACGTTGCGATGCTCCGTGTTTCTATTTGCATACAAAGGGGGCATACTATACACGCAATGTATCTCACAGGGTGCGTAATATGTGGAAACATGAGTTTGTAGAAAAGCGTGACGAGTATTTGCGTGCCGTATTGTCAGAGAAAGCCATAGTCGCCACTCCTTACACTGGCACTGACAAAGTGACATGGTATAATGGTTGGTGTGCCAATGCCGCCGCTATTCGCAAGCTGAACATAATAAAAACCGATGACCGTTTTTACTATGAATACAAATTATTCGATAAAGCAGAGGTAATAGGTATGCGTATGGGAGATGTGAATGGCGATAATCGTATTGCCATGCACAATGAGTTAAAAGAAAGATTTGATTGATATGGACATATTGTATGTAGTAGGTTCAGGTTCAACTTGGAGTAATAACGAATTACGTTATTCATTGAGAAGTATAGCCAAGTTCGGAAGAAACATTGAAAGGGTGTATCTCGCAGGTTACAAACCCGCTTTTGTTAGTGAAGAAGTCAGGCATATACCCTGTACTGACGATTCTAAACGCAAGCACAAGAATATAATGCACAAGGTGCTGACTGCTATTGAGAAGAGTAATATAAGTAACCGTTTTCTCATTAGTTCAGATGACCATTTCTATATAAGGGAAACAGATTTTAACCGCCTGCCTGTTTATTATCAGTTAAGAGCATTACCGCAGACATTCTCCGAGAAGCAGTTAAAGAACAATTACTACAAGAGCCTTGCAGACACGCGCAGCCTGCTTACCAAATGGGGATTACCTATATATCAAACCAATCCGCACTGCAACACACATTTTGATACCACACTATATCGTATGGCTCAACCGCTTTTCTTTGAGGCTATGGAGTTGCCTTATGGCGGCGAACTTAACTGTCTAATGGGAAATCTGCTTATCAACGCAGGCGAGAACCCAAGTTTCTTCAGGGACTGCAAGATAGATACTTTCTATAATGAAGAGGACTTATTGCAGCGACTAAAAGACGTTGAATGTTTTTCTATCGCTGACACGGCTATTCAATATGGAATAGGCGAGTATCTGCATCAACTATTCCCCAATAAATGCAAATATGAAAAATGACAAGAGAAGAAGCATTACGTATATTAAACGGAGAAAAACCTGTCGAAAAACCACGCCGTCCTGCTGTTCAGCGCGAACATCATCTTCAGACTGCTTGCGTGCAATGGGCGCGTTTGCAATTCCCCAAACTCACAATCTTCGCTATTCCTAACGGCGCATGGTGTGGGTATAAACAGGGGCGCAAACTCGTTGCGGAGGGGTTGCTAAAAGGTGTACCTGACATCTTTGTTGCTCTTGCTCGCAAAAACTATCATGGTTTGTTCATAGAAATGAAAGCAGGCAAGAAAGGGGTGGTGAGAGAGGAACAAACAGAAATGCTTACAAAACTTCGGCAGGAGGGCTATTGTTGTGCGGTATGCCGAACTTTTGAGCAGTTTCAACAAATCATCATTGAGTATATATCATAAAGGCTTTCGAGCCGATTTTCTTTTTTCTTTTAAGTTGTTATAGGCATCTCCCCGCTGTGAAGCGGGGATTGCCGTCTTTTAACACGCCGATTTCGGAGGGTTTAGAACATAGTCTATTACTTTACGGTTTGCCTCGTCCACTTTTGACCAGTCGAAAGATATGTACCGCTTATCTGCAAGCGATGTACCTGTGTGTCCGAGTGCTTTACCTATAATACGCTCCGATATATCCAATTTATCCGCATAGGTCGCCCAAGTATAACGTGCGAGATAATAGTAACAACGGGGAAACTGCAATTCTTTGCCTATCTTGCGCAAATGCTTGTTGAAAAAGCTCTGAAAGGTTTTGTACGTTGTGTAATGTTCCGCAAAATTAAGCATATATTTTGTACCTGCATATTTATCAATAATTGTCTGCGCTTCGGGTTGTATGGTGAGATGTACAGGTTGAGGTTCGGAATGTGCTATCTTTGTACGTATATATGATAATTCAGGAGTTGTAGGCTTTGGCATATTAAAAAGGTCTATCGGGTTAATACCGCAGAAATAGAATGAGAGCATAAAGAAATCACGCACCGCAGCATCTACAGGTTCAAGGTCGGCATTTTTCAGAGCAAGGAACTTGTCTAACTGCAAAAACTCTTTTTCTTTTGCCGCTTGCTTTATTTTGAACTTACGGAATGGATATAATGATTGGTCTATCACTTCATCATCTATTGCCTTGTTGAAAACGCGGCGGAGACAACGCATAATGATTGAGCGAGTATTGGTACGAATACCATTATCTTCCATCCAACGGTCAAAAGCACATAAAGTTTTATAGTTAATCTCGTCAAATGCGATTTCGTCAGTTCTCATGTACTCATGTAGTGTGCGACTTGCATAGTCGTATATGCCGCGTGTTCCGCTGTTGCGGTATTGCTCTGCCACGATTGTCATCTGACGACTAAAAGAAACGGTTGCGGTTTCGTTTCCTTTCTCTGCATATTGCTTTATGTCTTTTGCGGTCATTGTACGCAATCTGCCTGACCGTTCAAGTACAAGGATGGCATTGAAATATGTAAGATAGGAATTATATAAGGTGGCGTTCACCTCCTTTGCGTTAGGCGCACTCTTGATGAGTGCCATTGACGGTTCGCCTTTGAAATACTTGTCGGGAATATACACACCCGTTGAAACAGTAGTTGTGCTTGAAGCATTACAGATGAGCAGACGAATAGGAAGATTGCCCTTTTTGTCGGGTCTGCGTTTGTCGAGAAAGAAAGATAGTTTAGCCATAATTGTTTTGTGCAAGGAATGTGCAAGTTTTTATCAAATTTTAATTCGGTATCTATTAGGGGTCAAATGGTGGTTAAATATGACTAACAATAAATTACCGATTTCCCAACACCTTGCTCAAAGCATATAAAAATACATGAACCAATCAGGTGTGTTATACGCCTAATTAGTTCATATTCAAAAGATTTATAACTTATACGCCCGTTTATTCCTACATCTATTCGGTTTGGAGACCCACAGCTTAGAAGGCTGTTGCTCTATCCAGCTGAGCTACCAGACCATTTGTTTCGGACTGCAAAATTACGAAAAAAAATCAATTCCGCCAAATTTTTGCATAAAGATTTGGTCAATTCAATAAAAAAAACTAATTTTGCAGTGTGTTTTACGTTAGGGTAGTGTGCCCTGACGTGTTATTGTGTGTATAAAGTCAACTTAAATTATATCTATGCGACAGCTAAAAATCACTAAATCCATTACTAATCGTGAGAGTGCCTCGCTTGACAAATATCTTCAGGAGATAGGTCGCGAAGACCTTATTTCCGTTGAAGAGGAGGTTGAGCTTGCAGGGCGAATACGTAATGGTGACCAGAAAGCGCTGGAGAAACTGACACGTGCTAACCTCCGTTTCGTTGTATCTGTTGCCAAGCAGTATCAGAATCAAGGGTTAAGTCTGCCCGACCTTATCAACGAAGGCAACCTCGGTCTGATAAAAGCAGCAGAGAAGTTCGACGAGACACGTGGTTTCAAGTTCATTTCTTATGCGGTATGGTGGATTAGGCAAAGTATTCTACAGGCTCTTGCTGAGCAGAGTCGTATAGTGCGTCTGCCGCTTAATCAGGTCGGTTCGCTCAACAAGATAACCAAGGCGTACTCGCGTTTCGAGCAGGAGTTTGAACGTAAGCCTTCGGCTGAGGAATTGGCTGAGCGTGTGGATTTGCCGGTAGATAAGATTGCTGATACGCTGAAGATGTCCGGACGTCAGATTTCCGTTGATGCCCCATTCGTAGAGGGTGAGGATAATTCATTGCTCGATGTTATGCCAAACGACGATTCGCCAAACGCAGACCGCGGTCTGATTAACGAGTCGCTTTCGAAGGAGATTGACCGTGCCTTGGCTACACTGACCCCGCGTGAGGCAGATATCATCCGTAAGTTCTTCGGAATAGGGGTACCGGAAAAGACTCTGGAAGAGATAGGCGAAGAGTTGCACCTCACGCGTGAGCGCGTGCGCCAGATAAAAGAGAAGGCAATCAAACGCCTTCGTGCCAACCAGCGAAGCCGTGTGCTGAAGACCTACCTCGGATAAGACAGAGTCTGTTAAATTTTGGGAACTACCCGGATAATTGAAAAAAGAGAGTGTATCACCAGGGGGATACGCTCTCTTTCTGTTTTTGAGACGTGTGCCATATAATCACTGACTGCTTGCTTATTTCCTTGTCAGTGTGTGGGTGGTCAAACCCTCTTTCATCACCATCGTTCCGTTGTTGATTGATACGATAGTGTAAGCTTTTGGGGTAACGGCGTTTCCTACGGATGTTAGTTGGTAGGTGTCTATCGTTTTGCCGCTGAGCGACCAGCCGAACCAGCCGTTGCGGTGATAGGCGCCCTCTGCCGAACGGTCCATCAGGTCGTCTTCCGTAACGTTGTTTCCCTCGTCGTAGGTGTAGCCCCACTTGCCGTAATTCACCTCTACAGGTTCATAGACGCCGTCATTGTCCTTGTCAACCGAGTCGGTCGGGACATTGCAGGCTTCGCGAGTAAAGACGAATACAATCTTAGGATTTTCTATTGTAACGTCCTCCATTATGTCCTGCGACGGTGCTTCCCATCTGCCGATAATGTCTGATTCGGTGTACGACTCGGTGCTCAGATTACAACCCAGTAGCACACAACTTATAATGCAGAGAAGAAATACTTGACGGCTGAGGGGGTACAGCTGTCGACTGAATGATGTGTTCATAATGCTTTTTCTATTTTTACGTTAATGTTCATATCTTCGATGTGTGTTGCGTCTGTAAGCATGTCGGTGAGGCGGACTTCGGTGGCGAGAACTTGACCTGAGATATACTCTCTGAAGTGTTCAACTGCACTGTTGATGTTGTCGTTTCGCTCAATATGCAGAACGATGCGGTCGGTTATCTCTAATCCGGAGGTCTTCCTCAGATTTTGGATGCGGTTGATAATCTCGCGGGCTACACCTTCTTCTTTCAGCGCATCGGTCAGTTCGATATCGAGGGCAACGGTGAGTGTTCCGTCAGAAGCTACAAGCCAACCGGGCATGTCTTCCGTCAGAATCTCCACATCCTCCGGTGATAGCCGGTAGTCTGCTGATGTCAGCTGATAACAGCCGTTTCTTTCCATCTCGCTGATCTGTTCTTGTGTCATGGCGGCTATCTCTGCGGCTACGGCTTTCATCTGTGCTCCGACTTTCTTTCCGAGCACTTTGAAGTTGGGTTTAATCTTCTTCACCAGTTTCACTGTTGTATCGTCTTTGCCGACGATGAGCAGTTCTTTGATATTCACCTCAGTCCGTATCAGTTCTTCCACTCTGAGCAGAGCTTGTCTTGTGTCGTCGTCCATTGCGGGAATGACGGCCTTGGCGAGCGGTTGTCTTACATTCTTTTCGGCGCGTTTGCGTAGGGAGAGGATGATGGAGGTGGCGTCTTGTGCCAGCGACATTGAGCGTTCGGTGTTGACGTCGATTAGCGCCTCGTCTGCTTTGGGCCATGTAGCGAGATGTACCGGCTCGCCCGTCAGGTCGTTGTAGAGACGGTCAGCAAAGAAAGGAGCGTTAGGTGCCATCAGTTTGGCTATTGTCACGAGACAGGTATAGAGTGTGTCGTATGCTGCCTGTTTGTCGGTGGTCATCTCGCCGCCCCAGAAACGCTTGCGGCAGAGACGTACATACCAGTTGCTCAGGCTCTCCTGAACGAAGTCGGAGATGGCTCGCCCTGCACGGGTCGGCTCATACTGCTCGTAGTATGCGGTGACGTCTTTGACAAGACTGTTCAGACATGAGAGTATCCAGCGATCGATTTCGGAGTAGGCTTCTTTCGGTATGTTTGTTCCATGTGCGGCTTTGCTCCAGCCGTCCACGTTGGCGTATAGGGCGAAGAACGAGTAGGTGTTGTAAAGTGTGCCGAAGAACTTGCGGCGTATTTCCTCTACACCTTCGGGGTCGAACCTCAGGTTCTCCCAAGGCGAGGCATTAGTGAGCATGTACCAGCGCACGGCGTCGGCACCAAACTGACCAAGCGCCTCAAAGGGGTCAACGGCGTTGCCGAGACGCTTGGACATCTTGTTGCCGTTTTTATCAAGCACCAAACCATTGGAGATGACGTTGCGGAACGCCACTTTGCCTTCAATCATCGTGTGTATTGCATGCAGGGTGAAGAACCACCCGCGCGTCTGGTCAACACCTTCTGAGATAAAGTCAGCGGTGCGAGGAGCGTCAGTGTTCTCAAAAGGATAATGGTTTTGTGCATAAGGCATAGCGCCGGAGTCGAACCAGACGTCTATGAGGTCGGTTTCGCGGTACATCGGTCTGCCGTCGGAGGCGGTGAGAACGATGTGGTCAACGTATGGGCGGTGCAGGTCGATGACTGACGGCGAGTAGTTCTCCTTGGAGTAGTCGCCCACCTTGAACTGCGGCCATGGGTTAGACTCCATGTTACCGGCTGCTACAGAGCGTTCGATTTCCTCAAACAGCTCTTTGATTGAGCCGATACATTTCTCTTCCTTGCCGTCTTCGGTGCGCCAGATAGGCAGCGGAGTGCCCCAGTAGCGTGAGCGACTGAGGTTCCAGTCGTTGAGGTTCTCCAGCCATTTACCGAAGCGTCCGGTGCCGGTGCTTTCCGGTTGCCAACGTATAGTGTTGTTGAGGGCGATCATCTCGTCGCGTGCCTTGGTTGAGCGGATGAACCATGAGTCAAGAGGATAGTAAAGAACGGGTTTGTCGGTGCGCCAGCAATGAGGATAGGTGTGAACGTGTTTCTCAATTTTGAACACTTTGTCGGTGCGCTTCATCTCCATACAGAGTCGCACATCGAGGTTCTCCTCTTTTTGGGCAGCTGTCTCGTCGTACTTGCCGTCAATGGTGAAACGCGGGTCGTAGGCGTTTTTCACCCACTGTCCGGCGTAGGTGTTATATTCTGCTTTGTTGATGTGTCGCTCCACATAATCATCGTCAAGGTCTTCTATACGCCAATACTTGCCGGTGAAATCCACCATGGGTCTAAGCCCCTGCTCTTTCGTTAGCATATACAGTCCGGGCACTCCGGCAGCTTCTGCCACGCGTTTGTCGTCGGCACCGAAGGTGGGAGCGATATGTACGATACCGGTACCGTCGTCAGTTGTAACGTAATCGCCGGCGATAACCCGGAAAGCGCCGCCAAGCGATGTCTGAGTGGCGTCACAGTCCACTTTTACCCAAGGGAATAATTGCTCATATTTGAGTCCGACCAGCTCTGCTCCTTTGTATTCTTGCAAAATCTCCGGAGTCTCGCCAAGTTCTTTCTGATAGGCAGCCAAGCGTTCTTTGGCAAGTATATACACAGCTTCTGTTCCGCTATATGGGTTAGCAGCGCGGACGGCAACATAGTTGATTTTTGGTCCCACACAAAGTGCCGTGTTCGACGGCAGTGTCCATGGCGTGGTGGTCCATGCGAGGAAATACACCGGAAGTGTAGAGTGAAGTGAAGAGAGGTTAAGTTGCTCTTCTTGTCCGTTTGACAGTAAGAACTGTGCGGTGCAGGTTGTATCCTTCACGTCGCGGTAGCAGCCGGGCTGATTCAACTCATGACTTGATAAACCCGTGCCGGCGGCAGGGGAGTAGGGTTGGATAGTGTAGCCTTTGTATAGGTAACCTTTGTTATAGAGTTCTTTGAGCAGATACCACAACGTTTCTATATACTTGTTGTCGTAGGTAATATAAGGGTTGTCAAGGTCCACCCAGTAGCCCATCTGTTTGGTCAGAGCAGTCCACTCTTTTGTGTATTTCATCACCTCCTCACGGCAGGCAGCGTTGTATTCGTCCACGCTGATTTTCTTGCCTATATCCTCTTTTGTTATGCCGAGTTTTTTCTCCACGCCCAACTCTACGGGCAGTCCGTGTGTATCCCATCCCGCCTTGCGCTGAACCTGAAAACCTTGCATCGTCTTGTAGCGGCAAAAGGTGTCTTTGATTGTTCTGGCGAGAACGTGATGAATACCCGGCATGCCGTTTGCAGAAGGAGGACCCTCAAAAAACAAAAACTTTGGGCAACCCTCACGGCTGCTCACGCTGCGTTCGAACATTCCTGTTCGTTCCCACTCGGCTAATACCTCTGCCGACAACTGCGGCAAATCCAGTTTCTTGTACTCTTTATACATTAGTTACAGCTTGTGTTATAGTTATATTCAGTGCAAAATTACTGCTTTTTTCTTACCTACACAAGAAAAGACCGTTTTTTTATCATTATATTTATGCAAACAGTATGTAGATGATAACGGAAATATCAAATATTTGTATTTTTGTTAAGAAAAAACGTAAATTATTTGTGTGTTTAAGAAAATAATAATAACTTTGTGCGGATTAACTAAATATCTCACACTATGAAACGTTATTTTTCTTTACTTATTGTCGGCATCGTGTCGTATGGTGCATTGTACGCTGACTCTTATCGTGATGCATTGAAGGTTTATTTGTCTAATAATAACAGCAATAGTGCTCAGTATGAGAGCACCTTGGGTGAGGCTTTTGCCAAGGCATTCCCGCAGGAAACGGACAAAGAGAAGATTGGACAGATTATGTCGGAGTACGCTGCGACACAGATGGCAGACGACATGGCGGATATCTTCCTGCCGTCGTTTAAGAAATACGTTAGCGAAGCTGAGCTGAAAGAACTTATTGAGCTTTATCAGAACGAGCGTTTTGCGGCACTGCAAAACAAGTCAGCGGCTATCATGAGCGGCCTTGTCAATGACGAAGACTACCTGCAATTTATGAATAGCTTTGGTACTG
Source organism: Paludibacteraceae bacterium (assembly GCA_017450435.1). Classification (GTDB taxonomy): domain Bacteria; phylum Bacteroidota; class Bacteroidia; order Bacteroidales; family Paludibacteraceae; genus Colicola. The sequence goes on from JAFSTO010000056.1 coordinate 156,012, forward strand.
CGCTTGGCAATATCGTTACCGGTCAGCCGGTGGTGGACCTGCCTGTTCCTGCAAACATTACCGAGTCATACGTCAAGACGTTTAATACGTATTATGAGGATTCGATGCTTGACGAGATGATTGGCGGAATGTTCGAATCCGTTTATGATATGGTGAAGAAAGGCTTGATAGGTCAGGGAATGGAAAATGTGGACGATGTGATTGAAAAAGTAAAGAAATACACAGCCACGAACATGCGTACCGTTCTGCTTGTTACTTTTCACAAGGCATATAGCGAGGACGACATAAAGTATATGTCTTTAGCGACTGCTTCTGATGCGTATCGTCATAGTATGCAAGCCACTATGGATGTGGTATCTAATCCTTTGGCACTCTCTCTTAATCTGTTTGAGAAGATGTCCGCATGGCTGAAGGCTAATTATCCTCAATACGGCGCCGCATTTGACGAGCTCATCAGCACAATGAAGACTATGATGTAAGATACAACTTATATCCGCTGCCTTTGACATTGGTGATGACGATTCGCCCGTCGTGCGACAGTTTGTGACGGAGACGGTTGATATATACACTCAGTGAACGGGCGTTGAAATAATTGTTTTCGCGCCAGATGCGCACAAGAATAAGACTCTTGTCAATTGTTTGTCCCTGCTTTGATGCCAACAGCTCAAGCAGGGCATTTTCTTTACCGGTCAGTTCAGCTGTCAGCTTTCCCTTGTAGTAGAGCAGTTGACGCGACGTATCAAGAGTATAGTCGCCGATGTCGTATGACTGCACGTGTTTGTCTTTCTCTATCACCCGTTTGACGAACGCTTTTATCTTGCGTGCTATCAGCTCTGCGGATACAGGTATTTGCAGAGCATCATCCGCACCGTTGTCAAAGGCAGACAGAAGTGCGTCCCTCTTTCCTTCAATAAGAACATATACGGGCATCTCGGTCAGTTCACGAACCCGTTTGAGGCACGACAATGTGTCGGTGTCGCCTTGGGCGGAGTAGATGAGCGCAAGGTCGTAATGGTGCTCTACTATCAACTGCGCGACATCATCAGGCATCATACAGCCTGACAATGTCGTGCGGATAGATTGTGCCTCAAGGGTCTCCTGTAGCAAAGGACCGAAGGCCGGGTTGTCTATAAGAAGCAGTAGTGAAGGCATTACAGTGTGACGCCGTTCTTGAAAATTGCTATTTCGTGGTAGCCGTTTTTCTCGTTGTTGGTTGGTGCGCCGTTGGCTATGTCTAACACAAAGTCGATAAAGCGGCGTGTCACTTGTTCCATCGGTTCGCCGTCAGCAATAACGCCGGCGTTGAAGTCTATCCATTTTGGCTTGCGGTTGAAGAGTCCGCTATTGGTGCTTATCTTAGCAGTAGGAACATACGTGCCGAACGGAGTACCGCGTCCTGTGGTGAAGAGCACCATGTGGCAGCCGCAGGAGGCAAGGGCTGTGGACGCAACAAGGTCATTGCCGGGGGCAGAAAGCAGGTTCAGACCTTTGTTCTGAAGTCTGCCTCCGTAAGGCATGACACCGCGAACAAGCGACTTGCCACATTTCTGTGTGCAGCCCAACGCTTTGTCTTCCAGTGTGCTGATGCCGCCGGCTTTGTTGCCCGGCGACGGGTTCTCGCCCACAGGCTCACCATGCGAAAGGAAATAGTCTTTGAAGTCGTTGATGAGCGATACCGTCTGGTCGAAGAGCTCTTTGTCGGCGCAGCGGTTCATCAATATCGTTTCGGCACCGAACATCTCGGGCACCTCAGTCAGCACTGTCGTACCGCCTTGCGCCACGAGCCAGTCACTGAGCGTTCCTAACAGAGGGTTGGCTGTGATGCCGGAGAAGCCGTCTGAACCGCCGCACTTCAAGCCGACGCGCAGTTCGCTTACAGGTACTTCAACACGCTCGTCTTGTTGCATCAGGGAGTATAACTCGCGGGCAATCTTCAAGCCTTCTTCCACCTCATCACCTTCTACTTTTTGCGACACCATGAAGCGGACACGCTCGTGGTCGTACTCGCCAAGGAACTGCTCAAACACGTCAGGCTGGTTGTTCTCGCAACCAAGCCCTACTACCAGCACTGCGCCTGCGTTGGGGTGTAGAACCATGTCGCGAAGAATAATCTTCGTGTTCTCGTGGTCGTCGCCGAGTTGCGAGCAGCCGTAGTTGTGGGGAAAGGCGAAAATGTTGTCAGCGCCGGTCTCCGCACGCAGACGCTCTGCTATCTTCTCAATGATACCGTTGACGCAACCGACAGTGGGCACAATCCAGAACTCGTTACGAATACCGACATCACCGTTCTTGCGACGATAACCTTTGAAGGTGCGGTGCTCGTCGGCAATGTTGAGAACCACCTGCTGAGGGTGATACTCGTATGAGAGCAGACCGGCAAGGTTGGTTTTGATGTTATGCTCGTTCATCCATGAACCTGCTTTCTTCGCCTCTCGGGCATGACCTATCGGGAAACCGTATTTGATGATGTTCTCGCCCTCTGAGAAATCTTTGATGGCAATCTTGTGACCGGCGGGCACATCTTCCAACACGGTGATTTGTCTTCCGTCAATGCTAAGTACTGAGCCCTTTGATTGAGGCTGAATAGCGACAACAACGTTGTCCGCAGGGTTAATCTTTAGGATGTCTGTCATGTTTATTGGTTATTTGCGCCCGCAACCGGGCTGTGGTTAAACGTCTGGCGGATGAGACCGCTGAAAAGCTGACTACAAAGGTAATGTTTTATTTCCAACCATGCAAGAGAAAACGAAAAAAAGACACATACGTTGCTCTTAACTTGCGTAATTCGGACGTTTTTATTATTTTTGCATTGTAGTTTATTCGAATAGTTCAATGTTCATCAGAAGAGGACAGTCGGTTATTCTGATGTCGGTGTTGTGTGCGGCACTGGCATTTGTGTCGTGTGATATGCGCGTGGGTGGAATTGCCGATGAGCCGGTAGAGGTGCGGGATAGTGCGGGGGGCTTCGATACCGACAGCGCAAACGTAGTGCCGGCGGACAATACTTCTGCAGAACGCCCTGACCAGAGATGGAACCCTGATTATCTTTTTGACCTTGCTTCGTTGCCGCAGATAACGCTGACGCTTACCGAGGCGGATTGGAACACGTATCTTGCCAACTTTGATGCCAATCCCAATAACGGAGAGTATGTGCCGGCACGATGGCGGTATGAAAAGAACGGTGAGGTGTGGGAACGCGACTCTGTAGGCTTGCGCCCGAGAGGGAACACTTCGCGTGTCAGACCCGAAGGAACAGGAGGGGAAATGCATCGAAAGGATAATGCAGACTGGCATCACGCACATTTTGGAGTCAAATTCAATAAGTATCCGACAGGTGAACGTTTTTTCGGGTCAGACCGTGTTATTCTTAAGTGGCACAAGGCCGACCCGATGTACTGCCGCGAGGTGTACTGCTACGATTTGTTCCGCCGTTTCGGGGTGTGGTCGGCACCGAGAGCCTGCTACTGCCGGCTGACAATACATATAGAGGGCGACGGCAAACCCGCCTATTTCGGCGTTTACGAACTGGTGGAGAACCCGCGAAAGGGCTGGCTGCGGAGCCGGTGCAGGCAGGGGTTTATCCCCGACGAGAACGGTAATCTGTGGAAAGCGGCTTGGGGCGCCACACTCAGCGACGCGAATGCAACAATGGGGGTAAGCGACGACTATACAACTTACACTTACGACCTCAAGACTAATCAAACGGCGGGACTGACAGCGGCCAAGCAGGAGCTGCGCGACTTTATCAACGGCATGACACCGCTCAAGTCGGGAAGCGGGGAACTCAAGCAGTGGCTCGAAAAACACCTTGATGTTGACCTTTTTCTCAGAGCATTGGCGGTGAATGTGATGGTGGGAATGTGGGACGACTATTGGATTAACAGCAACAACTATTATTTCTATTTTGACTCTAACCACCGCTTCTATTTCATACCTTTTGACTATGACAACACACTTGGAACAGATGGTATGGGAATTGACCCGGGGCGGCAGGATATGCTCAATTGGGGCAGTCGGGGAGGAGATAGAATGTTGATAAGAAAAGTACTGTCAATAAAAGAGTATGAAGACAGATATAAGTCGTATATCAAACAGTTAGCGGAGGGCGACTTTGCAGCCGGCGCTTCGCAACAACGCATCAGGCAGTGGCACGAAATGATTAAACCTTACGTGCAGAATGACACGGGAGAAGACTGCGAGATTTATGACGAAGCGGCGCCTTGGGGGAACAATTACGGATATAAGCTGCTATCTCAGAAAAATAACTTCTTTAATGTGAAAGTTGGCAGTATTTACTGGTAATGCAATATTATTTTATTGCAGAATAAGAATAATTCATTACCTTTCAAAACAAAACTCATCATTTATATGAAATCTATCATCATCACCGGCGGTGCCGGTTTTATTGGTTCGCACGTTGTGCGTTTGTTCGTAAACAAGTATCCGGAGTATCTCATTGTCAATGTCGATAAACTGACCTATGCCGGCAACCTTGCCAATCTCAAGGATATAGAAGACAAGCCTAATTACCGTTTTGTCCGTGCAGACATCTGCGACTTTGAGCGGATGTACGCCCTTATGCAGGAAGTGCACGCGGATGGTATTATCCATTTGGCTGCGGAGAGTCATGTTGACAGGTCAATCAAGGACCCCTTCACCTTTGCCCGTACCAACGTTATGGGGACATTGTCGCTCTTGCAGGCGGCTAAGCTCTACTGGGAATCGCTGCCGGAACGCTACGAAGGCAAACGTTTCTATCATATCTCCACCGACGAGGTGTACGGAGCCTTGGAACTGACTGACCCCGAAGGAGTGGAGCCTCCTTTTACTACAAAAGCTTCATCCGGAACACATCATTTAGCGTACGGAACAAAGTTCTTCCTCGAAACGACGAAGTACAACCCGCATTCGCCATACTCGGCATCAAAGGCGTCAAGCGACCATTTTGTGCGTGCCTTCCACGACACATACGGAATGCCGACGATTGTAACCAACTGTTCGAACAACTACGGACCATACCAGTTCCCTGAGAAACTTATTCCTCTCTTCATTAATAATATCCGTCACCGCAAGCCGCTTCCTGTTTATGGGAAAGGTGAGAACGTCAGGGACTGGCTCTTTGTGGAAGACCACGCACGTGCTATTGACCTGATTTTCCACAAAGGAAATGTAGCTGAGACTTATAACATCGGCGGTTTCAACGAGTGGAAGAACATTGATATTGTAAAGGTTCTTATCCGCACCACTGACCGTTTGCTCGGACGTGCTGAAGGGGAGGACATGGATTTGATTACCTACGTGACCGACCGCGCCGGACACGATTTGCGCTATGCTATCGATTCACGTAAACTGCAAAAGGAACTCGGTTGGGAACCTTCTCTGCAGTTCGAAGAGGGTATAGAAAAGACCGTTCGCTGGTATCTTGACAACCAAGACTGGCTCGACAATATCACTTCCGGTGATTACGAACGTTACTACGACGACATGTACAAGAACCGATAACCTTAGTTACTACGTCTCAAGCTAACCGATATCTTTTATGAAAACATCTTTTTCTATACGTTTTTATCAACTGTCCTTTATCCTTTGTTCGTTGTTGATTTGCTGTTCGGACTTTGTCGGTGCTCAGACTCCCGCCTTCCCCGGAGCAGAAGGGTGGGGGCGCTATGCCACCGGCGGCAGAGGCGGAAACGTATATTATGTTACTCGCCTGGACGACTGTACCGATCAGAACCTTGTGGAAGGAACACTGCGCTGGGCACTTCGAACGGGAGACGACACTCCGCGTACCATTCTCTTCAAGGTTTGTGGCACTATATTTCTCAACAGCAAGCTCAAGCTGGAGCACCCCAACGTCACCATTGCAGGCCAGACAGCCCCGGGAGGAGGTATTTGTGTGGCAGGTGCCAATATCTATGTCTGCAAAAGCAATGTTATCATACGTCACGTGCGGTTTCGTGCAGGAGATATACCGAATACCAGTTACCCGTGTTTGGACGTGGAGAACGTAAAAAACGTCATTCTTGACCACTGCTCATTCACGTGGTCAATGGAAGAGTGTCTGACGATGTACGACACCGACTCCACCACCGTACAGTGGTGCATCATCGGTGAAGGGTTGTATAACTCAAAGAACAACAAAGGTGCGCGGGCCTATGCCACGCAGTGGGGCGGCGAGCACTCAACGATGCACCATACACTCATCACCAACTGCCATAACCGCACCCCGCGTTTCAATGGTACACGCGATGATGCACACCTCGAACGCGGCAGCCATGACCACGATGCCTTTGTGGACTCGGAGTTCCAGAATAATGTGATATTCAACTGGGGCAAGAAAAACTCACTCTATGGCGGCGAGAACGACACAACAGTCAATCATGATGCCGATGGTAATGCTGTCGGATATTGCAGGGTGTATTTGCGCAACAATTATTTCCGTGCAGGGCCGACAACACTTGCCGCCGGTCTGTCTGACCGCTATTTCGTGCAGGGCAGTAAGGACAAGGATTACGGGCAGTGGTTGCTCAGTGGCAACAAGTTCGAGACGGGCAACAAGTTCAACGCTTCTCGTCCTATCTGGTCTGACGACTCGCTTGCGCTCGTCAATCAGGATAACCTCTACGGCTACACCGATAACCTGCGCTCACGTGCTTTCAACCTCGATGGTCTGCCGCCTTCGCAGCAGACGGCTGCCAGGTATCTCATTACCACCAAGGATGTTGACTCCGGCACTACTCTTGAGACGGCAGACGAGGCTTTCCTTGCCGTGACGCAACGAGCCGGCGCTGCCTTGCCGCGTTACGATGAGGAGGATCAACGTTTGTTGGCGGAAGCTGCCGGAGAAACAGACCCGCAGTTCGTCGGACAATCGGCAAAGTCGTATGTCGGTATTATTGACTCGCAGGAAGATATCAGTTTCTCCTCTGAGGATCATTTTTTTGTAGGCGGCGCTGCTGTTTACGGCGGCTATCCTTCGCTTGACGCGCTGCTCACCGATTCGCTTGCGCAGGATACGGACGGCGACGGCATGCCGGACCTCTATGAGACGGAGAAAGGACTGGACCCCGCCAATCCGGCTGATGGCGCTTTGCTTACCGACAGCGGTTACTCCAACCTTGAACTTTGGTTGAACGGAGTGGCTGACGGCGCTATCGATAAGGCTGAATACGAGACACTGACATACGTCTCACAACAACCGTTGCCGCAGGATGATGCCGTTGAGCAAGAGCAGACTACAATCAACCGGCGACAGCCGAAAACTGTGGTTATTGACGGAGCAACGCTGCTCATTGAGAAAAACGGCAGACGCTATTCAATAGGAGGTTCAGAACAATAGGCGATAATCAGAATAGAGAGAGACGGTCGAAAAGGCTGTCTCTCTTTTTTTAGTGGTATATTCTTGTTCCTCTCACACAACATCTGTGCGCTGTCTCTTTATTTTACAGTTTCCTTAATTTATCAGGGAACGAAAAATAATTCAATATTTTATTGTGCAAATAAAAAAAATATAGTAATTTTGCAAGGAATTATGCAACGTATCGTTCGCATCTGTCATGTTATTATTTAAAAACAATCATTAACAACAGAAAATGAAAAGAACAAAAGCTTTTGTGGCGCTATGCGCTGTAATGGTATTCGGCGTGGCGTCTGTTTTCGCTGCCGATCGTGCTCACACACTTAAAGTGTATAACTGGGCGGATTATATCGATATGGAGAACGTGCTTAACACTTTTCCGGCTTGGTATAAAGAGCAGACCGGTGAGGATGTGAATATTATCTATCAAACGTTTGACATCAACGAGTCAATGCTGACGGAGATAGAGGTAGGCAAAGAAGATTATGATGTTGTATGCCCTTCTGAATATATCATTGAGCGTATGCTTCGCCAAAATCTTCTGCAGAAGATACAGAAGCAGCTTATCCCGGACGAGATTAACTACTTTGACAACGTGGCTCCGTTTGTTGTGGAGAAGTTCCAGCAGATGGCGCCGGATGGAGTGGTTGCTGCAGACTATACTGTAGGCTATATGTGGGGCACAACCGGCTGGCTGTATGATACTGAATATGTTAACCGCGACGAACTGCACTCGTGGGGAGCTTTGGTCAACCCGAAGTTTGAAGGCAAGATATTTGTAAAAGACGCTTTCCGTGATGTGTATTCCGTGCTTGTGCAATACGCTTATCGTGATGAGATAGCACGCGGTGAGGTGACCCGCGACGAGCTTGTGAGATATGTCACACCCGAACGTATCGAGCGCGTGGAGAAAGTGCTTGTTGAAGGGAAAGATAATATTGCCGGATGGGAGGTTGACTTCGGTAAAGAAGAGATGACAAAAGGCAGGATGTGGCTTAATCTCAGCTGGTCAGGTGACGCCCAGTGGGCTATCGAACAGGCCGAGGAAGTGGGGAAGACACTTGATTATATTGTTCCGGAAGAGGGCTCCAATGTCTGGTTTGACGGATGGGTGATACCTATATATGCTAAAAACACAAAGGCGGCTACTTACTTCATTGACTATATGTGCAAACCGGAAAATGCTATCTTTAATATGGAAGAGATAGGATATGTGTCGGTTATCGCTACTCCGGAGATTTTGGAGTGGGCTAATGATGAAGAGGCTTGGCCGGAATATACCGATGCTACGTATTTCTTTGGTGAAGGGGCTGACTCTGTCCACCTGAACAACGTTTATTATCCGGATGCGTCAGTCATTGCACGTTGTGCATTGATGCATGATGCCGCTGATAATACCGAAGCCCTGATTTCCATGTGGAACAGGGTTAAAGGAGACAATATGTCGGTTGGTATATTGATATTCTTGTGTGTTGTGATTGTTGCAGCTGCCGCATATTTTGTGATAACCTGGGGCAGCAAACGTAAGCAAGTCAAAAAGAGAAGATAACAACACCTTACTCTTATAAAGCAGTAATATGAGGAGACATACAATTTTGTTAAGGCTGGTAGTACTCTGCGTGGCTATTCATGTTATTCCGGCAATCAGTGAGTATTGCGGGGAGATATCCGCTCAGCAGTCTGCCATCTATTCGTCAGCTGATGCCTCACTGACCGAAGGCATACGTCTGTATGAGGCCGGTCATTATGCTGCGTCACAGCGTATATTAAACACCTTTCTGGCAGGTGAGATAGCAGAGGACGAGCGCGATGAGGCGGAGTTCTATTTTGCTGTCAACGCTTTTGAACTGCGACAGAAGAATGCGGCGCAACTGCTGAAAGCATACGCCAAGGTCCACACTTATTCACCATATCTGTCGGAGGTGCATTTTATGCAGGGCGTGCTGTGGGCGGAAAAACGGAAGTTCAAGCAGGCACTCAAAGAGCTTGACTTGGCGCAGTCGAAAGACCTGTTCAGTCACCATGTTGACGCCTGTCTCTTCTATAAAGGTTATTCGCACCTGCACATGCAGGAGCCGCAGGCAGCACTCGGGTTCTTCAGCCGGCTACATAATAACGAGGCGAGTTTGTATTATCTTCAGTCGCGCTACTACTATGCCTACTGCCAATATGTGCTGGGTAACTTCGTGAAGGCGCTGCCGGACTTCCTCTTCGTGGAACAGACAACGCAGTATAGTGGAATAGCACCGTATTATATCATCCAGATTTATTATGCACAGCAGCAGTATGACGAGGTGCTTGCCAGGGCCGACAAGCTGCTGAAGAACGACCCGAAGAACGAAAACAACTGCGAACTATACCGCATACTCGGCGAGATAAGTTACCACAACGGGGAGTACGCCGAGGCTATTGACCACTTCAAGCACTACAGCTCGATGGCCGAAGAGCAGAACGCTGCACTTGTCAGAGAAGACCTCTATCTGCTGGGTATGAGCTGCTACGAGCTGCACCAGTATGACGACGCTGTCAACTATTTCAAAAAAGTGAAACTTGAGGGTGACAGCCTCTCGCAATCAACGCAGTATCATCTTGGTAATGCTCTGGTGAAGTCTGCTACGGACGCAGATCGCAGTGCCAAGTTAGCACAGGCAAAGGTGTATTATGGAGCGGCAATGAGAATGACGTTCTCAAAAAAACTGAGGGAAGAGGCGATGTTCAACTATGCACTCACCACTTACCAGTCTTCTACAGCGCTTGGCGAATCGGTTACGGCGTTCATGGATTTCCTTAAGGATTTTCCGAAGTCAGAACATCGTCCGATGGTTTATTCGCTGCTCTCTGATGCGTTTATGATGTCGAAGAACTACGGTGCTGCTCTGGATGCCCTTGAGAAGATTGAGGAGCCGGACAAACGTATGCTTGAGACCAAGCAGTATCTGCGTTATCAGATTGGTACCGACTTCTTCCTGCAAGGCAAACACAAGCAGGCTTTGAAGCATTTTGAAGACGTATTGAGCAACGCTGCGGACAGCAGGTTGGCGTCTTCTAAGGATAATCGTACGTACAAGACCGAAGCTCTTTATATGAAGGCGGAAGCGGCTTTCAGGTTGCAGCAGTACGACATTGCCGCACAAGCGATGGCTGAGTTTCAGAAACAACCCAACGCAGGCAGTAGCAAGAACTACGAACTTGCGCAGTACTTAGAGGGTTATATCCGTTTCCAACAACGCGACTATAAGGCAGCAGAGAGTTCTTTTCTCGGTTTTGTGCAAGTGGCTGATGCTCAGACAGCGACCTATGCAGATGCTCTTAACCGTATAGGTGACTGCTACTTCTCGCAACGCGACTTCGTCAAGGCTGAGAGCTATTACGCCAAAGTCATAGCTTTAGGAGCCAGCGGGGCAGACTACGCTATCTTCCAGCGTGGTTATGCGCTCGGACTACTCAAGCGCTACGGGGATAAGATTGCCACACTTGACAGGCTCGTCTCGCAGTTCCCGAGAAGCGACTACGCCGATGACGGACTCTATGAGATTGCCAGGGCTGAACTGCAGAGAGAGGATAACAACGCCGCCATCGAAGCCTACGACCGTCTGCTCGCAACATACCCGAACTCCAATATGGCGAGAAAAGCAGCATTGGAGAAAGCGATGATTTTCTACAATATGCATAAGACCAACGAGGCTATTGATGCATATAAGGCGGTGATAAAAAACTACCCGTCAACGGAAGAAGCGTATGCTGCCTTGGACGGAATGGAGGTGTGCTACGTAGAGACTAACAGGGTAACTGAATACCTGGCATACACCAAGACGCTCGGGCGTATCAACATGAAGATGACTTCTAATAAGGAGGACTCACTCACCTATATTGCCGCCGAGCTGCAATATATGCAAGGCAACTACAAAGAGGCTGCGGAAGGGCTTCGCGCATACCTCGATAATTACTGCGACGGCGGCAGGTATTGTACAGCGGCACAATATTTCTGTGCGGATGCGTATTATCAACTCGGCAATAAGGATGCTGCGTTGCTTGAGTTTAAGAATCTGTGTGAGATGAAGGCTAATCCGTATATGGAAACTTCACTGCTGAGAGCTGCCGAACTTACCTATGACAGGGAGGATTATCCGGAGGCGCTGAAATATTTCCGCCGCCTGCAAAAACAATCGTCTGAAATACGCACTTCGGATATCGCCCGTTTGGGTATATTGCGTTGCAGTTATCTGCTTGGCGACAACACCTCCGTCATAGAGGTTGCTACGGAGCTTATTGACGACCCCGCAACGGTGCCGGACACACGAAACGAAGCTCTCTATAACAGAGGAAAGGCCTATTTCGCACAAGGACTGTATCTGAAGGCTATTGACGACCTGCGTCCGCTGGCAGAGGAGACAAGAACCGCAGTCGGAGCCGAGGCAAAATATCTTATTGCCGAGGCACTGTTCAACCAAGGCGATTTAGATGAGGCGGAAACAGAGGTGATGTCGTTCGCACAGATGAACACCTCACAGCAGTACTGGCTCGCCAAGGCTTTCATTCTCCTGGCTGATATCTATACACGACGCGGAGACGACTTCCAAGCCGAACAATACCTGCTCTCGCTACAGGCTAACTATCATGGACAAAACGACGATATAGCGCCTACGATTGAGGAGAGACTGCAGCTACTCAATGAGCGAAAGAATGACAGGGTGGAAGAACCGGAAGATGCAGAAGCGTCTGCTGATGAAGAGGATTTATAATCCCGACATCCGTTAACACGACTCTGCTACTCGTTAATCAAATCCCGACATCCGTTTATATAACACCCGAATGTTATTCGGGAGACAACAATACTCCAACTCCAGTATGCAAAATAGAAATATCATATCTTTGGTCTTATTAGCGCTTTGTTGTGGCGCTTATGCCCAGTCGGATGAGACAGCTTTGCCGGACTCTGCCGCCGTTGAGCGCACGGTGTATGTGGAACGCGAGTTCCAGCCGACTATTCAAGCGGCGGGTAAGATAGCTGTGATGCCGCAGATATACGAACCGCAGATTGTGCTCCGGCAGCCGGAATACTCGTCATTCAGTGCCCCTCTCTCACTTGACTATAACGTTCGTCAACTGGACTTCTCTACACTTAACTTCAGGCATCCTGAGGCGCTTCACGGCTTTCTTGAGGCCGGGGTGGGGCATGCTAATTCATTATTCTCGTTCAACTACAGGGTCACCGACTCGCAGATGCAGTCGCGTAGGCGCGATAAGAGAAACACAGCCAACGACCTTGTTCTTGACATTCACGCCGACCATCTCGCACAATGGGGCCTCAAGACACGCTCCGTTACATCGCTCGGATTTGACTTCGCCAAGCAACTGCCGACAACGCAGATTTATTTTGGTGTCAATGGTGCCAACGATTTTTTCAGCCGATACGGATGTTATTACACCCCTGATGCGGCAGACCCCGCTATAGGAACATACTCTGTCAACAGACTGAAGAACATAACTGACAGTTTGAAGCAGAGTATCTGGACGGCTGACGCCTTTGTCGGAGTGAGAAGTCTTCCCAATGCAGACCTTGAATACTCCGCCCAAGCAGGGTATGAGGCTTTCATTGCGCCGGGCTTTGGTATAGAGCACCAGATTCACACGCTCGGCTCCTTCGAGTGGAGCTCCGATGTACACCATGTCGGATTTGAGGCGGATATGCAAAACCGCTTTTATTCTACCGATTCCGCTTTACGCTCCAACCACCGTATTCATATTGAGCCATACTACGCCTATGAGGGCAACCGTATCAGACTGCACGCCGGCGTCAATCTTGATTTTTCCGCAGGCAAAGGACGGGTAGCAGGCATATCACCTAATATCCGGTTTGAAGCGGACATCACGCAAAACTGGTTCGCAGCGTACGCCAATGTTTTAGGTACGTATGAGGCTAACGGAGTAAGAGGGGAGTTTAAGGAGAATATATATCGTACACTAAGCTGCCTGTATTATGACAATCTGTCAGGAACATATATCCCTGTTGATGCGGAGGTCGGCTTTAAGATTCGGCCGTATGCTACTCTTCTTATGGAACTGCACGCCGGCTATCGGCTCACCCTTGACCAACACGTCAATGTCTTCAGCCGTGAACACTACGGCATGTTTGAGCATGAGCGGCAGAATGTATCCACATGGCGCATTGGAGCGGATTTTCACTACCACCTTAGAGACATGGTTGTACTTAACTTTGGCGGCAATTATTATATTTACAACGCTCATAGTGCTATGGGAGTCACTACTGCCATGCCAACGGGACTTATTATGTCAAACGGTAATTCTATCGCCTTCGACGGACAACAGTGGGATGTGCATGCACGCGTGGATGTGAATATCAACCGTAAGTGGCTTGTCTATTCCGACAACTATCTGATAGGCAAGCGCAATGCCTGCGTCTATGACCTTGCAACCGACACTTATTCAACGGCTATCCTCAGACCTGCCTTTGACCTTAATCTCGGAGTGCAATATAACGTCAACCGTTGGCTTTCTGTCTATGCTCAACTCAATAACTACCTCGCGTGGACAGAGAAACTGTCGTTCTATACCTTCTACGGACATGAGGCAGCAAGAGCTAACTGTATGATAGGAATGACATGGAGCTTCTGATAATCTGTTTTCTGAAATGAATTACTTAAAAATACTTCGCCCCGTCAACCTCTTGTTCATTATCGCCGTTATCTGCGTGATGGATAAAGGTGCGGTTAAGGCGCTTATGCTGCAGTACCAATTGTCCGAACCTCTCTTGTGGTGGCAGTTGCTGCTGCTTATCGTTGCTATTGTGCTTATTGCTGCAGGAGGATATGTTATCAACGACTATTTCGATGTCAAGATTGATGCTATCAACCGTCCTGAGCGGCTTATCGTGACACGAGGTATCAGCAAACAGCAGGCAATGACACTCTTTCAGTGCCTCACCGCCGCCGGCATACTGTGCGGAGGAGCACTTGCTGCTGTACTCAAGAGTATGCCGCTCGGACTGACTTTTCTGCTTGTGCCGGGTATCCTGTGGTTCTATTCGGCAAGCTATAAGAGACAGTTCCTTATAGGCAACCTCACCGTCGCTTTCCTTGCTGCTCTGGTTCCGATGACGCTTGCGATTGCAGCTGATGCTGCTATTAAGAACGAGTTTGGGCAGGACTCGATGCTCGGCCAGTATCTTATCAACGCTATCTATCTGCGTCTCGCAGCCTTTGCTGCCTTCGCTTTTCTCACCACTTGGGCTCGTGAGATAATCAAAGACACGGAAGACCAGGAGGGAGACAGAGAAATGGAGTGTCATACTATACCGGTGGTGCTTGGAGATACAGCAAGCAAGGTTTGTGCTACATTGGTTATTCTGATTGTCATGACTCTGCTTGTTTTAGGTAATGTGTTCTATATCAAAGGGGGCTTCGATATCACCAACAACGCCACCAAATACGACCTGTTGCTGCAGCTCTGCTTCATCGTTACTCTCGTTATCCTCTGGAGAGCACGCCTACCGCAGGACTACCATAATGCACAGCTCGCAATGAAACTCTCAATGCTGCTCGGCACCCTTCTCCCACTCGTTGTTTTTTAGTTTCAAATGCACGAAGAAGTGACCAAGTGACAGGCACCGGCGTATCAACGTACCGTCCTCTACACTTGGCTGAAACAAGGTTGGAACACTCGGGCGAAACAAGAATACAAATATTTTTCAATAATCGTCAATGAAAGACCATCTTATACTTCTTGCTTCCAAAAGCCCTCGCAGACGCGAACTGCTTGCCGGACTCGGTATCCCTTTTCGTGTTGTTGACGTCAATGCGGATGAGAATTACCCGAGCGAACTGCGTGAGGGTGACATTCCTCTTTTTATAGCTCGCAGCAAAGCCGCTGCTTATGCCGAGCCGCTTGCAGAAGGAGAGGTGCTTCTTACTGCCGACACTATCGTCTGGCTCGACGGAGAAGTGCTTGGCAAACCAAAGGACGAGGGCGACGCCGTCAGGATGCTGCACAGACTATCCGGCAAGACACATCAGGTCTATACCGCCGTCTGTCTTCGCTTTCGCTGCGGGGCCCCCATGAACAACGTGAAATGGGGTGAAAGCGGGGTTTCCGCGAACAATGTTCCACCCACGTGTAGAGACAGTATCATTTTACCGTCTCTCTCCGACAACAGTACTATCGGCGAGCGGGCTTTCGTCAGCCGTTCTGACGTCACCTTCCGTACACTCTCCGACGAGGAGATATACCACTATGTCCGCCACTACCGTCCGCTCGACAAAGCCGGAGCATACGGCATACAAGAGTGGATAGGATACATAGGCTGTGTTAAGATGGAAGGCTCTTTCTATAACGTGATGGGACTCCCTACCGCCGCTCTCTACGACGAACTCAAGAAAATTTTGTAAAAAAAACCAAGTGACTATGAACTTGGTCACTTGGTACTTATGAGAGACGGTAAAAATACCGTCTGACACCACACTTCACGTGGCTCGAGGGGCCCCGTGTCTCTACCTTTTGGCGGTAAAATTCACCATTTAGCGCTGTACACCATTAAGCGTAGCGTCTGCATTAATAAATATCGCAGCGGTCTTACTTTACTTTTAGTAATGCTCCTTTCCATGCCGGTAGCGTGATGCGGAACGGACGTGTAGGGCATAAGTAACCACGATACTCTGAACCCGTCAGGAGGTCGGTGAAAACCAACTCATGCTCTGAAGGTTCTATGCCAAGGTGGGCAAAAGCCTCCTCCGGAATGCGTACCTCAATGTCAGCCTGTTTGTCATCGAAATTAAGAACTGCCAATACTATGTGGCTGCCGGCAGTATGCTTGCCGTTGTAATGACGCAGGTATGCAAAGTGCTCGTGTCGGTTGAATTCCGCCCCTTGAGCGTACTCTAAGTCGTACATCTCACCCTCACTGATGGCTTTCTCTTTGCAGGCGATGTTCAGCAGACGGGTGTAGAACTCACGCAGTTCGTGTTGCTCGTCGTCGAGTTTGGCACCGTCCCACTTACCTTTGTTCGACCACGCCTGAACGGCAGGAATACCGCAGTAATCGAAGATGCTGGTTCGTCCGTCAATGCCGGAGAAACCTTCTGCCTGCATGCCCTTCTCTCCTAATTCCTGCCCGGCATAAACCATCACGGGATTAGTGCCGAGAGTAGCTGCTACTATCATAGCCGGCTGAGCGCACATGCCGCGTCCGCAGAAGAACCCTGACGCTATGCGCTGCTCATCGTGGTTCTCAAGGAAATAAAGCATACGGTCGCGTATGTCGTTGGTCTGCTGCCATTGCTGACTGATACCTTCTGCGGGATAGTTCTTCGATGTTACGGCTCTCAGATAATCGTACATGCCCACTTTGTCATACAGGTAGTCGAAACCCGCATCAAGGTAGCCTTTATATAACGCCGGGGTATAAATCTCTGCAATGAAGATGACGTGAGGATACTGCTCCTTCACTTTTGGTAGCGCCCACTGCCAAAACTCCTGAGGAACCATATCCGCCATGTCGCACCGAAAGCCGTCGATTCCTTTGGCTGACCAGAAAAGCAGGATATCCAGCATCTTCTTCCATGTGTCAGGCGTCGGGTGGAACTGTTTCTCTCGGCCTCCGCGGTAGAACACACCGTAGTTCAGTTTTACCGTCTCATACCAATCGTCCTTTCCCGGATGGGCAGTGAAGCAGTCGTTGCCGGTCACCTTGGCAGGATACTCCTCATAGTCGCCTATGTCAAAACGCGGAGAGAACTTCTCCCCCGGCAGGTAACTGAAGTTGTTGAGTGGCGAAAAAGCCCACTCCGGGTGGTCGTTTGCACCAAGGTCTTCCACACCGGCAGGCAGGTTGTCTGAGTGGTACTCACGAGCCACATGATTGGGAACAAAGTCCATTAGAACTTTCAAGCCGGTCTTATGGGTGCGTTCTATCAGGGCCTCCCATTCCTGCATACGTTTAGGTACGTCAACCGCAAGGTCAGGATCAACGTCATAATAATCCTTGACTGCATACGGTGAACCCGCCTTGCCTTTCACTATAGCAGGGTGGTCACGTCGAATACCGTAGCGGTAGTAATAAGTCTGAGTGGCGTGTTCCAGAATACCGGTGTACCACACATGGGTGGCACCAAGGTGCTTGATTTGGCGGAGCACTTTCGGAGTTATGTCGTTCATCTTGCCGCAACCATTCTGCTCAATGTCGCCATTATGAACAGGGTGAGCATTGAAATTGGCAAATGTACGCGGCAGTAGTTGGTAGATTACTGTCTTAGGCATAGTTGTGTTTTTCATGTTTAGCGGGTAGGTCTCTCAATGTTATAAGCGGTAGGTGATGAGTGTGCTGCCCACGGGTGAGACGGATAGTTGTGTTTTGTGCGCGGCATATACCGTCTCTCAAACTGGAAGCTGATTGTGGAGAGGAGTGCGCACACTCCTTACTCCACATTCGGCTTTTGTTTTCTATTGTTTATTGACGATAGCCATCGTGTCGGAAGCAATCATCAGCTCTTCGTCGGTAGGTATAACCACTACCTTCACCTTTGAGTCCGGCGCAGAGATTATCGCCTCTTTGCCGCGTATGGTGGCGTTGAGTTCATTGTTGAGCTTGACGCCCATGAACTCCAGTCCCTCGCATGCAGCCTCACGCATTGATGCCTGGTTCTCGCCAACACCTGCGGTGAACACGATGATATCCACGCCGCCCATTGCAGCAGCGTAGGCTCCGATGTACTTGCGAATACGGTAGTTGTACATCTTCTCCGCCAGCTGAGCACGTCGGTTGCCTTCTTTGCAAGCATTCTCAAGGTCACGCATGTCGCTGCCTATGCCACTCACACCGGCTACTCCCGACTGTTTGTTCAGGTAATTGGACATGCCGTCTGCGTCTAAGCCGAGTTTCTTCTGCAGGAAGGTCACTGCACCGCCGTCCACATCGCCGCTTCGGGTTCCCATCATCACACCCTCCAGAGGCGTCAGACCCATTGACGTGTCCATGCATTTGCCGTTTTTCACGGCAGCCAACGAGCCGCCGTTACCGATGTGGCAGGTGATAATCTTCACATTATTGTAGTCTTCACCAAGGAACTCGCACGCACGTGCGGACACGTAACGATGTGAGGTGCCGTGGAAGCCGTAGCGGCGTACACCGTATTTCTCATACACCTCGTATGGCAGAGCGTACATGAACGAATAGTCGGGCATCGTCTGGTGGAAAGCCGTGTCGAACACGCCTACCTGAGGCAGACCCGGCATCAGTTCGCTCACGGCGCGGATACCTTTCAGGTTAGCGGGGTTGTGCAGGGGAGCGAGGTCGCTCACCTCTTCGAAGGCGCGAATGACCTCATCGGTGATTAGTACCGACTCCGTGAAACGCTCACCACCGTGCACCATACGATGACCTACTGCGTCAATCTCATTCAGACTCTTGATGGCGCCCATCTCGGCATCGGTCAGAAGAGAGAAGATGAACTTGACACCCTCGGTGTGCTCGGGAATGTCGTGCATTACCTTAACTTTCTCGCCGTTAGGCAGTTTTACCTTCACAAAAGCGTTGTCCAAGCCGACGCGCTCTGCTCCGCCGCTGGCGATGACAGACTTGCTGTCCATGTCGTACAGCGCGTATTTGATTGACGAGCTGCCGCAGTTTAATACAAGAATTTTCATTATATCTGTTGAGTTAGAAATTACACTTATAATTACCGCTGTGAGTCAGTTGTCAGCCGATAGCCTGGTTAGCTGTTATCACAATCATTTGCACTATATCCTGCACTTTGCAACCGCGGCTAAGGTCGTTTACAGGAGCAGCTATGCCTTGCAGTATAGGACCGATAGCGTTAGCGCCGCTGAAGCGCTCTACCAGTTTATATCCGATGTTGCCTGCCTGCAGGTCAGGGAAAACAAGCACGTTAGCTTTGCCTGCCACAGGCGAGCCGGGAGCCTTGCTTGCGCCTACTTTTGCCACAAGAGCTGCGTCTGCCTGCAGTTCACCGTCGAGCTGAAGCTCCGGTGCCAACTCGTGCGCTATTCGTGTAGCTTCCGTCACTTTGTCTATAAGCTCATGCTTAGCGCTGCCTTTCGTCGAGAACGACAACATCGCCACGCGAGGCTCTATCTGACCGAGTGTGCGTGCTGTCTCGGCTGTGGAAACAGCGATTTGTGCCAACTCCTGTGCGTTAGGGCACGGGTTGACAGCGCAGTCGGCAAACACCAGAAAACCATCCTCACCAAGCTCTTTTGCAGGGGTGAACATAAGAAAAGCACCGCTGACGATACCTACACCGGGTTTGGTTTTCAGAATCTGGAAAGCCGGACGGATAGTGTCGGCTGTAGTGCCACGGGCACCTGCCAGCTCGCCGTCAGCATCGCCTGCCTTAATCATGAGACAACCTAAATACAGCGGGTCTTTAGCCTTAGCTACTGCCTGCTCCTCTGTCATGCCTTTCGCTTTGCGAAGCTCGTAAAGCAGATGAGCGTAGTCCGACATCTTGGGGTCGGTGGCAGGGTCAAAGATGGTGGCTTTGTCGATGTTTTTGTATCCGTTTTCTGCAGCCATGCGGCGGATGGTGGCAGGGTCGCCGATAAGCGTCAGCTCTGCTATACCCTCGCCCAGCACAATGTCGGCGGCTTCAAGAGTACGGGGCTCGTCACCCTCAGGCAATACAATACGTTTTTTGTGCGCTTTGGCACGTGCGGTCATTTGTGATAAGATGTCCATTATTGTAGAATTTAGAGATTAAGTTACAAAGCGAAAAAGAATTAGACGCGACGTGATGCTTTGTACACGCTTTCTTTATTGCAAAGATAGTAAATAATGTCGGATATAACAATATAATATAGAAAAAATAAAAAAAAATGCGCAAAAGCTTTGCCAAGTAAAAAATTATTAGTAATTTTGCGGCTTGAAATGATATGGGTGGCATACGGGTGTGCCGTAAAGCCCCATGTTGTTGCGTCAGATTATACATGAAAAACAAACCCAAACCAACATTGTATATATAATTATGAAACGTCATTCTTTTCTCGCTTGCTTGCTTTTGTGCTGTGTCTCACTGACGGTGGCAGCTAAGGACATTATTGTCCCTGATACATTGACCGGAGGCATTTATCCCTACGAGAAAGGTGTTAAATATAGTAATGCAGCTCCGGAACCAAAGGAATCTCATTGGGTAATATATGTTCCGATGGGTATGACTTTTGCCGATATGGACGAGTCGAATGGCGCTAAGCTCGGCTCGGGTTTGAGCGACCTCACGGTGAACCTCGGTATAGGTGTCGAGTATGACTTTACACCTATTTGGGGTGTCCAATTGGAGTTTATGGCCGCTAACTATGGTAAGAACTCCTTCACGGCAACCAAGCAGAGCGACGGTTCCCGCAAGGCGGGTACATCGTTCGGAAATATGTACAACATGGCTGCATTACTGTCGTTTGACTTTATGGACGCCTTCTTCCCCAAGAGAAGACAGACGATATTCAACCTCTACGCTAATCTTGGTGGCGGTATCGGAGTGTTTACCTACACTCCGGAGTCAACCGAGGCGAGTGGAAACTTCTTCAAGCCGGTGTCTGTTAACACCAAGGCCGGCAGCGGATACGGATATGCACCGTTCTTCGCTTTCGGACTGCTTGCAGACTTCAATATTACGAGAACATTCTCAATGGGTATCCGCGGTATGTATGACTACTACATGTCTGACCTGCTTGACGGACCGGTTAGGAAAGAGACGGGCTTGAACAGTGAGCCGCGTGCAAACAGCAACAATGACGGTCTGTTTACAGCCGACCTTGTTCTTCGCTGGAAGATTAACGCAAAAGAAAAGTCTCACGTATCTAACGCCAGCGATCGGATGATTGCAGATGCGGTGGCTATAGCAGAGGCTCGTGAGGAGCAGGTTCATCAGCAGGCTGAGGAGATTCGTAAGGCTATCAAGGACACCGTGGTCATCTCGCACAAGGACACTCTTGTTGTGATGAACGAGAAGCGTAAGACCCTGACGGCTGACGACTATTACTTCGTATATTTCGGCAACGACAAATATTCGCTTGATGACCAGGCACTCGTAGATATCCAGAAAGTGGCGTTCCGCTTGGAGCAAGACTCTACCTTGTGTCTTGAGTTGGCCGGTTTCGCCGACAACACCGGTTCCAGCAAGCGTAACGAGGAACTGGCCAAGAGACGTTCGGAGGCAGTGCGTGACATGCTTGTCAACGTTTATGGTATTGATCCGAGCAGACTCCTGCCGATGGGTAAAGGCCAACTTACCAATGTCAAGTCTTCCTTCGCGCCTAACCGCCGTGTGAATATGCACGTTGTGACAAGAGAGCAGCTGGAGAAGACCCGTCAAGAGGTAGAGGAGCAGGAGCGCAAGAAAGCTGAGAAGGTGGCAGAACGCGAGGCGAGAAAGTCCGGGGATGAAGCTACAGAGGCTGAGGCTCAACCGGAAAAGTCGGAAGCAGAAAAGCTGTCGGAGCTTGACCTGCAATATGACCACGAGAAGTTCCTTGGCGTGGAGGTCGTTAATCAGAAGACAACACTCTCCAGACTTGCACGCAAATACTACGACAATACCAATTGCTGGGTATATATTTACAGAACCAACAGGGACGTCATCAAGTCGCCGTCATATCTCTGGCCTAACTCCAAACTGTATATTCCGATTCTTTCAGATGATGAGAAGAATATTACAAAGGAAGAAGCCCTGGAGTTGATGAAAACTGTTAAGTAGTAAAACATATTGCAGTCGCATGTCGGCTGCACGGTCCCATAGCTCAGTCGGTTAGAGCATCTGACTCATAATCAGGGGGTCCTAGGTTCAAGCCCTAGTGGGACCACACTCATGAAAAACAGGTTGGTAAGCTTTCCAAAGCCACAAACCTGTTTTTTTACGCTTTATTCTATACACACATGCAGAAACTTCGTAACATCGCTATTATTGCACACGTTGACCACGGCAAAACAACGCTGGTGGACAAGATGCTTTATACCGCGCATCTCTTCCGCGATAACGAGCAGAAGGGAGAACTTATTCTTGACAATAACGAGTTGGAGCGTGAGAGGGGTATAACGATTCTCGCCAAGAACGTCTCTATCGACTATAAGGGATATAAGATTAACATCATCGACACTCCCGGTCACGCCGATTTCGGCGGTGAGGTAGAGCGTGTTCTTAATATGGCTGACGGTGTTCTGCTGCTGGTTGACGCCTTTGAAGGTCCTATGCCGCAGACACGTTTCGTGCTGCAGAAGGCTCTCGAGATGAACCTTAAGCCGATTGTTGTCATCAATAAGGTTGACAAGCTGAACTGTCGTCCTGACGAGGTGCAGGAGGCAGTGTTCGACCTGATGGTAACGTTGGATGCTACGGAGGAGCAGCTTGACTTCCAGACCATCTACGGTTCGGCTAAGAACGGCTGGATGTCCACCGACTGGCGCAAACCCACCACTGACCTTACTGCGCTGATGGACGCAATCATTGAGTATATACCTGAGCCACAGGTGCTTGATGGTACGCCGCAGATGCTTATCACTTCGCTCGACTACAACCCATACGTAGGGCGTATAGCTGTCGGACGTATTCATCGCGGAGCGCTGACAGAGGGGCAGAACATTACTCTTGCCAAACGTGACGGCACGATGGTTAAGAGTAAGATAAAGGAACTGCGTACCTTCACCGGACTTGGTCAGATGAAGGTTGATAAAGTAGAGTGTGGTGACATCTGTGCATTGGTCGGTA
The DNA here is from genome assembly GCA_017450435.1 of Paludibacteraceae bacterium. Taxonomy (GTDB): domain Bacteria; phylum Bacteroidota; class Bacteroidia; order Bacteroidales; family Paludibacteraceae; genus Colicola. The sequence continues at coordinate 179,097 of JAFSTO010000056.1, forward strand.
TTGACGGGTTTGAGATAGGTGACACCGTGTGTGATTACCAGAACCCGGAGCCGCTTACTCCTATCGCCATTGATGAGCCGACGATGTCAATGGTCTTCACTATCAACGACTCGCCCTTCTTCGGCAAGGAGGGTAAGTTCGTTACTTCCCGACATATACACGAACGTCTGATGCGTGAACTGGACAAGAACCTTGCACTTCGCGTGGAGAAGAGTCCGGCAGACGATGTGTGGAACGTGTTTGGACGCGGTGTCTTGCATCTTTCTGTACTTATTGAGACGATGCGCCGTGAGGGCTATGAGTTGCAAGTGGGGCAACCGCAGGTTATCATCAAGGAGATTGACGGAGTCAAGTGTGAGCCTGTGGAGCAGCTGACGGTGAACACGCCCGAAGACTGTTCGGGAAAGATAATAGAGTACGTGGCGATGCACAAGGGTGAGATGACGGCAATGAACACCATAGGTGACAGACTGCAACTGGATTTCGTCATTCCTTCGCGAGGTATCATAGGTATGAGAACATACGTGCTGAATATTTCGGCAGGTGAGGCGATAATGAATCACCGTTTTCTTGAGTATCAGCCTTATAAAGGTGAGATTGAGAAACGTCAGAACGGCTCGCTTATAGCGATGGAAACCGGTACGGCTTACGCCTACGCTCTGGATAAACTGCAGGACAGAGGCAGGTTCTTTATTTATCCGCAGCAAGAGGTTTATGCCGGACAGGTAGTCGGCGAGAGCTCGAAAGACAAGGATATAGTCATCAACGTGACCAAGTCGAAGAAACTGACGAACATGCGTTCCAAGTCCGCCGACGACAAGGCGGTACTGCCACCGCCGGTAATCTTCTCCCTTGAAGAAGCGTTAGAGTATATCAAGGAGGATGAGTATGTAGAGGTGACACCACAGTCAATGCGTATCCGCAAAATCATCCTCGACGAACTGGAGCGCAAACGTGCACGCTCGCGTGCAGGACTGCCTGCCGAGACTGACGAGGAATAGGGAGTTGTTAAGTACCAAGTGACAAAGTACCAAGTGACAAAGTACCAAGTGACAAAGTGCCGCCAAAGTGTTAAGACGGTATTTGTTACCGTCTCTCAAGGTGGTTGGTCTATCAAAAGTACGATGTCCGAAGTGCAGCAGTGCGATGCTTGACGGACAGAATACAACTTTATGACAATAAAGAAAACATTAACAGTGAAATTATATAATTATGCAAATCACAAAGACAGACATTGATCAACTTAATGCGAAGTTGACACTCGTAGTTGAGCCTCAAGACTACGAAGAGAAAGTGCAAAAAGAGTTGCGCACCATACGCCAGCGTGCCAATATTCCGGGCTTCCGTCCCGGTAAGGTTCCTGCAAGCCTTATTCAGCGTCAATACGGTAAGGCTGTGCTTGCTGAGGAGATAAACAAAGTGATTGGTGAGCTCCTCTACAACTATATTCGTGAGCAGAAGCTTAATATCCTTGGTGAGCCTCTTTCCAATGAGGAAGACACACCGGAGCTTGATTTTGACAACCAGACCTCTTTCACTTTCGTCTTCGATATAGCTCTTGCTCCTGAGTTCAATGCGAAGCTTACCGCGCAGAACAAACTGACGGAGTATCAGATTGAGGTGACCGACGAGATGGTTGACAACCAAGTTAAGGCTTACGCTGAGCGTTTCGGTTCGTATGAGAGCCCGGAGACAGCAGATGAGAACGACATGCTGCGTGGCGACCTCTTGGAACAGGCTGAGAACGGCAAGAAAGTAGAAGGACAGGTTCTTACACCTGCATATATGTCGGCAGCACAGAAGAAACTGTTTATCGGCGCCAAGGTGGGAGACGTTATCACCTTCAACCCGAAAAAAGCTTTCAAGAACGAAGCAGAACTGACCTCATTGCTTAAGATTAGCAAAGAGGAGGCACAAGACCTTAAGTCAGACTATACTTTTACCGTAAGCGGCATCAACCGCCACACGGCTTCACCTATTGACCAGTCGCTCTTTGACAAGGTTTACGGCGAGGGCACTATTGCAGACGAGGCTGCTTTCCGTGCTAAGATTCGCGAGGAGATACAGGCCAATATGGATGAGGACGCCAAGTATAAGTTCGGACTTGACGCCAAGGCTGCCGTGATGAAGAAGATGGAGAAAGTGGCGTTCCCCGAGCCGTTCCTCAAACGCTGGCTGAAGGTGGCAAACAAGGACCTTACTGACGAGCAGATTGAGAAGGACTGGGATAAGACTCTTGACCAGCTGCGTTGGCAACTTGCCAAGGACCAGTTAGCAGAGCAGTTCGACATCAAGGTGGAAGCAGACGAGGTGCGCGCATACGCCAAAGAGGTGGCTCGTATGCAGTTCATGCAGTACGGCATGAGTCATGTGGAGGACCAATATCTGGAGTCGTTCGCACAAGACATGCTCAAGGACGAGAACCAGACACGCGGGTTGTACGACCGAGTGCAGGAGAATAAGATTTACGCTGCACTGAAAGACGTGGTGAAGATTGAAACGAAGAAAATCTCACAGGAAGACTTCGGCAAACTCTTCAAATAAAACAGACTACAGCACGTTATGCGACACATGTCGCACGATGTTTATACACAACAGAGACGGTCAGAAAGACCGTCTCTGTTGTGTATATGAACATATATCCCGACCTTTTTTCGCCACCGGGTGTTCCGACATTGTTTCGCCCAAGGGTAGAGACGTTAACGTTGTTCGTGCGTTATTTTCTTCGTGCGGTGAGGCGTTGTATGAACGAGTAGGTTGACTCGCCGCTACGTGCGTATTCGTTCAGGAGTATATTATCCTCTTCTTCCTCTATATGTTGGGCTGGGAAAAGCACTATCACGTTTTTGTCTGCGAAGTGTCGTCTTATCGTCTGCGGCACGTTGGTCATGTCTTCCGCCCACGATGTTGTTGAGCGTCGTGCCTGTACTATTATCAGCAGTTCGTCGTCGCTCATCGTTGTTGATATGCGTGGTAGTATCGTCCATGAGTTGATTGTCTCTTGCGTTGCTTCTGCATGCAGTTGTTCTACGATGTTACCCACACACTGCTGCCAACCGTTGTAGTCGTACTCTTTCTCTGCGTTGACGGGCACAAGGACACGCACTGTGCGGATGTTCGATAGCGGTGTGACGGCGTTATATAGCCAAATCTGCTGTCCCGCCAGCGGTATAAGCGGACCGACGGCTTTGCCGAACCCTTTTTCCTCCTTGCCTATTGTCATGCCTGTCACCACATGTGTTATTCGTCTGTCTTTGACTACGGCTCTGATGCCGTTAGGTACGTTCACGGCTTTCTGCTTGTGCATATAGATGTTGATGTCGTGTTCCGCCGCCTGTCGTGCCGTATCGTTAAGCAGGCGGTCGGCAGCCGCAGTGTCGTCGTCAGTGCGTAGTATAGCAGCGGCGTGGAGACGTGTTTCGGGGTGACGGTTAAGGAGCAGGATAGCAAGCTCCAGCAGACCTCTGTTGGTGTCGGGATTGGCCACAGGCAGCAGCACTTGACGCTCGGTGTTGTTGCTGTCGGTATTGTCACTCATGCCGGTCTGTTCCGACTCATCAGCAAGACTACGAGCCGCTTGCTCGGTGAAGAATGAGGCGACGATGCATGACGCCAGAATCATCAGTATCGTACCGTTCAGCACCTCCTCCGACAACAGATGTGTGCCGTCAGGCATGATGATGCCGTAACCTATCGTCACTGTGGCTAAGGCGCCGGCAGCGTGAGCGTTACTCAGACCATAAAGCATGCGACGACGGGCACGAGAGAACCCCATTATCTTTTGTGCTATGAGAGCGGCTACCCATTTGGAGACTAACGCAACAACAATCATCACAACTGCCACCATCGCTGCTGCCCAGCCCTGAGCTAACACTCTGAGGTCGATGAGCGTGCCTACGCTAAGCAGAAAAACCGGTACGAACACGGCATTGCCAACGAAAGTTATTCTGTTCATCAGCGGCGACAGGTGCGGGATATGTTTGTTGAGCGAGAGTGCTGTCAGAAAGACGCCGAGTATAGGCTCTATGCCTGAGAGGTATGCCAGTGCTCCGCCGATGGTGGCGAGCAGCATGACGAAGAGCCATTCGGCTATAGAGTCGTTGTAGCGGTAGAAGAACCAGCGTGCTATACGCGGCATCACAACGAAGATGAGCGTGAGCATCACTGCACTACCTGCCACCATTCGCCATATAAGCGACATCGACGCCGTCTCCTGTTCGGCAATGCTACTCACTGCCGCAAGGATAATCATCGCTCCCGTCACAGCGAACACCGTTCCGCCCACGGCTATAGCTACCGACTTGTCGCGCTGCACACTGTAGCGGCTGACTACAGGCCAGGTGATAAGCGTGTGGGAGGAGAAGAGTGAGGCGAAAAGCAGGGTGGTGAGCCAAGGCATTGAGAGCCACATACCGGTAGCGATACCAAGTAGCAGAGGAATGAAAAAAGTCAGGCAGCCGAAGAGGATACTACGTTTGCGCTCGCGGCGAAAGTCGTCGATATCGATTTCTACTCCTGAGAGGAACATTATATATAGTATTCCTAACTGACAGAAGAGGTCTAACGTCGGCGTTCTGTCCACCAGGCCCAAGGCATGCGGGCCAATCACTATGCCGGCGAGGATGAGTCCGACGATTGACGGCAGGTGAATCTTGCGGCACAATAGCGGCACGATAAGAACCAGTGCCAGCACCAAGGCTATTGTCAATATGGGTGAGTTGGTAACGATAATAAGGTGTGTGTTGTGGCACCCGGTGCCGTGTTATGTGTTATAGATATTTGGCAGTGAAAGACTTGCGCGAGCGCCGAACCTTGCTTAGCGGTCCATCCGCTACTATAGTGCCGCCTCCACGGCCGCCCTCCGGACCAAGGTCTATGATGTAGTCGGCGGCGCGAATAACATCGAGGTTGTGCTCGATGATAATGACTGTATTGCCTTTGTCAACAAGACGTTGCAGCACGTCCAAAAGGACTCGTATGTCATCGAAATGCAGACCTGTAGTGGGTTCGTCAAGGATATAGAGTGTCTTGCCCGTGGTAGGACGGGCAAGCTCCGATGCCAGCTTCATGCGCTGTGCCTCACCGCCGGAGAGGGTGGTGCTGCTCTGACCAAGCTTCAGGTAACCCAAGCCTACCTGCTGAAGGGTTTTTATTTTTTGAAGGATATGCGGTTGTGCTTCGAAGAACTCCACTGCTTGGTTGATGGTCATATTCAGCACCTCGCCGATGTTCTTTCCCTTGAATCGTGCTTCGAGTGTCTCTTTGTTGTATCTCATGCCGTTGCATGCCTCACATTGCACGTACACGTCCGGCAGGAAGCGCATCTCTATCGTCTTGTATCCGTTGCCTGAGCACTCTTTGCAGCGGCCGTCGCCGGTGTTGAACGAGAACCGTCCGGCTTTCCAGTTGCGAATCTTCGACTCCGGCAGCATGGCAAACAACTCGCGTATGTCGCTGAAGACGCCGGTATAGGTGGCAGGGTTGCTGCGAGGCGTCCTGCCGATAGGCGACTGGTCAACAGCGACAATCTTGTCTATCCGTTTCTTGAATAGTTGGTCGGCAAGCAGCACTTTCTCTTTGCTGCTCATAACGTATATATTGTCATACGCCATTGGCGGAGTGAGGCTGCGTGTGAGTCGTTGTGAGAGGGCGGGGTAGAGCGTCTTGTTGACGAGTGTTGACTTGCCGCTACCGCTCACGCCGGTCACGCAAATCAGTTTGCCTAACGGGAAAGCGGCTTTGACGCTGTTCAGGTTATTGCCTCGTGCGCCTTCCACCACCAGCCATTGCTGTTTGTCATCTATGGGGCGCGAGACTGATGGTGGCACAATGCGCGTACCTGTCAGGTATTCGGCTGTAAGAGTGTGTGAGCGGAGCATGTCAGCGTACGTGCCCTCGAAGACGATGTTGCCGCCAAGGCGACCTGCCCCCGGACCGATGTCAACTAACCAGTCGGCTTCGCGCATGATCTGCTCGTCGTGCTCCACCACAATAACGGTGTTACCCATGTCGCGAAGCTCTTTCAGCGATGTTATCAGCCTCTCATTGTCACGTTGGTGCAAACCGATACTCGGCTCGTCAAGGATATACAGCACGTTCACCAGTCGTGACCCAATCTGTGTGGCGAGACGGATACGCTGACTCTCGCCGCCCGACAGACTGTCGGAAGGACGGGAGAGGGAGAGGTATGTGAGCCCCACCTGCTCCATGAAGCCTAATCGCGAGGAAATCTCTTTTATTATCTCCGTTGCCACTGCCTGTTGCCTTTCGGTCAGTCCGGTCAGTGTATCCAAGTACAGCCTTAGCTGGCTGATGTCCATTGCAGACAGCTCGGCGATGTTCTTTTCTCCGATTCTGAACATCAGGCTCTCTTTCCTGAGTCTTGCTCCGTGGCACTCCGGGCACTCCACCCACTGTAGTTCCTCGCTGCCGTTATCGTCATTGTCTTCGTTTTTCTTCGCCCATGTGGCGTCGCCGCCTTGCAGCCACTGCAGTACTTCATCTTCCTCCGGCAGTTCGTCGTCAGCCGGCTGACTGATTTTTATCCTTCCCAGTCCTCTGCAGCAGGGGCACCAGCCTTGTGGTGAGTTGAAAGAGAAGTGGTGCGGCGCCGGGTCGTCGTAGCTGATGCCTGTTGTCGGGCACATGAGTGTGCGGGAGAAATAGCGCACCTCGCCTTCGCTCTCCACCATCATCTGACCTTCGCCCATCTGCATGGCTTGGTTGATACTCTGGCTGATACGCTTTAAATCGTTATCCTCACGCGATAGAGCGGCTGCTCCGACTTGTATCTTCAGGCGGTCAACCACCACCTCTATGGAGTGGTTTTTATATCTGTCGAGCCTCATGCTGAAGGTTATCTCTCGTATCTCTCCGTCCACTCGCACATACACGAATCCTTTGCGTCGTATCTGGTCGAAGAGCTCGCGGTAATGGCCTTTGCGGTTCTTTACTACAGGCGCGAGGATTAGCACTTTCTTTCCCTCGTAACGCTCTGTGATAAGTTTCAGTATCTGGTCGTCGGTGTAATGCACCATCTCTTCGCCTGTCTCATACGAGTAGGCTCTGCCGGCTCTGGCGAACAGCAGACGCAGGTAGTCATACACCTCGGTTACCGTGCCTACGGTGGAGCGCGGGTTGCGTGACGTGGTTTTTTGGTCGATACTGATGACAGGGGAGAGACCGGTAATCTTATCCACGTCAGGGCGCTGCATGTTCTGCATGAACCCGCGAGCGTAGGAAGAGAACGTGTCTATATACCGGCGCTGACCCTCGGCGAAGATTGTGTCGAAGGCGAGGCTGGACTTGCCGCTGCCGGACAAACCGGTGATGACGGTCAGGCTGCCGCGGGGAATACGTACAGACACGTTGCGCAGGTTGTTAACCCGCGAACCCGTTACTTCTATCCAATCGGTGAATGACATCGTGTGAAACGGAATTAGACTACAAAATTACTGCTTTTTTTCGGATTATGCAAGTATTCAGTGCATAATCCGAACAAGTGACCAAGTGACCAGGTACCAGGTACAACGTGCCGCCCAAGTGTCGGAATATACCGTACAAGTGTCGTTTGAACGCCTTTTGAACGTCTTTTGAATATTTTTTTGCATTTTTTTGCTCAAAAATTTGTTTGTTTCAAAAAAAAGCAGTACCTTTGCAGCCGCTTTTGAAACGAAGAGTTAGGTGGTTCCCGTTTTGGGAATAAGGAGGGGCTCCTGGTTTCAAAGCGTTCGGCTCGTTAGCTCAACTGAATAGAGCATCTGACTACGGATCAGAAGGTTGCAGGTTTGAATCCTGCACGAGTCACATAAAAAAACGACATTTGAAAGTTCACTTTCAAGTGTCGTTTTTTTGTTTATGTGGGTGCCTTCCCCGGATTTTCTGGTCTCTCTGGATTCTCCGGTCCTTTCTATTTACTTTTTCCTTCTGAAGATTCTCTTCAGTATCGGGAGGACGAGACCTACGTACTCTAACTTCGGCAGGATAGTGCTGAAGATATTCTTTATCCGGTTGACTTTGTTCACCGACTCCTGCCATGAGGCGCTTATCTCGTCGGTCTCTTTGCGTAGGCGGCGTTCCTCTTTCGCTGCTTTGTTCTCCCATTGCAGGCGAAGCTGCTCTATCTCTTCCAACGAACGGAGTGTTGCGGGGTCAATATTGTTGTTCATTGTTGTTTCTCCTTTCTATTTCTTCGTCGTTGGTTGTTTTGTCGTTCAGTTTGGAGATTAAAGCCGTCGGGTTAGCCAGTCCGTCCGGTGAGAAGATTATCCCGCTCAGCGCTGCAACGATAGGATTGATGATCAGTGGTTGCCTGAAGGCGATGACCAAAGCCAGCACCATCAGGAACAGTGCTGCCATTATGAGGCACGCTGCCCACAGCGGTATCCATTTGCTCAGAACAAGTGCGAGAGCAAAGGTGCCGAAGGCAAAGGCGGCAAACACACCTAAGACAGCCACCAGCACCAGCAGTATCAGCCCGATGATTCGGCTCAGCTTCTCCAGCAGAGTGAGTAGCAACAGGTCGTAGCGCGTGGAGAGCAGGCGTTTGGCGGAATCAATCAGCCGGCTGTATCTTGACGTGTCAATCATGCCTTAACTTCGCTTATTCCTTCTTCCACTGCAGCCTCTATCTCGGCGTCGTTGAACCAGTCTTTAACGCGGGCGATGACCTTACGATAGAGAACTTCCAGCTCTTCTTTGTTGAGTTTGGCACCTTTCTCCAATGCGATAGCTTTGATTTGTGCACGCATCTCTTCTCCTGTCTTAGGAGCAAGCAGAAGGGCTGCTACGCCTCCTGCTATAACGCCGCCCAAGAACGCGGCGCATACTTTTCCAAAATCTGCCATAGTTGTATTAGTTTAATGGGTTAATGGTTAAACGGTTTAGAGGGTGTGGTTTGGAGTTTAAACGGGTTCTTGTCCGGGTGCGGCTGTTGTGATAGTGTTACTCGTCACTTACAGCATCTCAAGGGCAAGGTCTTCTTTACGGGTCATCTCGGCGTGCGCATCCGGGGTCTTGTCCTCCTGCCCCGTCAGGTGCAGTACGCCGTGAATCAACACCCGATATAACTCATTCTCAAAAGTCGTGCCAATCTGCTCGGCATTACTGCGAACGGTGTCTAACGAGATAAAAATGTCACCCGACAAGACATGTTCGCTGCTGTAGTCAAAAGTGATGACATCGGTGTAGTAGTCGTGCCCGAGAAACTGTCGGTTGACCTCCAGTTCGCGTTCGTCGGAGCAGAATATATAGTTGATTTTCCCCACAGCGAAACCGTAGCTCGCTGCCACTGCACCAATCCATCGTTGCAGATGAGTCTTGTCCAAAACCAGCATCTCCACCCCGTCGGTCTGTAGTGTTATCATAATTCCAAAAGTTCTATGTTCTCATAAAATTCCGGTCCTCTAAATCCTCTACCCCCTTTAGTGAAAGAACAGATACGCCAGCAGTATCGATGCGAGAATGCCGCAGAAGTCGGCTATCAGTCCGCAAACCACAGCGTAGCGTGTGTCTTTGATTTTCACGCTGCCGAAATACACAGCCAGTATATAGAAGGTAGTGTCTGTTGAGCCTTGCACTATCGAGACGAGTCTTCCGACGAACGAGTCGGCTCCGTACTGTGCCATTGCGTCAATCATCAGTCCGCGTGCTCCGCCGCCTGACAGCGGTCGCATGAACGCAGTGGGCAGTGCAGGCACGAAGTCGGTGTTCAGCCCGATAGCGGCAAAACACCACCCTAAGCCGCTGACCAACAGGTCCATCGCACCGGAGGCGCGGAACATTCCCACAGCCACTAACATCGCTATTAGGTAGGGGATGATGCCCACCGCTGTGGTAAAGCCGTCCTTTGCTCCTTCTATAAAAGCATCGTACACGTTGATTTTCGCAACTACTCCCTGCACTACGAACCACACAATGACGCTCAGCAGCAGGATGTACGCCACAATGTTTGACCATTTGGAAAACACCTCTTGCGGCAGTGTGAAAGCCACGGCGATGACGGCTCCTACTATCAGGCACAATCCGCCGATGACGCCCAGGATGACGGGGTCCCACAAGCGAATCTTCTGCGCCACCGCTACGGAGATGATACCGGCTATGGCGGCGAAGAACGTGGCAAGCAGGATAGGCAGGAACACGTCGGCTGGGTTGGCGGCACCCATCTGCGCACGGTAAACCATGATGCTGACAGGCACTAAGGTCAAACCGCTCGTCACCAGCACGAGGAACATTATCATCGGGTTGCTCGCTTTCTCTTTGTCAGGGTTAATCTCCTGCAACTCGCGCATAGCCTGAAGCCCCATAGGAGTGGCTGCGTTGTCAATACCGAGCATCGTGGCGGAGAGGTTCATGAACATTGAGCCGAACGACTTGTGACCCTTGGGAACATCGGGAAACAAACGGCAGAAGAACGGTGACACTACGCGCGACATCTTTTCTACCACGCCGCCTTTCTCGCCAATCTTCATCACGCCCATCCATAGGGCCAATACGCCGGTCAGACCTAATGAAATCTCAAAACCGTTCTTCGCCGAGTCGAAAGTGGACAGCATGATACGGTTGAAAATCTCGGTCTCGCCGAAAAAACACATCTGTACAAAGCCGAACACAACGGCTATCAGTATCAGACCTACCCAGATATAGTTAAGTACCATTTGAGTGATTGTTTATTGTCATCAGCTGCCGGCTGTCTGCTGTCAGCCGTGGCTGCTGTTGTGATTGATTGCCATCAGCCGATGACTGATAGTTGACTGCAAAATTACACATTTTCCGACACATATACAAGAATTGTCGCTTTTTTTTACGTAAACTGTTGGCTTGTTCGTTTTTTTGTAGTATCTTTGTAAAGCGGTTGGCGTTTCCGACCACGGTAGAGACGGTGTTACCCGGCATCTCTCAACAATAAGAGAGACGCTCAAAAAGAACATCTCTGACTTGGCGTGCATGGTAAATAATAACATACTCAAACAATACAATAATGAAAAAATTACTTATTATCATTCTTACTGTCCTGTCTTTCTCTCTGCAAGCGAAGGAGTATCATTACCAAACTGTAGAGGGCGATCCTCTGAAGGCTCGTATCTACACCCTTGACAACGGTCTTACTGTCTATCTCACGCAGAACAAAGAGAAGCCGGAGATACAGACCTACGTGGCTGTGCGTGCCGGTAGTCAGAACGACCCGTTGGAGTCAACCGGACTGGCACATTATCTTGAGCACATCATGTTCAAAGGCACCAAGCAATACGGCACCTCCGACTACGCCCGTGAGTTGCCTAACCTGCGGGCTATTGACTCGCTCTATGAGGTTTACGGTCACACCACCGACGCTGCCGAGCGCAAACTCATCTACCACCTGATTGACTCGTTCTCGTACGAGAGTTCGAAGATTGCTATCGCCAACGAGTTCGACAAACTTGTCAGCGGCATAGGTGCCACCGGCGTCAATGCCTACACCTCCACCGAGATGACTTGCTACCATGAGGTCATCCCCGCCGGTGAACTGACACGCTGGGCGATGATTGAGTCCGACCGTTTTCAGAACCTTGTCATCCGCGGTTTTCACACCGAGTTGGAGGCTGTGTATGAGGAGTTTAATATGAACTCCACTCGCGACAACCGCAAGGTGTTCCTCGCCCTTGACCAAGCCCTCTTCCCTGATATCCCCTATCGCCAGCACACCACGCTCGGCACGCAGGAGCATCTGAAGAACCCTTCGTTGATTAACATCCGCCGGTTCTACGACACTTATTACCGCCCGAACAACTGCGCTGTCTGCCTCTCCGGTGACTTCGAGTTCGACCACGCTATCGAGGTTATCGACACTTGGTTCGGCTCGTGGGAGCCTAAGCCCGTTCCTGTTTTCCACCGCCCTGTGCAGCGCGACCTGACCGCTCCCAAGGACACTACCGTCTATGGCAACGAGGCACCGCAGGTGTGGCTCGGCTGGAAACTGCCGGACATCAGGCACGACGATATCGACGCACTGGAGATAATGGCAGAGGTGCTGCAGAACGGCAAGTGCGGACTGCTCGACACGGATGTCAATCAGAAGCAACTGCTGCTCTATGGAGCAAGCGGCATCAACACGGGCAATGACTACTCGATGTTCCTCATGCTCGGTGCGCCTAAGGAGAAGCAAGACCTTGCCGAGGTACGCCGCATTCTGCTCGCCGAGGCCGACAAGCTCAAGCGCGGCGACTTCTCAGAAGACATGCTCGCGGCTATCATCAAGAACATGAAACGCAACGAACTGATTGGGCTGCAGTCCAACAATAACCGCGTGAACAAATTCATTACCGCACATATCTATCAGATACCATATTCCGATATTGTTTCAGAGCTTGACCGCAAGTCGCGTATCACCAAGGCGGATATCGTGCGCGTGGCTAATACCTACCTCACCGACGGATATGTGTGCATCAACAAGGTGCAGGGCGAGGACGCCAACCCGCCAAAGGTGGAAAAACCCGCTATCACACCTATCGAGATGAACCGCGAGAAGAGTTCCGACTTCTACAACCGCCTGATGGCAATGCCTGCCGAGCAGCTGAAGCCGCAATATCTGGACATGCAGAACGACCTCACTGTATCAACTCTTCCGAAGGGCGTGGAGCTGCTCTATCGCCGCAACACCGAGAACGAGCTCGGCTCTCTCTCTTTTGTTATTCGCAAGGGCAGCGACCAGGATGCCGTTCTTGACCTCTCGGAGGCGGTGCTCGATTATCTTGGCACCGGTTCCCTCTCTGTTGACGGCTATCAGGCGAAGCTCTACGCCGATGCGGCTGAGGCATGGCTCTCGGTGGGCGCCAACGAGACCTCTGTCGGTGTGTATGGCTTGCAGGAGACGCTCGCCGACGCATTGCGGCTCGTGGAAGACCATGTGCTAACGGCACAGCCCGATGACAACGTCTATGCCGAGGTGGTGAGCGACATCATCCGTTCGCACGAGGATGCCAAGAGCAACCAGCGCTCATGCTTCTCACGCCTCACCTCATACGGCGAGTACGGCTGCAAAGAGGTCAAACGCAGCACGCTCACACCTAAGCAGATGAAGAAACTCAACGCCGCTAAGGTGCTGCAACGCCTGCGCGACATGATGCCGGCCGTGGAGAGAGTGGAGTATTACGGTCCGCTATCGGAGACCGAACTGCGAGGGCTGCTCGCTTCGTCGCAGCTGTTGGCAATGGCAGACCCCGATGCACGCAAGGAGCCGCAAAGAGTAGTGCAACAGCGGGTGAACAAACCCGAGGTACTGGTGGCGCCATACGTGGCCAACAACGCCTACCTCTACGCTTACGCCGACTGGGGAGAGGTGTATAACCCCAAGGACCTCGCGCTCATCCGACTCTTCAATGAATATTTCGACGGCTCGATGGGCGGCATCGTCTTCCAAGAGATGCGCGAGTCACGCGCTCTATGCTACGGCTCATCGGCAGGATACTCCACGCCGGCGTACAAGGGCGACGACAACTCTTTCTATATATATGTGCTCACGCAGACCGACAAGCTGGCGGACTGCATCGAGACCTTCGACAGTATATGCAACCACATGCCCCTCTCCGAGGCAGCGTTCAGCAATGCCAAGACCTCGTTGCTACGCCAGATAGAACGCCGTCGTTATGTGCGCTCGGCTCCAATCAGCGCTTATCTCTCGTTCAAGCAGCTCGGTTGGGACCACGATATGTGGGAGGACATCTACCGCGAGGCACAGACGCTAACACTCGACGACGTGCTGCGTTTCCAAAAAGAGCACATAGCAGGACGTACGTTCAAGTATATGGTGCTTGCCAACCCCGACGACCTCGACTTCAATTACCTCAAGACTTTAGGCAAACTAAAACGCCTAAAGACAAAGGATATCTTTGTGTATTAAAAAACTATAAAATATCATATTAGTAAGCTTGTAAAATGGCATGTTATTATACGAGTAAACTATATAAACCAATACAAAACTATGGCAACAACACACACGGATTATGAACTGAATGTTATTTCTCCGTCAGAACTGAAGGACTATATGACTCTGGAGGAAATGCATGAACGTTTAGTTAAGAGCATCAACGATGCTTTTGCCAAAAGAGAAAAAAAATATGAGGGTGGTAATTAAAGGCCGGGTTTTTCGTACCATTCGGAGCTTTTATTTGGTTGCAATAGAAAAGCATCCTACGTTAGATATGGCTACCGTACTAAAAAAAGAAAAGCGTCTTTACGACTCTTTGCAGTCTCTTGGTGACACTTATTTTCTCTATAACACGCCGCGATATATTAAAGAGTGGCAGGGTAAAGGATATTTGGACTTTATTTGCGAGGATTTTCATTTTGCTTTTAAGCTTTCCGTCCTTCCCTCCTGAGAAGAGGTTATTTCCGTTGAAGATGCGCGCCACAGCTTACTTTTTCACGATTGAGTGTATAAAGGAATATTCTCGTGTAAATCATCACTTCGCCTACGTGTGGAGACTTGAGCAAGTACCAAGTGACTATATACCAAGTGACAATGTACCGCCCATGTGTAGAGACGGTATTTTTTACCGTCTCTCCCATGCAAAGAGCGTGTCACCCGATGCAATATGCCGCGAATGTAACGGCTTCGTGGCAATTTTTCCACATATTCCGTCAGATAATACCACTACGTTAGGAAAAATAGCAGTACCTTTGCAGCGTGAAATAGTGTCTGCTGCTAATCTTCCCGTTTGCAAACCGGTCCTCCACGTTCCGCACACTGTTTCAATCACCTTTTTGACAACACGTACCGCTTATGTTTGTTGTAACTATGATTTATTGTAAATCAACACCTTGCGAATACCCCCCCCATGCGGTGCTTGCGCAATATTCGCAGACGACTGACGCAGGATTAACATCTTGCGCAGGGTGCTACGTGTGTTGCCCGACATAGTTTTTTATACGCTTATTCTGCATTCGTGCAGAGTAAGCGTATTTTTGTGTACACCTCGCTCTTTGATATATTGGATTACCGCTGATGAATAAAAAATCAGAACAGATTTGTGTATTTCGTAAAAATACATTATCTTTGCATTGCGAAACAAAATATACGAAGAATGGTTGATAGGGTTAATATTTGTTGTTCTTAAACTATGGATAAAAAGCAAGCTATAGATATAGTTAGAGCATATAAAGAGGCAATAATGCCAATGTATAAGAATGCTAAGGTGTATCTTTACGGTTCGTATAGTAAAGGTAATGCGAGGCAAGATAGCGATATAGATGTAGCTGTTATTGTTCCGCACATCACCGGCAATTGGTTTTCTGTCGTTCCCCCGTTATGGACGTGCGCGCGTCGAGTGAACTCACTTATCGAACCGGTTATAATGGAGGAAAATGAGCAATCACCCTTGTATGAGGATATAATTAAAACCGGTATTGCTATTTAATTTTTAGTGCGATGATGTAATAGGTTTTCTTACTAATCATCCATATTTCTTTCTACCAAGCGGTAATCCAATTATTAGCGGATTACCGCTTTTTTGTGTTAATACACCTCGCTCTTTGGAGATATAGGATTATATGTCGTCTCTCCACAAAGAAAAGTGTTACATTACAAAGCAGGTACCAATAATATCGTATAATCAATAAAAATCAAATAACTATGAAAAACAATGTTCTCTTTAATTCCTCAACCTTCCTTCCTCGAGCACGTTATTTGTGCCTCTTCATCCTCGCTTTCGTCCTCGGCATCAGTCAGATGTGGGGAGCAGCGGACTATGACTCATCTGATTGGGATTCTGAAGCAGTTTCTAGTGTGCTTGGCACACATGGAAGTATAACTATCTCAGGTTCGTTAGGTTCAGCAGGAAACGTTTCTGGTCACTATTATTTGCCAATTTCTACCAACCTAAAAAATAGTGATGATCCTTGGAATGGATATTTAGGAATTGCATCTACAAACCAGATTGACTCAGTAGAAATTCTTTATTGCCCGAATGGTAAGAATCAAACATCTATTGCTTGGGCGGCATGGGGAGAAGATGTAACTCCGAATCAATATACATTGGGTCATGGCGTGACTTCTGGCACAACATCTTCTAAAGCATGGGATAACAGAGTATGGGAAAAAATCAATTTATCTGCTATTAGTGCTTATACTGTATATTTTAGCCGTTCTATTCGTGAATTTAGAGAAATCGGAGGAGCGTCCAATATAAGTAATTTTGGCGCTGGTCAAACAATAAATGTATTGGGCATTCGCGTTTGGCTCCATCCTTCCACTCCAGCCACCACCTACACCGTCACATACAAAGCTAACGGCAGCGGTGAGAGCGACGAAGTTGATGACGAAGCAACGGAGATTGCCGACAATATGTTCACCTATTCAGGCAAGGCCTTCACGGGATGGAACACCGAGGATGACGGCACAGGCGATCCCTATGAGCCGGGTGATGAAGTAGAGGAAGACCTCACCCTCTATGCACAATGGTCGGACATCTACACCGTCACTTACGATAAGAACGGCGGTACGGGTTCCATGGATGCTACCGAGAACGAAATCGTAGCCTGCACCTTCACCGCTCCTTCTGGCAAGGGCTTCAAAGAGTGGAACACCGCCGCTAACGGCAAGGGTACAACATACGCCGTCGGTGCTACTGTCACTGCTGACCTCGCACTCTACGCCATCTGGCAGAACGTGCCCACAACTGTATTTGATTGGACTGCTGCTAATTCATCAGACATCGGATCGGACAATACAGATTTGAGCAATGCCACTTACGGTACTCTAACAACAGGAACTTCGGTTGCCGGTCGTATGTTTAGCACAAATACGATTGCAAAGAATGCCTCTGGGTATAAACTCGGGAATAACGATGTTTGTATTGAGATACAAGGTACATCTGATTTTGTGGAAGGTGACACTGTTATTATCGTAGGAAAGAATGGAGGAAGTGGTGACAGATGTTTTGCTGTTGCGCCTTCAACAACGACTAATGCTGTGGCTGATACCGTGCTGACCAGTACTATAAGTTCACAAACGGACAATTCGATATATAAAGTCGTTATTACATCTACTCTGGAAGGTGCGAAACTTAGGGTATTCCGTAAAGCAGGAAGTACGATGTATTGCAAATCCATCAAGGTTCGCCGTCCTGCTGCAAAGGATATTGTTTCAACAGTCAACACTCTGACCGGTGTCAAGCTTAATGGTACGGATATATCATCTTCTGACCTCAGCACCCTCACAAGCACCCACTCCGTTGCTCTGGCTGATGCCTTGGCTGAAGCGCCGACCATCACTTTCAACAAACACACCGTCATCACTTACGATGACGCCTCCACAAAGGTGACCGATACTCCTATTGCTGTTGAGGCATCTGTTGTCGGCGGCAACTGGTCGGCAAGCACCACTATCGATGCCGTCACATATACCGTCACCGCAGTCAAACTTGTGGCACGTACCGTTACTTACAAGGACGGCACAACCACCATCGGCACTGAGATTGTCGCAGATGGCACCAAAGCTACGGCTTCTGAGATATCCACTGCCAAAGAGCTTTACACTTTCGATGGCTGGTACAACGATGCTGAACTAACTTCAGCCTTTGATCTCGCTTCAACCAACATCACTGCTGATAAGACTCTCTATGGCAAATGGTCGAAAGCCTATGCGCAGAACGTTGATATAGAAGATTATGCCATGAACACAAGCACCGACCTTGCCACATTCAAGGCATGGTTTACCGGCAAAGGATATGCCTATGCCAACCTTAATGGCATGGACAATACCACGACCAATAACGGTGCCTATGCCGGTGTGAAGACCAAGAGTGCTGACGCGTGGTTCAAGTTCAATGTTCCTGCCAACAAGCGTGTTACCGTCAAACTGGGCTACATGGCAGCTGCCGCAGAGATGTACATCAACGGCACCAAGAACGAAACACAAACTCTGACCGGTGGTTCTACCTCAGACGGAAACGACAACTATGTGGATTATTCTTACGACATCACTGTCGAGTCGCAGTTCCAACTGAAGATGACAACCGGTAGCACCTGTGTTCTCAAGGCCGTTACCATAGGTGATATTCCTGCAGTCAGCGACGATGCTACTCTCTCTGACCTCAAGGTCGGCGGAACTACCATCACAGGCTTCAGTCCGAGCGTCACTTCATACTACGTGGAGATGCCTTATGGCACCGCCAAAGCCGATCTCCCGCTTGTTACCGTCACCACCAACGATGCCGGTGCCGAGGCCGTTATTCAGGACGCCAAGTATCGTGATGACATGCGTGCCACTATACATGTTACCGCTGCCGACGGCGAGACGGATAAGTTCTATTATGTTTATTTCTCCGTTGCCTCCAGATACGGCGTTGAGATTATCAAGGCTACCCATACAGGCAAAACAACGGCTACTGTTACCGGCTATATTGGCGGTTCCGTTGACAAGAGCACGCAGGACAACGGCAAGCTCGGCAGCAACGGGCATTACTTCGGCATCAAGCTTGCGGAAGGCAACTTCAAAGCAGGTGACAAGGTGAAAGTGGTTGCTTCTGTATTGAACGGCGGCAACACCGCCACTATGTTCACCGACAAAGGCACAACCGCACTGACATCCGGCACATTCGACACAGGAAGCAAGACCTTTGAATTCACTTTGTCGGCAGAGACGGAGTGGGTATATATCTATCGTGCTTCTTCGGCATGTAACCCGAATATTGATTACATCGCTGTTTATCGTGAGATGGACCCGGTTATCACAAGTTTCGAGATTGACGGCATAGATGCCTTTGTTATTGACCAGACTGCCAAGACTATCTCCGCTACTGTAGCCGCCGAGTTCGACGTAACAGCTCTCACGCCTACAATCACGGCATGGGCCAACGGTGGTGCTACGCTCGACAAGACCGGTGCACAGGACTTCTCTTCCGCTGTTACCTACACAGTGACGAGCCTCTACGATGAATCTGTTACCTACACCGTTAACATCTTCAGGCCTGCCCGCACTATCGATCCCGCCAAGGTAGGCTCCTTCGGAACATTCTGTCCTGACAAGGCTGTTGTTGCTTTCCGTGGTGTTACGTTCTACGAACTCGCAGGCGGTCTCGGAGAGACAGGCCACCCGACGATGCTTATCTTCAACGAGGTTGAACACCTGATAGCCGGCATGCCGTATCTCTTCGTTTCAGAAAGCACTTCGCTTGATGTTGTTTATGAGGGTGACGCTGTTGCTACTGCAGGTAATTACAATGGTTTCTATGGCACTTTGGAGCCTATTGTTGCGGCGCCTGTCAACGATTTGACCAACAACTTTATGATGGTGGGCGGCGTAGTGAAGAAATGCGGTGCGAACTGTTCGCTTGCTGCCGGACGAGGATATTTCAAGATGGAAGAAGTGACATGTCGTGCTACCAAAGAAGAATGTTATGAACTGCCGGGAGCAAGCGGAACGCCGAATTCTGCTCCTAACCGACGTCATGTGGCACTGAATAACGCAAGTGCCAATCAGGCAACCGGACTCGAATATCTCACCGAGGATGGTGTGACCGGCAAAGCTGTCGAAGGCTGCTTCGATGTTCTTGGCCGCAAAGTGGCAGAGCCGCAACAGAACGGTGTGTATATCCTCAACGGCAAGAAAGTCGTAATAGTGAAATAAACGATAATAATGAAAACTGGCAAAATAGTAAACTATAATACTATTTTGCCGGTAATATATACCGAACTTAATACACAACAACTATGAAAAAGGAACAGTATATTATTCCTGTGAGTGAAGAGACGTTGCTGCTCTGCGGCAGCGTGATGCAAGCTGCCAGCCCGGGTGTGGACTATGACCCGGGAGATGACATGAGCGGTGACTAACCATCATCCCGAAAGTCCGGTTATCCTCGGCTAATATTCCTTTCAGTGGGTAACATAGGTGCCGGTCGGTAGGTCTGCAGTTTTTTGCAACACGTCTGCAGCAATAGCCGGCACCGGTGTGGTCAGCCCGCTGATTGTTTTAAGGAACAAGGAGGAAAGAGCAAAGAAAAGAGGGTGTGTCAAAACCGACACACCCTCTTTTTTATTCGTCTAAGACGAGTTAAAGTAATAGTCAGAGGCACTTTTAAAAACGAGCTTTTCGCTAATTTTTGGAAGTACACGTTATTTTTAGAACGAAGAATATCGCAGCCATAAGGCAAAGAACTTCTCATACACCTCATAACTGCCGTCGTCCCTGCGGTAAAGCAGTTCTTTGTCGAGCATAGTAAGCATTGCACTCCTGACGGTGCTATATGCGCCGAGTCCGTACTTCCGGAGAAAGGCTGTACTACCGGGCTCACTTACAGTACCTTCTTTGGCTACTGCACGCAACACTTGCAGTTGTCGATTGCTTATCAGTCGGCAATAAGTCTGATATGACGGCATCTCTTCCTGCAATACCTGGTTAAGAGTGGATAAGATAGTGTTATAATCAATCTGTTCCACACCGCTCTGGTAGAGACGGTTAAGCATGCTCTGCATGTTCCATGTGTAGCCGTCCATAAGGCTGTATAGCTCGTGGAAGGTATCTTCGCTGATTCGCTGACCATGAGCCGCCATGTGTGCGGAGGCAAACTGATAATACGCTGCCTCGTCAATAGCACCGATATGCATCATCTGTGTGCTACGATAGAACGGCCGTTTGGCGGAGGCGAATATCTCGGTCATAAGATGTTTCTTGCTACCCGCGAAGATAAATCGTACATTATGAAGTTGCTGTATATATGTACGCAACAGAGCTTCCATCTTTACATCAGTATATTCAGCTATCGTCTGAAACTCATCCAATGCCACATAGCAGGGGGTCGAAGCTTTCTCTAAATAGGAGAAAATCTGTTGTAATGTCCACTCCTCGCGTTGCGGCTGTATATCTATCATACATTGTGGCATTCCGCTTATAGGGTCTGTTGTGAACACGGGACGGAGCGCACTGAATAGGCGTGTTATCTCCGACCACACTTGTTCCGAGAACGGAGTGATACGCTCGGTTAGCACGGCCTGAGCCAGGAGCTTGGTGAAATCTTGCAGACTTGAGGTGCTGTATAGGTCAACATAAAAACACTGCACTTCGGTTTTGTCAAGCGACTGAAAAAGATGGTGAATAAGCCCTGTTTTACCTATACGGCGCGGACTGATGAGTGTAACATTTCTTCCGTTATGCAGCGCATCGGTTAACTCCTTTGTCTCTTTCTGACGGTCACAAAAATATTCAGGTCCCATATATGAGACAACTGAAAACGGGTTAAAAACTTGCCTCTCTCTTTTCATAACGCCTTGGTTTTAGTTGTTTTGCTTGTGACGAAATTTTCGTCACGAATTTTTCGTCACGAATTTTTCGCCACAAAGATACTTAAAAATAACAACACTACAAAGGAAAAAATAAAAAAACGTTCGCTTTAGTAGCCGGTGCCGGTGTGGTCAGCCCGCTGATTGTTTTAAGGAACAAGGAGCAAGGAGCAAAGAGCAAGGAGTAAAGAGCAAGGAGTAAGGAACAAAAGAAAGAGATGTGCCTGTCAAGGCACATCTCTTGTTTCGGCTTTTCTGAGCGACTGCTTTCTGAGGCTCTGTCGCTATGCCGCTGTCGTTTGTTCTTTGTTCTAATACGGTTAACTATTAGAATCTTTTTCCTATCAGGGTCTCGGTGAAACCCCTTAATTTTTCATAGCGTTGTAGCTTTCTATCGTCTTCGACTGTATGATGACTGTCGTGTCGCCGCGTTGTACGCTGCTTGAGGTCGTCGTTATGGTGCGGGTGACGTTGCAGCTACTCAATGCCAACGCTATCGCTATCGGGAGAATAAGGTAACGCATGGTTGTGCTGTATTACTCGCCGTTTAGTTTCTCATACTCCTTCGCGAAGATGAACCCCCTGAGGGTGCTGTACTTCTTCTGAGCCTTGAACTGCTCGGTGTACTCTTGCAGCTTCTCGGCGTCTGCCATCACTGCATCTACTGCCAAGCGGGCGGCTTTGAACTTCTCTATCAGCGAGCGTTGCTTATCACCGATAGGTCCGTCGTAAGGATTGCAGAGTTTGCCGGTGTACATCGCTTTGTTACGGCGGTTCTGACGAACATACATGTCTGAGTGGTTGCACACTTTGCCGCGAAGGCCGGAGATAATCTCAATTGGAATGACTTTCATAGTTTCAAATGGGTTTTAATTGTTTTACGAGATGGATTAGAGTGTCTAGAGTGTCTAGAGTGCTTAGAGTGTCTAAAGTGTCTAGAGTATCTAAAGTATCTAGTTTGTTGTTTGCTCCTGTGGAGCAGATGCTGCGCAGCCGGTCTCGGTCAGGCTGACGTCATGTCCGTTCCGAAAACCGATGCAAAATTACTGCTTTTAGGATAAACACCCAAAACTCTTAGGGTGAAATCACATTGTAGTGCCGCTTTTTGTCCCGATACCCGATTTCCTCCGATACCCGACGTCCTCCGATACCCGATTTTCTCCGATAGCTCCGATAGCTCCGATAGCTCCGATTATATCCGATTATATCCGATAGCTCCTATAGCTCCGAGCTTAATTCTCCTCCCGTCTCAACGAAAAAAGGATGACCATAACCGGTCATCCTTCTCTCGTTGTGTAGGTTGCTTCTGTTGCTTACTCAGCCGCCTCAGCTGCTTTCTTGCAGCACTCGCCTTCAGCTTTTTTGCAACCTTCTTTCTTGCAGCAGCCTTCTTTCTTGCAGCATTTGGTGCTGTCGGCGGCGCAGCACTTAGCGCTGTCACCTGCGCAGCATTTAGCGCTGTCACCTTGCATGTGGCAGCAGCCCTCGTGCTTCTTGCAGCACTCGCCTTCTGCTTTCTTCTCACAGCATTCTACTTGTGCAGCTTCTGCGTTCTCTTCAGCTGCTTTGTCGGCTTTCTTTGCGCAGGAAACACTCATCAGGGCTACCAGCGCTACGATAAAGAGTTTTTTCATTTTGTTAAAAGTTTAAGTTGGTTATTTTTGCTAGTCTCACTAGTCTCACTAGTCTCACTAGTTTCTATAGTCTCTATAGATTCTATAGTCTCTATAGATTCTCTAGTCTCATTAGTCTCTCTATTTTATATAGTTTCTCTCTCTGTTTCTTTCGATGTGCAGTTGGCGGAAGATGCGCAGTTGTCTTATCAGCAGCCATGTTGCCAGTGCTGCAGAGAGGGTGTCCGACACCGGCGTTGACCACCACACGCCGTCTAACCCCCATATACCACCGTCTATTGTCGGAATGATAGGCAGTAGAAGCGTCAGCGGAATGAGGAAAAGCACCTGGCGTGTGAGCGAGAGGAGAATGGCTTTTTTTGCCATGCCGAGCGAGGTGAAGAAGTTGCCCGCCACCATCTGAAAGCCCACGAGGAAGAACGCCGATATGATTATTCTCATCGCGTGGGTTGAAGTCTCTATCAGTGCCTCGTCGTGGGTGAAGATTTTCACCATTCCTTCCGGCCACAACTCGCCTAACACAAACACTGTGGCGGTGACGCAGGTGGCTGCCAAAGCGGTGAGACGGAACACCTGCATCACGCGGTCGAAATGCTTGGCGCCGTAGTTATATCCGGCTATAGGCTGCATTCCTTGGTTCAGACCCATCACAATCATGCAGAAGACGAAGGTGTAGCGGTTGATGACGCCGAAGGCGGCTATCGCCATGTCGCCGCCGTAGCGACTCAGCTGGTTGTTCATTATCACCACTACCAGGCAGTGAGCGAGGTTCATCAGAAAAGGTGACAAGCCGATAGCTACTATGCCGGCGGCAATCTTCGTGTCCACGTGCCATATACCGCGCCGGAAATGCAGCACCTCCTGTCTGTCGAAGAAGTTGGTCAGTTGCCACCCCACTGCCGCACATTGCGACAGCACTGTTGCTAATGCAGCACCGCGAACGCCCATGTCGAAGGTGAAGATAAACAGCGGGTCTAACACCGTGTTCAGCACCACTGCTCCTATCGTTGCGGACATGGCTTTGTAGGGGTGACCGGATGAGCGCAACACGTTGTTCAGACCGAAGTAGATATGTGTAGGAATATTGCCCAGCAGAATGATATACATATAGTCGTGCGCCAATGGCAGAGTGTCGTCTGATGCACCAAAGGCGCGAAGGATAGGGTCAAGAAACACAAGCCCGACAGCCATCACCAACACCGACAACAGCACGTTCAGCATAATCACGTTGCCCAGCACCTTGCCGGCTGACTCGTGGTCGCGCTCGCCTAACTTGATTGCCACCAACGCACCGGCACCTACGCCCACCAACGAGCCGAAGGCAGCACATATATCCATAAATGGCTTGGCAATAGTAAGACCTGCCAATGCAAGCGATCCGACACCATGACCAATGAAAATTGAGTCCACAATGTTATATAGCGACGACGCTGTCATCGCTATGATAGCCGGCAGGGCGTACTTGAAAAGCAACGCACTAACTTTCTGTGTGCCTAATTCGTCGGTCATATTTCCGGTCTCACTAGTCTACTAGTCTACTAGTCTACTAGTCTCTCTATTCTCTCTAGTCTTTTAGTTTCTCTGCGATTTTTCTGTATTGTTCTGCGGCGGGGTGTCCTTGCAGCAGAGCTACGGGCTTACCATTGTCTGCGCCTTCGCGAACCGACTGTACCAGCGGTATCTGTCCGAGCAGGGGTACATTGAGCTCCTCGGCTAACGCTTTGCCACCGTCCTTGCCGAAGATATAATACTTGTTCTCAGGTAGTTCTGCCGGCGTGAACCACGACATATTCTCTATGATGCCTAATACCGGTACGTCAATCTTGTCGTTGCGGAACATATCCACCCCTCTGCGGGCATCAATCAGCGCTACGGGTTGCGGTGTTGTAACTACTATGGCTCCGCTCAACTTCAGTGTCTGAACGATGGTCAGATGTATATCTGAGGTGCCTGGCGGCAGGTCAATAAGCAGGTAGTCCAGTTCGCCCCATAGAGCGTCGTTTACTAACTGTTTTATAGCGTTCGATGCCATTGCACCGCGCCACACTATAGCGTTGTCTGCACTCACAAAGAAACCTATTGACAGCATCTTTACGCCGTATTGCTCCGCCGGCACTATCAGTTGTCTCCCGCCTACCTCTTCCGCCACGGGCTGGTAACCCTCTATGCCGAACATTCGGGGCTGCGAAGGACCGAAGATGTCTGCGTCTAACAGACCTACCCGGTAGCCTGCTACTGCCAGACTGACGGCGATGTTGGATGTCACGGTGGACTTGCCTACGCCGCCTTTGCCTGAACTGACGGCGATGATGTGGTGAAAGATATTCGGACTCTGCCATGTCTCTTCCGGGGCAACTGCCGAGGGAGTCTTCTCGTGTATCACAACCTCGGCATCGCGGTTGACGTACGTCTTGATGGCTGCCTCCGCTGCCTTTAGAAGCGACTTACGGAACGGGTCGTTGTCTTTTTTGAAGATGATGGAAAAACTCACCCTGTAGCCTTGTATGCGAATGTCGTCTTCTACCATGCCGGCACTGACGATATCCTCTCCCGTACCCGGGTAACGTACTTGGCGTAGGGCGGTGATTATTTCGTTTGGTGACATATTTTGTTTTTTTATTTCCCGTAGATAACACGGATTATTAAACGAATTGAAGGGGGAGGGAGTGTCTGAAAATGTGCTGTCTGTAAATGAATCTGATAAGATTGTGGCAGCATTATCATTTCTTTTCTCTCCCGTATGAGCGGTACTCGTCCGGCTCTATCTCCACGTCCGGCTCTATCAGTGCTTTTCCTCGTGGAAGTGAGAAACGGAGGTACTTGATTGTCAGTCCGCGGTCGAGCCACATCTGCTCGTAGTAAGTGCGGATATCAAGGTCCGGCAACTGCCGGCTGCCGGCTGATGTCTCGTTGCTGCAAGCAGACAGTATCCCGTATAGGTCGTCCGTAGCGACAAGCGGAACGATGCTGTTAGCGCGGAGTAGCTCTAAGGTATAGGTATATAGGAAACGGGAGTCGGTCTTTAGGTGGATAAGTCCGTCCTCGCGAAGAATAAGACGGTAACGGTCAAGAAAACCACTATGTGTCAGGCGTTTGGTGGGTTTCTTCATCTGCGGGTCTGAGAACGTGAGCCATATCTCTGACACCTCGTCCTCGCAGAAGAACTGCGTTATCATCTCTATGTTAGTGCGCAGAAAAGCGGCGTTATTGATACCCTGTTCGTTAGCCTGCTTTGCCCCCGTCCACATACGGGCGCCTTTGATGTCAACGCCGATGAAGTTCTTCTCAGGATAACGGCGGGCTAACCCTACCGTGTATTCGCCTTTGCCGCAACCCAGCTCAAGAACGATAGGGTTGCTGTTGCCGAACACGGTGTGCCATTTACCCGCAAACTGCTCCTGCTTGAGCAGGGGCAGTCGCCGAAAATCTTTCTCTTCTATGTCTCGTGCAGGACACTCGTACACGTTGCTCAGCGTACGCATCTCTGCAAACTTCTGCAGCTTGCCTTTACCCATGTGGTGTTATTTGTTTTGTTCCTCTATTGTCACTCCTACAGCCTCCACTCCTGTCAGCGTGTCGCATCGCATGCCGTGACTGATGTAGATATGCATTGTGTCTGCCGGTGGAAGGGTGGTGTTGCTTAGCCACAAGCATGACATGTTCTTCAGTCTTCCGAACCCGCTACCAAGCCACTCACCGCGGTGGTCGGCAAGGTAGTATTCAAGGGTGTCGCGCTGCACAAATACCGAGTCGGCATATAGGTCGGCAAACAGCCAGATGTTCTGAAACGGATACTGCTCGTTGTGGCGGATATCAATAGCAATGATGTACGGCGAGACACTGTCTGTAGGACAGATATCGTATTTGAGAACACTGTCAGCATGCCAGCCGTCGCACGGCACGTTCTCATAGTGAGAATACATGACCCCTCGGGTGCAGGAGCATAGTATGCTGAGGAGCGCAATTGTAATTATGTATGATGCTTGGCGTCTCATCGTCTTCTTCTGTTGGTAAAGCCGTCGCTGTCGCCTTGCCACGCCGGTCGGGCCACTTGTGGCCGTGGAGGGCGGCCGGTCTTTTGCTCTTTTACTTCGTTGCCGTTAGGTCGCGACGGGCGCTCAGCGTTATCGGCGTTACGGTTGTCTCTGCTTCTCTGTTTGTCGCCGCGTTGCTCCTGCTGGTCGCGACGACGTTTCTTGTCAAAACGCGTGAGCGAGTCGCCGGCATCGCCGCTTTGATAACTGATATCCACAGCCTTGACCGACGTCTGTTCGCCGCCGAGACCGGCGGGTTTGATGCCTTTCTCGTTTTGCGCAATGACCTCACGTGCCTGCTCGATGGTGAGGGTCTCTAAGTTGGCAGGAACGTGCTGGTCGGTGGAGTAAGTGATTTTCTCTGCCAACGGGTCGGCGGAGAAGAAGTAATAGTCGCCGGTTATGGTTTGCAGCACTGTGGAGCGTGGCGGCAACTTGGCTGTCGCCTCCTCATAGGTGTCCGTCTCGTAGTTGAGGCAGCACTTGAGTTTGGCGCACTGACCGGCCAGCTTCTGAGGAGTGAGCGATATGTTCTGTATTCTGGCAGCGCCTGTTCCTACCGAGTGGAAGTTAGTCATCCATGTGGAGCAACACAGCTCTCTGCCGCACGGACCGGTGCCGCCGATGCGTCCGGCTTCCTGCCTTGCACCTATCTGCTTCATCTCGATGCGCACGCGGAACGTCTCGGCATACACCTTGATGAGCTGACGGAAATCAACGCGACCGTCGGCGATGTAGTAGAAGATAGCCTTGGTGCCGTCGCCTTGATACTCCACGTCACCTACCTTCATCTCCAATCCCAGCGACTTGACTATCTGGCGGGCACGAATCATCGTCTCGTGTTCTTTGGCTTTGGCCTCCTCTAACTTGCGCAGGTCGTTCTCGGTGGCTATACGGAAGATGTCGTGTATGGTGTAGCGACTCAGGTCGATGTGGTATTTCTGCATCTGCTTGGCTACCAGCTTGCCGGTGAGTGTCACCTCGCCTATGTCATGCCCGGGAGCGGCATCTACAGCTACCATCGTGCCTTTCTCTAACGGCAGTTTGGCGGTGTTGCGGTAGAACCCTTTGCGCGTGTTCTTAAACTGCACCTCCACAAGGTCGCTGTCGTTGATGTCGGTAGGCAGGTCGGCAAGCCAGTCGGTGACAGGAAGCATGTGATGCGAGTTGCGATGACAACCGCGGGGAACTATCGCACTCGAGCCGTTATTTAGTGTGAAATCAGTCATTTGTTTATCAGTTAATCTATTATTGTTCTTCTTCTCCTGCTTGCCGTCAATTGTTCGGTGTTTATTTAATCAGCACAATCAGTTTCAGGCAAAGGTCGAAGAATATCATTTTCGGGTTTCCGTTCTGCTCTATCTGTCGTCGGGCGGTGCTCAACTCGCTAATCAGCCCCTCCACGTTGCCGTTGTGGATGTATGGTGCGAACCTCTCCGAGAAGGCTGTTTCGTCGTGGGTCTGGTAGTTAAGTTCCGGCATGCCGTAGTTGCGGATGTAGTTCTCTCGTACTTGTTCGATGGCATAGTCCAAAAAAGCCTTCTGTCCTTCCCGTCCCACGGCTATCACCGAGCGGTGCTGTATGGGTTTGTTGTTCTCGTCGCGCAGACTCTCGTCGTCGTAGTTAAGCTCGGTGCTCCAGCGCTTGAGGACGAGTAGCGAACCGTAGTCTTTCTTGTGCCCCACCATCCAAGCCTTGCGCAGGATGAGCTTCCACCAGTCGAACATCTCGTTGCGTAGTTTGTTGCTCTGCATGTTCTTCAGGGCGTGGGTGAAACTGCCGCCGGCAAGGTGGGCTATGTCAAGTGCTGTGGTGCTGGCCAGCTCGGGAAAACGCTCGCTCAGCGCAAGGGCAATCTCGTCTTCGCTCAGCCTGCCTATGTTCACTGTCTGTACACGGGAGAGAATAGTGGGCAGCAGTTGCTCAGGCTGCTCACTGACAAGGATAAAAAGCGTGTCCTGAGGAGGCTCTTCTATTATCTTCAGCAACTTATTGGCGCACACCGCATTCATCTTCTCCGGCTGCCAGATAATCATCACCTTCTTGCCGCCGGAGAATGCCTTGAGCGACAGCTTGCGCATTATCTCTGACGACTCTTTCTCGTATATCATTCCCTGCTTGCCGTCGGATCCGATTTTCTCATACCAGTCATCAATGTCAAAATACGGGTTCTCATGCAGCATCTCTCGCCACTCTGCGGCATAATCGTCGGCAACCGGAGGTTCGGTGCCTTTCTTTATCACGGGGTAGGCAAAGTGTAGGTCAGGGTGCTGCAAACGGCCCCACTGCAGGCAGTTAGAACACTGACCGCAGCTGTCAGACTCGCGGTGAGAACATGCCAGATACTGAGCCAATGCTACTGCAAGAGGCAACTTGCCAACACCCGACGGACCGGAAAAGAGCAGAGCATGAGGCAACTTGTTATCGCGAACAAGCTTCCTCAGGTGCTGCTTCACCTCTTCCTGACCTATTACGTCTTTGAACTGCATTTTACACCAATTTATCATGCAAAGGTACTAAAAAAACGCTGAATAATAAAATTTTTGTATTAAAAACGTGCTGATACTTACGGATTATTTGCGTATTTGAAATAAAAGTTGTAATTTTGCAGCCGGTTTTCGTGTAAAACCGCTATTGTTTAACTTATAACATATTTTTTACCGAAATGGCAACAAAGATTCGTTTGGCTCGTCATGGTCACAAAGACTACGCTTACTACCACATCGTAGTAGCTGACAGCCGCTCGCCACGTGATGGCAAATTTATCGAACGCATCGGTTCTTACAACCCGAACACAAACCCTGCTACCGTAGATCTTCGTTTTGACCGCGCAATGTACTGGCTCGGCGTAGGTGCACAGCCTACCGACACTGTACGTAACATCCTCTCCGGCGAGGGTGTGCTTCTGATGAAGCACCTGCTCGGAGGTGTTAAGAAAGGCGCTTTCGACGAGGCTGAGGCTGAGAAGCGTTTCGCAGCATGGAAAGCAGAGAAAGATGCTAAGAACGGTCGTATCTCACAGCTTGAGCGTGAGAAGAAACTTGAGGCTGCTAAGGCTCTCCTCGCTCAGGAGGTGGAGCAAAACAAAGCTAAGGCTAAAGAGCTTGCTGAGAAACGCAAAGCTGCTGCTGAGGCTGAGGCACAGGCTGCGCTCGAGGCTGCTAAAGAGGCAGAGGCCGCTGAGGCTGAAGCTAAAGGTGAAGAGGCTGCCGCTGAATAAGCGAGGCGCTGACGCAGACTTTAGCAAGACGAACGACAACGTTCTAAAAAAAGCTGTTTGACGAATTCGTTAAACAGCTTTTTTAGTATCTCTTCCTTTTCCCGTCCACGTGTCTCGACCTTGTTTTGCCCACGTGTTCCGACCTTGTTTTGCCCACGTGTCCCGACCTTGTTTTGCCCACGTGTAGAGACGGTATTTTTTACCGTCTCTAAGAATCGCCACCCGTCTTTCAAGACCACTTCCTGTCTCTTGATACCGCTATCCTACTGCGCCCTCAAGACTGACTTGCAGCAGTTTCTGTGCCTCAACCGCAAACTCCATCGGCAGTTTCTGCAGCACCTCTTTGGCGTAGCCGTTGACTATCAGTCCTACGGCGTCCTCCTCGCTGATACCGCGTTGACGGCAATAGAAGAGTTGGTCTTCGGAAATCTTCGAGGTCGTTGCCTCATGCTCCACGGTGGCTGTCGGGTTCTCAATCTGCATGTCGGGAAAAGTGTGGGCGCCGCACAGCGACCCCATCAGCAGCGAGTCGCACTGCGAGTAGTTGCGTGCGCCGTCTGCACCGGGCAGTACCTTCACCAGACCGCGGTAAGAGTTCTCTGACCGTCCGGCGGAGATTCCTTTGGAGATGATGCGCGAACGAGTGTTCCTGCCTATATGAATCATCTTTGTGCCTGTGTCGGCCTGCTGGTAGTTGTTGGTGACCGCCACCGAGTAAAACTCTGCGGACGAACCGTCGCCGCGTAATATACACGACGGGTATTTCCACGTGATGGCGGAGCCGGTCTCCACCTGTGTCCAACTCAGACGGGCATTACGGTGACACAGACCGCGTTTGGTGACGAAATTATAAATACCGCCCTTACCTTCTTTGTCACCGGGATACCAGTTTTGCACCGTCGAGTACTTGACCTCGGCGTTGTCGTGCACCACTATCTCTACTATGGCGGCATGCAGCTGGTTCTCATCACGCATCGGGGCTGTGCAACCCTCAAGGTAACTCATGTAGGCACCCTCGTCTGCTATGAGTAAGGTACGTTCAAACTGACCGGTACCCATTGCGTTGATGCGGAAATATGTGCTCAGTTCCATCGGACAACGCACGCCTTTGGGCACATACACAAACGAGCCGTCAGAGAACACGGCGGAGTTGAGAGCCGCGTAGAAGTTGTCAGAGGGGGGAACAACTGAACCTAAGTATTTCTTTACCAAATCCGGATACTCGCGTACTGCTTCAGATATAGAGCAGAAGATGATGCCTAACTTACTCAGGCTCTCTCTGAACGTTGTCTTGACCGACACGCTGTCCATCACGGCGTCCACCGCCATCGTGCCTGTTTCTTGCCGGGCACTGCCAATGCCGCTTAATGCGGCACGCTCCTCTAACGGGATTCCAAGTTTGTCAAAGGTTTTCATCAGCTCGGGGTCAATCTCTTGAGGCTGACCATCTCCTTTCGACGACTTGCTTCGCGGCGCAGCGTAGTAGGATATGCTTTGAAAGTCAATCTCCGGAATACGCAGATGCGCCCATGTCGGAACCTTCATCTGCTGCCAGCGGCGGTAGGCCTTCAAACGAAAGTCAAGCAACCAATCAGGCTCGCCTTTCTTTTGAGAGATAAGGCGAACAACATCCTCGTTCAAACCGCGTTCTATAATGTCGGTTTGAATGTCGGTGGTGAAACCGTACTCATAATCTTTGGAAACAATATCGTTGAGCTGTGCGTCCATATATATGTGCCTTCCTATTTATTATACCGGTTGACGGCTGAACTTATAAAAAAAGCCGCCTTTCGGGCGGCTCATTCAGGAGGTACCTTGCGGAGTCGAACCGCACTAACCGGTTTTGCAGACCGGGGACTAAACCGCTCATCCAAGGTACCGTGTCTTTGGTTATCTGCTTCCAGCATTCAGCTGTCGCTTGTTAGCAAAGCGGCTGCAAAGGTACGACATTTTTTTTAATTGTGCAAGTTTTTGTGTAAAAATATAATAAAAAATGCAAAAATATGTCCTGACCTTGTTTCGCCCAAGAGTATTCCGACCTTGTTTCGCCCACGGGTAGAGACGGTGTTTTTTTACCGTTTACACGAACTTTTCAAGCCGCCGTAATGCCTCAATGATATTCTCCTTTGATGTAGCGAGGTTGATGCGGATAAACCCGTCTGCTCCATACATATCCGACGGGTTAAACAGCACCTGCTGCTCGCGTGCCAGGCGGTCGCACAACTCTTCTGCAGACCGCGGTGCTTTCTTGTCGTTGCTGCTGCCAACGGGATTCTGCAGCCATCCGCGTACATCCACCCAAGCCAGGTATGTTCCTTCCATCAGAGTAACGTGCAACCCCGGGTGATGCGCTCCGACATGCTCGCAAAGCAGCAGATAGTTGTTATGCAACACCTGCTGTAGTTCATCTAACCACGCCTCGCTCTCGTTGTACGCCGCCATGAGGGCCGTCATGCCAAACGGACTGATATCGCACACCTCGTGTATGTTGATAGCCTTATCTATACGTGAACGGATATCGGCATCGGGCACGTAGATATTCGCGCACTGAAGACCGGCTATATTAAATGCTTTCGAGGCTGAGGTACATACGCAGTATCCCAAATCCGGCTCCGCCACCGTCGCAAATGGTGTATAGCGTTGTCCGGGGAAGGTGAATTCGCAGTGTATCTCGTCTGAAATAACGAATATGTTGTTCTGCCGGCATATATGAGCCACAGCCGACAGTTCGTCTCTCGTCCACACGCGTCCTGTCGGGTTATGAGGGTTACATAGCAGTAGCACATCGGCATCTGCAGCCAGACGCTCAAACAACTCCATGTCAATAGTGAAGTGTAATGAGGGCTCTGTGTCTGCCACCGTTGTTTCTGCCAGCGGACACGACACTAACTCGCACCCTGTGTTACTGATTGACGAGAAGAAGCAGTTATACGCCGGCGTAAAGGTGATAACACGCAGCGGAACGCTATGTCCGTCTAAGGCAGAATGAGTTTCTCTCTTGCGGTCAGACAATGCGCGGAGGGTGGCAGATATAGCTGGCACCACACCGATGGTGTATATCAGCTGTTCGCGAGTTATGCCGTTCCAGCCGTGTCGGCGACTGAACCATGATGATATAGCATCGTAATATGCTTGAGGCACGTACTGATAGCCGAACACGCCGTGCTGCAGCCTACGCTCCAATGCCGCAATGATAGGGGGAGCCGCCTTGAAGTCCATATCTGCCACCCACATAGGCAGAAACGTTTGTGCAGAAACGCACGGTCTCTCCTGATTTTCCGGTCTTTCCTGATTCTCCGGCATCATATAACTGCGCACGTGGTCAGAGTCCCATTTGTAGCAATCGCTGCCGCGACGATCAACATATTCTATCATAGTATTGTTTTTATGCATTCTGTTCTGCAACTGACAGTATTACCCCCGTCTCCGGGTAAGCGGTTGTGGTCAGCTTAACGTTGTCTGTGATATTTATAAGCACGTCTTTCATATCGCTGTTGATACCCGTGCCGAGCATCTTCAGATATGCTTCTTTTTGTGTCCAAAGCGTGATAAATCGCTCTGTAGTTGCCGGCGACAAATGCCGATTGGCATCAACAGCATGCCCGAAAATACAGGCTTGCTCGGCATTATTCATGGTGTAGCGCACCAACTCCTCCGTGACGTGTCGTTCTACTGTTTCCACGTCAATGCCGACAGGTCGCTCGGATAAGGCTACTGCAATGGCACGCGAACAATGAGACAAGGAAAAATGCAGTTGTCCGTCGTTCTCCAACAGCCGCCTCTGCATCTCACTTAGCCTTGTTTCCGGCAACTCTGACAACAGACTTTGTATAACAGCCGGTTCGTAATAAGGTTTGCCGTGCTCGCTCACCTGCCAGGCCGGAAGACTGATGCCCAGCAGCTCCTCAAGCATACGGAAACTCTTGACGCAGTCATATTGCCGGCGCTCGCTCTTATAACGCAGTGCTTCGGCACGACGCTCCTCCGGTATTTGCGGCAGAAACTCATGCAGGGAGATTGCTATGGCAGCATCACTCTGACGGCTTGTGTCGAAAAACGATATTAACATACTGCAAAGGTAGTGTTTTTATGTTGTCTGAACAATAATTTGCAATCTTTGTTTTTCATTTTGCAGAATTATTTTGCTGTTTCGTCAAAATTTAGTAACTTTGCGGTGAAATGGGGTTTACGCTCACATTATTTATACACGGACATATCAAATATTATCACTAATATATTATAATTATGGTATCTTACAAAGAATTAGGGCTTGTTAACACCCGTGAGATGTTTAAGAAAGCCATCAACGGCGGATATGCTATTCCTGCCTTTAACTTCAACAACATGGAGCAGCTTCAGGCTATCATCAAAGCTGCGGCTGAGACCAAGTCACCGGTTATCCTTCAGGTTTCGAAAGGTGCCCGTAACTACGCTAACCAGACTCTCTTGCGCTATATGGCACAAGGTGCTGTGGAGTATGCAAAAGAGCTCGGTTGGAAGCATCCTGAGATATGCTTACACCTTGACCATGGTGATAGCTTCGAGCTCTGCAAGAGCTGTGTGGACTTTGGTTTCTCCAGCGTGATGATTGATGCCAGTTCGCTGCCATACGAGGAGAACATCGCTCTTACCAAGAAAGTAGTTGACTACGCTCACCAGTACGACGTTACCGTTGAGGCAGAGCTTGGTGTTCTTGCCGGTGTGGAAGACGAGGTACAGGCAGAAGAGAGCCACTATACACGTCCTGAAGAGGTTATTGACTTCGCTACGCGCACAGGCTGCGACTCACTTGCTATCTCTATCGGCACCAGCCACGGAGCTTACAAGTTCAAACCTGAGCAGTGCACACGTGACCCCAAGACCGGTCGCCTCGTGCCTCCTCCATTGGCTTTCGACGTTCTCGACGCTATCATGGAGAAACTGCCGGGATTCCCCATCGTTCTGCACGGATCGTCAAGCGTTCCGCAGGAGTATGTGGATATCATCAATGCCAACGGCGGCAAGTTGCCTGACGCTGTAGGTATCCCGGAGGAGCAACTGCGCAAGGCTGCTAAGTCTGCTGTCTGCAAAATCAATATCGACTCTGACTCACGTCTCGCCTTCACCGCTGCTGTTCGCAAGGTGTTCGCTGAGAAACCGGGTGAGTTCGACCCGCGCAAGTACTGCGGACCTGCACGAGACCTTATGGAGGAGCTCTACAAGCACAAGATTATCAACGTGCTCGGCTCTGACGGCAAGGCAGCGGATTAAGACTGAGCAACAAAAAAAACGCCGAATACGAAAGTATCCGGCGTTTTTTTTGTTGCAAGACCGCTGAAAAGGCTGCCAAGAGAAGGAGAGAACGTTTCATGGTATATCGGATTGGTTGTTATAGAAATAAACTAATAGGTTTTTATCTATTTACACATGGCAAAGTTATAAAAAAACTTATATTCACGCAAGAAAATATTAAAAAAATAAAGAAGAAACGAAAAAATACCGCATATAACTAAATATAAAAATCAACAAGGACGTTTTGTATTTAATATTTTTTGTGTAACTTTGCAAAAAAATACCATAATCACATTTCACTATGCCTGTTTTGCATGAGATAGCTCCCCTTGGTGAGAACGACTTTATGTATCTTGCCGACCGACATAAACGTTCGTTTGATTACCCTTTGCATTGTCATGACGTGTTTGAACTTAACTTCGTAGAACACGCGGAAGGTAGTGTACGCGTTGTCGGGGATAGCAGTGAGGTGGTCGGTGACTATGACCTTGTACTTATTACTTCCCCCAACTTAGAGCATGCATGGCTGCAGGGAAACTGTGTGTCAAATGATATACATGAAATAACGATACAATTCCGACTAAATACAACCAGTGGAAAAGGTGTGTTCGAAACGAATGCTTATCAGCCGATTAAAAAACTGTTTCAAAGGGCACAAAAAGGACTCGTCTTTCCGCTTCAGACAATCATGCTGCTCTATCCTCGGCTCATACGACTATCTTCCATTAAAGAGGGCTTTTATGCTGCGCATGAGTTGATAGCCTTGCTGTATGAATTATCAAAGAGCGAAGGAGCACGCGAGTTGTCAAGCAACGCATTTGCAAGAGTGGAGGCCGATAGCGAAAGCAGACGGGTAAAAAAAGTAAAGTCGTTTATCAACGAGCATTATATTGAGGAATTGCGACTTGATGACCTGAGTGCCATGGTTAATATGGCACCTACGGCATTCTCACGTTTTTTCAAACTCAGGACGGGCAAGACGCTTGCTGAATATATTGTGGATGTGAGGCTTGGACATGCTGCACGTTTGCTGGTAGATACTTCTGAGCCGATTAGCGAGGTGTGTTTTGAGTGCGGATTTAATACGCTGAGTAATTTCAATCGTCTATTCCGAAAGCGTAAAGGCTGTTCGCCAACGGAGTTCAGAGAGAAATATGTCAAGACAAAGGTGATTATCTGACAAATAAGTTGACTTTCCATGGATAATACGGATTCCTTTTTTATGGATGAAACAGATGCATCCGCCATAATCTGCAGATAAATCTATCAAATCCGTGAGTGGCGTTTCAGGCTGTTTCAAGAAATAGTGTGCATTATTTTCTTGCTGCGGTGTCAGTGAATGTTAAAATAGTGTCAACCATTCCGGAGTTATAGTTGTAATTTTGCAGCTGTAACTTTTTTTATACCATGAAGCACCTAATCTCTTTTCTTTTTTTGTGTTTTTTTACCGTCAGTTGTGTTCAGGCAGAGACGCCTGAAGATGTGCCGCCAACAGTGTACAACCTATGTAATGAGTCGGCTACTCAGGAGACGGTGCAACTTTGGAAAGCGCTGTGTTCGGAGTATGGTACACGTGCCTTGAGTGGCGTGGTGGCTAACGTGGATTGGAATACGCGCGAGGCGGAGAACGTGTTTAAGTGGACCGGCAGGTATCCGGCACTGAATGTGTTTGATTTCATCAATATCCATGCTTCGAAGGATGTTAATAAGCAAGGCTGGCTCGACTATAGCAATCTGACTCCCGTCACTGACTGGTATAATGCCGGTGGCATCGTGGGTTGTATGTGGCATTGGCAGGTTCCTGCCAATAACGGAACCAACTACACTTGTTCACCCGGAACTCAGCCGGGCGAGACCTCTTTTGACCCTGAGAAGGTGAACGACCCTTCTTCCGATGAATACAAGCGTATGATTCACGATATAGACCAAGTGGCCGGTTATTTGAAGAAGATGCAGAAAAGGGGTATCCCTGTTATCTGGCGGCCGCTTCATGAAGCTGCCGGTAACTCCACTGAGTTCAGCGGTGGCGGCGCATGGTTCTGGTGGGGTGCCAAAGGACCTGAGGCATACAAAGCACTGTGGCGATTTATGTATGACAGAATGGTCAATTTTCACAAACTTAACAACCTTATTTGGGTGTGGAATTCCCAAATCAACGACCCTGAATGGTACCCCGGTGACGATGTGGTGGACGTTGTCGGTAGAGATAACTATTATGCACTACAGTATCCGCTCGCTAAAGAGTTCCGCTATTTGCAGACAACATATCCAAACAAACTGATTACTCTTGCCGAGTGTGGCAATGGCGACGAGGTGGAGATGTCGCCGTGGACTAAAATATGGACAGAAGGCGGACATTGGAGTTGGTTTATGACATGGTATGACTATAACTACAATGCAGGCACTTCCGATGAGCATCAGTTTGCAGGGGAGAAATGGTGGAAAGATGCTTTTGATAGCGGACTCGTTATCGACCGTGAGGAAATGAAAAAACTGTTAGAAGTGACAAAGTGACAAAGTACAACGTACAAATTTATAGAAATATGCGCCAATATAGATACATAATTACCGTTCTCCTTGTTCTTTGCTCCTTGTTCTTTGTTCCTGCGAAAGCCGTTGAGCGAACCATTTTGTTAGGACCGAAGACCATCGGCAAGGCGTGGCGCGACAACATACTGATTGAGCCGCGTCATTTTGCCAATGCCAAAGCAGGTGATGTGTTGACTGTATATAACGACCGAGCGAAAGGTATGGCACAAGCGGCTTTCCAGCACCCCAAGACATGGCAGGGTGTGGCACCCGAATACGGCTGTTTCGGTTTTGCCGGTCCTTTCCGCATGACGCTCTCCGACTCCATATTAAATATCGCGCGTACGCACGGAATCATCCTCGGCGGTCACGACTACCGCATCTTGCGGGTCACACTCTCCGAAGCGGCGGATTATACTGAGACAATCGTGTGGGAAGGTCCGGCGGTAACGATGAAAACCGACTGGTCTGCCTCGGCGGAGATCCCCGGACGATGCTTCGAGAGCCTGCAAGAAGGGGACGGCTTGCGCCTTCATGTCAGCAAGGTTCAAGAGGGTGCAGCTGCCAAACTGATGGACTTTACATGGAATGCCCTCGCTCCGTCTGTAGATGGCATGCCGGTAGGAGAAGACGGGGTCACGTGGTTTATCTATGACCGCGCACCGCTCTTGAAACTGCAACTGGCAGGCTATGGTGCGCAGACGGCAATGCGTGTAGGCGGCAAGGGATATAGGCTCGAAAAGATAGGTATTGTCCGACAGACCGGTGAAGTGAGCGAGGATCTCACGGATGTCCAGCGTGCCCCACGTGAGTACGTCCTTCAGCAGGGTGAACTCTTTCGCGGAGAGAAGGTTTTTCCGGCAGACTGGAGCGGAAACATCTCCCTGACAGCCGCACCTTTCCAAAACTGCACAGAGAACGATGTGCTGGTCATTTCCTATACCTTGGATTACGAGGTACAAGCGGCCGGCGTAAAAGCCCAATTATCCATCCGCAACTCCCGCTGGCAGGAAATAACAGGAGCAAAAGAACCTGTCTGGTATCCGCTTGACGGAACAGATGTGGTCTATATGTTCGACCCCGTGGCGCTTGACCAAGTCAAGACCCGCGGACTCATCGTTACAGGCGTAGGATTTACCTTAACCAAAATAGAACTAATATCCGCTCAATAATATGAAAAACAACTCCTTCGTACATCGTACAGGGCTCCTTCGTATAGCCTTTGTCCTTTGTACTTTGTTCCTTAGTACCTTATTAACGGCCCAGACGACTGTCACAGGTGTGGTGATGGATGGCACGAATAACGAAACGGCTATAGGGGCTTCTGTCATTGTGGTTGGCACTACAGTCGGTACAGTTACCGATTTTGACGGCAGGTTCTCATTGGACGTTCCTGATGGCAAGTTTATCCTCCAAATCTCTATGGTGGGTTATAAGACCCAAGTGGTGAATATCAAAGGCAAGACCTCGGTGGAAGTGACGCTTATGGAGGATGCGCAGGTGATGGACGAAGTGGTGGTCGTCGGATATGGCGTGATGAAGAAACGCGACCTCTCAGGCTCAGTCAGCCAAATCAAATCCGAGGATATCATGCAGGGCGGCAGGATGAACGTAGCGGAGAGTCTGGAGGGTAAGATTGCCGGCGTTGATGTAAAGGCCTCCGATGGGGCACCCGGTTCGGGCGTCAGTATCACCGTGCGCGGTGCCAACTCGTTTACCACCAGCTCGCAGCCACTCTATATAGTGGATGGTATTCCTTTCGGAACGGACCCGAATGGTGTACCGGCTTCAGGTGCTAACGACGGGCAGAATACTTCGCAGAATCCCCTCTCGATGATTAATCCCAATGATATTGAGAAAATAGAGGTGCTCAAGGACGCTTCGGCTACCGCTATCTACGGTTCGCGAGGAGCGAATGGAGTAGTTATCATCACTACCCGCAAAGGGCAGGAAGGCAGACCGCGCGTAGAACTGAATATCAAAGGTTCGGTACAGCAGATAGGCCGTCGGGTTGAAATGCTGGATGCTTATCATTACGCGCTCTATCAGAATGAAGCAGCTGCTAACAGCCGTCTCTACGAGGGCGGAACGCAGCGCGACCCCTATCGCGGCGAGTGGGATTATCCTTATGTAGGCTCGGGCTATGTCTATACTCAGGGAAAGTACAACCCCTCGCCGGAAGATTTCCTCAACCCCGGTCTTCGTACCGATCAGTACGGCAACGTGGATGAAGTAGCCGGAGCCGATTGGCAGCAGCAGATATATCAAACCGGCTGGTCGCAGGAATATAATGCCTCTGTCTCCGGCGGAACGGACAAAGGCTACTACGCTTTCTCCGGCTCCTATGCCGACCAGACAGGTATCATTAAGAATACCGGCTATCGTCGCTACGGATTATCTATCAACACTGCATGGCATATCACCAAATGGCTGGAGATCGGTACCTCGCAGCATTTCACCAATGCAACCACCGATTTCCAACGCACCAACTCCGAGAACACCGGTATCATCCGCTCCTCACTTATCTTCCCGCCTACCTACGGCCCGCATGCCCAGACCGAGCAACTGGACGAACTGAACTGGTTAGCGGCGAATCCCGTCAATTATGTAAACGGTGCAAAGGACGAACTCAAGCAGATATCGTGGTTCTCGTCCTCCTTCGTGGAGTTCACTAT
This sequence comes from Paludibacteraceae bacterium, assembly GCA_017450435.1. GTDB lineage: Bacteria > Bacteroidota > Bacteroidia > Bacteroidales > Paludibacteraceae > Colicola. The sequence goes on from JAFSTO010000056.1 coordinate 219,716, forward strand.
CCAGCCGTGGCTCAAACTGAGGCAGAACCTCGGTCTGGGCTATAACGACGGACACCGCTCTACATATTACGACCGCCATACGCAGGAAGGCAAATCGCCCTATAACGGCAAAGCGGGCAAAGCGTCCTCTATCTGGAAATCGCTGACCTCCGAAACACTGCTTACTTTTGATCATAAGTTCAACGAGAAACACTCCATCAACGCAGTGCTCGGTGTCACCTTCGAGCGCGGATGGGGAGAGAATGAGTCCATGACTGCTACTAATTTTCCGAACGACATCACCAAGGATGCGAACATGGCGTTGGCATTGGACAAGGCGGTTCTTCAAAGCAGCAAGACCATTCAGTCGCTTGAGTCTTACCTTGCCCGCGTCAACTATACCCTTATGGGACGCTACCTCTTCACCGCTTCCGCGCGTGTTGACGGCTCCTCTTCGTTCGCAACCAAACATAAGTGGGCACCATTCTTCTCAGGTGTGTTTGCGTGGCGCATGATAGATGAGGAGTGGATGCTTTCACAGCAGGTCATCTCCAACTGGAAATGGCGCGTCTCGTTCGGCGAAACGGGAAACCAGGCTATCGGTGCCTACCGTACCCTCACTGTTTTTGATGCCGCTAACTATCCCTATTCAGGCACCCTTGAGTCAGGCGAAGCGATGATTGATTGGCGCGGACCTACCAACCCTGACCTCCGTTGGGAGACAACCGACCAAGCGGACGCCGGTCTGGATATAGGCTTCGTGAATAACCGCGTCAATCTTACCCTCGATTATTATTGGAAGAAGACGCGCGACCTGCTCCAGAACGTTACTATCCCCTCTTCCTCCGGCTTCAGCCAGATGATGATTAACTCCGGGTGGGTTATCAATCAAGGTTTCGAATTTACGCTCTCAGCTGTGGCTATCGACATGCGAGACTGGAGATGGCAACTGGATGCCAACCTCTCTCTCAACCGCAACCGGATAGGCGGTCTAAAGGGCGACCAGTACGCTACTGCTCTCTGGTCTAAGGCAGACCAGGTCTTTCTTCAGCGCAACGGCTGTCCTATCGGTACGCTCTATGGCTACAAGGAAGAGGGTATAGACCCGACTACGGGCGAAATCATCTATGCCGATATGGACGGTAATGGCTCTATCACCGAAGCCGACCGTACTATCATTGGCAACACGAATCCGGATTTCACCTATTCGCTTACTTCGCGCCTTTCGTGGAAAGGACTCTCCCTCAATTTCATGCTGCAGGGCTCGCAGGGTAACGACATCTTCAACTATAACCTCACGGATATCACAATGTCCAATATCGGTAATATCACTAAGACGGCTTATGACGGCCGCTGGACGCCACAGACGGCTAATACCGCCACATGGCCCAAAGCCACTGCCGGATATACCCGCACATGGCTTGTCTCCGACCGCTATGTAGAGGACGGCTCGTTCCTCAAAATCAAATATATCACCCTCTCGTATGATTGGAATAATCCGGCGAAATGGCTCCAGAAGATTAACTTCAACTTCACCGTCAACAATGTCTATACTTTCACGCGCTACTCGTGGTTTGAACCCGATGTCAATGCCGCCGGCAACAACCCTGCCTGCCCGGGCGTTGACTCTTATTCGTATCCTTCTGCACGAACCTATAGTCTCGGTATTAACTTCGTATTCTGATGAAAGGAGAAATAGTTATGAAAAAGATTAATAAATACTTGCATTCTTTCGTACATAAATCGTACATCGTACTTTTTTCCTTCGTACTTCTCTCCTCCTGCTCATGGATAGAAGAAAACCCTGACTCACTTATCACGCCGGCACAGCTTGGAGATAGTGAACAAGCTTGTGACCAACTTGTCACCGGTGTTTATTCCAAGTGGATTTATGACATGTTCTGCTGGGGCTATTTTCCGCGTATGCTGGAGTTTGATGCCGACTACATATCCGGTCCTGACTGGCTCTTTGGTACGTTCGGAGCCGGTAACTTTCAAGGCGAACCCGATCTCACCGACGCGCTATGGAAAGGCTGCTACGGACTTATCGGACGTGCCAATACGGCTGAACGATATATCTCAGAAATGAAGAATATCTCATCTGCTTATAAGAACAACGCCTTGGGAGAACTGCGTTTTCAGAAGGCTTTTGCCTATTTTCTCCTTGTTCGCGCCTACGGTCCGATACCTATCCAAAATGAACAAATGGTAAATGAACAAATGGTAAATGAACTGAGTAATCCTCGTCAAGAGGTTACGAAGGTTTATGACCACATCATTGGTTTGCTCGAACCCGCTACCCGTATGCTCTATAAGAACACCGACGAAGCTTACCGTCCCGGACATGTCTCCGCCGGCTCGGCTGCCGGACTGCTCGCCAAGGTCTATGCCACCGAAGCGGCATACGCCATGCCTGCCGGAACAGAACTTATTGTCCGTACGGGTGCTCCCTATACAACGGTTAATGGCAACAAACGCTACGCACCGCTGCAAACCCTTACCTTTACCAAACAAGCGGTTCCCGGATATGAGTCGCTTGACCCTCTCCAGCTTTACCGGCAGGCTGCTGATTGGGCGGAAGAACTACTTGGCGGCACTTATGGCACTTATGAACTGTCCGACTATTCCGTCCTCTGGACCAAAGCCAACGCTACCGCCTCTGAGTTCCTTTTCTCCATCGGCACGGTCTCCGGCGATGCGACCTATAAGACCTCCGTCCACACCCAGTATGAGGGCTATATGACAGCGACCGGCTCGGACTTCATCCAGTCGGGTGGTTGGACAGGCTGCACACGTCACTGGTATGACCTCTTCGACCATGACGACTATCGTATCACCAAAGGTGTCCGCCATCGCTGGCGTAACTACACCCAGCGTGAGTCCAACTCCGGCTTCTATTACCCCTACGATGATGAATACACCATCATGGCTACGGGGCGCAACCTCGCCGGCGACTGGGTCAAAGACCCATCAGGCATCTTCGCCGACGGCGTGAACTACTACTATTCCACCGACGCACAATGCCTCGCCTTCACCACCAAATACGAAGACGTGACGGACAACGCCATTGATAACGCCGATGCCAATTGGCCCTTCCTGCGCCTCGCGGATGTCATTCTCGTCTATGCCGAAGCGCTTAACGAACTGGGCAAACCGGGTGATGCCATCACTCAACTCAATAAGATACGCGCTCGCTCTAATGCCTCGCGTGCGTCCATGGGAGGAACCAATGCCCTCTCTACCCAGACCCTCCGCCGTTCGGCAATCATCGAGGAACGAGCCAAAGAGCTTGCGTGCGAAGCAGACCGCCGATGGGATCTCCTTCGTTGGGGCATCTACCTCGATGCTATGAATGCTATCGGCGGCACGGATGACTCCGGCGTCAATAAGTCACGCACAGCACGTAACCTCCTTTTTCCTCTGCCCGTGCAGGAACTCAATACCAACGCCGCCATTACCGCCAACAACCCCGGCTGGCAGTAAATAAAAACGTTTACCGGCAATCCCGACTAACAGTAATATCGTCTGTGCATTGCGCATTGATGCGCAATAAAAATATTTCTTTAATTGCGTCGGATATTATCCGACAAATAAAAAACATCATTATGAAAAAATTTCTTACTCTCATCGTAGCTCTTGCTGCAACATTCACTCTTTCAGCCAAAGAGACAACCGTCTGGACAGGCAACGAACCCATCTCATGGAACCCCGAAGTCTATGATGGCAACCAGTATGAAACACCTGATGGCACGTTCACAGGGCTCCAATCCGGCTATACCATCAAAGTCTCTGTCACCCCAGGCATTGACGAACCCCAGTATGTCATGACCTACAAAGCCGGGGATTCGTGGGACTGGACAGACCTCACTACGACCATTGAAAACGGAACAATGACATACACTGTCGCTTCCGCCCAAATAGCTACCGAGATTGCCGAGAGAGGTCTTATCTTCCGTGGACAGGGCTATAACATCACCGCCATCATCGTGGATGACAATACTCCCGATACGCCGGAGCCTGTAACTCCGTCACTCAACGAGAAAACGCTCTGGACAGGTGACTCGGCTATCTCATGGAACCCCGAAGCATATCCCGGAGGACAGTTCGAAACGGAAGCAACACTCTTTGCCGGACTCAAGAAAGATGACACTATTCGTGTCTATATCGCCGAGGCAATTGATGGAGCACAGTTCGCACTCACCTACAAAGCCGGTGACGCATGGAATTGGACAGACCTTACAATTTCGGTAGAGAACAGCGTGATGACCTATGTTGTAGAGTCAGAGACAATAGCTGCCGAGATTGCCGAGCGGGGGCTTATAGTTCGCGGTCAAGGGTACCACATCGTCCGTATCGCTCTATGTGCTTATCAGTCAGATGAAGAACAGCCCGTTGAGCCTGCTGCCGAATATACGGATACGGAAGTCTGGACCGGCAACACAGCAATCTCATGGAATGCGGAGGAATACCCGGGTGAACAATTCGACACCTACACTGTGCTGCAAGACATGTTCGCAGGGCTTGCTAAAGATGACAGCATAAAGGTCTATTATTCCGAGGCAATTGAAGGTGCACAGTTCGCTCTTACCTATAAAGCCGGAGATGAATGGGCGTGGACTGACCTTACTATTACACAACATGATGGCTTCTTTGCGTATAAGGTGGCTTCCGATGAGATTGCACAAGACATTGCTGACCACGGACTCGTTATCCGAGGACAAGGCTATCACGCTACAGCTATTGTTATAGGCAAACCCGAAAACACACCTTCTGCTATCAATACCATTGAATCCGACAAGATTGGCGGAGCTCAGAAGATTCTTCGCAACGGACAGCTCTTTATAGTGAATAAAGGTGTTATTTACAATGTACAAGGCCAAGTGATTCAATAATTAACTAACCGGTAAATTGATACAATTATGAGAAAACTATTTAGTATTTTATGTGCCTCGCTTGTCGCATTGGCGATGCAGGCTACGGTGATTACAAAGAATTATGATTTATCTGGTGCTTCTGCTTATGGTACGGCTACTGTTTCCGGAGGATCAATTACCGGAGCAGCAGAATGGAACGGTTTACAAGCATGGGCTTGGACGGAAGGTATTTCCGCTTATGACCAGATAGTGATTGCACTGGAAGATCATGCTCAGACAGTGCTGTTCAAAGTAATCTATACGGACGAATATTCTATGCAAGTAGAGCTACCGACCGGAACTAACACGGAAGTCATTAACTTGGATCCTGTGCAAAATATCGTAAAGGGAATACAAGTCTTGAACTGGAGTAGCGAGAGTGGTATTGACATCACAATAACCGATTTGTTTTTCCGCGGAGCTATCGGCAATAAGAAAAATGTTACCTTATGGAGTGGAAGCAAAGCATTTGATAACTTCGATTGGGCAAATCGTTTGTTAATAAACGCAGAAGATTTTGCAGACTTGCATGTAGGAGATATATTGGAAGTCTATTATTCTACAAATGCCGAATCTTATCACCAATTTGATATAAAAACCAATTATGATAACAACTATCCCTCTTTTGCTCCCGTGCAGATTAATTTAGGTGGTTCTAATGAAGACGGAGTGTCGCGTTTCTATATTGCTGATGCTACAGACCTGAGCAATATCGCTTCTCAAGGAGGTTTGTATCTCAATGGTAAATATATCACCTTTACCAAGGTGAGTGTTATCAAACATGAAGTTCTTTGGACTGGAACTACAGACGCTGGAAACTGGAGTGGATACCAAGAAATCTCTTCCTCTAAACTTTCAGATTTGAAAGTAGGCAATATTATTTGTGTGCGTATTACTGACCTTACGATAGATGGAGAGTCGCAAGTGGCATTGTGGTACAACAATGGTTCATGGACAGAATTCTCCCCGAGTGTTAACTATTATTTCCAAGATGGCGATGAGGCTCCGATGGATGTCGAGTTCCCTGTGACCTATAAGATGGAGAAACAACTGCGAGGCAAGAATCTGCTTGTGCGTGGAAAGAACTACACTATGACCGACATCTATGTCAAAGAGGGTACGCCGGTCAATACTATTGCTGAGTATCTCACTGTTACTGATGCGGGAATGGCTACATATATGCTTCCATTCAATGTACCGGCTCTGCCTGATGGGGTGCAAGCTTATACGCTTACAAACGATGGCTCTAATGTCATTACGGCTACACCTGCATATTCGCTTGCTGCCGACAAGCCCGTGCTGATAATTGCAGAGCCGGGTGAGTATGAGTTTATCAGCGAGAGCGACGCTTCCGGAGATATATCCGGCAAAGCGGGAACTTTCACCAACGGCAATCTTATCGGAACATACTCCACTATTGCCAATATTCCTACAAGTACTGCATCCGTTAATAATTATGTTTTGCAGAAGAAAGCAGGTGTTGTCGGTTTCTATCGTGTAGAGTCTGACGGTTGTTCTATTACACCGTATCACGCATATCTCTCCTGTGGGTACAACACTAATCCGGGAACTCCGGCAGGAGCGCCAATGAGAATTGTACTTAGAACAGATGCGGCGACACAGCTGGATGTGTTGCATGATGGTGATAAACAAGTTGGCAAATATTTTCGTGACGGGCAAATCATTATCATACGTGATGGCAAAATCTATAATATGCTTGGAGCGTTAATCAATTAAAAAAACAGACAGTATGAAGAAGATATATAATCATCCGTCAACCGATGTGTTGCAGACAATCTCAACCTACGCTATCCTATCTACCAGCTCCGAACCGACCCTTCCAGAGTTTGAAGGCGGTTCTGCGGAACCCGGAGAAGGTTTGTAATTGTTGTATGTTAATCTCCGTTGAAGCAACGGGACGAAGTGGTCACCTTCGCGAAGAATTTAGAAAAAGATTTTGATATGAGCAAACGATTTTATTATATCTTGTGCCTTCTGATGGCTTCCGCCGTGGCTTATTCCGAGGTGTTAAAGCTTGAGACGCCTCATAATCAACTCGTTTTGCAGGCGAACCAAGGTCAGCCATTGAAGCTATTGTACTACGGCGAGAAACTTTGGTCAAATGAAACAATCAATGACCAAATGGTAAAAGATTTGGCTTTGCCAACGTTTGGCGACATCGACCATATCCATCTGCCGGCGCTTCTCGTCCAACACGCTGATGGTGACCAGTCGCTACAATTGCGAGTACAGTCTGTGGAGCATACCTCAGCCGCCAATTATCAATTATCAATTATCAATTTAAAGGATGTTCTTCAGCCTTTCACCGTGCGCCTGTTCTACCGTGCATGGCGGAATACAGATATCATTGAGACTTGGTACGAAATCTCTCATGCAGAGAAGAAACCTGTTCGTCTTCAGCGTTTCGATAGCGGCGTGCTTCATTTTGTTGGTGAAAACCCGCACCTCGTTCACCTCCACGGCGATTGGGCGGCTGAGGCCGTGCCGACCATTGAACCTCTCACGCGCGGCGTGAAATCTATCCGTAACACAGATGGCGCACGCAACGCACATCTGGATGCACCTGAACTGATGATTGCGCTGGACGGACAGCCTGAGGAGAACCATGGACGAGTCATTGGTGCAGCACTATGTTGGTCAGGTAACTTCGAACTCCGCGTGGCGGCTACCAACAACGATGGTTACACCCTCTTCGCAGGTATCGACCCGCAGGCGTCGGAGTATGTGTTGGAAAGTACAAACGGACAAACTACAAAGGACAAAGGTGTTTTCACCACGCCGCACCTCGCTCTCTCTTTCTCTAACGAAGGTATGGGTGGTGTCTCCCGCGCCTTCCATCGCTGGGCTCGCACCGACGGAATGCTTCATAACGGCAATGCGACACGTGACATCCTCCTCAACTCGTGGGAGGGTATTTATTTCGACATCACCGAGGAACGCATCCTTGCCATGATGAACGACATAGCCACCTTCGGCGGCGAACTCTTTGTCATGGACGACGGCTGGTTCGGCGGCAAATACCAGCGCAACAGCGACAATGCCGCCCTCGGCGACTGGGTAGTTGATACCCGCAAACTGCCCAACGGACTGAAGGCACTCACCGACGCCGCACACGAACGCGGAATAAAGTTTGGTATATGGATAGAACCCGAAGCTACCAACACCCTGTCCGAACTCTATGAGAAGCACCCTGATTGGGTGCTACAGGAGCGCGGACGAGAACTCAAACTTGGACGAGGCGGCACCCAATTGGTGCTGGATATGACTAACCCAAAGGTGCAGGATTATGTATTCTCTATTGTAGATGATTTACTTACTAAACACCCTGAAATATCCTACATCAAATGGGATGCCAATGCCTCTATCCAGAATTATGGTTCACCCTATTTGGAGCAGATAGCAAAGCGGTCTAACAGTGCATACGGTCTCGGTTCCAACCTCTATGTGGACTACCATCTGGGGCTGGTCAAGACGCTCGAACGCATCCGCGCCAAGTACCCCGAGGTAGTCATCCAGAACTGTGCCTCGGGCGGCGGACGCGCTAACTATGGCCTCATGCCCTATTTCGACGAGTTTTGGGTGTCGGACAACAACGATGCTCTGCAGCGCGTCTATATCCAATGGGGTACGTCATATTTCTTCCCATCCAACGCTATGGCGCAGCATATAGGCGGCAGTCCCTACCTCATGACCGGCCGCACGACACCGATTAAGTTCCGTTGCGATGTGGCGATGTCCGGTCGTCTCGGCATGGAGCTCCAGCCGGCGCACATGACCGATGAGGAACGCGCACAATGTACCGTCGCTTTCCACGACTACAAAGAGATGCGCGAACTCATCCAGCTCGGCAATCTTTACCGTCTGGTATCTCCGTATCAACCCGTACCGGTAGTGGAACGACAGCAGGTGGCATCCCTCATGTACGTTTCGGACAATAAGGACCACGCTGTACTCTTCGCCTACGGACTATCATCGTTCATGAAGCAGTCGAGCCGTCGCATCCGTCTCTCAGGCTTGGACCCGGACCGCACCTACACGCTCCATGAGAAGAACATCCGCGTAGCGTACCACCATGACCGCAATGCTTGGGGAGAAGGCGAGCCTTGCGAGTTAGACGGCAAGTCTTTCACCGGCGCCTACCTCATGTCCGTCGGACTGGAGATTCCCCTCTCTACGGAATATAACATCGATTACCCCTCCCGCATCTTTGAGTTGAAATGACTCAATAACTAAATAAATGTAAAAATGGTAAATGTTAAAATGGTAAATAAAGCATTATTGCTTCTGTTGGCATGCGCCCTCTGCGCGTGCCAACAGAAAAGCAAAATGCTTTTTGGTCATCAGGACGATGTTGTCTATAGCTCTGACTGGCAACGGCTTGCAGACAGCACCTACGCCGACACCCGCTCCTGCATACATGACCTCACGGGTGAATGGCCTGACCTTATCGGCTTTGATATCGGAGGTATCGAACTGAACCACTCCCGCAACCTCGACTCGGTGCCGTTCTCCCGCATGATAGAGGAGTGTGCCCGTCAGTTTGAGCGCGGCGGCAAAGTGACGCTCTCTTGGCACGCCCGCAATCCCCTCACGGGCGGTAACTCGTGGGACACCACGCCTTGCCTTGCGCAAGTCGTCGATTCCTCTACTGCCGTGCATGACACCATGCAGGTGTGGATAGAACGCGCCGCGGCTTTCGTGGCGCAGATTGCTGCTCTGCAAACACAACCGGACCAGCTAATTGTACGTCTCTGGCACGAGCAGAGCGGCAACTGGTTCTGGTGGGGGCGCGAAGCCGGCTCTGCAGAGGACTATATCGCCCTTTGGCGTTGGACACGTACCGTCATGGATAAGCAATTATCCCTTTGTACATCCCTTTATGCCTATTCACCCGATAAACTGACGCTCTATGAAGATACGCCCGAAGGTGCGTACCGCGAGACCGCAGAGTGGTACCCTGGCGACGAATACGTGGACATCATCGGCACCGACTGCTATCACCACGGAGGCGCAGAAGGCACAGAGGACTATCTCTATCGTGCCCACCGCCAGTTAGACGCTGCGGCAAGGCTGGCAAAGAAACACGGCAAACGCTTCGCCTTTACAGAGACAGGATGTGAGTCTCTCCGTTGCCCTAATTGGTACACCTCTGTGCTTCTGCCGCTACTGCGCGAATACCCGGACATCGAATATGTCCTCGTCTGGCGCAATGCGTGGGATATACCCACACATTATTTCCTCCCGCAACCCAATACCTCTGAGGCTGACGATTTCAAGGCCTTTATGAAACAAATGTAATAATCCGTTAGCAATGAGAAAAATCCTTTGTACATTGTACCTTGTCGCTTTGTCCATTTGTATGGCTTCGGCGACGGAGACAACCCTCCACTCCGAGACCTTTGTCTGTGCCGATGACTGGTCCACCTATGTCACCATTGACAAGTCCCTTCTGGCAGGCGCTACCGCCGGAGACGCTGTCAACGTCTATGTCACAGCTATTGCGGACATCGACTATCCACAGGTCTTTCTGCAGTACGTAGATGCCTCGTGGCAGTGGCTCGATTTCACCGACCCGCATGACTTTCAGTTGGCAGGTAAAGAGGCACCCCTTACCGCCTCTATCACCCTTACGCAGGCGATGCTCGATCTCGTTGCTGCAGGCCGACAACTGGTGGTCAAGGGTGCGGGCTATACCGCTTCCAAGATCACCCTCACCCATACCCCTGCTGAAGCAGGAACCAACCAATCCATCTGGTCCGGTGAGAAAAATTTTGGTGCTGCTTGGGGCGAGTGGGAGACTATTCCTGCCGCCAAGTTCGCTTCTGCCGAAGAAGGACAACTCCTTCGTGTGCGTTTCAAAGACCTTCGCGCCGGCGCACAACTCAAGGTCGGACGCTCCGACTGGGAGACGATGGACGACACGGAGATAGTCTCCCTCTCCGGGCGCTATCAGGATTTTACGATTACGGCAACCATGCTCGCCGAACTCAAAGCCAACGGCACGATTATCTCCGGCCTGGGTTTCACTATGACAGAAGTGCTGCTGCTCAATCCCGCTTCGCTAAAGACCCTCAACCTCTCCGTGCCCGTGACCGACAACTGGGTCTTCAGCGCCCGTCCGACGATCACCATCCAAGCCGAGAACCCTTATGCCGAAGATGTGACTGCCTCTGTGGAGGTGGAGATAACCACCGACCAAATGGCACCCGTCACCACCCTCACCGCTTCCGCGGAGATAGCTGCAAACGGTTCGCAGGATATAACGCTTACTACAGCCACCGATCTTGCTCCGGGCTTCTATAAAGCCACCTGCATCGTCAACGACGACCTCGCCCGTGCCTTCGTCTTCGGTATTAACCCCGCGGCGATTGTCTCTGCGCCGGACAAGCAAGCGGACTTCGCTACCTATTGGGCTGCAGCCAAGACCCAACTGGAGGCCGTCAACATGTCTGCTACCCTCACGGAGATAACCTCCAAATCCACTGCTGCACGCAAGGTCTATCTTGTGGAGATGAACTCTATCCCGGATGGACTGACCGGCGAACCTGTTGTTATTCGTGGCTACTATGCTGAGCCGCAGGACGGCAAGAAACATCCCGTCATCATGCACTATGCCGGCTACGACTCCGGCTACCGCCCCGGCGGACAGGACGTCAAACCCTATTGCCCTTCCGGGGATGCCGAACCCGGCTACGCCGAGTTCTTCCTCTCCACCCGCGGACAAAACATCAACAACCGCCTCTCCTCCGAGCGTGAACCGGACGGCAAGGGCGATTTCACCAATACCTATGGCGACTGGTTCGCTTTCCATTTCGGCGACAAGGATAGCTATTACTACCGCGGTGCGTTCATGGACTGCGTGCAGGCTATCCGATTCATGGCTTCCCGTCCTACCTCGGACATGACGAACCTCTTTGCCGAGGGGCAGAGTCAGGGCGGCGCGTTCACTTACGCGGCTGCGGCTCTCTCGGGCTACACCTTCCGCGCTATAGCACCGGGCATCGCCTTTATGGGCGATTATCCCGACTACTTCAATATCGTTAACTGGCCGGCTTATGTGGCGCGTGAGAACCAAGGCTCCATGACTGATGCGGAGCTCTTTGCCTTCCTCTCGTATTTTGATACTAAGAACCTCGCTACCGCTATCGCCTGTCCCGTCATTGCCTGTATCGGTCTGCAGGACGACGTCTGCCCGCCGCATACCAATATAGCGCCGTACAACAACCTTCTTTCCACGGACAAGCAGCTCTTCTTTAATCCCGAATTAGGACACCAGGCTGCCGCTACATGGTACACCGATTTCATGGCGTTCTTTGCCGCACGCATCCAATCATCCGCTACCGCTATTGACCAAATGGGAAATGGGAAAATAGGTAAATGTGGAAATGAGAAAATAATCTCGGATGGACAATTATTCATAATTCGTAATAACAATAAATACAATGCAAATGGAACTTTGGTCAAATAAAGTATCGCAACTCCGCGCTGCACATGAAGCGCTTTTGACACGCAAAAACGAACCCATCACCATTGATAATTGGCTAAATGGTCAAATAAATGACCAAATGGTAAATGATAAAATGGTAAATGGTATTTATACTAAGTATAAATATCCGATTCTCACGGCGGAGCACACGCCGCTGGAGTGGCGGTACGACTTCAACGAGCAGGACAATCCCTACTTGATGCAACGCATTATGATGAACGCGGTGCTCAATGCCGGTGCGATTCTCTTTGAGGGCAAATACACCGTCGTGGCACGTGTGGAAGGTGCAGACCGCAAGTCATTCTTCGCCGTAGCCCAGTCCCCTAACGGGATAGACAACTGGCGCTTCTGGTCCGAACCTGTCACTATGCCGGACGGCAACAACGCTCCTGCTACCAATGTTTACGACATGCGGCTCACGCGCCACGAGGACGGCTGGATATACGGAATCTTCTGCGTGGAGCGTCATGACGAGACCAAACCTTTCGACACCTCTGCGGCTACGGCGGCGGCAGGCATAGCCCGCACCAAGGACCTTGTACATTGGGAGCGGCTCGATGACCTCAAATCACTTTGCCAGCAGCGCAATGTCGTCCTCCATCCGGAGTTTATCCGCACGCAAATGGTAAATGGTAAATGTGTAAATGGTAAATGGTATGCTCTCTATACCCGTCCGCAGGACGGTTTTATCGAGACCGGCAAAGGTGGGGGAATAGGCTGGACACTCACCCCTGATATTACCCATGCCGAGGTGCGCAACGAGCGTATTATCTTTGGTCGTCAGTACCACACGGTCTATGAGGTTAAGAATGGCGAGGGACCTGCGCCCATCAAGACAGCCAAGGGATGGCTCCACCTCGCTCATGGTGTACGCGCAACGGCGAGCGGACTACGATATGTGCTCTATATGTATATGACTGCGCTCGACGACCCTACGCGGGTTATCGCACGCCCGGGTGGATGGTTCCTTGTGCCCGAAGGTAGTGAGTACATCGGCGATGTAATGAACGTAGCCTTCTCCAACGGCTGGATCGTGGAGCAAGTACCAAGTGACCAAGTACCAAGTTCCAAGGATTGCCGCCGTGTCTTTATCTATTATGCTTCGGCGGACACCCGCCTGCATGTGGCTACTACTACCGTGGACAAGCTCCTCGACTACTGTCTCAATACCCCGGAGGATGGCTTGACGACCTCCGCCTCCGTAGAGAAAATCAATGCCCTCGTCGCAAAAAATGCCTCAATGTCTAAATAAATGACCCAATGGTAAATGACCAAATCGTAAATAACAAGTGGCTTCGCCACGTAGGCTACGGTTTCGGCGACATGTCATCGTCGATGTTCTGGAAGGTGTTTTCTTACTACCTGCCGTTCTTCTATAGTAATATCTTCGGCCTTTCGCTCAAGGATGCAGGTATTATTTTGCTTGTCACACGCATCTGGGACGCCGTCTCTGACCCGATGATGGGGATTATAGCCGATCGTACGCAGACGCGGTGGGGCAAATACCGTCCGTACCTGCTCTTTGTTGCGCCGCTGTTCTCTATCGCCGGCATACTTTTATTCACCACGCCCGATTGGGGGTATAGCGCCAAGCTTATTTGGGCGTACGCCACCTATATACTCATGATGACCGTCTATACGGGCATCAACGTGCCCTATGGTGCGATGCTCGGAGTGATGACTGCCGACTCGCAGGAGAAAACAGTCTATTCGTCCTTCCGTATGTTCTTTGCTTACGGCGGCTCGTTCCTCGCGCTCTTCCTCTGGGAGCCGCTCTGCAACACACTCGGCGGCTATAACAGTCCGCAGGGCTGGTTCTGGGCGATGGTAGTCATTGCGGCTGCCTGTTTCGTCCTTTTTATCTGCTGTTTCCTGCTGACGAAAGAGGAACTGAAGACCGTCTCCACTGTCTCTGTCGGCTCGGATTTCAAGGCACTATTGAGCAACAAACCCTGGTGGATACTCATTGGTGCCGCCCTTTGCTTTAATCTGTTCTGTACCGTCCGCGGTGCTACCGTAGCCTACTATTTCGCCGACATCATCCCTGCCGGAGCGCAACTGGCTATCGGTCGATGGTCGTTCTTGTTTTACGCCGGCTTGTTCCTTGCTGTAGGCGAGGTCTCTAATATGATAGGTGTCGCACTCTGCGTGCCTGTCGCTGCGCGGTTCGGCAAGAAAACAACGTTTATTACTGTCAATATCGCATTGTGTGTACTCTCGGTGTTGTTCTTCTTTATTCCTGTTTCGCAGACCGGCTTCTGGCTCATGCTCCTCGCTCAGGTGCTTATCTCTATGCTCACGGGCGTGATGTCGCCTCTTGTATGGTCGATGTACGCCGATGTGTCCGACTTTGCCGAGCAGAAATACAAAACAGCTTCGACGGGACTGATCTTCTCCTCGTCCTCCATGGCGCAAAAGTTTGGCGGTGCGATCGGCGGTTCGGCTGCCCTGTGGCTCCTTGCCGCTTGCGGATATATTAGCAATCAGCCTTCAGCCATCAGCACCCAGCCTGAGTCGGCATTGCTCTGCCTCCGATGCCTGATGTCCTTCATTCCGGCAGCGGTGAGTGTCATAGCTGTCCTCGTGGTATCGTTCTATCCGCTGACGACATCACGCATGAAAGAGATCGATGCCCAACTACAAATACAACGACAAAACACCAATGGTAAATGAACAAATAAATCTTCGCTCAGAAGAATAGAGGTTTGTAGCGTCCCATCTGTGGAAATTACATGACGAATTGCAAGAAACATTTGCAGATATCATTTGTTTTTTGTACCTTTGCAGCTGAAAATGTGATTTTACGCTATATTTATAGCCCGAAAATGTGATTTTATACTACAAAAAACTACCTAAAAATGTGATTAAAACCATGCAGCTGCTTGATAGAAAGATAGATATATACCTCTCTAAGTGGAAAAGCAATCCGGAGAGAAAACCTTTGATTGTAAAAGGTGCTCGGCAGATAGGAAAAACAGAATCCATCAGAGCGTTTGGAAGGAGGAACTATGAATCTGTCATAGAGATAAATTTTGTACTTCAAAAGAAATTCAGAGCTATTTTTGACAATGGATATGATGTGGCTTCCATCATCAAGAATATCTCACTATTGGAGCCGTCATGGCAATTCATCCCCGGCAATACATTGCTTTTCTTTGACGAGTTGCAGAAATGTCCCGATTGCGCCACTTCGCTCAAGTCCTTTTGTCAGGACAAGCGTTACGATGTCATTTGTTCAGGCTCGCTGATGGGTATCTACTACGAAGAAATAGAATCGAATGCCGTAGGATATAAGGAGGATTATGAGATGCACTCGATGGACTTCGAGGAATTTCTTTGGGCAAAGGGTTATTCGCCGGAGCAGATAGAGGAGCTATACGGACACATGTCCACCTTGCAGCCTTTTTCGCAAATAGAGATGGACACAATGACCGCTCTTTTTTTGGACTACATGACTCTCGGCGGCATGCCGGAAGTGGTGAGGATGTATATTGACAATGGGCATTTTGAGGGCACACTCCGATTGCAACGACAGCTGCTCAAAGACTATGAAGAGGATATAACGAAATACGCAAGCCAAACCGACAAAGCAAAAGTGCTGGCTGTATATAGCCACATATCCGCCTTTCTTGCTAAGGAGAACAAGAAATTCCAGATTTCCAAGATTGCCAAAGGAGCCAGAAACAGAGAATATATAGGTGCTGTTGAGTGGCTGAAACAAGCCGGAGTGGTGAATGTCTGTTATTGTTTGAACAACGCAGAGTTGCCACTGAAAGGCAATTATAATCCGGATTACTACAAGATTTATTATCACGACACCGGGCTGCTGATTGCATCTCTTGACGAGGAGGCGCAAGAAGATATGCGTGCGAACAAGAATTTTGGCACGTATAAAGGGGCTATATACGAAAATATAGTGGGAGAGATGTTGCGCAAGTCGGGTTATGAGCAGTTGTATTTTTACAAGCATGATAACCCGGCGATAGAGATGGACTTTTTCGTCCGTGATGCAGATTCGTTGGTTCCGGTAGAAGTGAAAGCCAAGGATGGAGCCACTGCTTCACTCAATAACCTCATCAAGTGGGAATCGTTCCCGGATGTAAAATACGGTATCAAATTCGGCTATAAAAACATCGGGTGGAATGGTCAGTTCTACACGTTCCCATATTTTCTTTCCTTTCTGCTAAGGCGTTTTCTCAAAGACAGGAAAGAGAGGTAAACGAGGGCCCATGTTGTTGGTTATCCAATTAGAGCGTCAGTTCATCATTAGGGCTTCGCCCGCATCATTTATAAAATCCGTCCCAACTGTCTAAAAATCCGTCCCATCTGTGGGAGCTTATCGCCCGCATCATTTCCCGCTTAGTGTCACAAATAAGCAAAAAAGTATAAGTGTATATCACTTATTTTTTGTATCTTTGCACCGCTATTTTATCCAACGCACAAATGGTAAATGGTAAATGTCCAAATGGTAAATGGTAAATGGTAAATGGTAAATGTCCAAATGGTAAATGAACAAATAAATCTTCGCTCAGAAGCTCAGTCTCTGCTCGAAACCAATATCCTGCGTTTTTGGCAGGAACGGATGGTGGACTACCAGCAGGGTGGATTCTACGGACGTATAGACGGATATAATGTACTGCATCCGGATGCAGAGAAAGGAGCTGTTCTCAATGCGCGTATACTATGGACGTTTTCTGCGGCTGCGCGTGTGTTGCATAATACACCTTACCGCATACTGGCTGCGAGAGCTTATGACTACCTCGTGCAGCGGTTTGTGGACCGCGAACAAGGTGGTGTCTATTGGTCGCTCAATGCCGATGGTACCCCGCTGGACACCAAGAAGCAGACCTATGCTATCGCTTTTGCTATATACGGTCTGACGGAGTACTATCGCGCTACCCAAGATAGTGAAGCCCTCAATGCCGCTATCCATCTCTTTGACGACATCGAGACGCACGCCTTCCAATCGTACATGGTAAATGACCAAATGGTAAATGGCTATGTGGAGGCTCTCACCCGCGACTGGCAGCCGATAGCTGACATGCGTCTCTCCGAAAAAGACGAGAACGGTGTCTTCACCATGAACACCCATCTCCATGTGCTCGAAGCATATACTAATCTCTACCGCGTCTGGCGCGAACCGCGGGTAGAGCGCCAACTCCGTACACTCATCGATATCTTTGCCAACCGTATTTTTGATCCCGCAACCGGTCACTTGATGCTTTTCTTTGACGAGAGTTGGCAACCATCCAACACCCATACTTCTCCCGGACATGATATAGAAGCGGCATGGCTGCTGCATGAGGCATTGGAGGTGTTAGGTGATGAGGTTCTGCTGAATCAAACACTGCCGATCATTCATTCATTGGCGCAAGCAGCGGAAGAGGGCATTATGGATGAAAAAGAATGGTGGTGTTTTGCTGAGGCGGTGGTGGGATATCTCGACCAATGGAAACTGTATCAAGGAGAAAAACCTATAGAAAGTAATATCAATCTTGAATTGGCAGAAACAGCATTTCACTATATCCAAACCCATTTGATGGACCGTGAGAATGGCGAATGGTTCTGGTCTGTCCTGCCGGACGGCACTCCCGATCGCTCGCACGACAAAGCGGGATTTTGGAAGTGTCCGTACCATAACTCACGTATGTGTTTAGAGATTCTGCAGCGCCAATAAGAAATCACTCTTCACTTACCGCTTATCCCCTTATTTTTTTTATCTTTATTGCCGTTCCGCCGCAAGGCTTGAGCCGCAGAGTGAGACAATCATTGGCAGTAACTTTCTGCTCGTGAATATCCACTGCGTACGGGTTGGTCTTCCAGTCGGTGCTGTCTGCGTCTGCGTAGATGGTAGCGGTGTACTCGGTGTCGGCGTCGAGAAATGTGAGAGGCAGTGTCAACTCACGCTCGTTTTCGTCAGTGATGGCGCCTATATACCAGCTGTCAGTATCCTGGCGGTCCTGACGGGCGGTGACCACATAGTCGCCAATCTTGGCGTCAATAACCACTGAACGCTCCCAGTCGCATGGCACATCTTCAATGAAACGGAAGGCAGCTTGGTGCTGCATGTAACTCTCCGGCATGTCTGATGCCATCTGAAGCGGCGAGTAGATAGTAACGAAGAGTGCGAGTTGTCTTGCCAGTGTAGAGTGTACTCTTGTTTGCGGATGAATAGGATTGCTGAAGTCGAAGGTGCCGGGTGTGAAGTCCACCGGTCCTGCCATGCATCGTGTGAAGGGTAATATGCACAGGTGCTCAGCCGGCGAACCGCCGTCGGTGGACCAGGCGTCCCACTCTTGTCCACGCACTCCCTCACCGGTCATCAGGTTAGGGTAGGTGCGCTGCAGTCCGGTAGGCATCACACATTCGTGATTGTCAATGCAGACGTGGTGAGCGGCGGCACACTCAATGACCTTACGCATGTGGCGGACACCGTACTGCGACTTATGCCACTCCTTGCCCTCAAGCTTCGAGTGGACATAGCCGGTCTTGACGTTATGGATACCATGACGGTCATAGTACTCAAAGGCTTGCTCCATCTCTGACTCGTAGTGGGTGATATTGCCGCCGGTCTCGTGATGACCTATTATCTGTACGCCTTTTTCTGCAGCGTAGCGCGACAGGTAATCCATATCAAAGTCCGGTGTGGGTGTGGTGAACGAGGCGAGGTTGGATGTCCAGTCGCCGTCCCAACCTTCGTTCCAGCCCTCGGCAAGTACACCTCCTATATGATGCTCGGCAGCGAAGTCGATGTATCGTTGCATGTTGGCAGTGGTGGCGCCGTGGTTAGGCGAGAGACCTTTGACCTTTCCTTCATTGTCAAGCAGTCGGTAGCACCACGTGTAGTGGTCGAGGTGGATAGCCCACCAGATGCCGATGAACTTCATTGGCTTAATCCACGAGGTGTCCTCTATGCGACAAGGCTCGTTGAGGTTGAGCATCATACGTGAAGCTGCGAGGTCGGTGATATTGTCGGCAATCAGCACCATACGCCATGGTGATACCGTTGAACCATAACTGCCATAGACGCGCACACCGTTGCTCCACGGCGTGAGGTAGGTATGGAGTGATACCGCTTCGCTACGGGAGGTGAGGCTTTTTTCCTCTAACCGGCTAACGTAGAAGTTCTGTCCGGCGTAGTCCGTCAGGTTAGCCTCGTGCAGCATGCCGTAGCTGCCGTCAGCGAACTCCAATGTCATAGGAGAGCAGAGAGTGTCCCGCTTTTCTGACAACGGCGAGGCTGTCCATAGTCCTTCGTAATACGGAGTGTTCCAAGGTATAGACCAACCGACGGGGTCAGATGCGAAGTTATACTCAGTCATCTCATCCATGATACGCAATTCGCCTCCGTCTCCCGGCAGCTCGTAGCGGAAAGCTATTCCATCGTTAAACGCGCGGAAACGGATGACCATTCTCTCGCCGGAGGCGCCTGTCAGACTCACACAAAGCTCGTTATGCAGGTCACGGATAAAACGCTCCTCGCCCCATGCTGTTTCCCACGTTGTGTCAGCGCTTGCTCTCGTTACGTTTTCTATTCTGAAGTCGCGGGACAGGTCGGCACCTTCGAGCTTCAGACCAAGCTCAGAGGACAAAATATAAGGCTTACCATCACGAGTGACACTATAGAGTGGCGCTCCGTCAGGACTGAGAGAGAAACGGATAACCGTTCTGCCATCAGGCGAAGACAGGTCAGTAGTGCGATGACAGGAAGGCATTATGAAAGAGAATGAGACTAAAAATAACAGCCATTTGAGTCTCGAATGTAGAATAGAGCGTTTCATTTTTTTAATGTTGATATACTTATATTATTACTGACCGGTATGGTGGTGTGTATAGTGTTATCCTGTTCCGGTAGAGACAACGTGGTTCCGGCGAACAACGTGAAGTCGGGTGCCGGAAGTTCTTGTCGAGCGTCTCTCATGGCTGCTATCACAGCGTCGGGTAGCCGGCGGATTGTTGTATGTTATGATTGCGTTCCAGTTCGAGTTGTGGTATGGGTTGCACGTAGCTCTCCTGACCTTTCCATGTTATAGGTCCGTGTCGTGTGCTCTTGTAATAAGCCGCTTCCTGCGGTCCTATCTGATATCGTCTCACGTCCAGCCACCATTGGCCTTCGCCAAACAACTCTGCCCACCTCTCGTAGCGTATCACATCACCGGCAAGCGGGTCGTTGTCATCTGCGGTCTTGGTGCGTTGTGTGAGCGAGGTGTAGTCGTACGGACAGGGGGAATCAGGCGCGTAGCCGTAGGCGCGGCGGTGGACTTTGTTTACATACTCGAGTGCGGTGGCAGGAGCATCCTCGGCGAGCAGTTCTGCGTAAAGGAGATAAAGGTCTGCCAAACGGATGATATAGAAGTTGCAATCCGATGACTCGTTCCTGCCGTATGGTGCAGCACCCATCTCCACGCCGCGGATGTTGGTGTATTTGCGGTGCTGCCATGCTATAATGTCCGGCCTGTTATTCACTTCAGTGGAGCGGTCATACCACGTGGTGCGTCCCTGTGCGTCAATGTAACCATCCACGTATGGCTGACCGGCGCACAACTTGAGGCGCGGATCCACCTTCGTCGGATCGTTTTTCAGCATTAGGGCATCTGCGACATAGTTCTGTTCTGCGAGAATATACGGGTAGTTGTTGATGCTTCGTGGTGAGTTGAAGTCATACGAGGTGTTAAGTGTCCTTCGTGGAACGGTGTCACCGTAGAAGTTGTGAAAACCGAAACGGGCTATGTTGCGGTCATGTACAAAGTTATTGCCCCACTGCGATGATTTCTTTGTTGTTATGACGTCGTACTCAAGCGTGAGCGGGTCGGTTTGGTCTTCTCTGCCTTTGCGAAAACGTATGTCAAGGTCAACGTACCACGGTGCATATACCATCGGCATGCCGGAACCGGTGGTGAAATTTTCCCACGGACCATCCTGTGTGTAGTTGCTCGTCATTGTCAGTTCGTACAGTGACTCGCTGTTATGTTCGTTTAGTTCGTTGCCAAAGAACATGTCGTTATAGATGTCTGTGCTGACAAGGCTCTTGCCGCTATTGGCAAAGATGTCTTCAAAAAGCTCTTTTGCTGCAGTTTTGTTTTCAGGGAAGATATATAAGCTTTGCATATACACTTTGGCAAGCAGTCCCTTGGCTGCCCACTCGGTAGCACGGTATGTCTCGTTGTGGTCTTTGAGCAGAGTGCAAGCCTCCTGCAAATCGCGGATGATGAACGCCCATGTCTCTGTAACTGTAGCGCGGCTTAGTTTCAGTTCCTCTACATCGCTGATTACTCTGTCGATGATTGGAAATCCCCAAGCGTCTTTGTCAATCTCGAAGAATATCTGCGCGTGCCAGTATGCTAAAGCCCGATTGAAGAGTGCTTGACCGCGCATGTAGTCGAGCGTGGCTTGTTCGGCAGTGGAGGCACTGCTGTTTCTGTATTTTTCTATTGCATCTATTGCCTGTGTTGACAGACGAATCCATTTGCAGAGGTCGGTGTAGGTGGTGGTTATATATCTTGAGTCAATAGAGGTATAGTTATCCATTGAAGTGGCACGCTCGTCGTAAGAACCGTATGTGTCTGTGGTATGGTCATACAGCCACACACCCATCGGAAACCAGTAGAAGGCGTAGGTGCCGATAGCATGACTTTGAGCGTAGGCTGATGTCAGCACAAGGTCAACCTGCTCAAGGGTGGCAGGGAAGTTTTGCGGGTTAAGAGTCTGAGGGTTCTCTATATTGAAGAAGTCCTTGCACGAGCCGAGTAGAACTGCCGACACAACAAGGTATAAGGCAATATGTGTATGATATCTCTGTTTCATAGCTGTTAGAATGTTACGTCCAAACCAAAGGAGAAGAGCCGTGAGGGGATGTATCGGTTGATGTTATCCACGTTATACATCAGTGCGTCGCCGCCTATTTCGGGGTCCATTCCCGAATAGCGTGTTATGGTAAAGAGGTTCTGTGCGCTGAAGTATATGCGCAGTTTCTCCATATACGCTTTGCGTGAGTAGCGCTGCGGCAGGGTGTAGCCGACTGAGAGGTTCTTCAGTTTGAAATAGTCGCCTCGTTCTACAAGGAATGCACTGACTCTTGAGTAGTTTTTGTTAGCCGCTCCGTCGCCTATCATACTGCCTGACTCGTTCAGGTATCCGACTCGTGGCAGGTCGGTGACTGTGGTGTTATCCTTGCCAAAGCATGATGTGGTGAAGATGGTGGCTGTAGTGTTGTCGGACGAGAAGGTGTGAGTATAAGGCTTGACCAGATTCATTATGTCAAAGCCGAATGCCCCGTTGAAGACCGCCGCTATGTCTATCCCTTTCCACCCGAAAGATATATTGAGTCCCATCACAGCCTTCGGCCAAGGGTTACCGATGTACTTACGCGAGGCTGCGGTGACGCGCCCTAATCCGTTGTCGTCGTAGATAAGGTCACCTACTCCCGTGTTGGGCTGTTGATAATAGATGCCTATCTCCTTGCCCTCGGCATTGAGCGGTTGGCCGTTGTCGGCGAAACCGTAGGGGTGTGTGGGGTTCTGTTCGCGCCATTTATCCAGGGCGTATCGGTTATATTCGTCCACCTCTGATTGGCTTGAGAATATCCCTTTTACTCCGTATCCGTAGAAAAGCGACATGGGGTTGCCGTCTTCTGTGCGTGCAATGAGTGACCACGAGTTATCCACTCCCCGGTCAATAATCGAGGCTCCGGGCACGTTACCTATACGCTTGACTCTGTTTTGGTTGAACGAGAGGTTGATTCCTATGCCGTAAGAGAAGTCGCCCCGCCTCTCTTTCCACTCTACTGACACCTCATGACCTTTGTTTTCTACCAGTCCGGCGTTGAACATGACGCTCACTGTGTTGCCGGGGTCGTCTGACGAGAAATAATAACTCATGCCTGACGTCAGCGGTAGTGCCCCGCGATACAACATGTCGCGCGTCTGACGATTGTAGTAGTCGTAGGTCAGGGTGAGTCGGTTGCTGAAGAACCCGAGGTCAAGACCGATATCCCACTGGTTTACCTCCTCCCACTTCAGGTCTTCATTGCCCAATACAGCTACCCATGCGCCTGTTTGTTGTGTGGATGTGTTGTCAAAAGCGTGACTGATGCCGGAGAGCGAGTAGGTGGACATATACATGTACTGCGCTATATTGTCGTTGCCGAGTATTCCCCAAGAGGCACGCAGCTTGGCATTGTCCCACCAGTCACCTACGTTTTCTTTCATGAAAGCCTCCTCAGAGAGCCTCCAGCCGGCGTTGACCGAAGGGAAAAATCCCCAGCGGTGTTTCTTGACAAAACGGTCGGAGGCATCGGCTCGGAAGTTAGCGGTGATAAGGTAACGTCCATTATAGTCGTAGTTGAGTCGTGCAAAAGCCGCGCCGCGCCGTTCCATAGGAATGCCGTCGGAGGCGTCTTTCGTCGGACCGGTTGAGGCTAACGCTATCGATTGGGCAATGGGAATGGCGAAGTTATACGATGTAACGGAAAGGTTATATCCGTCATATCGCCACCATTCGGTGCCTACCATTGCCTTCAGACTATGTCCTGCCCACGAGCCTTCATAGGTGAGCACGCTGTTGAACATCAGCCGAAGCGCCGTGCCGGCATAGGAGTTGAGTTGTCCGCCGGGGACACCTACCTGCACAGGACCGAAATCCTTGTACTCGGTGAACCGGTTTTGACTCCAAGCCGACACATTGGCGGCGCCGGTGGTGCGCCATGTGAAGCCGTGGGTGAAGTCAATGTTCAGGTAGGCTTGAGCGTTAAGGTTGTAGTTGTCGTCATGGAAGACATGAAAGGCGTCTTCCAAACCGGCGAAGTTCGGCCCGCTGCCGACAAGTATCGGAGTCGGAGCGTAATTGCCGTCTTGGTCTTTAACCTCAGCTACAGGGACGGTGCGAAACGGAATAGTGTGGTTATAAATAGAAGAATTGGTGGCGGGATTGGTCTTAGTCATGCTGCCGTAGATACTCTCGCCGAGTGACACGTGTTTGCTGATTTTATGGTCGATATTGGCGCGTAAAGAGAAGCGTTGTGCACGTGTGTCCATGTATGTACCTTTCTCGTCCATGTAGCCGAACGACAGGAAGAACTTTGTTTTTTCTGCAGCCTGCGAAACGGAGATGTTATACTCTTGTTCGATGCCTGTTCCGAACATGACGTCCATCCAGTCGGTGTTTGGCAGGTCGCTTGCCGCCGTCACGCCGAGTATATCAAGCGTAGAGCCTGTTCCCCAAGCGTCGCGTGCACGAATCCAGTCCTCTGTGCCAAGCAGACGGATGTTGCCGGTTATGTTGCGCCAGCCGACACGGGCGTTAAGATTGACTTGTGTCTTTTCCGCCTTGCCTTTCTTTGTGGTGATAAGAATAACTCCGCCTGCTGCCCGCGAACCGTAGATAGCAGCCGAACCGGCATCCTTGAGAATCTCTATCGACTCCACGTCGCGCATGTTGAAGTTGAATCCTGCATCTTGTGCCACTCCGTCCACCACGTACAACGGCGCCATCCCGTTGATGCTTCCCGCCCCTCGGATGAGTATGTCTGCCGCTTCTCCCGGGCTGCCGGAGCCTTTGGTGACGGTAACACCGGCGGCTAAACCGGATAAGGATTCGGCAAGAGACTTGGCGGAGAAGTCCTGTATCTCCTCGGTACTGACGGACGAGATGGAACCCGTTACGTCACTTCTGCGCTGTGTACCGTAGCCTACCACAACTACGTCTTCCAGTACTTCGCTGTCCTCCTCAAGAGAGAAGTTGCAGACGGTGGTACCGGAGGTTACTTTCGCTGTCATGGAGCGATATCCGACGTAAGAAACGGCGATAACAGCCCCGTCCGGCACGTCAATACTGAAGTATCCGTCATAGTCGGTGACTGTTCCGTTTGATGTTCCTTGCTGTACGATGGTGGCACCGATGACCGGCTCACCGGCAGGGTCGGTGACGCGGCCTCGTATCGGACGGGCTAAGGCAATGGTTGTAAAAAGAAGAAGCGGCAGAAAAATAGCACGTAAAAAAAACGGATTCTTCATGGCGGGAGTTTAGTTGGTACATCATTTGTTGCCAAATAGCACTTTTAAGTGGCTAAATGGAACAGGTCTTTGTTAAGTCAATGTGGCAAGATAGAAAATCAGCAGGTCGGTTAGTGACCGGCCTGCTGAGACAAAGGGAAGGTTTTTTATTTGCTTAACACTATTTTCTCGCTTACGCGTTTGCCGTTGTCGTATATTGATGTGCGGATAAATACGCCCTCAGCGGGAACTTCGCTCAAGCGTGCACCGAGCACATTGTAATATTCGACTGCTACCGGTTTAATGTCAGCGGAAACGACGTCTTCAACTCCTGTGCTGAGGATACAAGGAGCGGCATATCCTGTTACGTTCTGGTTGAACATGTTGCCACCCTCGTATTCGTCCCAATACAGGTCTTCACTCGTTTTGTTGCCGGTGTAGGGGGCAAAAGTGAAGAGGCAGTCGGCGCCATCAGCTTGGGTGGTGTTAACTTCGTTTACGTCCCACATCCACCAACCTGCACCCGGGTTGTCGGATGTGAATTCAAATACGAAAATCTGACCATAGACATACACTATGCTATCCTTCATAATAGCTTTGGACGGGTCAACCATCACTTGCTTGAAGTTGCAGGTCATGCCGTAGATATTGCCGTTGATTTGTTTGAGGCGGCGGAAGTCCTGATGGGTGTCGCCGTAGTTGGTCCAGTTGTTGAAGGCAATACTGCGCGATGCACCCTCGGCTGTGGCAGGAGCTTTAACATAATCCTCTAACCACGTTCCGGTGATGTCAATTGCGAAAACGAATGTCTCGTCCACCTCCATATCGTTGGAGGCTGCGAACTGTCCGCTTGCACAGTCGTACTTAACGATGTAGCGGCCGTCAGTACCAATCGGATTGTTGAGTGTGTAAGCACTCGCACACAGAGCCACCATGCAGGCTGCTAAAAGAGAAGAGATTTTTTTCATAGTTGTAAATGATTTAGGTTAATAGTATGTTTTGTCGAAATTGGTGCTGCAAAGTTAATACAAAAAAAACGCTTTGTCAAACAATCAATGACGAATATAGATTTTTTGCGCTTTTAATTATTGGTATTATGTTGACGTTTAAATGATTTTTAAATAATAGCAGAAAAGAAAATATAGATGGAATAGAAGAAATATTCTCTATATTCCTTTGGAAACAGAACATAAATAACCGTCAGATTTGGCAATGTTGGAAAAAAGAATTATCTTTGTGAAATCAAACCCCAAAATGAGTAAATATATGTCTATATTTTTGTCAAGAAGGCCGGCGGTTGTGGTGCTGCTTGTAATGTGCTGTGAGGCAGTCTGTGGTCAGTCATACCCGTTTGGCGAGGATGCATTGCAGCGAGGTTGGTACAGCAGACCTTACACTCGTTATGAAGCAGAGGTTAATCAGTGTCGTTCAAATGGTGTGTTTCTCCCCTTGTCAGAGGACCAGCGTACACTGCAGAGCGAGGCTACGCATCAGCAGGCGGTTCAACTGTTGAACGCAGGCGATTATGTAGAGTGGACAACCGGCTCATCGGGGAAGGGACTGACTATACGCTTCTCCTTGCCGGACAGCTCGGAGGGTACAGGCACGGAAGGCAGTTTTGTGGTGCGTAACACAGATGGAAACAGGGAGTTATTTGCGCAATCATTTACGCTCTCTTCATACCACGCATGGCAATACACGGCAAGCGGAGCTAATTACCCTGACAACACTCCGGGGGCAGGCAAGCTGACCCGTATGAAGTTCGATGAAACGCATTTTCTTCTGCAGGCTGAAGTGACGGCAGGTTCGACGATAAGAATAGAAAGAGCAGATAACAGTGACAAAGCTTATACTATTGACTTTATCGAGCTGGAACCCGTACCTGAGCCTAAAACCGCCGCAGATATAGCCGCGCTTGGAGTGGTGAGAGTATATAATCCTTCGTCAGATGGTGACGTGGGCAGTTTTATCAACAACAACGGCGGGCAGACACTTTTTATCCCTGCCGGGCGTTATGAAACAGACAAGAGGATATATCTTAATACAGAAGGCACAAAAGTGATTGGCGCCGGAGAGTGGTACACCGAGATTTTTTTTACCGCTTCGTCTGACAATGGTTCCACATATAGTCATCGCGGTTTTGAGGGAAGCCGGAACAACCTGCTGGTTGAGGGACTATATTTGAATACCGTTAACAACAAACGTTACTATCAGAACAATGACAGCAAGCAGGTTGGCAAGGGTTTTCAAGGCGGTTTCGGTACGGGCTCCGTTATCCGTCACTGTTGGGTTGAGCACTTCGAGTGTGGTGCGTGGATAGCTGATTACTCCGGTAATAACAGCCGGCAACTGACGGTGGAGTATTGTCGTTTTCGCAACAACTACGCCGATGGCATCAATTTGTGCAAAGGTTCTACCGCTCATGTGGTCAGGTACTGCTCGTTCAGGAACAACGGCGATGACGATATGGCATCGTGGTCAACGGGAAACTTGTGCTCCGGCAACGTGTTCGAGTACTGCACTGCAGAGAACAACTGGCGTGCTTCGTCGTTAGGATTCTTCGGCGGTCAGAACCAGACTGCTCACCATATAGCTGTTTATGACGCATTGGAGAGTGGTGTACGTGCCACATGCGACTTCGCAGGAACGGGGTTCAAGACCACAGGCAGGATTCTCCTTCATGATATCAGTATTGTTCACTGCGGCTGCCCAAGCGGTACAAGAGGAACGGCGGGCGATTTCTGGGGAAATATGGCGGGAGCAATGGCGCTCACCGCCACAGCCAACTATGACCTGAACAACGTAGAAATATATGATATAGATATCGTTGACAGTCGCACTCACGCTGTGTGGCTGCGTGGCGCTAACGGCCGTAAAATCAATAATCTTGTACTGGAGCGCGTGAGTGTTAGTGGCGCTGCCGGATACGGCGTCTATTATAGCGGAGCGCAAGGCACGGCACGCTATTGTATGCTTTCGTTTGAGAACTGTAGCAGCGGTGAACAGTCGGCACACATGCCCACTTTCGTGATTACCGAGCAGTGCAGCGGCGATGATTTGAAGGTGGTGGGACAGGGCGTTGAGACATTTTCCGCTATTGCAGTGAATGGCGGGGTGGTGGTAAGTTGTGTGGATATGTGTCCTATAAGTGTGTTTGACCCCGCGGGCAGAAAACAAGGAGAGTATATGTGTGGAGCAAACACGTTCATCCCGCTTGATTCAGGCGTGTACATGATTCGTACCGGCTCAGGGCAAACGCTGAAAACAATTGCCTTTTGAAAGCTTCAATAAAAAAGACCTTAAAACTAATTATTCATAACCATGATGAAGACAAGAATAGTATTGCTATTGTCAGCATTGTCAGTGTGCGTCATGTTGCGTTTAGAAGACAACTTGTTGTCGCTTGGAAAGTTAGATTCGCTTGACGCTTATCTTGAAAGACGTGCGGAGTACGATATGCGCAAGGAGCTAAGAATGGACAGTCTGAAGCAGACAGCAATGACGCAGTATCAGTTATATGAGCTTCTTACGGAAGAGTATGCTTCGTATGAGTTCGACTCGGCATTACTCTACGTGAACAAACTTATTGATGAGGCGGTGCGCTCTGCTGACGCAAACAAGATAACCCGTGCGTATGTAAAGAAGAGTTTTGTGTATTTGTCTGCGGGTCTGTTCAAGGAAAGTGCCGACCTCTTGGAGTCAATCAATGTCAGCTCATCTGATGTCTCTACCCGAATAATGTACTACACCACCTATGCGCGTTTGCTTTACGACTTGGCGGACTATAATCATTCAGAACTGTATCATTCGTACGTGGTCAAAGGTAATACTCTCACGGATAGTGCGCTGATGTTTCTTTCTCCTCTTGACACATCCCGTTATTGGTATGCAGAGGCAGTGAGAGATATGAAAACAGAAAACTACAGCCGTGCCTTGGAACGCTTCCGTTTTCAGCTGCTTGCATCTGATATCACTGAGCATGAGAAGGCAATAACGTTTTCTTCTATGGGGTATATTTATCATGTACTGGGAATGAGTGAAGAGAGCCTATGTTATAACACTCTTGCAGCAATAAGCGATATTCGCAACTCGACGAAAGAGGCCGTGGCACTGCGTAATGTGGCTTTGCATGTTTTTCGCGATGGTGATACTCAAACGGCAATGAGGTATATCAGATACGCGTTGGACGATGCGCAGTTTTATAATGCCCGGCACCGCCAGCTTGAGATAAGCCAGATTCTGCCCATCATCGAAAGTTCTTTCATGGAGCAACAGGAAGAGCAACACAAAAGCATGACGCGGCAAACAGTAGTGACTTATGTACTGATTCTCGTATTACTCATTGCTATTGTTGTTATAGTTAACCGTGTTCGGGCGGCAAGAAGGGCAAGCCGCACAATAGAGAAAATCAACTTGCGTCTGAGAGAGGCGAATAAGATAAGAGAGGAGTATATCAGCACCCTTTTGTGTGCGCAGACGGAGAGCATCAACAAACTCGAACAGTATCAGCGCTGGGTGAAGAAAAGGGCTCAGGAGCGTCGGACGGATGAATTGCAGACCGTGCCGACGGGCTTCAATGTGACTAAGTCAAGAACAGAGTTCTATAAGCAGTTCGACGAGATGTTTCTGCAGGTGTTCCCTGATTTTGTCAGTTGTTTTAATGCGTTGCTCCGCCCCGATGAACAGATTATTCCCGACAAGCGTGAGTTGCTCAACACTGACCTGCGTATCTTCGCACTCATCCGGCTCGGAGTAACCGATAACGAAAAGATTGCCCAAGTGCTTGATTATTCAGTCAATACTATTTACACTTACAAGACGCGTGTGAAGAACCGGAGCGACATGCCGACAGAAGAGTTCAATCGCCGTGTCATGTCCATTCCTGCCATTTCTTAAATGCCCGTGGAGCACAAAAAGAAAGAGACGGCCAAGCTGCCCGTCTCTTTCTTTTTGTACATCCGCCGGATATTACAACATGTTTTTCACCTTGTCAACGAAGCCCTCTACCTTGTCGGCAACGAGCATTGCTTTGACGGTGTTGAGCATTCCGATACTTTGTATTGACTCAAGGTAGTCAACCACCATGTCGGTGAGTCCCGGAATCTTGTTCAGGTCTTCTTTGGACTCTTTCCAGATAACGTCTGTAGCGCCGAGCACGCCTTCAGCCACCTTTCTCAGGTCGCCTGTCGCCCAAAGTTGCTGCAGCAGGTCCATTATCTCTTGTGCATCGTTTGGCTGTATAGGTGCGCCGTCCTCGCGTACACCGCCTTTGTAGTAGGTGATGATGGCTGCCAGGCCGAGTACAAGTCCTTTCGGGAGGCTGCCTTTGCGCTCAAGGTAAGTCTTCAGACCGGGCAGGTCGCGTGTCTCGAACTTCGGGAACGAGTTGAGCATGATGCTGGTAACCTGGTGGTCAACGTAGGGGTTATTGAAGCGCTCAAGAACGCTCTCGCCGTAGGCACGGAGTTCGTCTTTCGGCAGGTTGAGGGTCTCAAGAAGCTCGTCGAACATAACCTTGTGAATATATTTGCCGAGGACCTCATGGTTGCATGCGTCGCGAACGATATTGACTCCGCTGAGATATGTAACAGGCGACAGAACGGTGTGAGGGCCATTGAGCAAGGTCACCTTACGCTCGTGATAAGGCTTCTCCGATTCGGCGATAAGAACGTTCAAGCCGGCTTTGTTGGCGGGGAACTCAGCCTCAAGTTCTGCTATGGACATGTTCTCAGGTTTCTCTATTACCCACAGGTGGAAAATCTCAGCCTGGACAACGAGGTTGTCGGTGTACCCGATCTTCTCTTGAATCTCGGCGATGTCCTTGCGGGGGAATCCGGGAACGATACGGTCAACGAGAGTAGCGCAGACGTAGTTGTATTTCTCAAACCACTCTTTGAATCCTTCATAGTCAACGCCGAAGTCATCTTTCCAAAGCTCGATGTACTTGCGTATGCAGTCCTTCAGGTGGTGTCCGTTGAGGAAGATGAGCTCGCAAGGCATGAAGATAAGTCCTTTCTTCGGGTCTCCTTCAAAAGTCTTGTATCGGCGGAAAAGGAGCTGAACGAGCTTGCCGGGATAAGCGGATGCCGGAGCGTCGGTGAACTTACAAGCGGGGTCAAAGGTGATGCCT
Source organism: Paludibacteraceae bacterium (assembly GCA_017450435.1). Lineage (GTDB taxonomy): Bacteria > Bacteroidota > Bacteroidia > Bacteroidales > Paludibacteraceae > Colicola. The sequence continues at coordinate 251,234 of JAFSTO010000056.1, forward strand.
GCCTCTGTGGTGTTGGAGATGACGAAACGAATTTCAGGCTGGTCGGCGAGCGCCATGAAAGCAGCGTTCTGGCTGTAAGGGTTGAGTGCGCGGCTGATGACGTCGATACGCTCAAGAGTGTTGACAGCCTTGCCGTCAAGACGCCCTTGGAGGTTGACGTGATACAGGCAGTCCTGCCCGTTAAGCCACTCCACCATACCTTTGTCAATCGGCTGAACAACTGCCACAGAACCGTTGAAGTTGGTCTTCTGGTTCATGTTCCATACAATCCAGTCCACAAATGCGCGGAGGAAATTACCCTCACCGAACTGAATAATCTTCTCCGGTGCCACCGATTTGGGCGCCGTGAGTTTGTTGAGTGCTTTTTTCATTATGATTGAGTTTTGTTATGTGTGTTTTGCAATTCCGTATGCAAAGGTACTAAATATATCTGATATTTGCAATATTTATATGTTTTTTTTGCTATCACTGCGTTTAAAGGTGCCGCATCGCTGTAAGAAGACGGAGTAAGGAACAGGGAACACCTGCAGAAACATCTCGCCGGATATAACAGAAGAACGCAAGCGTTGTTTCGCTTGCGTTCTTCCGTTGTTGTATATGGTGCATGGCGCCACCTGTTTTTTGGAATTTTCCTGACAAGACTTGTGTTTTAGGTGCGTGGCAATTTTGAAAAATGGAGACATTTGGTTTTGGCGATTATACTCTGAAACCCCGGATAACCCGGAAAAAACAGCCCGGCGGCAGGTTATCTTATACAAGGCGCTTGCTATACCTTGTCCAAGAAAAATGAAAAAGAGAATAATAACCTGCCGCCGTCCTGCTTTTTTAATTATTTCTCCCAAATTAAGTTCTCGTTTCCGCCCCTATTTGCCCTGACCTTGTTGCGTCTCTACCTATGTCGGCACATCGCAACTTCGTCTCTTCAATCAAATCCCTCGTACATTGTTCATCTGTCCTTCGTACTTTCTCCCCCCTGTTTTTTTCCTCTTTACTATAGCATATCCTATAGCGAGCACGAGTATCAACACAGCGGGCAGTTCTCCGATGGGTGTTTCGACTGGGTCTTCACGGTCGTAATCCGGTCGCAAATCCTCATCCTCTACGTCAAGCGCACCTCTCTTCGCCCTTCCTCCGACGGTGCTCTCTTCCGTGGTGACACCTCCGGTGACTGATGATGCGGCAAAAGGCACTATATATGCCGTGGCGGGAAGCGCGGTTGTTGCAATGTTGTAAGCCCCGGATATGTTACCGGACGCACCACCGGCTGTGTTTCCATGAGCTGACGACACGTTACCGCCGAAACCACCGCCGGAGACGTAGCTTTTTATGCTCTGCTCAAACTCAGACTTCTGACCGGAAACCACCGCCGACGAAACGTGTTGCGACCTGCCGTGATGGTAGGGGAGCGTCTGATATGTAAAGCTTGTTGCGAGAGAGGGCACCGGCTTGTTATTACTTTTCACCGACAACCGGTAGCTGTTTGCTAACTGACTGCCACTGACAGGCGATTGATGAAAATCGGCTGTAGGATAGTTTTTTATCATGGGAGAGAGTTCCACAGAGTTACCCATCCCGCTATTGACAGAAAACGGCTCGTTATCAACATCTCTGTGAAACCACATACGCGCTCCGGCAAGAGCAACGGCAATCACCATCACTATTGCACACGATATATAAAGCGAACGATTCATCGTACCACCTCCTTTCTTGCCTCACCTTTCTTTACGAAGATATATACCCCGGTCGGTAGGGTTGACGTATTGACAGTCAGTTCAGCCACCTTACGCCCGAGCACGTCATATACGCCGTCTGCCTTGTTGTCAGAAGCAGAGAGCGGAGCAGTGATAAGGTCATCCAGTCCGGTAGTTTGGCCCGACGGATTAGCGTCCTCCGGCATAGTATAGACGTAGCGGACTGTAAGGAGAAAACGCGTGTCGTCAGCAGCCTGAGTGGCGCGGCAGGTGTAGCTGTCAGTAAGCAGGTCGGTGACGTCACCCGTGGAAAGGTCGCTCAGAAGAAGTGCCGTGATACGACTGTCGGCAGCGTTATTCAGATTGTAGCGCAAGGTGTCGAAAGCAAAACTCATCTCGGAAAGAGAGGCATTTCGATATCCGAGCGGCACAACGACCTCACGGTAGGGTTTCTCGAACGTTGTCTCTTCGGCGGGTAGTGCTATGTATGCGAGCGGTAAGGATGAGTCGAGTGTATAGACGGAGAGTCCCTGCCGGCTGCCGAACACCTTGCTCAGGTCGGCATTGTAGTCGTAGGCATCGGAGAATGCGGCGCCGAGAAGCAGACCAGTATGGTCGCGTGCCGTTTCCTGAGTGAGAGTAATACCTGCCGCCATCTCCGGCAGAGGCATGTTATCCGACATGTCGGCATAAGCCGAAAGACGGCGTTTGGCAGGCGCGTCCTGAGCACGGCGTGACAGACTGAAAGTGAGCACTCCTTCCTCCTTTGCCTGAACAAAATATGAGTGGAAAGCAAGCAGATTGGCAGTCTTGACAGGTTCCTGTGTATAAGTGGTGAAGCCGTCTGAAGGAATAGTGACGTAGCGCAGGTCGCCGGTGTAGTTCCAGTCACCGTACCAGATGTCATCAGAAAGCGTCTTTTCGAAAATACCCACCATTATATTCATCCCTTCGTCTGAGGCGGCGTCAACATTGAGGTCTGCCAAATAGGGGTTACCTATGAAGTTCCAGTTGCGGTCGTTATCTTTTGTAGAGGCGTTGCCGTAGGTGTGTACGGTAATGTTTTTCACCGTCTCTCCTCCTTTCAGGTCCGCCACCATGGGAAAACGAACCACAGCCTTGGTCTGGCGTGTACCATTCCACTTGCGCGGCACGGCAAACACCGTAAAGCCCTCGCCTGCCGGGATGTCTTCATTGGCATCGTCGAACACCCCGCCCCAGCCCGATTCACCTGTAGCACGAACCGAGCCGTCGTATGAGCCTATCTCGAAGGACGCGGTAGTGCCTATGCGGTTGCGGATGGCTTCGTGTTCACCATCATACGGCAGGGCGAAAGGATAGTATGCTGAGTAGTTGAGGGCGTAGTCGTAATAGACGGTGTCAGTATTAGCGTTGTTGAGTGCTCCGTTCACCACGAGTTGCGGATACTTACCCGCTACTCCGTCAGCACGCATCGTGACTGATGAGGCGTTGACTGTCTTACCCGTAGGTATGACAGCCTTGCCGCCGGCATAGATATCCAGTCCGGCAAACTCAGTATTGGCGTCGAAGGTAAGAGCGCCGCCATCAAGCACATGAATATCCGTCTCGCTTATGTTCGCCGGAAGAGTCAGACTGCTTACGTTGGTAGCGGTATTTACGGTAACGGGCACCACCATGTCCATCACGTCTATCGGGTGCGATGCGTCGCAGTAATAGATGACATGCAGGTTGTCGCCCGACTTGACGGCAGGCGATGCACCGGATAGGTCAAGACCGAACACACCCCTTTCGGACGTACTACTTGTCGAGGGTGAAGCAAGCAACGTACCGTTCAAATAAACCTTGGCGTCTGTTCCCTCAAGGTCGCGGGATACTGTCTCTACGTTTACACTGTTTGCACCCGCTGTCCATGACTGTATCTGACCGTCTTGTGCAAGGAAGGTGGCAGTGTATGAGGTGTGGTTAAGGGCGGGATTGACTGTCACCACACGGTCTTTGTGCATCACGTCGCCGGTGGTCCAACGAACAAAAGCGTTACCGTCAGCAGCTGTAGCAGAGAGAGTATATTCGTTAGGGTTACCTGTCGACGTTGCCGTCAGGTTGCCGTACACCGGATCATCATGCACGTACCATTGCTGTTCTACAACCTCGCTCTCTGTGCCGGTGCAGTAGTCTTGCAGGAATGAGGCAGTGTATGCCGCCCCGTCAGAAGTCACTGTTACCGTACGTGTGGCGCCGGCATCACCGTCGTCCGTCCACCTATCGAAATTAACATCCGGACGCGAATCATCCACCGCAATGGTAAATGTGTGGTTGTCGGTTGACGTGACTGTCGCCGACTGACGGTTCACGGAAGTAGTGATACTTGACACTACATAGATATCCTCTACATCTTCTTCCGTCAGCGTGCCGAGACCCGTACATTCTGTCCATTGGAAAGTAGCAGTAAGAGTAGTTACCTCATTAGCGTCCACCGTGCGAGGATTGGTTGTTACTGCGTCGCTCCACGAAACAAACTCCGCACCTGAGACAGGTCTGGCTCTCAGCACGTATGTGTAGTCGTTGGTTCGTGTATAAGTAACAGACCCGCCTATAGAAGCCGGACCCACAGTTATGTCATACGTATCAGCAATAGGCGTCTCCGTAACTGCATGCACCGCCATAAGCGGAAGAAATGCAATTATATATATAATACTAACTCTTTTCATTTCACTACAATATTAATTAAGGTTTTGCACCAAACGCACAGAACAGCCGTAATCTGGCAACTTATAGTCTAACCAATAGATTTCATAGTCATAATCACTGAAGTTACTAAGCTGTATCATAAAGCAATACGGCAAATCAGCTGACCAATACGCGCCTATACCGTAACTTGGGTTGTTATCTTCACAATAAATACTGCCATCTTGAACAATTATTCCGCCCGCAGGCAAAGCAACGGCTCCTTTGGTTTCCAAGGTCGTCCAATTAGCGAGACTGATGGTTTGATTATATTTATTTATGAAATTCGTTTTCCAAGCACTCTCCGTATATGGTCCGGTCGAAAAGTCATATCCGTCGGGCAAGAGAATAACGCAAAGCACTCCGTTTACATACGCTTTCCCGCGCAACTTGTGGGCGTTGGTCCTGCCGCTCAACAAATAACACCATTCCTCTTGTGTAAGTGTCCGCCACTGTCCGGCTACATTGCCGCCGTTTAATATGGCATTATACACGCCCCAGTCATAGTTCGCTTTAGTACCGGTCATTCTATCTCCCCAGTTTAAAGATACGTAATTAGTACTAAAATTAAGATTGTTACGCCACCAAGGATATCTATTGTTATAGCCGGAGCATCCCCAAGCAAACAAATCAATCCACTCCGTTTGTGTAGGCCGGGTTGATTCTCTATTAATGTTTCCTGCGCTGTTTACCAGACAGTCATACTGATTTTCCGCAAAAATAAACGTGCCTGACGATGGCAGATATTGCAAGTTCCCTGAAGAAAAACGCACTTGTCGGGCAAACGCGACGGAGAATACTCCGGGAAGAGTTTTCTTTTTTAGTGATTTCTCGGCGAACGTGACTGTGGTTGTGCCCGCATTTATAGTGCCGCAGGTTATTTGCGCACCGGCGCTAAAACATACAACAGCCGCCGCAAGAAAGAGTATTAACTTTTTCATTTCGTATTGTTGTTATACTGTTCGACAAATACATTTAATCACCCGTAACATCCTTTACCAATCTGACGCATCGATGTCCGCACACGCTGCCCTCGCCAACGGCCACGCTATTGGCAGCATCTTCCGGGAATTTTACGCACCAACCGTTGTAATCAGCCTTAGAAATATAATCCCGATAACAGCGGCAACTACTGTCATAATAACTTCCAGAACCACATGAAGTATCGTGTGTTTCGAACGTTCCCCTACTTGAGTTCACCGTTGATGTCCAATAACTTCCTGCGGCGCTATTAGACGTAGGGTCAGTTATACCGGCCATGCTACAGTTCCCAACGGTGCTATAACCTCCGGCAGCGGGAAGGAACACGGCGCCGTTGTTCTCCATATCCGTCCATTGCGCAACGGTAAATGTGTTGGTGGACGAATTCCATGTTTGATAGCTTGTTTTGGTAGTTACCCAGTTGCTTGATGGCCACGATCCCGGAAAAACAAACTCATCCGGCAGCAACACCAGTCCGAACACCCCGTTCACCTGCGCCAGTGCCACTTTGTCAGCTGCGTTGGTACGAGTCCTGAACATATAGTTCCACTCGGTGCGGGTTAGAGTTCGCCACTGTCCGGCTACATTGCCGCCGTTTAATATGGCATTATACACACCCCAGTCAGAATTGGTACCCGCAATATCCGTCCAAAGATAGTGCTCAGGATAACCATCTTCAGCATCCGGTCGATATGCCGTCTTTCCGCTTACGCCGGGATTGTAGCCTGACGTACCGTATCCGAAGTGGTCCCGCCACTCTTGGGTATTGGGATAAGCCTCGCCGGTATAATCATACTGATGCTCGGCAAAACGCCACTGACCGTCTGACTGACGATAGTATAGGTTACCCGGCGAGAACGTCACCTTTTCCATCTCAGACACGGAAAACTCTCCTGTCAGCGTACGTTCATGAACCTGCTCGAATGTAACACTGACGGTGCTGGTATAGGTATTGCTGCAATCTATTTGCGCAGATGCTGATACCATAACAAGCACTGCTCCTAATAAACAAGTTATCTTTTTCATAGTGTCATCCTTATATATCATTCACAATCTTTGACCACCCTTACTGAACGGGCTGCACTTAAAGACGCAAAATTAGTTATACCTACAACTGTTGAAACGCCGAACTTCAGGCAAGACACACCGTTACTGTTGTGGTCCTTGACGCACCTTTCACTCCCCCCATAACAAGAGCAGGTGTAATAATCAACATTAAAATAAATGGATGACCAATAGGAGCCGTTTCTGTTTTCAGTGAAGCTTGTGGGATACTTGTCCGCAAAACCGCCGGCACAAGGCAGGAACACAGCACCTTTGCTCTCCATATCCGCCCATTGCGCAAGGGTGAATACATTAATCTTTGACTCATCCTCGAAACTACTACATTCCACCTTCCAGCTTGATTCAGGATACGAATCCGGAAAAACAAAGGCGTCAGGGAGTAGTACCAAGCCGCGTATCTCGTCTATCTTTGCGAACGACTTCTTATTTGCCGCCCCTGTGCGTCCGCCTAACAGATACGACCACTCCTCGTTGTTCAGCAACCGCCATGTATGCACAGCATTACCTCCGTTGACAATCCTGTTATGCCAACCCCAGTCTGACTCCGTCTTGGAGATATCAAGTGTTGGCTCTGCATGATCGCTGTACCAGCCATAGCAACTCCCACCTTCATTAAAGTCATATGTACCATCATGCCCTGAGTGCTTGTAGTCGGCATCGTCGCCGGTGGCAATCCACGGCTGATACTTTGCCTGACCGGCATTATAGCCCGAGGTGCCGAAAGCAAAGAGGTCAATCCATTCGGTTGAGATAGAGCGATTATAATCGCCCTTGATAATATTTCCGCCGGCAGAACCTATACAATCGTATTGGTTCTCATGAAACGCCCACACGCAGTCACTCGGCTGATACATGAGGTTGCCCTGCGAGAAAGTGACCTGCTTGGTCGGACTGACAGAGAATTTACCGGGAAGAGTCTTTTGAACAAAGCCCGAGAAAGTAATAGAAAGCGGGTGCTCAAGGGTTTCACATTCCTGCGCGTTTACACACAGTACACACAGCAATACAACTGAGCTTACGAGCCATTTGGTTTTCATTGTGTCTTAATCGTTTGTTTGTCCGGCATTGGCATAACGCGGCATCCGGAGTGTTAATTTGTTTACCTGTATCAGGACATTAGTATCCTCTAAAAAACACTAAAGTTCTCAATCTTTATAATCGTTTTTTTGCAAGTCAAAACAATTTGCAGTTGACCATTGCCACATATTATTTCAAGATTTTGCAGTTACGCTATTGATTGGCTTTATACTGTTTGCTGCGAGAAACAATCATATTTCCAAATCAACATATAAGAGAACGGACGTGTTTGTTTTCGTTGATGTTTTCTGATAGTTTAAGACACAAAAAAAAGCGGGACTGCATTATTGCTGTTCCGCTATTCGAGGCTCTGGTATTGCCTTTTGTTCCAAACAACAACACTGTAGCCCACGCTGTATGTATATACATGTACGCACATGCGTACCTCATTTATACATACCTATGGGCATCTTGTGCTGCAATGTTTTGGAACAAATGAATTTACCAGATTCCGAATAGCCAAAACAAAGCGCTTAAGACGCCGTTTTTAATATGTCCGTACTTCACCCACCCGAAAGACATATACCCTCAGCGTGGACTAAATACTGCAAAATCATTCATTTTGCGTTGCAAAGGTAATATAATTTTTTAATATATGCAAAAGAAATTTTATTTTTTTTATTTTGTCGCATTTTCCTTGGTCCTTGGTCACTTGACTTGGTATATGCAGTAAAGACAACCGCGTTGTTGGAGGTGCGGTAGGCTTAGAACTGCCACAGGTATATTCCGAGTTTTATTGACCATTGGTCGAAGCGTCCTTTTCGTCTCCATTGGTTACCGGTGCTGATGTCGAAGTATCTGTCGCGATAGGGGTTGGTTATGCCGAAGTCGTATCCGCCTCTCAGGAAATACCTCTTGTATCTGAATCCTGCGCCCACTCCCCACATGACGTTGGTTCTGAAGTAGTCGCGATTACCGTCGCCGTCGGCGTCGTAGTTCTTGTCGTAAAGTTGATACTCTTTGCGGTCGGTGATGAGTTCGCCTGTGTAGAAATTACCTTTCAGTTTGTCTTCAAGGTCAATGCGTTTGAGCGACAGACCCACATTCAGTGTCGGACCGGTGTAGATAATCAGATATGTCTCTTTAGCTATTTCGAACTGATATTGCCAGTCGATAGGAATCTCCAGTTGGTGGTAGTACCAGTCGGTCTTCTTCTCTAAAAGTGTTGAGATATTGCCGTCCACGGGTTGCGGTTTGCCCAGATGTGTTCCGAAGGTGTAGTTCAGCCCGAGTTGCACTCCGAAACCGGCTATCATTGTGTTCTGATAGACTATGCCGGCTTTGATGCCGTATAGCGGGCTCTTGGAGTCAAGCTTCGTGGTGGCTGCACTGCTCCGTTCGCGGAGAATAACGTCAGAGAAACCAAGGTTGAAACCGAGGTTCTGTTCTCCCTCTTCTGCATACAGCGCCACGGCTGTAAGAAGAGTCATGACAAAAAGTATTGTTTTTCTCATATATCGTTTTGTTTATAGTATTCGTTTATCCGTTAAGCCGATAATCGCTCACCTCTTTTATCCGCTTCGATGCGCATCTGATGCCGCGTTTAATGTTTATTCTTTTCTAAAGACGTCGTCAGGCGAGGCAGGTCTAAGGTTTTCTGCCCATACGAAACCCGGTAGCATCGGGTCTTGCATCTCTTCCAAGGGGTACATGATTCCGTTAGTGGCTGAGGTGAAGGTGACGTGGTCAATCTTCTTATCTTCGGTGAAAAACACTTTTACGAAACTTGATTGTGTCCTGTTGACCCCGATGAAGGTGCCGTCTTCCTCTTGAGGGAAGAATATCGTTTCGGCATTTCCGTTGACGTCAATCTGTCGTAGAGCATCATCCCGGACGTATGCCAGCATCTCCTTGCCGCTCATCTGGTTGAAGCAGCGCGGGTGTTTCATCTCTATAGCTATGGCGCTGCCTATACCGTGGATATGTTCCACAGTGGCGTTTTTCATATATACGTTAATCTCGTCGGCTTTGACCTGCTGGTTGTCGCTCCAGATAACCGGTTTCCCGTAGAGCGCGATGACGGAGTCTTTGCCGTTATAGACTACCGAGTCGCCGACAGCCTGCATGTCTTCACGGTAGAGCCTCATGCCGTAATATCCGCGTATCTGGCGGTAAGAAGTGTCTCGCCACAGGGTGTCCGGCGTCTCAATAAGCAGAAGCGAGTCCTTCTCCTCGTTGCGCACAAACGACTCAATCATGCGTATATCAGCCACGCTATACGGTACTTCTTCGGTGAAGAGTGTGTCGGCGTGGATGTAGGTGTAAGAGGTGGAGTCTGACCAATCGATTAGCAGAGCGGAGTCGGTAGCGTAGCCGCTGTTCTTGCCCGCCGGTCCGTTCTCGTACATCTCGCCGTAATGTCCTTCAAGGGTCAGGTGGTTAGCCGAGTCAACCATCTCTATATGGTGAAGAGCCTTGCCGAACCCCGACTGTTTGTCGTAGTAGATAGTGTCACCGGTCATAGTGTTGCCGTCGGTGTGAACGATAAGTGAGTGGTTGAGTAGCATCGAGTGTTCCGTTTCGGTGTTGTACCAGCCGAGTGTGGAGTATATCGTTGTCTCTTTCTCATACAGCACCACTGTCTCTCCCACTATATCCGCCACGTGTGTGTCGGTGTTGTAGTTCAGCGTGTCAGAGTCCATCACAAAACGGTTGTTGACAAGGTGCACGTTGCCGCGGAAGATTGCCTGGTGCGTGGCAGAGGTGTATTGTCCGTAGCGGGAAGTGAGAGTGTTGAGCGAGTCGCGTATCTCGCCGCCGGAGAAGTACCAAGCAACGCCTGATGGTCGGTCGTAGTTGAGCGAGTCGCTCTTGAGGGTAGTGTGTTTGTCCACCAAACGCACGTTCCGTCGAAGTCGTGCAAAACGTGTGTTGCCGTCATAATAGAGTTTGTCGCCGTAGCCGAAGAGTGTGTCGCCTTGCACGAAACGCACATTGCCAAAGGCATCAAGCGAGTTGTGTTTCTCGTAGTAATAGGCGGAGTCGCAGTACATGACAGCGTCATCGTGCCGAAAGCGCACGTTCCCGCGAAGTATTTGTGCATCAGGGTGTAACTCTTCGTCGAAGTCAAGCGTCTCTGCGTTCTCCAGATAAAGAAGAGTCTGCTCTGCGCGAAGTGACAGTATCAGGCAGCAGAGGGTAACAAGTAATATGGTGCGTTTCTCTCTCACAATGCTGAGCGCAAGATGCCTCGCGTGGAGTTGCGGACGAAGTCAAGTATCAGGTCGCGTTCCGGTGATTGCGGTAACTCCTGCTGCGCGTGTTCCACTGCCTGTGATACGTTATATACAGGGCTATATACGGCGCGATAAGTCTCTTGAATGGCGTTTATCTGTTCTCGCGTAAACCCTCGTCGGTTGAGCCCGACGGAGTTGATGCCGCAGTACTGTATAGGTTCGCGTGCTGCAATAGCAAAGGGCGGTATGTCTTTGTTTACTCTCGAGCCGCCTTGTATCATGACGTGTGCGCCGATGTGCGTGAACTGGTGGACGAGCGTGCCTCCGCCTATGATAGCGTAGTCCTCCACCACCACTTCTCCTGCCAGCTGTGTGGCGTTGGACATGATGATATGGTCATGCAACAGACAGTCGTGAGCCACGTGCGAGTAAGCCATTATCAGACAGTCGTTGCCAACGACAGTCTTTCCTTTGGAGGCAGTGCCTCGATGTACGGTGGCGCACTCGCGTATAGTGGTGCGGTCGCCGATGATAGCAAGGGTGTCTTCGCCTTTGAACTTTAGGTCTTGCGGAACAGCTCCGACGACGGCAGAAGGGAAGATGCGGCAGTCGGCGCCGATACGGGTGCCGCTCATGACTGATGCATGTGCCATCACTACGGTGCCGGCACCTATCTCTACGTTCTCTTCTATGTATGCAAACGGACCGACTTCCACCGACGGGTGCAGCTTGGCAGAGGGGTGAATATACGCTAACGGACTAATCATATTTTTAAGCTTTATTATAGTTGTTGTAACAGTGTTTTTGCGAACTCAGTGTTGGCGCCGTGTCCCGGTCTGGTGGCGTGTATCTTGCCGACGATGCGTACTCCGGTTAGTGATAGGTCGCCGAGCAGGTCAAGCAGTTTGTGTCTGGCGGGTTCGTTGTGATACTTGAGCGGACTGAGAAAACCCAGTTGCGAAGCGTTGAGTCTCGCCACGCCAAGCATGTCGGTCATGTTGTCCATTTGCTCCTGCGTGAGCGGCTGCTCATATATGACAAGAGCGTTCTTCAAGTCGCCGCCTTTGATAAGACCGTGTTCAAGCAAAGGCAGAATCTCTCTCACAAAGCAGAACGTGCGTGCTGCGGCTATATCCGATGCGTAATCAGACAGATGAAGTAAGGTTGCTGTCTGGTCGTGGAGGATATTTCCGGGGAAATGTATATCCACCTCCACCTGCTGCTGCTCTGCCGGTTCAATGCTGAAGGTAGAGCCGTTCTGCGCCGTGTAGGTTATTTTGTTTTTGACGTGCCACACGTCAGCCTCTGCATCTTGCCTTGTTGTTCCCGCTTTTGTTATTGCTTCCACGAATGGCAGTGCGCTGCCGTCCAGTATCGGCATCTCAGGTGCGTCTAATTCTATCAGGCAGTTGGTCACGCCCATTGCGTATAGTGCAGAGAGTGCGTGCTCCACGGTGCTCACTCGCCACTCACCATCGGCAAGAACCGTGCCGCGCTCTGTGGCGGCTACGTATCGGGCATGAGCCTGACGGCATGGACGACCGGGCAGGTCGGTGCGGCACAGGCATATACCGCTGTCGGCTGCCGCGGGCAGAAAACGAGCGTTGATATGTAATCCTGTATGAAGGCCTTTTCCTGAAAAACTAAATGGTTGGCTTATGGTATATTGTTTCATTGCTATATTATTTATCGTTTCTCTTATACACTATTCTCATTATCTCCGGCAGGTTTTTGAATCCCACCACTGCCCGTCTCCAGGTGCTGGCGTCAATGGCTGGCGATCCCATGTACGTACCGCTACGCCGCACCGTTCCTGCCACTCCTGACTGTGCTCCGAACACACACCGGTCCGGCACGCTTATGTGTCCGGCTACGCCCACTTGTCCGGCGAAGACGTTTGCGCTGCCTATCTCCGTTGAGCCGGCTATTCCGACCTGTGCGCACATCACGTTCGAGCGTCCTGTCCGTACGTTGTGACCTATCTGCACCAGATTGTCTAATTTGCTGTTTACCCCTATCACCGTTGAACCCATTACGGCGCGGTCGATACATGTGTTAGCACCTATTTCCACGTCGTCTTCAACAATGACATTGCCTATCTGCGGCACTTTCTGCAGCACCCCGTTGCTATCCGGCTCAAAGCCGAAGCCGTCGGCTCCTATCACAGCTCCGCTGTGCAACACGCAGCGGGCACCTATGCGGCAGTTATAATACACGCGCACCCCGGCATATAGGGTAGTGTCTTCACCGATTGTCGCGTTCTCGCCGACATAGCACTGCGGGTATATCTGAGCGCCACGCCCTATCTGTGCCCCTTTGCCTATATATGTGAAGGCTCCTATGTAAGCATCGTCAGGAATGCTGACTCCTTCGGCTATGAAACAGGGCTGTTCCACTCCGCTATGATGCGGACGTATGGCGGCTTCCACCGCCTGAAGCAACAGAGCCATAGCTGAGCGTGCATTCTCAACAACGACAAGCGTGGCATTGCTGCTAAGTTCGCCGTTGTATAACGCTTTGCTGATAAGCACAACGGAAGCCTGAGTGCTGCTCAGGTACGGGAGAAAACGTTCGTCGTAAAGAAAACAAAGTGTGCCGGCTTCGGCACTTTCTATTTTTGCCACGTCGGATACTGCAATATCCGGATTACCTTGTATTTCGCCGCCAACGGCTTGGGCAATTTGTCTGGCTGTAAAAGTCATTTGGTTAAAGTTATAGCGGATAATAATAGAGATAGTGATGTTGCACTGTTTTGGTCAGTGAGCGTAGGCTCCATAGGTCGGAGGCGTCGGCAATGTTACGGACAGTGCCGTCGGGATAGAAGATGTCTATCGAGTCGTCTTTAGCGGAGTAGGTGTGACTGCGAATAGTGTGAACTGAGAAGAAGCAGCGAGCCTCGTCTTCTGTCACGCCCAATGTTTCTACATATTGCTGTATCACGCGGTTGAGTTCGTCAGTGGTTGGTGGAGTGCCATATTCTCGTCCTTTGAAGAGTCGGCGGTTGGTATATGCGTCAGATAAGGTGCTGAGTACCTTGTCGCTGTGTTGCGCCCATACTTTCAGAGCACTATGTATGTCAGAGTCGTCTAATAGAGCATATTGTTCAAGCGCCTCGCTGTGTGCGGTGAAATCTTGTCGTTCGATGTTGTTGTAAAGGAAGAATCGCAGAGCCGGACTGCCGAATAGTTCTTCGCCTTGTTTGGCGAGTTTGCCGGCTCGTTCCAAGATATGAATGAGGAGCTGCTCGGCAGCCACAGAGGTCTTGTGCAGGTACACCTGCCAATACATCAGGCGGCGGGCAACAAGAAACTTCTCGGCACTATAGACACCCTTATGGTCAATGACGAGACTGTCTTTGTGTACATTAAGCATCTTCAGCAGTCGCTCTGTCGGCACTGTTCCTTCAGCCACTCCGCAGAAGAACGAGTCGCGGCACAGATAGTCCATGCGGTCCATATCAAGCTGTGAGGAGATGAGTTGGTGAAGGAAACGGCGGGGGTAGCTGTCGGTAAAGATAGCGATAGCTTCGTCCAAGGGTCGCTCTATCTCGCCTTGCAGATTGACCTGCGCGGCTTCGGTGAGGTCTTCGTTGATGCGTTGCATCATCAGCAGTGACACATCTTCGTGGCTCACGCCGTGTACGAGGGTGTTTTCCAAAACATGCGAGAACGGCCCGTGCCCCACATCGTGCAGCAGAATAGCAGCCATCGCTGCCTGACGTTCGCGTTCGGAGATAGAAATGCCCTTTTCACGCAGGTTGCGTACTGCTTCATTCATCAGGTGCATCGCTCCAAGAGAGTGGAGCAGACGAGTATGAACAGCTCCCGGATAAACGAAATTGCTTACACCGAGCTGCTTGATGCGCCCCAGACGTTGTACGTAAGGGTGCTGCAATATATTAAACAACAGCGCGTCCGGAATCTTGATGAAACCGAACACGGGGTCGTTGATTATTTTCTGATATTTAGCCAAATCTGTGTTGTTCTCTATTGTTTTTATCGTCCTCCGGTGTTTCGCGTAGGTGTTGATGAATCCGTTGCTGCTGAGTTGCCTGAAGAGCGTGATGAGGATGAAGATGATGAGCGTGAGGGAGAGGCTGTAGCTCCGCTGCGGGAGGATGATGAAGCGTCAGACGAAGAGCGTGAAGTGCGCTGAGTGGTTGATGTTGTCTTTCTTACGGCTCCATTGCTGTTCACGCGTGTAGTGGTACTGGTTGTTCGTGAAACACCGGATGTGGCTGTTGTCTGAGTAGCGGTGCTGCGTGAGGCAGAGGTGCGTGTCGCCGGTTGGGTAGTGCTGCTTGTGGCAGGTGAAGCCGTTGAGCCACCGCGTGTCGCTGTACTCGTTGCCGGTGTGGCACCACGTGTCGCTGTGGCAGAGGTGGTACTTGTGGCGCGGGAAGCGGTGTTGCCGGTTGTCTCTTGTTTTTGAGCGGTTGTAGTTGCTGTTCTTGACGCTGAAGAAGACGTTGCCGTTGATGTTGTGGCAGTGCTACGGGAAGATGTTGCGCTTACGTTAGTTGATGATGCTCCTCCGGAGGAAGATGTGGCTGTGGCTGTTGTCGCAGCTCCGCGGGAAGAGGTGCTACTTGTTGTGGTTGAGGTGGTACGTGTTGACGAGGCGCTGCGCGATGAGGTGGTTGTTGTTGAGGCATCGGCTGCGCGACGCACGTCAGCGGCGTTACTTACCGTGCGCGATTGGCTGCTGCCGGACGGGGTGTAGGTGATGCCGGAAGTGCGGGATGCAAACGAACCTTCAGGGTGCTGAGACTGATAGTCGCTGCGTGATACAGGGCGACGCACGTCAGTGTAAGACGTATAGTGAACACTGCTCGGGTAGGTCACCTCGCGGCAGTAATGACTCTCGTGGATATACGTGTGAACGTATGCCTGATAATGGCTCAGGTATTGGGGGGCAGGCTGGGCATAATAGGATGGGAAATGACCCCAATAATAAGGCGACTGCCATGCCGCATATCCTACCTTGACGATAGGTGCATAGAGGGCGGGAGTCTTGACAAATACCGGTTGAACGATATAGTTGGCACCGTAGATATACGGCTCGCCGATAATCTGGCAATAAGGAGTGGAGTAACCCATCTCAAGATTGATGGTGGCTACGTTTTGGAAGAAATTATGCGCCAAAACAGCCTGTATTACATACACGTGGTTATATCCGTTTATCACTTCCATCACTCTCAGATAGTCCACAAACCCGTCGTGATTAAGGTCAAGATTGGATATCATATATCTTGATGAGTTGAGCATCATTTCGAACTCTGCGACTGTTCTCGATTGTGCGAAGGCAGCGGCGACAGCATGCAGGTCAAGGTAAAGACAGAGGTCGGAAGTGGCGGCATTAACTTGCACTACAGTGGTTGTGGCGGGTCCCACAGCCGGGCGCACAGTGGTCACAGTGGTGCGAGGAGTAGCATAAACGGGCTGAGCCGGCTGTTGGACCACTACCTTAGTGGCAGGGGCAGGGGCAGGTTCGGGCACTGTGGCTACGGTGAGCAAGGTGGTCAGACAACTGCTCAGGCATACGCTTGCCAGGCATAACGATAAGAGATGTAAGTAACGCATAATGGTAGAGAAATATGACAAAGTGACAAAGTACAAAGTACAAAGTGACTTATGTTTTGTTAGTTACAATTTAGCAAAAACTTTCGCAAAGTTAACATTTTTTTATCAAATAACCAAATCATTACTAAAAAAACACGCTATATTTGGCAATGTGAGTTTTTTTTACTACTTTTGCAGCCGTTGCTGTTTCAGCATCTGTTTCTTCCATCATACATAATCTTGCTCTTGATTTGGAAAATGCACTCTCTTTCCCTAATAGATCTTGGAATAGGCTATGGCAAGCGTTATATTCAGCAGAGTCTCAATATCGTTGCCGTTGCGGGAAATATGATATGTCTGCTCGGGACTAATGGTTGCGGCAAGTCAACTCTTTTGCGCACCTTAGCCGGTTTGCAGCCTGCCCTGCACGGGTGTGTGAAGGCGGATGATAACGTGAATCTTACCTCGATGAGCGAGACGGAGCGTAGCAAATGGATATCTGTTGTTCTTACCGACCGTCTCTCAGCCGACCGCACTGTTGTGCGTGATATAGTTGCGATGGGGCGCTACCCCTATACGTCAATGCTCGGCAGGATTAGTCAGGCGGATGCGCTCGTTATTGACAATGCTCTCCGTCAGACAGAGATGTACGACAAGCAGGAGCGTTATTTCAACCGGTTGAGCGATGGTGAGAAGCAGCGCACGCTTATTGCAAAGGCGTTAGCGCAACAGACGCCGGTTGTTCTGCTTGACGAACCGACAGCACATCTTGATTTGCCTAACCGTATCAAGACTCTGCTGATGCTCAGGCGCTTGGCGCATGAGGCCAAACGGGTGGTGATAATATCTACCCATGAACTGAATCTGGCGTTGCAGACAGCTGACAACATCTGGCTGATGACGCCTGACAACGGGATTGCGGTAGGAACGCCTGAGCAGATGGTGCAAGCCGGCACGTTTCAAAAAGCATTCGAGGATGAGCATTTCAATTTTGTGAATGTCGCAGGTTCATTGCGGCTGCACATAAAGGACATTTAATCAGGTGTTTCAAAATATTCAGGCATATATTCCTTATTACAAGCGTAATCTGCGTTTGGCATTTCCTGTCATGCTGACTCAGCTGGGCGGCGCCTTAGTCGGACTGATTGATAGCGTCATGGTAGGGCATTATAGTACGGCCGACCTTGCTGCTGTCAGTTTCGGGAATGGCATATTCTTTACCTTCATGGTGTTTGGTCTCGGGGCAGTGATGGCGGTCACACCGCTCGTCGGGCAGAGTTTTGTCAAAAAGGAGAAGCATCGTGTGGTGTGTTTGTTGCAGAACGGCTGGTGGTTCACGCTGGTGATGACGCTCATCACTTGTGCCCTTCTGCTTGTCTGTGTGCCGCTTATCCCCCGGATGGGACAGGATGAGGAGGTCGCAATGATAGCGCAACCTTACCTTCTTTATCGAATTGGAGGGCTGCTGCCGTTTATGTTCTTCTGCCTGCATAAGCAGTTTCTTGAAGGGTTGGGTAGCACTCTGCCGGCAATGTTCATCACTCTGGGAGCCAATGGAGTTAATGTACTGCTCAACTGGCTGTTTATTTATGGCAAATGCGGACTTGAACCTATGGGCGCCAAGGGAGCCGGACTTGCCAGTATGTTGGCGAGCGTGATGTATTTTGTCGGAATCATAGCTGTAATGCTTAGCAAGCGGGAGTGGCGTGAATACTTACTTATGTTCAGCCGTAAAAACAATAGCCGTGCTGTCATTCGTGAGCTTTTCCGTATAGGAGCACCTATCGGCGTTCAGACGACGATGGAGACGGTGCTGTTTACTCTCTCATTCATTATGGTGGGGTGGATTAGCAAGGAGGCTTTGGCAGCACACCAAGTGGCAAATCATATAGCTGACCTCACTTTTATGCTTGCAACAGGGATAGGCGCTGCCACGACAATCAGGGTCTCACATCAGTTTGGCTTGCGCGACTGGAATGCTATGAAAATGGCTTCGAATGCCAGCATTCATCTGGTGCTGCTTATGAACATGACAGGAGCTGCGTTGATGATTAGTCTGCGCAGTTATATACCTTATTTGTTCACCGAGGACACTGAAGTGATAGAAATAGCGTCTTCATTGCTGATTTTTGCGGGTTTGTTTCAGTTCTCTGACGGACTGCAGTGTGTCGGCGCCGGCATGTTGAGAGGTGTGACAGATGTTAAGGCTCCTATGTGGTTCACGGTGATTGCCTATGTGCTGATAGCCCTGCCGTTAGGATATATACTTATGTTTTATACTGACCTCGGAGTGAAGGGAATGTGGGTTAGCTTTATTGTTGCACTTGCTATTGTCGCAGTCGCTTTTCATGTGAGATTCAGGCTGATACTGAGAAATTACCGTATGTCTTCCCAACCTTCTTAATCACTATCTGTTATCAAAACGTTTCGTTACATACGTTATCTGACTTGGCGCAGGATTATGAATTTTCTGCGTTGCCGGCTGTCATACCTTCTGAGGGGTAGTTATCGTCATTTTCCTACATTTGTTGCGTTAGAACCTGCTGATTGGTGCATGCTCCGTTGTCCGCAATGTCCTGTCGGGCAGGCTGTCGGGGAAGAGAAGGCAGGAGGTGCAGGTTCGGCTGCAGCGAGTAAAGAAAGGAAAAGAGAGCGGACAACTATGCCGCGAGAGTTGTACACACGTTTGATTGACGAGATTGCACCATTTTCTCACACTGTTATTTTTCATTTTCAGGGCGAACCGCTATTGTCTCCCATGCTTGCTGATATGGTGGCTTATGCTCATAGTAAACGCTTGTTCACAATGTTTTCTACCAATGCGCAGATTCTGACAGCAGAAAGAGCGCGAGAGCTGGCAGAGGCAGGTCTTGACGAGATTATCATCTCTCTTGACGGACTGACGCAGGAAAGTTATGAGCGCTACAGACGCGGCGGGTCGTTAGACAAGGCTCTTAGTGGTGTGAAGGCATTGGCGGATTTGCCGCAACGCAGCAGACCGGAGATTGTGGTGCAGTGTCTTAGGCTGAAGAGTAATGAGCATGAGTGGCAACTCTTCAAGCAGCAATACCGCTCGCTCGGGGCTGACAGGCTGGAATTGAAGACGGCGCAGTTCTATGACTACGAGAATGGTAACGAGGAGATGCCTTCGGACAACAGGTTTTGCAGATATAAGCAGGGCGGAGACGGACGATGGCATATAAAGAATCCGCTCCGTAACCGTTGTTACAGGCTTTGGAGCGGAGTGGTTGTCACCGCTAAAGGTGAAGTAAGGCCTTGTTGCTATGACAAAAGCGGGATATATAGTTTCGGCAGTGTGGCAGGCGACGGCTGTTCTGCTCAAAACAGTGTAACGTTGTCAGAAGTTTTGCACAGCCGTGCAGCAGATGATTTCCGCCGGAGGGTATTCAAACAAAGGCGGACGATTGATATCTGCTGCAATTGCGTGGAGTAGTTGTTTCTATTTCCTTTTTTCTATTGCACCGTGAATAATATCAGCATGTATGTCACGCCTAAAGTCCGGTGACTCATATTTCTTATTCATCTCTTCTATGGCGCTACGTGTAATCTCGTCGTCGCGTTCAAACAGCGGATAAAAACCTTCGTCACCGAGAATGTTCCTCACTATATAAGCGTTAATCAGTCTCTTCAGCAGTGGACGCGACTTCTGTATTTGTTTGGCAACGCTCAGCGACGTTGTTTTGGTCAGTGTCGTATCCTGGGCATTAACACCTTTGTCCGAGGCGAACTTGAGGAAGTCTTGCAGCACGTCTTTTTTGTTGAGATAATCTTCCAAGTCTTGCCATTTTTTAAATTTCTGCAATTCTTTTCTGTGTGTGTCGGTATATCGGTAGGCAAACTGATAGGTATAAGCAAGATTGACACATTTGTTATAGAAAGGTGTGAGCAGTGTGGTGTCTCTGCCGATGAAGATATCCGGCATTATGCCGCCGCCCCCGTGAACGACACGTCCTTTCTTGGTGTAGTATGCTGTGCTGTCGTTGATGTGAACAGAGTCTGCCGAGTAAAACTCGCCGTGCTCAAAGCGGTCAAGAATCTCCTTTTGGTAGTCTTCTTGCTGTCCGAGTGTGTAGGGTTTCTGAATGCATCTGCCGGAAGGAGTGTAATAGCGTGCTACTGTCAGTCTCATAGCCGAGCCGTCGCTGAACGGCAGCTGCTGCTGTACCAACCCCTTGCCGAACGAACGTCTGCCTATGATAGTAGCGCGGTCGTTGTCCTGCATCGCTCCTGCAAAAATCTCACTTGCTGAGGCGGAGAAGTCGTCAATCAGCACTATTAACGGGTTCTGCAGGAACCGCCCTTTGCCGTTGGCACGAGCCTCGTAACGAGGATAAGCGCGACCTTCGGCATAGACAATCATATCGCCTTCCTGCAAAAACTCGTTGGCCATCTTAATGGCTTGGTCCATATAGCCGCCGGAGTTCTCCCGCAAATCAACAATATACCCTTGTGCTCCTTGCGTACGCAGTTTGGCAAGAGCGGACATAAACTCGCTGTAGGTCGTCTCGGAGAACTTGTTTACCTTGATAAAGCCGGTTTGCGTGTCTGCCATGAACGCAGCATCAACAGCGTGGACGGGTATGTCGCCGCGCACAATAGTGTAGGAGAGCAACTCGTCTGTACCAAAGCGCTTGATACCCAGCTTCACCTCTGTACCTTTCGGACCGCGCAACGTATGCATCACTTTCTCGTTGTTGATGCCTTTATATGCAAATAGAGAATCATCAACCATAACAATCTTGTCACCCGCCAATACGCCTACACCTTCTGACGGACCGCCGGGAATGACTGCCACTATACATACCGTATCCTGCTGGATATTGAACTGTACACCTATGCCGGAGAAAGAAGCGGAAAGTTCGGAATTGACCATCTCAAGGTCTTTCTTTGGAATATATGCGGAGTGAGGGTCTAATTTCTGCACCAGTTCCTGCATTACCTCCTCGGTGATGGAGTCAAGGTCTAATGGCTCAACATAACCTTGCTGCATGTACTGCAACATCTGGTCAATCTTCGACTGGGGTGTGAAAAAGTTTCTTAGAGAATACTGCTGGGCTTCAGCCTTGTGTGCTGATGTGCTGCCAAGGAAAAAACCGAGCAGCACTGCGATAATGGTAAGAGTAGGATAGATGAATTTTTTCATTGTTTATATGTCGCTGTTAAATTCTTTGTCAGATGCACAATAACCTTTATGTGCGGGTTGTCGGTTTAATATCTGACGACCATTTTTTTCTCGCCGTTGATAATGTATATACCGCTCTGTGGCAGAGCAGTCTCCGTATCGGAAATTTGTTTGCCGTCAAGCGAATAAATTCCCTTAGCGGCTTTGTTGTGCTGCCTTGTTTGTTCTATTCCCACTGTAGGCTGCGGTGCGGACAACGGAATAGCAAGTGACCAGTCGGCTATGCTGTTGCTCTTGTTGCCAACGTAGTTCTGCAGCACGCTGTCAAGATATTTCTCCACTAATGACCGGGCGGCATTGACGGCAGTGGTTACCCGCAGATAGCCCGGGGTGAGAATAGTAGCGTTTTTATAATTACCGAGAACGTAGTCAACATAGTTGTTAAACGCTAACATACAGTCTATTTTCACGTTGAGCCAGAACATCGTGTCAGTCATTGCATGCAAGGTGTTCTCGTCGCCTAACGACAGGCTGTTGAGTGCTGCGGTAAACGGCTCGAGCAGGAAGGAGTCCATGCCGGCTATCAGTTCCGCTTTGGTTTGCGGCATGTTCATCATGTTGATTGCAGCTTGAGGGAAGATAGACAGACTATCCTGCAGAATAGGGAAACCTTTGTCTGCTGCCACTCTGATTGCCCCTAAGGTGGTGTTCCTGTTTCGTTGTTGCTTCAGTTCGTTATACAGACCGATAGTGTCTGACATTACGGTCAGCACCGAATCATTCCACGTCAGACTGCGAACAGGGGAGTTAAAGGAGCAGCATGCGCCGGTGGCAATGTCGTATAACTCACCTTGCTCGCTGATGACATGCTGAATGGAATGAATGTGGAAATGTCCGGTAAACATCACCTTGAATCCGGCTGCTATCAGGCGTTGTTGCACTTCTGCTAAGGCAGGAAAAGCACTACTGCTGTTGGCTATGTAGTTGGATGCAAAACGTGCGTGACCGTCAAAGTGCTCCACGATATTATGGTGCATCATGCCAATCACAACTCTGCCGTCTGCTTTTGCCTGTGCTGCCGCTTGTTCTGCCCAAGTCAATATGTCTTCTGTAAGTCCGCCGCTTGACTGCCGGCTTGCTCCGTTAGGCTGGTTGCTGTCAAGGCAGATAAGAGCCAATCCCTCAGCAGG
This sequence comes from Paludibacteraceae bacterium, assembly GCA_017450435.1. Taxonomy (GTDB): domain Bacteria; phylum Bacteroidota; class Bacteroidia; order Bacteroidales; family Paludibacteraceae; genus Colicola. The sequence goes on from JAFSTO010000056.1 coordinate 273,824, forward strand.
ATATGCCATATATGACAATCCTCCCTGCTTTCTCATTACAGCATCGTTGTAGCCGCTTGCTGCATAGATAATAGGAAACGAGTCGGCAGGCAGGTTTCTGACCGCTTGACGGGCGCCTCCAAGATAGCTGTATGCTGACGGGTTATTGATGTCGTGGTTGCCGGGAATGACGTAAACCTTGGTCCCCGCTTCTGTGATGGTTTGCAGGGCAGCGCTGACGTAGTGATGGTTGGTTAGTTCTCCGTCTTTGGTCAGGTCACCGGGGATAAGCAGTATATCCGGGTGCTCCGACAAAACACGGGCAACCGCGCTGTCAAACAGCTCTTGGCTGTGTTCCACTAACTTCGGGTCGCCGCTAAACGATGCACCCTCGTCAAACAGACTACGATGCATGACATGCGGGTCGCTGATAACCATAAACGTTGTCTCTGCCGCAAGAAAGGCTGAGCAACACAACGTTACAATAATAGCAGTGAGGCGGGTATTCATAGGCGTCATTGTTTGTTTTCTTCTAACGGCAGGTATTCCACCTCTATTCCGGCGCGTCGCAGCAGGTCGATGCCGTCGGTCAGGCGGTACACCTCACCATATACCACACGTTTGATGCCTGATTGGATAATCAGCTTCGAACACTCGATGCATGGAGAGGCGGTCACGTATAGGGTGGCACCTTCTGACGAGTTGTTGGAACGGGCTACCTTTGTGATGGCGTTCGCCTCGGCGTGAAGGACGTAGGGCTTGGACTGGTTGTACTCGTCTTCGCAGTTATTTTCAAACCCTGACGGAGTGCCGTTGTATCCGTCAGAGATTATCATCTGGTTCTTGACAAGCAGTGCCCCTACCTGACGGCGCTTGCAGTATGAGTTCTCTGCCCACACACGCGCCATCCGCATATATAACGGGTCTTTCTTCATCTGATTACTAAATTACTTGATAAGTTCGTTTGCAAACTCGTTCAGGTTAACGCCGTCAAACGTGCCTGAGGACATGAGTAGAAGGGCAGTGTTCTGATATGATAGTGAGCGCAGTGCTGCTTGCAGTTCGTGGCTGTCGGTGAAAATACGCACGTTGGGTGAGGCGAACGCTTCTCTTACCTCTTCTGTCGTTATGGGTGTGAGGCGTTTGTGCTCCACCACTTTCGGGTTGAAATATACAAATGCCACGTCTGCTGCTTCCATGCAGCCTTTGTATTGCGGTAGGAAGTCAGCCATGAGCGACGAGAACGTGTGTAGTTCCATTGCAGCAACAAGTTTCATCTGCGGATACTGCTCCCTGACGGCGTTCACGGTGGCACGCAACTTAGACGGAGAGTGAGCGAAGTCTTTGTACGCTATTGCTTGCAGAGTGCCGTCTGACGAGCGGCGTTCTGCTATCTTCTCTAATCGGTTGGAGGCTCCGGAGAAATCCGCTATTGCCTCCATGAAGGCGTCCTGTGATACCCCCACTTGCTCACATGCCAGCATGGCGGCATGCATGTTTTGCAGGTTATGACGTCCGAAAACACCCAGCTCTCTGTCAGGTATCAAAGCTTCGTACGGGTGTAGGGTAATATCCCGGCGGGCATGGGCGGCTATGGCCTGAAGATTGCTGTCGCCGGCATAGTATATCAGATGTCCGTCGGGCTCTATCAGATTAACAAACGTGCGGAATGTGTCAACGTACTGCGGAAAAGTGGGAAAGACATTGATGTGGTCCCATGCTATTCCTGTTAAGATTGCCACATGAGGGTGATACAAGTGGAATTTTGACCTTGGGTCTAATGGTGAAGTCAAATACTCATCTCCCTCAAACACTGCGATTTTTGCAGTGTCGGACAGCCGTACCATCCGTTCAAAGCCCTCAATCTGTGCTCCTACCATATAATCGGCTTCAATGCCGAGTTTGCGTAGCACATACAGAATCATCGCCGTGGTGGTCGTCTTGCCGTGCGAACCGCCTACAACAATGCGTTTTTTATCCTTGGTCTGCTCGTACAAATATTCGGGGAACGAGTATATTTTCAGTCCGAGTTCTTGTGCACGTTTCAGCTCGGGATTGTCTTCTCTTGCGTGCATTCCGAGGATGATGGCATCTATATCTTTGGTTATACGCTCAGGGTGCCAGCCCGTCTCAGGCGGTAGCAGGCCGGCCTGCTGCAGACGGGTGCGGGCAGGGTCGAAAATCTCATCGTCGGAACCGGTAACGTGGTATCCTTCTTTGCCGGCTACGGCGAGAGCAAGATTATGCATTGCAGCACCACCGATGGCTATAAAATGTATATTCATCTCTAAGTTGTGTTTGTTTTATGTTGGTTGTGATTATGTCAGTTTCTAACAAGCCCTATATTGTCCGCCGGGCAGTGAGCGCACCATGTTCTTCAGTTCTAAGTTGAAAAGCAGGGCTGATACTTCGGCGAATGTCATTCCTGTTTCTGAGACGATGGTGTTAACCGACACCCCGTCTTCGTATTTGCGCAGAGACGACATTACCTGTGACTCTTCATTGCTTAGTTCTGCAAACAGTTGCGTTTCAAGCGATGTCTGTAAGCCGCCTTTGTCTGCCCAGCCGGTTGCCTCAAGGAAGTCGTCCGCCGAGGTTATCAGTCCGGCGATATTCCTGCGTATGAGGTTGTTACACCCGGCCGACAAAGCGTCTTGCGGTCTGCCGGGGAAGGCAAATACATCGCGCCCGTTTTCGAAGGCGAGTTGGGCGGTGATAAGCGAACCGCCTCGCTGCTTCGACTCGATAACTATTGTTGCGGACGAGAGGCCGGCTACTATCCTGTTGCGGGCAACGAAGTTCATACGTTCCGGCTCCGTGCCGGACGGGTATTCGGTCAATAACCCGCCGTTGATGACCATCTCTACGGCGGTCTGCCGGTTAACAGCCGGATAAATCCTGTCTAAGCCGTGGGCCAGTACACCTATTGTGGGTATGCCGCACTCCAAGGCTGCGCGGTGTGAGGCAATGTCTATACCGTATGCCAGACCGCTTATTATTGTCAGGTCGGGAACGCGGCGGGACAGTTCTACCACAAAGTCATGGCACAACTGTCGCCCTCTGTCGGTACACGTTCTGGTACCTACAATAGAGAGCAGATGGCCTTTAAAGTTGAAATTCCCTTTACCATACAGCAGAATGGGAGCATCGTGTATGGCGCGAAGCGACTCGGGATACTCGTCGTCAAGAATCGATAGTGTGCGCAGACGGTGTTGGCTTATAAACGCCAACTCCTTTGCCGCTGTGTCTTTGGCTCTGTTGCGCTCGCTAATCAGTGTCTCTGCCGCTTTTGACGACATGTCTGCATGGTGTACAAGGGTGTCATAATCGGCTGACAACACTTTTTCTGCCGAACCGAAAAAGTTGAGCAGTGTACGTGCCGTGACAATACCTATATCAGGTATCCGCGTGAGAGCTATGTGACAAAGCAGTTCGTTGTCAGACATCTGCGTGTTGGTGTCATCAACAGGGACGACGGCTTGGATTGTTGGAAACCGATGTGAACTATAGTTTTTCTCCGAAGCAGAGGTCCCCTGCATCGCCTAACCCCGGTACGATATACTTGTGTTCGTTCAGAATCGGGTCCACGGCTGCAACCCATAGGGTGGCATCTGCCGGCATTACTTGTTGCAGGTAGTCAAGTGACTGTTGCGAGGCAATGACTGCCGCCATGTGAAGTTTGGCGGGCTTCCCGTTGCGAAGCAATGCTTTGTAGCATAACTCCATTGAGTGTCCCGTAGCCAGCATCGGGTCAGGAAGAATAAGAGTCTTTCCTTCAAGCGACGGGGCTGCCATGTATTCCACCACGATATCTATGTCGGTAGCCGTGGCGTCGGTGTATTTGCGATAAGCGGAGATGAAGGCCGAACCGGCCGAATCAAAGTAGTTGAATATACCGTCATGCAGCGGCATGGCTGCGCGAAGAATGGTGGCAATGACTACATTGTCTGCCGGCACGCTGACTGTAGTGGGGGCAAGAGGTGTCTCTATCGACACGTTTTTGTAGTCGAGTACGCGACTGATTTCATAGGCAATAACCTCACCTATGCGCTCGATGTTACGACGAAAACGCATCGAGTCTTTCTGGATATTTTTGTCGCGAAGCTCCATCATGAAGCGTCCGATGATGGAGTTTTGTTCTGAAAGATTGATGATTTTCATAATTGATTATGCTGTTTATGTTGCCCTGTTTTGGAGGTTATCATTTAGCTTTGGCGGCTTTAAGAGCAGACTTTACTATCTCGATATTGGTTTTGTTTTGTGCAGAGATGTTTTTCAGACGTGTCTCTTTGTCTGTAAGTTCGATAAGGTAGTCGTTCAGCATTGTGAAAGTGGTGTTTATCTCTTCATCGGAGTTTTTCTTCAGCTTTTCGTAAAATTGCTGTATCAGTTGCATTTCGCTGCGGTATCTCTCGTCTTTTTTCTCAATGCGTGATGCATTATCTTTCACAGCCGTTCCGTCTGTCACGTTCATTTTGCGCATAATGTCTTTTTGCTTTTGCAGGTCTCTCAACAGCCCCTCGTATGTCTTTATCTCAGAAGTGGCGGTTTTTTGAGCTTTTTCGAGCTGACTCTTACGTGTTTTGTAAGACGACATCATGGCGTTATACAGGTCTTTTTCTAATTTTAAGCCCTTGGTGATGTTGTCTATTTCGCTCTTCTCCGAAGACAGGCTGTTAAGCAGTGAGTTGAGTTCTGCTATATACTCGGTCTCGCTGGAGGAAGAGTCGCGAAGCTGCTGAACATTGAACTGCATGCACTCTACCATGATGGGGGTTACATAACGATAGCTCTGTTGAGCAACGGCTGAACATACTGTTGCGGCAAGTACGGCCGCTACAAGAATTGTCTTTTTCATTGTTGTATAGTTTTTAGAAGTTGATTAGTTCTTTGGTTCTTTTGAATATCGCAACGTGGCGCTATATTATTTTTGCTTCTTTTGAAAATACCTCTATCAGATGTTGTGAATATGTCCGCGATACAGGTATAGGTTGAATGTCCTGGCGGTCAAAGTCCACTGCCAGACCGTCTTCCGAGCGTTTGAGCATCATCACTCTGCCCAGCGATACTATGTATGAGCGGTGGCATCTTACGAGACCTTTGTTTTTGTATTGTTCCTCAATATCACGCATCTTCCGGCGGAGCATGAAGTGCTGTATCTTGCCGCTGTTCAAGTAGTGAATCTTGACGTAATTGTCAGCAGATTCTATATAGTACAACGACTCCGGACGTATCGACAGTTTCAACTCACCTTTGTCGTCATAGAAATTAAGCATTCCTTCTACGCCTATCTTGTCGCGGTCAGGGGCATCTTGCAGTCCGTGACGGACAAGAATACGATTTTGCTCCTGCAAAATAAATGCCATCATCAGTATAGCATACGGAATAAGCAATATAAATGTGGTGTATGTTACTGCATCACCGAACATCGACAAGAAATGAAACTCCTCACGATGGCTCGGTATGAAAATATACGGAAACACTGTGTAAATAGAAGACATCGCAAGAATCTCTATTGCCACCCATATACTGTATTCGATGTATGTCAGTTCGTGTTTTTTGTTATACTGGTACATTATTGTTCGCGATAGAGCAATCACCAGCATCGCCACCAACACTGCCAATGTGGCAAAACTGAAATACTGCAACTCTGTTACACCGCTTATCCACGTGCGTGAATTGAACGGCTGGTAGATTGTTATAAACAGCTCCGCATACAATGCCGTCCACAAACACAGACGAACAACGTTCTGTTTCTTATTTATATATTTCGGTACAGTGGGCTGCATGTTATTTAATCGTTCAAGCTGTTTATACGCATAAGCATTGCAAAATTACAAAAAATATTCGATACGTGAAACTTTTTTTTGATAATTCGATAATTTATATTAACTTTGCATAACGTTTGAGTCATCTGTTTTATCTGTTTTATTACTTAATGGAAAATAATCAGCAATCGTTTGTTTACTCTTCTAATGTCATTGAGTTCATGACAGTGGCGGTGCGTACGTGTGTTTTCCTCGAGCAGGAGATTGAGAATGAGTCGCGGGAGTCACTTGTCTCTAAGCTGTTAGGTCTTCTTCCTGTTTTGTATGTCAAGGCAAGGCTTGTGCCTGCTGCCGAGCCTTCCGATGATGGCTTTCTTGAACAGTTCTGCACGGAAGAGCAGTATGAGCGTGTGCGTTCCGCTGTGGCAGAGATATTGGGCGATGACGACGTGTATCTGTCGCTGCCGGTGGAAAACGGCAGGTATGATGATATATGCGCCACTCGCTCCATTAGCGAGGATGTGGCGGATATCTATCAAGCACTGAAGGATATGGCGCATAACTACCAGCTGCATGATGAGGAAATTATGAGAGAGGCGGTTGCCGATTGTCTTTATTCGTTCAAAGACGGGTGGGGAATGAAGCTTTTGGATGCCGTGCATGCTCTGCATATTATAGAATGGTGATTATTTGTAACTAATACGAAAACAATGAATAAGTATATTGATACGGCTCTGCTTGACAAGGCAATCATTTATGCCGTTAAGGCACACCATAACACCGAACGGCGTGGAAAGGGTTTTCCGTACATAGTCCATCCTATGGAGGCGGTGGAGATAGTGGCAACAATTACTTCCGACCAGGAGCTGCTTGCTGCTGCTGCTTTGCATGATACGGTAGAGGATACCGATGTTACGGTGGAGGACTTGAGACGTGAGTTCGGAGAGAGAATAGCAATGCTGGTGGCTGAAGAAACCGACAAAATGGATACCTGTCGCTCAGAAGCCGAGAGCTGGCACGATAGAAAACAGGCGGCAATAGACAGGCTTAAACGTGCCTCGTATGACGCTAAAATAGTGGCGATGGGAGACAAACTGAGTAATATGAGAGCTATAGCACGAGACTATGCTGTCAAAGGGGATGAATTGTGGAGGATATTTCACGTCACTGACAAACAGTCGCATGAGTGGCACTACAGGGGGCTGGCGGATTCGCTGAGCGAACTGAAAGATACATTCGCATATAAGGAGTTTGTTGAGCTGATTGATAAGGTCTTCGGCAATAAAGAGGCTGTGTGAAAGCGCTTTGAATAGGAATGTGAGTTAATTTTGTGGTACGGGAGTGAGTACACGCAAATATCATTTGATATGGAAAAAGTTATTGTTACAATCGGACGCGAGTTCGGAGCCGGAGGCAGAAAAATTGCTACTGAACTCGGAAAACTGCTCGGGGTGAAAATCTATGACCGTAAACTATTGGATTCGCTCAGAGAAAAATATAATCTTACCGTTGAGCAAATGGATAAGATTCGTGCCCAAAAACAGACATGGTGGGACGATTTCGCAATGTTTTATCAGCAAGCCCAAGCTTGGGCCAACCGACCTTACTACGAGGCTGTGTATGTGCCGCAGGTGACATCTGAACTCCTGTATGAAGAAGAGGAGAAGATTTTGAAAAGTCTGGCGGAGCAGGAGTCGTGTATTATTCTCGGGCGTACCGGTTTTCATATCTTTCGTAATGACCCGGGAGTGTTTAAGGTCTTTCTTACGGCTGACCCTGCCTATAGGCGTGATAAGGTGGCTAAGAGACTGAATATAAGCGAGGGAAAAGCTGACGAACTGATAAAGAAGGTGGATGATGACAGAGAGACGTTTACCAAAAAATTCAGTGGTAAGAGTCGTTATGATGCACGAAACTATGACCTTGTTATAAACGTTACAGGGCTCAAGGCGGAGTCGGTGGCGCAGTTTATTGCGGAGTGTGTAAACGCTAAACAGGTGTGAAAGTTTTTTTTGATAACATAGTCAACGCCCGTGATATGGCGGGAATGATAGGCGCAGGAGGACGTGAGATTGTGCCGCACCGGCTGCTGAGGTCAGCGCATCTGCATGATGCTTCTGAGGCGGATATGAACTGCCTGCAAGGTGTGTATCAATTGCGACGGGTCTTTGATTTCCGTTCGCTTGGAGAGGCGCAGTTCCTTCCTGATAAGGAGCTGAGAGAGGCAACCCATCACCTGCTGCCCACTATTGACATGAGTGTTGAGAAGACTACAGGACAGGCAATCCCGCAGGAGGCGTTTCTTGACCTCGAAAATCATATTGTTGCCTACTCGTTTTATCCTGAAGTGCAGCAAATGGCTGCTAATATGTACCCCTCGCTCATCCGTAGCGAGTATTCACAACTTCAGTATGCTGCATTTCTCAGGCTTATTATTGAAACACCACAAGGCGGTGTGCTCTGGCACTGTTTTCAAGGCAAAGATAGAACAGGGTGGGGCGCCGCTTTTCTTTTGTCAGCTCTCGGCGTAGATAGAGAAGCGATAATAGAAGACTTTGACCTAAGCAACGAGGCATACACCGACCTTGTTAACCGGCTAAACAATGACATAGTTTCACAAGGAGGCGGGGAAAATGAGATGGATGTGGTGCAGGCTTTTATGGGAGTAAGCACGAAAAACTTTGTTTCTACACTACGGCTGATTGACAACGAGTATGGCGGAATGATGTCCTATCTCTCCAATCAACTGTTCCTGACGAAAGATGATATATCACTCCTTCGTCATAGATACCTTATATAATAAGGAAAATACCGTTAATTTTGGCCTAAAAATGCCGTTATTGATTATCAGCTACTTATAAAGAAAGTGACGGATTATGCAAAAAAAATCGGGTAAAAATTTGGCAGGTTGAAAAAAAAGCAGTAATTTTGCACCCGCTTTCGAAAAGGAAGCAAGAGCCACAGCGGTGGCGCCCGTATTGAAAAGCTGGAAA
>JAFSTO010000057.1 GCA_017450435.1 Paludibacteraceae bacterium
AAGCGCATGGCTGTGGTTAAGGAGCTGCAGTTCCACCCTGTTAAGGAGACTTTGTTCCACATCGATTTCCTTGAGGTAACCGACAAGAAACCTGTTACCGTTGAGATTCCTGTTCTGCTGTCGGGTCACGCTGCAGGTGTTAAAGCCGGTGGTAAACTCCGCCTGAACATGCGTAAGCTGAAGGTTAACGGCATCTATACCCAACTGCCTGACCGCGTTGAGATCGACGTTACCGAGCTTGGTCTGGGTAAGAAGATCAACGTGCAGGACGTTAAGCTCGCCGAGGGTCTGAAACTCATGAACGCTCCTACTCTCTGCGTTGCTGAGGTTAAGGCTACCCGCCAGAGTGCTCAAGCCGCTGCCGAGTAATCAGCGATGTCCGCTACCGAGTAATTCGGTTGCAACCCAACCGTCATGAGAGGGTGTGTCAAAATCGACACGCCCTCTTTTCGTATTCTCCATCTACTATAGAGTTCGTCATAGCAACACCTACACCATCCAAGGCGTGGAAGTGCCTATACCTACTACGGCTAAATAGAATCCAAAATCAAGGCAGGGAGCAATCCTTGCCTTGATTTTTGCCCCAAAATATCGAACTCAGCGATTGCATTTTATACAATCCGGCATCTGTATCGCACTTTTTCGCATTTTCATTTGCATAATTCATATTTTTTTTGTAACTTTGCCATCGCAAACTCGCGCCAGGTGTCTGCGTGATACATCGGGGTGGGCTTGCAGACATAATATATGGCGTTTACTGACGCTTGTTTTTGACCAATTGAAACCTAGGAAATTTCAAAGCAGTCGATAATTTCAAAACAAGTAGCGTAGATGCCTACGGGTGTATATATTGTTACGCCCGTGCGTATCGTTCTTATATGGTACGCACGTGAGATTATATACACGGCGTGGGTTTCTGCCTTGCTTATTCGAATTATCGGGTTTTCCTAGGACCTCAATTGGCGGATAAGCAAGAGAAGAGATCCGCGTTTTTTGATGTCCGAAACGGAATACCTATTTCCACACCCTTTCCCATCTTAACAACGATCTGGCATACGCCGGAGAACTGTTAAGATGGGATTTTTTGTATAATTGTCTTTAATTGTTGGTAATTCTTAGCCCTACGGGCACGATCTGCTTCGCCGTATGGTTGACTAAAATAATTTTTGAATCATTTTGGGTAATTTTTGACCATGAAAAATAAATCTGTTTAATTTGTTAAATTTGTTGACTGATAGAATAGCATGAAACCGCAACAAAGTTTAATCCGACGACGCAAGACCTACCGCGATGAGGAAGGTGTGATAGTTGGTTACGGAGCAGAGGAGGTCTATTTCGTAGCCAAGCCTCGCGATTATGAGACGCACCCTTTGCGTGAGGGTGAGCTACGCAACACCTCTATCTTTCACCGCTCGATGACGATGGCGTTGGAGGAACTGGCAGACCCTGTGCGCAAAGCGGAATGGAGCAAACGCTGGCATGCTCAACTCAACGAGCCGGAGCCCGACGCCCCCATCGAGCGCAAAACGGGCAAACGGCATATTTACCTACGTTTGGATAGGTATGTGCAGAGCGTGATCCAAAGGCAGTTGCGAAAAGAAGTATAAAATAGAGTTGCGACATTCAAGTACCAAGACATGATGCATTTGTGAAAAATAATATTTAGAATATATGAAACATAGTAAATTTTATTATTTAACACATCCTAATGTTACCAGACCAGCATTGTGGGCAAAAATCTCAGACCGATATGCTATAGAGCAACAATGGAATAAAGTTATGGGTTATCCGCGGTTTTCTCAGGACCTCAAATGGCGGATAAGCAATTAGAAGGAATCCGCGGTTTGTTGTATATGAGTATAAACCCGCAAATAACTGTCACATCTCCACTCCTGCCTGACTTGCAGGAATTTTCCTCCTATCTACAGCAGATATGGGATAGCCGTTGGATCACCAACAACGGCTCCTTCCATCAGCAATTAGAGAAAGCATTGGCGGAATATCTTGGAGTAGAATATCTTTCGTTATTCACTAACGGCACTCTTCCGCTCATTACTTCCTTGCAAGCATTAGGCTTGACTAAAGGCGAAGTAATAACCACTCCGTATTCGTTTGTTGCAACCACACATAGCATTTGGTGGAATGGTCTGACACCTGTCTTTGTGGATATTGATCCATCGACAGGTAATATTGATCCAAGCAAGATAGAAGCGGCCATTACTCCCAACACGGTTGCGATAATGCCGGTGCATGTGTATGGTCAGCCGTGCGATAATAAACGTATAGATGCTATAGCAAAGAAGCACAGTCTCAAAGTCATCTATGATGCAGCTCATGCTTTCAGTGTTCGGAAAGATGGACAATCAATTCTCAATTGGGGCGACATTAGCACACTTAGTTTTCATGCCACAAAAGTCTATGGGACAATAGAAGGGGGCGCACTTATTTGTCATAGTGCCGAAATGAAATACCAAATCGATAATCTCAGGAACTTTGGTTTCCGAGGCGAGACAACTATTGTGGCACCCGGTATCAACGGCAAGATGGATGAAGTGCGCGCTGCATTCGGTTTATTGAATCTCAAACAGGTAGATGCGGCAATAGACGCACGGCGTAAAGTCGCAATTCTATATCGTCAGGCGATAAACCAAATAGAAGGATTGACCTATCTGCCTGAGCAGCCGAATGTGCAGTATAA
>JAFSTO010000058.1 GCA_017450435.1 Paludibacteraceae bacterium
ACAATGAATGTCCTCGGGATATGCATTTATCCTTAACTTAAACAGGCAGGAGTAAAAGTACTCCTCCGGCATACTTCTCAGTAAGATGTCAATGGTAGAAGTTAGATGCTGCATATTCGGCGTGAGGCATCAATTGTTTTTCTACCATTAGCGGGGATTGCGAAGCCCTTGGAAAGCGTGAAGAGCAACTGTACTTCACGCTTTTTTTGTGCGGTATATTTCGGACAATACTATACGATAGTTAATGAGTTAACGAGTCAAATAAACACAACAAAGAATATGAAAAACAAATTCTTCCTTGCAACAGCGTTGCTGTTCTTCACCTTTGCCTCATGGGCGTCAGATATCTCCGTTGACGGGATATGGTACACATTCAACAGGACCAACATAACCGCCACGGTCTCGTATCGCGGAGCAAGCTACTCAACATATTCCAACGAGTACACCGGCTCGGTGGTCATTCCTTCAACAATCACCTACAATGACACAGTATGGAGAGTTACGAGTATTGGTGCATATACATTTTATGGTTGTAAAAATTTGACGTCTGTTACCTTCTCTAATACTATAGATAGCATCGGGAATCAAGCATTTTATGGTTGTACCAGTTTACTTTCAGTTTCTATTCCTAATAGTGTTACGAGTATAGGAAGCTACGCATTTAATGGATGTACCAGTTTGCTTTATGCAAATATTCCAAAAAGTGTAACCCAAATTCCAAGTTATCTTTTTAAAAATTGTCGTAGTTTGACTTCCATATTGATACCAAATACTATTGTAAGTATTGGAACTGGAGCTTTCGAGGGTTGTAGTAAATTATCATCTATCACAATACCAAGTAGTGTAACAAGTGTAGGAACGTCAGTATTTTCAGGTTGCAGTGTTTTATCGTCAGTCTATATATCACACAACCCAGCAATGGTATTTGAACGCGTATCTAATACTACTTATGATTCCTATGGGAATAATTTATTTAAAGATTGCACAAGCCTTCGTACAATATACAACTATAATACTAAACCGCAGAAAATTAATACTAATTCTACTAATGGAACATTTCTTAACGTTGACAAATCTCTTTGTACCTTATATGTGCCAAGCACTGCAGTGGAAGCATATCGCGCGGCAACCGGGTGGAAGGATTTTACAAATATAGAGGCAGTGCCGGACTTGACCATCACTGTATCCGCCGAGCATGCCACGACGTTCGGGACGGGGTCTTACCCCATGACGCAGAATGCTGTTATTGCCGTTACGGCTGACGACGGTTGGCGTTTTGTGCGTTGGTCGGACGGCAACACCGACAACCCGCGTATCGTCACCGTCACAGGAAACGCGACATACACCGCAGTGATGGAGAAAACCTCTTTCACCATTCGCGTGGGACAGGACTGCAATGTGACGGTAGAATAACATACCTATATACCATATCGTTATGAAACAACCGATAAACAGATATGTGCTTTCGGCGTTGGGTGTGTTAGTCGTTTGCTTTTCTCATGCGGCGTCCAACTACACGCTGAGCGTTCTGCCGTCAGCGTGGTGCGAGAGTTCCTACGTGCGGTCATTCCCTGCAGGCACTACGCTCACCTTCGAGGCGTCGCCTACCCCCGGACAGATGTTCCTCCGTTGGTCAGACGGCAACACCGACAACCCGCGCACGTTTGTTCTCGCCGGGAACACGGCATTGGAGGCGGTCTTCGGCACTGACCCTGACAGCCGTCACGTAGTGATAAGCACCGACGAGTGTGGCACTACGCTCGATACTTATTACCGCCTCGGCACCACACTCACTTTCGAGGCAGTACCGAACGAGGGCAGCACGTTCCTCCGTTGGTCGGACGGTAATACCGACAACCCGCGCACGCTTGTCCTCAGTGAAGACACTACGTTAGAGGCGGTTTTCGGCGTTGATCCGGACATTTGTCATGTAGTGGTAAGCACTGACGAGTGTGGTACTACGCTTGACACCTATTACCGGCTTGGCACCACACTCACCTTCGAGGCAGTACCGGACGAGGGCGGCACGTTCCTCCGCTGGTCGGACGGCAACACCGACAATCCTCGCACCGTCATGGTGACCTCAGAAATCAGTCTTCGTGCGGAGTTTGAGAGTGCGTGTGTTCCTGTCTTCAACACAGTCACTGTTGACTTATGCGAGGGCGAGACCTTCAGCATGCCCGGTGGCGGAATAACGCCGATAGAATGGGGTGTAGGAATCACAACAATAACGCGTACTTACACCTCCGGTGGCGGCTGTGACTCCATAGTCACCTACAGCGTCAACTATCATTCCAAGTATAACATCACCCTTGATGAGACCATCTGTGCCGATGAGTATTACGAGTTCGGCGGCAATCGTCTGACAAAGGCGGACACCTACATCTACGAGGGTTCGTCAATGTGGGGCTGTGACAGTGTAGTGACACTCAATTTGGTTGTTGAGTCTTGCGAACCCGAGGAGCCTGAACCTTGCCAAATCGAGACCTACAGCCGCAACGTGCCGTATGGTACGTGGGGAACAATATGTTTGCCATACGATGTACATGCTGAAGACATACAAGGAGTAATAGAGGTTGCCAAACCGATTGCTTATAAGAGCTATCCGGGCACAATCTACTTCGACATATATTACGAAAAGGTTGATGATATGCAGGCGGGTCATGCCTACGTGTTTACACCCTCTGAAGAAGGAGAGGCACGTTTCTCATATTGCGCTGATGGAGAGCCGACAGCAGCAGTGGCGGCTTCTTATAAGAATGCACTACAAGGATTTATCGGAGCTAACGCCGATGATTATATGTATGTACCGTTAGGAGCGTGGGTGCTTCACAATACAATATGGGAACATGTGGTAATAAGTGAAACATCCGATTGGATATACAGCAACAGAGCCTATATGGTTCTGGATTATCTTGATGATTATTCTGTTATTCCACCTGCTCAACTTGCCTCCTGCCGCGTGGTAAGGGGTAGAACGGGCGGCAATGTCACCACATTCACCGACGATAATCAGGCGTCAGAGTCATCTGTCCGACCAAAGAAAGTGCTGATAGACGGACATCTGTTTATCATAATGCCTAACGGCATACACTACAGCGCTACAGGAGCGTTAGTCGAATAGATCAGAGCTAAGGGTGGGTTTTATCATCTTGAAATAAACAATTTATTAACTTATTTAAAACATACAATTATGATTAAACATTATGAAACACCGTTGGTTAATGAGTTGTCGTTCATGTCTTCAACAATATTGATGGCTTCCGGCCCCGGTGGTGGCGGTGATTCACCCGGCGGAGTTGGTTCTGTACCTATCAAACGCCCGGGAAGTGATTTCCCGACACACCATTAAAAAGTACCAAATGGTAACGCGGATGATATCGCCCGTAAGTATGCAGACGGGTGTATGCTGACCACGGTAGAGACGCTCTTTTCGGGCGTCTCTCTTTTTTTGTACGTTATAAAAAACTCTCTTTGCCGAGAGACGGCAAACTATACAATCGACGAAGGCAACAAAAAAAACGATAAATACTTTTGTATTCGACGTTTTTTTTGTAACTTTGCACTCTATTTGCAGGGGGATATGCAATGTAATACCCTTTTTTTGTTACATGTGATAATACAAAATTTGTAAATGTTAAACTATATTGTTTGGAACGTTGACCCTATTGCCTTCTCTTTAGGCAGTTTGGAGGTGCGATGGTATGGTATCTGCTGGGCGGTCGGGATTTACTTGTGCTACCTGGTGCAACGCAAACTTTATGCTCATGACTATTGTCCGCAAGACTGGCCTGACAAGATTTTTACTTACATGGTGCTCGGAGTTATTATCGGTGCGCGTTTGGGGCACTGCTGGTTCTACGAGTGGCACGAAGCAAGGCTTTTAGGGCTGGAGCCGATACAGTTCTTCGGCCACACGTTCAACTACCGCAATATCTATATAGAACGCCCGTGGGAGTTGGTGAAGATTTGGGAAGGCGGGTTGTCATCGCACGGTGGTGCGTTAGGACTGATTACTGCGGCTCTGATTCTTGACAGAAAACATTTTCATAAAGGCATTCCTTGGATTTTCGACAGGTTGGTCATAGGCGTGGCTATAACCGCCACGTTCATACGGTTTGGCAACCTGATGAACTCGGAAATTTACGGCTATCCCACCGACCTGCCTTGGGGATTTGTGTTTGTACGTGATGGTCAAACCGTTCCTTGTCACCCGACGCAGATATACGAGATGATTTATTGTATTGTAGCAGGTGTGGTGAGTGCGCTGATGTTCTATAAGACCACAGCAGCACGCCGACCCGGGCTGATTTTCGGGGTATGGCTTGAGATAGTGTTCTTCACGAGGTTTATGCTTGAGTTTATCAAGTTCGACCAAGAGTTGTTCGAGCAAGGACATCTCTTTAATATGGGGCAACTGCTTTCTGTTCCTTTTATCATCTGGGGTGTGTGGCTGATAGTGGCAGCAGTGCGCGGACCATTATTGCCTGAACCGACGCCGCCGACGCAACAACAGATGACGGATAGACAGCGAGCACGGGAGGAGAGAAAGAGTAAGAAGGGATGAATTGGTGAATGCTGATGCGTAAATATTTGGTGATATTATTTCTTGTTATGTCCTGTGTGGTGAATGCCGCGCAGGACTCTTTGCCTGTAACGCCTGCTGCTGATAGTGTACGTTATATACTGCATAGCGACACCCTCGATGCAAGAGACTTGACAGGCAAGAGTGATGATGCCTGGCTTCTTGACCTGATTGGTAAGCAGAGTCAAGTTATTGCAGACAGGAACGACTCGATACACAACTACCGATTGGCGCATGATACCACCACTATCATCCCTCTGCATCTGGGTTATGCTGATTCGATACGTTGTGCAAGAATGGTGGCAAGACAAGGCGGAACGACCCCTCTTTGTGTGCCGCTGTTGTATATCCCGCCTCAGCCTCAGCTGTTTCAACCACTCACTTATGAGACCGGCTGGAAGGCGATGGCGGCGACAGACAGATTAGAGAAATATAAGTCGGATTCTCTTGGTCAGTCAAGACCGACCTTGCTCAACAAAAACGCCCGACAAGAGGCAAGACGCTTTGTTACTACACACGCTGCAGGACTATATGTAGGTGTGGCAGAACCGGTGGAGGAAAGCAGTTATAATTTTGAAGAAACACATTCGTTGTACGAACTGAATATTCCGCAAAAGTCTATTATGAAGGATGCCGTAGCTGATGCAGCGGAGAAACTGAAGGCGATAAAGAACCAGCATAATCCTTGGTTCAAAGAAGCCAACCTGATGGCGCAGATAACGCAGAACTACATCTCACCTAACTGGTTCGAAGGCGGCAACTCCACATTCTCTATTTACGGCAGTGCAAGAGGTACAATCAAATACGACGATAAGAAACTGATAACATGGGAGAACTACGGCGAGTGGACAATAGGTGCCACCACTGTATCCGGCGACTCGCTCCGCAAAGCAAATATGTCACAAGATATCTTCAGACTTTATTCGAAGTTAGGCGTTAAGATTGTTCCTAAGCTATACGGTTCATTCTCTGCTGAATATCGTATGCAGATGTTCCCGACCTACAAGACCAACACCATGAAACTGAAGACAGGTTTTGCCACCCCTATACGTTTCAACCTTGCTCTCGGTCTTGATTACAAACCTGTTAAGGGGCTGTCTTTGGTGTTCTCCCCGGCAGCGTTCAAGCTTGTGCACGCCAACGATACCGTCAACGCACCATACACCTCTTTTGGCATTAAAGCCGGCACAAAGACCCTGGCCGAGTTCGGTACATCAACCAGGGTGGAGTGGACTTGGAAACCGCTCAGAGAGGTGGCTATAGAGGCGAAGTTCTACGCATACACCAATTACCGCATGATTGAGCTTGACCTTGAGGTGGCTTGCGACTTCATCATCAACAGGTTTATGTCTGCACGGGCTGTGTTGCATCCCAGGTATGACACTACACGAATAATGGAAGGCGAGAAACACGCAAAAATACAATATAAGGAGCTGATATCCGTTGGTTTCGCACACAAGTTCTACTAAAACGAATTACGAAATGACGTAATGACGAAATAACGGAGGAATTTAACCAAATAATAAATCTCTATGACGATAGCTATTTTTGGGAATACCAATAAACGCTCAACGATGGATGAACTTGAGCGACTGCTGAGTTTTCTTGCAGAGCGTGATGTTACGTTGCTCGTTTCTCAAGAGATACGACATGAGTTGAATGTGATGGAGCAGTATGAGCCCTTCGACCCCGAGAAAGACAGGCATATTGATTGTGCATTGTCGGTTGGAGGAGATGGCACGTTCCTTACCACAGCTGCTGTTCTTGGAAGCAAAGGAGTGCCGATTTTAGGTGTCAACTGCGGTCATCTCGGTTTCTTAGCGGATGCCACAACTGAGGATATAGAGTTGATACTTACATCTCTGCTGAATGGTGACTACGTGGTAGAGGAGAGGTCGGTGATTCAGGTTACGACGCTGGGTGGAGGACACGTGATGATGCCTTGTGCCTTGAACGAGGTCGCGGTCATGAAACAGGAACTGAGTTCGATGATCAGTATTGATGCTACGGTTAATGATGAGTATCTGCACACTTACAAGGCAGACGGCTTGGTTATTGCCACCCCGACCGGTTCTACAGCTTATAACCTCTCTGTCGGGGGACCGATAATGTCGCCGCTTTTGCACGGATTCGTTATCTCACCTATTGCTACCCATAGCCTGAATGTAAGACCGTTAGTGATACCTGATGACAGGCGTATAAGCCTCAAAATCCATTCCCGCTCAGGCAGCTACCTCATTTCTATTGATGGACGTTCGCAGACGATGAAAGAAGATGTGGAACTGCTTATAGAGAGAGCGCCTTACAACGTTAAACTGATTAAAGTGTCGGGTAACTCATTTATGCAGACACTCAGAAACAAACTTTTATGGGGCGCCGAGTAGGAAATTAGGCAGGGAATTGTCTCTGACAGACGACACCCGTAGTTGTTGACCGGCACAGTTATCCCTCCCTGCACAGAGAAAATATACAGGGCACTTGAAAAAATCAGCAAAGCGCTCGTTTTAAGAAAATTGCCCGATATACAGTTGAATAATCAAACATTATGAGAATTATATTTTTAGGGACTCCTGATTTCGCAGCCGCCTCTCTCAAGGCTCTTGTGGAGGCGGGTTACAACGTTGTCGCATGTGTTACGATGCCTGACAAACCGGCAGGGCGCGGGCATCATTTGCAGCAGTCGCCTGTCAAACAATATGCGGTGGATCACAATATACCCGTGTTGCAACCCGAGCGACTGAAAGATGAGCAGTTTGTCGAGCAACTACGCTCTTATAAGGCAGACCTGCAGATTGTTGTGGCATTCAGGATGTTGCCTGAGGTTGTTTGGTCAATGCCCCGGCTCGGCACGTTTAATCTCCACGGTTCGCTTCTTCCGCAGTATCGTGGTGCGGCGCCAATCAATTGGGCTGTCATCAACGGCGATAAAGAGACCGGTGTGACCACGTTCTTCCTCAAGCACGATATTGATACAGGTGATATGATTATGCAGGAGAGGATTAGTATCGGTGCCGAAGAGGATGCCGGTTCTGTGCATGACCGCCTGATGGTACTTGGAGCGAATGTGGTGTGCCGTACGACTGCGCTCATTCAGCATGCCGACGAGAATGGGCAGACAGTGCATACTGAGCCGCAACCTGAGAACATTGAGCTGCGACCCGCACCGAAGCTCTTCAAGGAGAATACACGTATTCCTGACGGACTGACGGCGGCGCAACTGCAAAACTTCGTTCGCGGGCTGTCACCTTATCCGGCTGCATGGACTGACCTCAGAATAGGCGGCTCAGTGTTTGAGAATACCAAAATTTATGCTGTGCGTCCGCTTACACGAGATGGAATAGACACCGATCATCGTCTCACCATCACTGCTACTGATGGCGTTTGCGAGATTTTGGAACTGCAAGTTCCCGGCAAGCGACGTATGCATGCGAAGGATTTTCTCAACGGACTCAAGGGTTTTGCTCACTAATAATCTTTATGAACTACAACGTACTGATAGATAAATATTATTCCGGTAATCCTGAGTTGAAAAACATCCTTCTTGTTCATTCTCGCCAAGTTGCCGACCGCGCTTTGCGTATCGTTGACAGTCATCCGGAGTTACAAGTTGACCGACAGTTTGTAGAAGAGGCAGCGATGCTTCACGATATAGGAATTATTTTCTGTGACGCACCAAATATTCACTGCTATGGAACTCATCACTACATGGAGCACGGTTGGCTCGGAGCCGAGTTGCTACGCAGAGAGGGTTATCCGCGGCATGCGGACGTGGCAGAGAGGCATACCGGCACCGGTATCACACTTGACACAGTACTCGCTAACGACTGGAACATTCCCGCACAAGACTACACGCCGCGCACAACAGAGGAAGAGATAATATGCTATGCGGACAAATTCTACTCCAAGTCACATATCTATGAAGAAGTGCCTTATCAGAAGGTGAGAAATAATATATGGCGTTACGGCTCAGACTCGGTGGCACGGTTTGATAAGTGGAGAACAAAGTTTGAAAATAACTTAATCTTATGACCAATAAAGAAGAATACAAAGCTCTATGCGAGCAGGTTCAAATGCCTCTATTCTTGCAATACTGGTGGTTAGAGGGCGTATGTGCCGGCAAAGACTGGGACGTGGTTATTGTTCATGCCAAAGACTGTGGCGGACAAGGTGATAACATTATTGCGGCAATGCCGTATGAGACAGACAAGTGGCTTTGGTGGCGATATATCCTGCCTTCGCAGATGACACCATACGCGGGAATATGGGTATGTGATGACATTAGAAAAGATGAGAAGACATTGCTTGCAGTGTATAAGTATGTAGAATCATGGCTGAAGCAGAACAAGATAACGGCTTGTCACCAACGACTCTTTCCTGACGCTATCCTTTTGGAAGATGTGAAGGAAAGCCCTTTCCAACTTAGCAGACGCTTTACATATATACTTGATAACTTGTCAAACCTTGATGATGTTCTTTCCGGATTTTCCCGTAACAAACGCAAGAAGTTGGAGCGGCTGACGCTTACCTACAATGCATCGGACGTGGAGCCTGAAGAGTTCTATCGTTTTCATGCGGCGGCGTGCAGGCAAAAAAACAGAACTATATCCTACTCGCGCGAGATGCTGTATGTTATTGTTGAGAAGGCGTTGCAACATTCGCAGTGCCGTTTGCTTGGTGTGAGAAACGCCGACGGAGAGTTATTGGCAGAGACGCTTATGGTGTGGGATAAGACTACCGCCTACATGCTCGTCAACACTTTCGACCATGACAAGCCGGCAGATGGTGCACGTGAGAGACTGACTTTTGAGGCTATAAAGTTGGCGCGCGAGTTAGGGGTGAGGCTCGACTTTACTTGTTCGCGAGATTACCTTCGGAACTATGGGGCAAAGAAGCAGAAAGTGTATTCTGTCCATTATGGTTCGCTGCCTTTCATTGCTGTGCAGAAGTTCATTGACTGGTTACGCGGATGAGTTTGCTGTTCTCTACATACTGGTGGCATGAGGCGTGTGGGCGTGGCGTGCGTTCACGATACACGATGCGGTTTATGGTGATGCCCCAACTCACACCGTATGTTGAACTTACTGACGACCCGGATGAACTTTCGCTTGACTATTATTATGAGCAGACTGCGCCGGGGACGCCGCTTCGCCAGGATTTGCTGAACAAAGGTTTTACTCTGCATCAGAGAAGGACATTTGTAATAGACGACCTCTCAGACATTGATTCTTTGGCAAAGCGCTTTTCAGAGAATAAGAGACGCCAGATTAAACGTGCGGCAAATTTGAGGGTTGTGTATGACCTGACACCGGCGGAGTTCTACAATATGCACGAGCATTGGCTTGCCGGCAGGGGACGGAAAATACAGTACAGTCGCAATTATTTCCTTTGCCTGGCAGATGCTGCTTTAGAGCATGATGCTGCTCAAATAGTAGGGTTGCAAGGAGAAAATGGTGAGTATTACGCTGCTGCGTTTCTCGTATATGACAACAGCATTTGTTACTATCTTGTTCCAACGTTCAACCCTCTTTACGCAGATAGTGGCGCGGGAGCAAGACTCGTATTGGAATCATTGATTGTGGCAAAAGACAAAGGCTGTAAGCAGTTTGACTTCGAGGGGGGAAACAACAGTCCTACGATAGCGTTGCACTATAGTCAGTTTGCGTCGAACCCCGTTACATACTACGGCTATGAGAAGTATTATAATACTTTGTTCAAATTATTTTTTCCGTTATATAAAAAACTCTTTCTTCGTTAGTTAAATGTTACGTTGTCTATATCTTACGGAGTGGTATCCTCACCGCTATGACGCTATGCCGGGCTTGTTCGTTCGCAAGCACGCAGCGGCGGCTGTGAGAGCCGGAGCAGACGTGTGTGTGCTGTATCTGCATAGAGATAGGAGCGTGGCTAAGACAGAGGTTGTAATACAGCAGACCGACGGGGTGAAAGAGATTTACTGTTATTATCGTTGTTCTTACTTATCCGCATTGTTGCGCGGTTGGCAGGCGGTGAGACAACATTGGGGCATACCTCATGTGTGCCAACTGAATGTGCTCACGAAGAACGCACTGCTCCCTCTATGGCTTCGTCTGATAAGGCATGTGCCTTATATCGTTGTTGAACACTGGTCGGGTTACCTGCCTGAGAACGGAGCGTTCAAAGGTAACAGTCGGGCGCATAAGACTCTGGCACGACTCGCTGTCAGGTATGCTGAGGCTGTGTTGCCCGTCTCGCAGGCGTTAGAAAAGGCTATGATTGCTAATGGACTGACACATAGCAACTATATGAGGATACATAATGTGGTGGATGATTTTTTTTATTCTGTTTCTCCTCAGCCGCAGACTCTGAAGCGAATATTACATGTCAGTTGTTTTGAGGATCGCTCAAAGAACGTTAAAGGTCTGCTCAGGGCAACGAGAACACTTACAAGAGAGAGGAAGGATTTTCAGTTGGTGCTTGTCGGAACAGGTGTGGACTACAATGAGATACGCGAGTATGCAGCAGGTCTTCATTTTCCGGAGAATGTTTTGCTTTGGACGGGTGAACTGACTCCTCAGCAGGTTGCGGCGGAGATGAGCAAGGCAGATTGTTTTGTGCTGTTCTCTAATTATGAAAACGCTCCTGTGGTATTGTCTGAAAGTTTGGCAACCGGTCTGCCGGTGATAGCCACCCGAACGGGAGGAATACCTGAGATGATAAACAACAGTAATGGCGTACTGGTCAACCCCGGTGACGAAACACAGCTGACAAAGGCAATGAGCTTGATGCTGGACAGCTCAAAACAGTATGACAGACAGACTATAAGGGAGAATGCTCAAGTCTATAGTGCTGCTATTGTGGGTAAGAAGTTGTATAACGTTTATAAACAATCATGCACGGATTTTTCGGAACATACGGTGTGAAGGTGTGCTGGGATGTTAGCCGGCTTGGTAAGCACCTGATAAGGCGGGAGTACTCTGATGGAGTGTTCTCGCTGCTGCAACTGACGCACGAGAAGTTCCTAAATGATAAGGTATGGTATGACAGCGATGAGGTTTTCATTGCAACGGAGGGGGTCTTGCTTAACTCCGACGAACTGCGTGACGCTTATGGGGAGAAGGATTTAGGTGCTCTTCTGTGTAATCTGTATCGCCAAAAAGGGGCGGAGATGATAACTAATCTCAGAGGCAGTTTTGCGGGCGTTATCTATGATAAGCGTAAGCAGCAATGTGCCGTATTCAACGACCAAATCGGCAGCCGAATACTCTATGTGTGCAGATATGACGCCGGAATTGTCTGGGCGTCTGATTTGTCTGTTCTGCAAGATGTGGTGGAAGCCGGACCATCGCACTCGTTTGCTGCATCTATGATTACTTACGGCTATTCGCCTATAGGTGAGACACCTGTCAACGGGGTAGTGCGAATTGGTGCCGGTCACATGATATCAATGAGAAACGGCGAAGCAAAAGACGTTTGTTATCACCGGTTTGAAAGACGTGCAACAGTGCGGAAAGATATGAGGCAGTATGTTGAGGAGTTTGATGTTTTATTCTGCCGCGCCGTTGAGCGTATATTGAAGAAAAACAAAGAGTACGGTTTGCTTAATTACATGCCTCTAAGTGCGGGTTTGGACTCGCGGATGACAGTAATGGCGGCGCATCGGCTCACAACCGGCAAAATAACTAACTTCACCTATTCGCAGTCGGGGTATTATGACGAGACTATACCGCGTCATATAGCCCGGGAACTTGGCAACGACTGGCTATTCCACAAGCTTGACGGAGGCGACTATTTGAAGAATTTTGAAAAGTATTTGGCAGAAACAGACGGACTGATACAATTTTCCGGAGCCGCACAGGTGGACCAGATGGTGCATTTGTTACCGACAAAGAACATCGGTGTGATAGCTACAGGGATGTTGGGAGACATAGTTGCCAACGCCTATAGTAAGGGCGACGGGAAGATTATAAACGGTGAGGGGGCTTTGTCTAAAAAACTGTCAGGTTTGTTATCCGTCAGCGAGTTGGAACAGCTGCCTAAGACTTGGTCTGATCGAGAATTGTATTATCTTTATGTAAGAGGGTTTAATTGTGCTAACCTTGGCGGACCGATAGTCTTTCAACAGTTTACTGAGTCGTTTTCGCCGTTTTGTGATGTGGACGTTGTGCAGTATTGTTTTTGTATGCCGCAGGATGTTCGTTGGAACTACAATTTTTATGATGAGTGGGTGAAGCGGTGTTATCCACAAGCCTGCAAGTGGCTGCACAACGGCGTGCAACGGATAGGACACAGAGGGCGATTGGTGGAAATTGCAGGACGACAAATGTTGCTGAAGGACGTGCCTAAGAGAGTAGTGATGAAATTGCTGAGGGACGTGGGAGCCGCTGATTTATACACAGAAACATCAGGCGGCTCAATGAATCCGGAAGATTCGTGGCTGAAAGAGAATAATGAGTTGAGAGAATGTTTTGATAACTATTATGCCGCAAATAAATACAAACTGCTCGTCTGGCAAGATGTCTATCACGGAGCCGAGTGGCTATATGAGAACGGCACGGCTAATGAGAAGATGCAGGTGCTGACTTTGCTTGCTGCAATAGGCAGATATGAAGTTAAAGAAAGTGAAGGTTAGACTGACAAATATTATTCATTCACATACTGTTCATAACACCGGTATGTTGTTTTCCGCCAATGTCTTTGCTCAGTTGGCAGCTCTGCTTGTCTATCCCGTCTTGACTCGCCTATTCAGCGAAGCAGATTTCGGATTACTCAATCTTTTTTTGAGTATAGGCGGCGTGATAGCCATCTGTAGTACTGCCGAGTGGCAGAATTCGTTGCCTATTCCTAAGGATGACGAAAAGGCTGCGGCGGTGGCGCACGCGGCGCTTGTGATGCTGTTTGCGGTAACTGCACTATGCATTGTGGCTACAACATGTTGCTCTCAACACATTGCTGCGTTGTTCAACACTTCGGAGTTGGCAGATTATTTATCTTTACTGCCAATATATGTTTTCTCTTTGGGTTTATGGCAACTGTTAGGCAGTTGGTTGTTGCGGAAAAAGCGGTTCAAACTGATATCTGCGTATCAAGTTAGTCAGAGTGTGTTGTCTGTTGCTTTGAAGTGTGGTTTAGGTGTAGCGGCTGTGGCAGGCGGACTGCTGTATGGGTCGGTAATAGCACCGCTATTGACGGTGTTAATTATAGGAGCTGTTGCGTGGACAACGGATAAGGCTCCGGCTATAATAATCAGCAGACAAGAGCGATTGGCGGCGGCACGCGAATACAAGAAATTCCCGCTATATGCGCAGCCCAGAGCATTGGTTAACACACTGAGCAGCAATCTTCCGATACTGTTGCTCACGCCGGCTTTCGGACTGTCGGATGCGGGACTTTTCGGAATGGCGATGACGCTCGCCGTCAGACCATTGTCGATGCTAACAAACTCGGTGTACCAAGTCCTCTTTCAGAGAACAGCCGCTAAGATAAGTGAAAAGAAAGAAATTCGAAAAGATATAAGGAATTTTGTTTTGGTTTCTTTGGCCGTTATAGTGCCGGTCTTTTCCGGTCTGTTTCTTATTCTGCCGTGGTTGACGTCATGGCTGCTGGGTGACGACTGGCGTGAGACGGGTGTGCTGATAAGAATAATGCTGCCTTGGTTGGTGATGGTTTTCGTTGGTGGCAGCCTGGCGTTTATGCCTGACGTGTTTGCCAAACAGAATGTGAGTCTTTGGATAGAATGTACGTATGTCCTTTTGCGGCTTGCGGCATTAGGTATAGGTATATATGCCGAGAGTTTCCGTTTAGCTATTATGCTCTTCTCGTTGGTGGGAACATTGATTATAGCAGCACAGCTCTTATGGTATATATTCCTCATACGGAAATATGAACGGGAAAGAACATTACGAACACAGGACTAATACTATTTTATCGTAAAAAACAACTTTTTTTCAAAAAAACGCGCTGATATTTGCTTGTGTGAGAAAAAATGAGTAAATTTGCAGTGCAAATGGAGCGGATGTTCATTTATTAGGGACAGAAGTAATTTTTCAAATAACAAAAATACCATGGATATTAAGAAAACAAAAGAAGCGAGTTTGGAGGATAAGAAGTTTACTTATCTTCTGTTAGGCTTTGTGTTTGTGCTCAGCGTGTGCTATGTTGCGCTTGAGTGGACAGAGAAAGAGGTGACAGTGTACGAGATTGTCGATGAGGAGTTCCTCGTAGAGGATGAGTTGGACATTATTCAGACCTCTCAGGAGACGCCTCCTCCACCACCACCGGCACCTGTAGTGCAAGAGTTGGAGGCATTGACTGTTGTGGAAGACGACGTTGAAACACAGCATATCGAAGTTAACACAGAGGACGACAATACAGAGGTCGTTATTGCAGCGCCGGTTGAGGAAATCGTGCAGGAAGAGGTGGTTGAGGACGAGATTTTCGTCGTTGTTGAGAAGATGCCGGAGTTCCCTGGTGGACAAGCTGCTTTGTTCAAATATCTTTCAGAGAATGTTAAGTACCCTGTCATCGCGCAGGAGAACGGTATCCAAGGACGTGTTATTTGCCAATTTACGGTGAACAAAGACGGTTCTATTGTTGACGTTGAGGTGGTTCGTACAGGTGGTGACGCATCGCTTGATAAAGAGGCAGTACGAGTTATTAAGTCTATGCCAAAGTGGACGCCCGGTAAACAGCGCGGACAAGCGGTACGTGTGAAATATACAGTGCCGGTTAATTTCAAACTACAGTAATTCGTAAGGCAAAAGAAAGCAGGTCAAAAGCCGAGGGTCGAAAAGCATTTCGGCTTTCGGCTTTTTTGATAAGAGATAGCATAAATGAGAGTTGTTAAGATGCCGAGTCGTCTTGTTTCCTATTGTTGAAAAGTCATGAATAATATTTTTAGAAACCTATTAATGCTTGTCATCTCGTTTGGTATTATGACAAGCTGTATCCGCTCAGAGTTGTCAGCTCCTCAGAATCTTGTGTATGGTGCAGATGTAAGCGACGCCTTTTATACGGAGCGTCTGCCGCTTATCGACTCCGCTTTTCAAAGATATATTGACATGGGAGTTATGCCTCATGCTGTGACGATGGTAGTTCATAAGGGCAGAGTAGTGCATCAGAAAGCGTTTGGCTGGCGGGATAAGGAAGCGGGCATTGTCTGCCGGACAGATGATATTTTTCGTATTGCCTCGCAGACAAAGGCCGTGTCGGTGGTCGCACTTATGACGCTATTCGAGGAAGGACTGTTCCAATTAGACGAACCGATAAAAAAGTATATTCCTGAGTTCGCTTCTCCTCAGGTGCTTGTGGGTTATGAGATAGTGAATGAACCGGTGTATGACGACAATGGAAGACTGTTGAGCAGTAAGAGAGTGGAGACTATTACTCGTCCTGCCGTACGTGACATCACTATACGTCACCTTATTACTCATACTTCAGGTATTTGTTATGATGGAGTTTTTGACCTGATTCTCAAGCAGGAAGGCGTTGCCGGACATAATACACTGGATAGTATCACTCTTGCAGAGAATGTTCGCAGGATTGCACGTGTGCCACTAAAGCATGACCCCGGCGATGACTTTACGTATTCATATAATATAGATGTGCTTGGCAGACTGGCGGAAATACTAACCGACAAAGATTTTTATACTATTCTGAAGGAGCGTGTGCTTGACCCATGTGATATGCATGACACTTATTTCCACGTGCCGGCATCAAAACAAGACAGGGTGGTTACACTTTATTCGTTTAGAAAAGACGCGACCGATGCAGAGCAGTCAACTCTGCCTCATGGCGCGGGTTACTACGGCGATCCAAGGGGCAGACTGGTTAAATCGGAGAATGAATTGTATCAGACATTCCCGTACGCTTCGACCGGTACTTTCTGCTCACCATCGGCCGGACTATGTGGTACGATTGAAGATTATGCGAAGTTCTGCCAGATGATTTTGAATGGGGGAGTATTCAATAACAAACGTGTTATCGGTCGTAAAACGCTGGAAATGATGCAAAAGAACGGTGTGGGTGATATGCGTGGAGAAATCGGTTTCGGAATGGCATGGGATGTATTCACTCCTGAAAATGCACACAACACTATAGTTTCAGAAGGCTCGATGAGGTGGGGTGGTATGTTCGGCACTGATTATATTATCGACCCGAAAGAACAGCTGATTGTACTAATGTATGTTAACAATATGCCCAACCTTTCCGGCTATAACCCGAAGACGCTGATGCATAATGTCACGTATCAGGCGCTGAAATAACTGTTTATACTTTGGATCTCCGTTATAAAGAACTGATATATTGCAAGGGTGTCGGACCAAAGAAAGCTGCCACTCTGAAAAAAGAGCTGAATATTAACACGGCTCTTGATTTGCTGTATCAGTTCCCGTATAAGTATATTGACCGTTCGCGATTTATCACTATACGTGATATAGATGGTGAGGACGAGTATGTGCAGATAATAGGTACTGTGTCGTCATTAGTGACTGTTGGTAGCGGTAAGACTAAACGACTGACAGCAGTCTTCACCGACAGATTGGGCGATACAATAGAACTTGTCTGGTTCAAGGGAATACAATACCTGAAGATAGAGACTGGTGTGCCTTATATCCTGTTCGGCAAACCATCGTTGTACAATCATTCTGTTAATATTGTTCATCCGGACCTTGAGCGTATAGTGTCTCATGAGCAGTTAAAGGAGCGTAAGGGTCTGGAGCCGCATTACAATACGTCTGAAAGGATGAAAAGCGGTGCGTTGAACGACAAGTCGATGCGCACGATTATCCGCGGTCTGATGCCAGACTTGAGGGAAGGGGTGCCTGATACGTTACCGGAAGCTTTTCGCAACAAAATGCACCTGTTATCGCTGACAGACGCCTTGCTCAATATTCATTTTCCTCTGGATCAACGGATGCTGCAGAAGGCACGAGAGAGGCTCAAGTTCGAGGAACTGTTCTACATTCAACTGCAAATCCTGAGGCAGGCAAAGCGACAGCAGCTTACATCTAACGGTTTCTTGATGCCTATCGTTGGTAAGCACTTTAATGACTTCTATCACAACCATTTGCCGTTTCCTCTTACCGGCGCTCAGAAACGTGTGGTGAAGGAGATTCGCAGTGACCTTGTGTCTGGCAATCAGATGAATCGTTTGTTGCAGGGAGATGTGGGAAGCGGCAAGACATTAGTTGCTTTGTTGTGTGCATTGTTAGCAGCGGATAACCACTATCAGACGTGTATCATGGCTCCGACCGAGATTCTCGCTAATCAGCATTATCAGACGTTGTCAGAGATGCTGTCAGGCACGGGTGTGACGGTCAGACTGCTCACCGGTAGCACAACGCAACGTGAGAGACGAGAGTTGTTGCCGACTCTATTGGAGGGCTCAATTGAAATACTCATCGGGACACATGCGCTGATTGAGGACAACGTTCAGTTTGCTAACCTCGGACTGGTCATCGTGGATGAGCAACACCGTTTCGGTGTGGCACAGCGAGCCAAGTTGTGGGCAAAGAACGTACAGCCGCCGCACGTGCTTGTGATGACTGCTACCCCTATTCCGCGTACATTGGCGATGACTGTTTACGGAGATTTGTCAGTGTCGGTTATTGACGAGTTGCCGCCCGGACGAAGGCCTGTGAGAACGTTGCATTATAGTAACCAACGACGACAACAGATTGACAATTTTATAGAACAACAAGTGCAAAAAGGCCGCCAGATATATGTTGTTTATCCCCTGATTGAGCAGAAAGAAAAGAAGAAAAATAAAGAGGATGCGGAAGTGGAGAAGAAGCAGCTTGCCGACCTTGTTTCAGGCTATGAGCGTATATGCCGGCGTTTTCCGGACTATAACGTATCAATGGTGCATGGCAAGATGAGGCCTAAGGATAAGGATCTGCACATGCAGCTATTTGCTGAGGGTAAAACGCAGATTCTTGTGGCTACAACGGTGATAGAAGTTGGCGTTAATGTTCCTAATGCGTCGGTGATGATTATTGAGAATGCTGACCATTTCGGTCTATCGCAGTTGCATCAGCTCAGAGGTAGGGTAGGGCGTGGAGCAGAACAGAGTTATTGTGTGTTACTGACGGATTTTCAGCTCTCTAAGGATACTCGCAAACGTATGGATATCATGGTGGCTACCAATGACGGTTTTCGTATAGCAGAGGCGGACTTGCAGCTGCGCGGCCCCGGAGACCTGGAGGGAACGCAGCAATCAGGCTTGCCTTTTGAACTACATATAGCATCATTAGCAACTGACGGACAGATATTAGAAGTCGCAAGGCAGGCGGCAAAGGACGTTTTGGAAGACGACCCCGAACTGACTAAGCCGGAAAACAGACTTTTTGAAACGCAGTTGAGCAAACTGAAGAAACAAACAGTCAACTGGGGTGATATTTCTTAGAAAATACTTGTCCATATCAGTTTTTATTACTAACTTTGCCAAATGTAATTAGATTTAAGTACTAAAATTTCCGATTATGAAAAGACACTATTTAGAGTATCTGTCTGACGTAATGCAACACATGTGGGATGACGTAGCGCTGACTAATTATGGTGAGGATAATGAGATAACATTTGGTGGATTAGCCGCGGAGATTTTGAGGTTGCACGAGATGTTCAGAATGCTGGGGATAAAGAAAGGTGACAAGGTGGCTATAGCAGCCCGCAACTCAGCTCATTGGGCTGTAGCATATTTGGCAATAGCATCATACGAGGCGGTAGTGGTTAGTATATTGCAGGATTTTAAGTCAGAGGACATAGAGCGTCTGTTAGCTCATTCTGACTCGAAGGCACTATTTGTCGGTCCGTATGTTTGGCGTGAGTTGCAGCACAGGTCTATGGATACGGTGTCATCTATTATCTCACTCACTGACTTCTCTATTATAAGAAGCAATGCGGCAGACGACAAAGCTATTACTATTGCTGATGTAGATGCCGCTTTTGCTCGGCGCTATCCTCAGGGTGTGCAGCCTGAACATGCTCATTTCTCGGTTGACCCGGATGCTCTCGCTCTCATCAATTATACATCCGGTTCTACCGGTTCTCCTAAGGGCGTGATGCTCAACGGACGTTCCATTTCCAATAACGTGGAGGTCGGAATGGCTGTTGTACCCGTTGAACCGGGACAAAGACTGGTGTCAATGCTGCCAATGGCACACATGTTCGGACAGGTGTGTGAGTTCCTTTATCCGCTCTGCTCCGGTACTCATATTTATTTCCTCACCAAGACACCAACACCATCTATCTTGCTTAAAGCGCTGCAAGAGGTGCAACCATATATAGTGGTGACGGTGCCACTTGTTATAGAGAAGATTTACAAGAAGAATCTCAATCCACTACTCTCCAAATCGTCTATGCGCTTCTTTTGGAAGACTCCCGGAGTCGGCGATATCATACGGTCAGTGATAAAGAAAAAATTGAAGAAGTCATTTGGCGGTAATATCAGATATTTCCTTTGTGGCGGTGCCGCTATCAATCCCGATGTGGAGAAATGCCTGATGGACATTCATTTTCCGCTGTCAGTAGGATATGGTATGACAGAGTGCGGACCGCTCATTGGAGGTAACCCGCCTAAGTATTTCGCGGCGCGTTCAGGTGGCGTACCGGTGCTGAATATGGAAGTCAAAATTGACGAACCCAATAGTGAGGGAGTAGGGGAGATCCTCGTCAAAGGCGAGAATGTGATGCTTGGCTACTACAAGAACGAGGAAGCAACTAAGGCTGCGTTCACTGAGGACGGCTGGATGAGAACAGGCGACCTCGGATGTTTGGACAAGAAAGGGAATATATATATCAAAGGACGTAATAAGACAATGATTCTCGGAGCCTCAGGGCAGAATATCTATCCCGAAGAGATAGAGGACAAACTTAACAATATGGAGGCGGTAGGAGAGTCAATCGTTGTGGAACGAGAGGGCAAACTGATTGCGCTCATCTTCCCCGACGAACAAGCTTCACGCAGTTTCTCAATCGAAGAACTGCAAAGGATAATGCGAGAGAACCTGCAGAAGTTGAACAAGCTAATTCCGGGCTATTCGCAAGTATCGAATATCGAAATCAAGAACGAACCGTTCGAGAAGACTCCTAAAAAATCCATCAAGCGTTTCTTGTATAAGTAAGGTAGGACTGAGTATTTTCAAACTTGAGTGATATCCCTCTTTTAAAAAAAGTCTGCAGCCGTTGTCGGTTGCAGACTTTTTTGAATAAAGATGTTATGCTAATCAAGCCTCAACAGCTTTGTATTTAGGCACAAGCATTTTCATAACGCTCCAGCCGATAAGGTAAGCCACGGCGCAGATGCAGAACACTATCATGTAGGCTGCGGGCTTGCCGGTGAAACCGAAGAAAGCAAATGCTTCGCCTTGACCTGCTGCGTAGTCGAACAGAACACCGGAACCTTTGTTAATGCAGAATGAGCCTAAGCCGCCTGCCATTGCGCCGATACCGGTGATGGTGGCAATAGCGTACTTGGGGAACATATCACCTACGGTGGAGAAGATGTTAGCAGACCAAGACTGGTGTGCTGCACCGACTATACCGATGATGATAGCCACAGCCCATGGACCGTAGATGCCACCGAGCGGTTGTGCAAACAAGGCAAGGATTGGGAAGAAGGCGAAGATGAGCATTGCTCTCATTCGACCGGCGTAAGGCTCCATTCCTTTCTTCTCAACAAATATTTTAGGCAGATATCCGCCCCCTAACGAAACAATAGTTACAATAGCGTAGAGGGTGAAGATAAGTGCTACACCCTGTGGGTCAGAGGCTTTGATGCCAAACTGGTCTTGGAAGTAAGCCGGAGCCCAGAACAAGAAGAACCACCAAACGCCGTCAGTCATGAACTTGCCGAAAGCAAACGACCATGTCTGCTTGTGGCCAAGTGCCTGCCAGTAGCTCATCTGTTTGTTTTCTTTTGTTTCAGCAGTCAGTTTAGGAGCGTCAGCCTCATCCTGGTTGATATACTCAAGCTCAGCCTCGTTCACCTGTTTGGCTTCTTCGGGTTTGTTATACACAAACACCCAAACACCAGCCCAGATGAAGCCGAGTGCACCGATGATGATAAACGCCATTTCCCAGCCCCATGCTTTGGCAAGCAAAGGAATAGTAGCGGGAGCCGCAAGAGCACCAACAGAGGCACCGGCGTTGAAGATAGAGGTGGCAAAAGCACGGTCCTTCTTTGGGAAGTACTCCGCGGTCACCTTGATAGCAGCGGGGAAGTTGCCTGCTTCGCCCAGACCAAGAACCATTCGGCAGAACAAGAACAGCCAAACCGAAGTGCCGGCTATACCTAAAGCGGCGGCACTACCGGCTTCTACAGCACGCATGGCGGCTACACTCTCATAACCCTCAACAAGGGCAGTCGCCCAGCCGCAAGCGGCGTGCATCACGGCACCTAATGACCATACTACGATGGCTATCAGATAACCTTTCTTCGTGCCCATCCAGTCGATAAACTTACCGGCGAAAAGGCAGAAGATGGCATAAGCTATTGAGAACCACCCGGTGATAGTACCGTAGTCGCTGTCCGTCCAGTGAAACTCAGGTTGAATAAACTCCTTGAACGTCAAGCTCAAGACTTGCCTGTCCATGTAGTTGACGGTTGTGGCAAAGAAGAGCATAGCACACATTACCCACCGCCAGTTTGTCATTTTCTCTTTCATTGAAATTGTAATTAGATGTTTTGGTTAATACATTTAAATCTATGTGATGTTACACGTGTGCAATCACCTCAAAGCATTCGCGGCATTTGTCGCTGATTGCTTTCCAGTTCTTGTCAGCAATCACGTCTTTCGGGAAAAGTTTGCTACCCATTCCTACGCAATAAACACCGGCTTTGAACCATTTCTCGAGGTTCTCTTTCTCGGGAGCCACACCGCCGGTAACCATGATCTTCGACCACGGCATCGGAGCCATCAGACCCTTCACGAGGTTCGGACCAACCACGTCGCCCGGGAACACCTTCGTGAAGTCGCAGCCTACCTCCTGAGCCGCACCAATCTCGCTCGGTGTGAGGCAACCCGGACAGTAGGTCACGCAGCGACGGTTGCAGACCACTGCGATGTCTTTGTTGAACAACGGACCAACCACGAAGTTAGCGCCTAATTGCAAGTACAGCGCAGCCGTCGGAGCATCAACAACGCTACCGATACCGAGTGCCAACTCAGGGCACTCAACAGCTACCCACTTGCTCAACTCGCCGAACACTTCGTGTGCGAAATCGCCACGGTTGGTGAACTCGAAAGCGCGTACGCCGCCTTCGTAGCAAGCCTTAATAACATTCTTACATACTTCTACGTCCTTGTGATAGAACACAGGAACCATCGGTGCAGCGGCAATCTTCGCCATCACCTGAAATTTATCAAACTTTGCCATAAATCTATTTACGATTTGTTCATTTACAATTTGGTCATTTATTTTTCCATTTGGCCATTTTACCAATTACAAGTCCACTTTGGATTTTGCAGTAGTAATTGATTTACTGGTAATTTTACCCAGCTTGATACTTTCGTTATACAAATCTTGTACGCGCGATTTGGGTAACATGCCACTATCAATAATAATACTCAACCAGTGACTTGTTTCATCTATTTCTTCTTCAACCATTTTGAGTTTATTAATAAAATCCTTGTCGGATTTAGCAAGACACGCCGCCCTATAATTAGCGGCAGGAGAAGTGCCCGAACGAACTATCTGCTTGGCTATGGCATTAGCAGAAATGGTATTGGGCATTGCGTCCACCATTTTGATAATACGTAGCGAGAATTGTCTAAAAACGCTCTTTTAGTTCTTCCCGTGTCATAATGGCTCAATGATTAAATGAACAAATAAATGGTACATGGTAAATGACCAAATGGTACTTACGCTTTAGCGTTGAACTCGTCCGTTAGCGTTACCACCGGCAAGGCTCAGCACTTCATCCTCGCTTACGAGGTTGTAGTCGCCGTTGATGGTGTGTTTCAATGCACTTGCTGCTACTGCGAACTCAAGCGCTGCACCTTGGTTGTCCGGGTATTTGAGCATACCGTGGATCAAACCGCCGGAGAACGAGTCACCGCCACCTACGCGGTCGATAATCGGGTTGATCTCGTAGCGTTTGCTCTGGTAGAACTCCTTGCCGTTGTAAATCATAGCTTTCCAGCCGTTGAAGGTAGCGCTGTAGCTCTCGCGTAGCGTCGAAACAACATACTTGAAGCCGAACTCTTTCATCATCTGCTCGAAGATACCTTTGTAGCCCTCAGCGTTGGTCTCGCCGCCTTCTACGTCTGCATCGGGCTTGAAGC
>JAFSTO010000059.1 GCA_017450435.1 Paludibacteraceae bacterium
TTGATTTGATTCATAAGTAGATATGTTTTTATCCACAAAGTTATCAATTCAAATCCGTTCGCACAAATGATCCGTATAACGAACTAATTTTCAATAAGTCAAAGAACTCTATCTTAATTTTTAGTGGACACTAATGATTTTTTCTGCTTAAATATTGTAAAAGTTGTGCGAGTTAAAATTTCTCTATACCTTTGCAGTGCGTTTTTGTCAAACAATTCTTAAAATTGATGATAACTATGAAAGCATTAGTTAAGCGTTATGCTAAACCGGGTATATGGATGGAAGATGTTCCGATGCCCGAAGTAGGGATTAACGATGTCCTTATCAAAGTGACCAAAGCAGCCATCTGCGGCACCGACCTGCACATGTATAAATGGGACGAGTGGTCGCAGCAACACTGCAATCCGCCATATACCATGGGACACGAGTTTGTGGGAGTTATTGCCGAAGTAGGCAAAGGAGTGACCAACTTCAAAGTAGGTGAACGCGTTACAGCAGAAGGACACATCGTTTGCGGTCATTGTCGTAACTGCCGCCGAGGCTTCGGACACGTGTGCGAAAACACCAAATCAGTGGGCATAAGCGGCAAAGACGGTGCCTTCGCCGAATATGTCACCATCCCCGAATCAAACGTGGTACGCCTACGCCCCGAAATACCCGACGATTTTGCGGCTATTATGGATCCTTTCGGCAACGCCACACACACCGCTCTCGCCTTCCCGCTCTTAGGTGAAGATGTGCTCATCACAGGTGCCGGACTGATAGGTACAATGGCTGCCGGCATTTGCCGATTCGCAGGTGCTAAAAACATTGTGGTTACCGACCTCAACCCGCTACGCCTCGAAATAGCAAAGAAGATGGGTGCCACTCGTACCGTGGACGGCTCTAAAGGTGAGACTGTACAACAGGCAATGGAAGAGTTAGGTATTCACGGCTTTGATGTCGGACTGGAGATGTCAGGCGCACCCGCCGCTTTCAACGATATGATTGCACACATGTACAAAGGCTCCAACATCGCACAATTAGGTATTCTGCCTTCCAACACACAAGTAAACTGGAGCGATGTTATCTTCAATGCCCTCACCATCAAAGGTATCACCGGTCGCCGTATGTGGGAGACTTGGTATCAGATGGAGCAGATGCTGCTCGGCGGTCTTGACCTCAGCCCCGTCATCACTCACCGCTTTAAGTTCGACGACTTCCAAAAAGGCTTCGACGTAATGGTCAGCGGACAATGCGGCAAAGTGCTGCTCGAATGGTAATAAGACACAGAAACCTAAAGCCTAATTGGCGATAAAATCCAGACAAACAAACCGCTATGCATCAAAAAGCATAGCGGTTTGTTTAGTTACTATCATCGTCACGGCTGAACCCTTTGACTATGACTATCTTCATTACGGTGCGGGAACAAAGGTGGGATAGAAAGTTCGCTTGAGGCTGTCGCAGAAATGGTTAGGGTTAGCCAATAGCGGTTTGGTGGAAAAGAACACCTCACCTTGTACTTGCGGCAGTTGTCGGTTGAGCCGCATCTGTCGGCACAGTTCATTGCCTCTGCTCCACGGGTCGTTAAGATTGACCTTACCCTTATTGCGAATAATCTGTTCAGGGTCTTTCTGTTGGTAAGCCGCCATACCTATATAAAGTTTGCATTGAGGGTACTGTTCTGCCTGTTCAGCCCACCAATGTGACAGTTCCTGATAGTCGGCTGCACGACTGCCTATCGCCCAATAGAGTTGCGGCACCACATAGTCAATCCACCCCTCTTGCATCCATAGAAGCACATCGGCATATTGGTCGTCGTAGGTCTGCATACCGTTGGTCTTACTGCCACGCGGATCGGTCTTTTCGTTGCGCCATATACCGAAAGGGGAGATACCGAACTGCACATCGGCTTTGATGGCTTTGATGGTGTCGTGCAAGGCTTTCACTGCCCTATTGACATTGTCTCTGCGCCAATCGGCT
This sequence comes from Paludibacteraceae bacterium, assembly GCA_017450435.1. Taxonomy (GTDB): domain Bacteria; phylum Bacteroidota; class Bacteroidia; order Bacteroidales; family Paludibacteraceae; genus Colicola. The sequence continues at coordinate 1,963 of JAFSTO010000059.1, forward strand.
ATGTCTGTAAAACCACGCGAATCCTTTTTGAACATATTGGCATCAGGCAAAGAGGTCTTACGGTCAGGATAAGGATAGAAATAGTCATCCATGTGCACACCTTTTACATCATATCGTTGTACAAGGTCTGCCACCACCCGACATAGCCAATCGATAGTCTCTTGCCGCGCCGGATCAAAATACCATTGCCCGTCATACTTCCAAAAATGGTCAGGATAGAGCCGATAGAGATGGTTGGCAGCCAGACTGTCGGTCGTGGTCGTTTTCATTGTCACGCGATACGGGTTAATCCATACATGCACATCCATACAACGCTGTTTAGCCTCTTCTATCATCATCTCCAACGGGTCGTAACTCACATCATTATCCCTACCCTGCTTACCTGTCAGCCATTCGCTCCAAGGCTCTAACTCTGAGCGATAGAGTGCGTCTGCCGTTGGACGGACTTGAAAAAAGACGGTGTTGATATTCAATTCCTCCAGTCTATCCAACAGGTCGATCATCTCTTCTTGCTGCTTTTGGCTTATACCCACAGCCTCTTTCGTTGGCCAGTCGATATTAACCACCGTGCTGAACCACACACCGCGCATCTGCGTATATACACTGTCTTGCGCGCGACCTACAACACCAAATAGCACGGTATAAACAACTATCACATAGCGATTTATAGTCTTCATTGAATTTGTCGTTCGTTTAGTTCTTGCTGATATAATCGTGCAGTAGCGGCATGCTGACTATAATGTGCGGAGAAGATGTGCGTACCCGAAAAATCGGGATTGGCACACATATAGAGGTAGTTGGTTTTGGGAGCATTGAGCACGGCATCTATCGTCGTACCTTTGGCACAGCGTATAGGTCCGGGAGGCAAACCGATGTTCTTATACGTGTTATACGGTGATTCGATAGCGAGATGTCGCTTCAACACGCGCCGCATCTTGTAGTTGCCGGTGGCAAAGATAACCGTCGGACAGGCTTGCAAAAGCATACCTTTGCGAAGTCTGTTCAAGTAGAGACTGGCTATAAGCGGATACTCGGCGGTTTTATTGGATTCCGACTCCACTATGCTGGCCAAGGTAGCCACCTGAACAGGTGTAAGAGCCATACTATCAGCCTTGTGCAATCGTTCGTCACTCCAAAACCTGTCATACTCCGACTGCATTCGGTCAAAGAGTTGGTCTGCCGACCACGTCCAATAAACCTCATAAGTGTCGGGCAAAAACATACAAACGGCTGTCTGAGAGTTGAACCCGTATTTGTTCATCGCCTTGTCGGAATCCAACTTTTCTTTGATGGTTACCGAATCAAGCAACAGTTGTTTCGACAAGACGCTTGCCAACTGTGCATTGTCTCTCACGCTGTTGGTCCAAGTGATGCGAACAGGCGACTCAATACCCATCTGCAAACGACGAATAAGATGTTTATCACCTATCCTCGCCGGAAAACGGTAATAACCGACAGTGGGTTTAAGATAAAGCATATACCGTTTGTGCAATCGCCAGTCGGTGAGCGAACCGATATGATAGTCTTGCTGCATTAGGTGAAGCAGACTGTCAGCCGTCATATCCGGAGTAACATAATAGCCGTGACTTTCACCATCCAAACTCTCATAGTTACACACTTCCAATCGATAGTATTGCTCCACTGCCCATATACCCGCACCAAGCAACAACGCCCCGAAAAACACCGATATACCTATTATCCAACGTGTCTTTGTTGTCATAATCATTTAATGTAGAATTTTATAAATCAACTCTTTCCATAGGTCATCCTCCTTCGCTGAAGGGTTATTGATACCTTTCAAACGAGCATCTGTTTCGCGAAAATAACCAATGATACGGAAAGTCTTGCCGGCTGAGAAACGCCGTGCCGCTGCCGCATAATCCTTCACAAAGAACGGCGACACACCCAATATAGGTGCCACCACACGATCATTCTTATCCGGCAGATAATGATAAATCATCAAATTGGCAAAGAAATTATAGAGAATACCCAACTCTTTTATCATCGGGTGGTCTTTACTATCAGCAAAATAGCGAGTTATGCGATAGGCTTTCAGAGCGTCGCCTTTAATCAGAGCATCTTGCAACTCAAAGACATTGAAATCCTTACTTATCCCCACGTTTCGTTCCACCATACCGAGGTCTATCGTCTGACATCCTGCCGGCATACCGCCAAGCAGTTTGTCCACCGTGGTGGCAATAGCCGCAAGGTCTGCTCCGATAGAGTCAGCCAACAGTTGCGGCACACGAGGATCGATAGTAACACCACGACCATCCGACGATAAACGCTCCGACATATATGTCTTGACCCAAGCAGTCACCTGATAATCACGCAACCTGTCGGATGGCATCAACACACCACCGTTCTTCTCGAAGTTCCTAAATAGCGACAAACGTTTGTCGGGATTTCCGTGCTTATAGCAGAAAACGAGCAATGTGGTGGGTTGAGGATTATCCATATATAAGGCAAGAGCATCCCATTTCTTTATGTTCTGCGCTTCCTTTACTATCACCACTTTCTTTTGCCCCATCATAGGGAAACCACGCGCGGCACTTATCACCGGCGACACATCCTGAGAAGGCAAATCTTTGCCATAGACCACCGTCTGATCAAAGGCTCGTGAAGCCTCATCCAAGACGTTCTGCTCTATCCAATCACTCACTTTATCAATGTAGTACGCCTCCTCGCCGTGAAGAAAATAGGCGGTGGCTAACTCACCACGTTGCAAACAGCGTATGACCTCTTCGTACTTCATAACGCCGCAAAGATACAGCAATATTTGCAACTACACAAAAATTATTGTACCTTTGCGCGTCAAATTGCACAATATATGATTACACTTGAACAGTTGAAAGACGTACAGTTACGCGCCGACAAACTCAAAGAGTACTTAATGATCGACGAGAAGCGCATTCAGTTGGAAGAAGAAGAGTTGCACACCCAAGCCCCCGGTTTTTGGGACGATGCCAAAGTCGCCGAAGCACAGATGCGAAAGGTCAAAAGCCTTAAACGCTGGATTGAAGGATATGAAGGTGTGAGGGCTGCCACCGAAGAATTAAGCCTCGCCTTCGATTTCTTCAAAGACCGGTTAGTGACCGAACAGGAAGTGGACCAAGCCTACCAACACGCACTCAAAGAGGTGGAAAACCTCGAGATGAAAAACATGCTCTCACACGAAGAGGATCAGATGCCCGCCGTACTGAAGATAGTGAGCGGTGCCGGAGGAACAGAAGCACAAGACTGGGCTGAGATGTTAATGCGTATGTATCAACGCTACTGCGAGAAACACGACTACAAAGTGACTGTCAGCAACTTCCAAGAAGGCGACGAAGCCGGCATCAAAACCGTCACCTTCAACATTGAAGGCGATATGGCATACGGCTATCTCAAGTCGGAGAACGGTGTCCACCGCCTCGTACGCGTCAGCCCGTATAACGCACAAGGCAAGCGTATGACCTCTTTTGCCAGCGTCTTCGTGGTGCCGCTCATCGACGATAGCATCGAGATTGAAGTCAATCCCGCAGGCCTCTCTTGGGACACCTTCCGCTCCTCAGGCGCAGGCGGACAGAACGTGAACAAAGTGGAATCGGGAGTGAGGCTCCACTATAAGTTCGTCAATCCGCTTACCAACCAACCCGACGAGATAGTGATCGAAAATACCGAAACTCGCGACCAGCCCAAGAACCGCGAAAACGCACTCCGACACCTCAGAAGCCAACTATACGAACTCGAACTCGAAAAACGCCGACAGGCTCAAGCCAAAGTGGAAGCAGGGAAAAAGAAAATCGAATGGGGAAGCCAAATACGCTCATACGTCTTCGACGACAGACGAGTGAAAGACCACCGCACCAACTACCAAACAAGCAATGTCAATGCAGTTATGGACGGTGATCTGGACAACTTCATCAAAGCATATCTTATGCAGTTCCCCGATTAAAAAAGTATCCTATTTTTCCAGCCAATCATCTGTTAATCAACCTTCAAAATCACATATTATGCACACCATCTCTCATGCTACTTTGACGCTTGAGCGTCTGAAAGAGATTCTCGACAACGACGAGAAGTTGCAACTTGGTCAAGAAGCCATAGCCGCCATCGAAAAATGCAGGCAATACCTTGACAGCAAGATGGGCGATATCGATCGTCCCGTGTATGGCATCACCACCGGTTTCGGTTCGCTGTGTAACATCACCATACCCGCCGAAGACCTGAGCCAACTGCAACACAACCTGGTTATGTCACACGCCTGCGGTATGGGGGCGGAAGTAAGACCCGAGATTGTGAAACTGATGCTCCTACTCAAAGCACAATCGCTCAGTTATGGCCATTCCGGCACGCAGTTGCAGACAGTGCAACGACTCATAGATATGTTCAACGAGAATATCCTCCCCGTCATCTATGAACAAGGCTCACTCGGGGCTTCTGGCGACCTCGCACCATTGGCTCATCTATGTCTGCCTATCATTGGTATGGGTGAGGTGTATTATAAAGGTGAAAGACGTCAAGCCGCAGATGTATGGCAAGAGAAAGGTTGGCAACCTATACACCTGCAATCCAAAGAAGGATTAGCCCTGCTCAACGGTACGCAGTTTATGAGTGCACACGCAATATGGTCGCTCATACAAGCCGAACGATTAAGCCAATGGGCAGATATGATTGGTGCCATATCACTGGAAGCCTACGATGGACGTATCGAACCCTTCTATCCGCATAGTCACCAACTGCGCCGACAAAAAGGACAGTTGCTCACCGCCGACCGCTTCCGCGAATTGCTCGAAGGCAGCGAGATAATCAGCCGACCCAAAAAGCAAGTGCAAGACCCCTATTCCTTCCGCTGCATACCACAAGTACACGGTGCCGCCAAAGACAGCATAGCCTACGTACGCTCCACCATAGAAAATGAAATCAACTCCGCTACCGACAACCCCAATATCTTCCCTGATGAAGATATGATCATCTCAGCCGGCAACTTCCATGGCGAACCCATAGCACTGCCTATGGATATGTTAGCCCTCGCATTGAGCGAACTGGCAAACATCTCCGAACGACGCATCTATCGCCTCATCTCCGGACAAAGAGACCTGCCGCCCTTCCTCGTTGCCAAACCCGGACTGAATAGCGGCTTCATGATACCACAATACACAGCCGCATCCATCGTAAGCCAAAACAAAGGACTGTGCTGGCCTGCTTCTTGCGACTCTATTCCATCCTCTCAAGGACAAGAAGACCACGTCTCTATGGGTGCCAACGCTGCCACCAAACTGGTCAGAGTAGTGGAAAACACTGAATCGGTATTAGGTATCGAACTTATGAACGCAGTGCAAGCACTCGAATTCCGCAGACCTGCCAAATCGTCACCCAAATTGGAAAAGATTGTCAGCGAATACCGACAACAAGTACCCTTTATCTTCACCGACCAATATATGCACCCTTATATGGTAACCAGCAAACTCTTTATTCGCCGTGAAGACCTGTATTAAGAATATCCGACAGATAATAGGCATAGTCCCTGAAGGCATACTGCGAAAGCAAGGTGCTGAAATGAACCAAACCGGCACCCTCGATCATGCTTGGCTTCTTATCGACGACCAACATATCTCCGCTTTCGGTTCTATGCCCTCAATGCCGACAGATGCCGATGCTTATATAGATGCCGAAGAGGGGTTAGTGATTCCCTCTTTTGCCGATTCGCACACACACCTGGTCTATACCGGTTCGCGAGACGGCGAGTTCCTCGACAAGATAAACGGACTCAGTTATGAGCAGATAGCAGAACGCGGCGGAGGTATTCTCAACTCCGCCGACCTGCTTCACAACACTACCGAAGACCAACTGTACGAGCAATCTATGACACGCGTAAAAGAACTCTTAAGGAAAGGTACAGGTGCCATTGAGATAAAAAGCGGTTATGGTCTGCGAACCAAAGACGAACTGAAGATGTTGCGCGTCATCAAACGCATCCGACACTCCTCTCCTGCCATCATTAAAGCCACCTTCTTAGGCGCACACGCTGTGGCAAGAGGTATGACCAAAGAGGAGTATGTCCGTCTTATCATCAACGAGATGCTACCTAAGGTGGCACAAGAGCAATTGGCAGACTTCGTCGATGTCTTTTGCGACAAAGGGTTCTTCACCGTTGATGATACCGACAGTATTCTCTCTGCCGCTCGTCAATACGGCATACGACCGAAGATCCATGCCAACGAATTAGCCGTCAGCGGTGGTGTACAAGCAGGTGTACGACACCAAGCACTCAGCGTGGACCATTTGGAGCAAACGACTGACATAGAGATTCAAGCACTGCAAGCCACCGACACTATGCCCACTATGCTACCCGGCTCATCCTTCTTCTTAGGGTTACCTTACGGCAGAGCAAAAGAGTTCATCAAAGCAGGATTAGGTGTGGCTCTCGCCTCCGATTACAACCCGGGCTCATCGCCATCGGGAGATATGCGCTTTGTGATGGCTTTGGGGTGCATACAAATGCGGCTAACACCCGTGCAAGCCTTTAATGCTGTGACACTTAACAGCGCGTATGCCATGGGGGTAAGTAGGCAAGTAGGATCAATAACAGTAGGCAAGATAGCCAACCTGATCATAACACAACCTATGACATCATTAACGATGATTCCGTATCAGTATCAGACACCGTTCATCAGATATCATATCCTTGCTGGACAAATGCTACCCCTTGAGCAGTAACGCTCAATTGAGCCTCACGGTTAAGGAAAAAGGGGAAGTTCTCTTCTGCATGACCTGCCGGAAAACCAAACACAACAGGATAGTCATATCCGGCAACGGCATCACTGATAGTCTCCTGCACCGAACAACGCATCAACGGATCATCGTCTATATCAGTCATCTGCCCGACCACCAAACCGTCAATGGCTGACAAGATACCGCTCAAACGCAAACATTGCATCATCCTGTCAATATGGTAATGACGCTCACAAATATCCTCCAAAAAGAGGATATTGTGGTATCCGATACTCTTATTCTTTTTTATTATATTCATCAGTCCCCACGGTGTACTCAAAAGTCCGTACAGCACACTCAGATTACCTCCTATCATCTTGCCTCTCACACTGCCTTCGCGCTGCAAAGGATGCATAGGGAGTTGTATTCTTATATCTTCACCTCTTAATGCATTATACCACCGACTCACCGACTCACTTCCATCGCTCATTGCCAACATCTTACACATAGGTCCGTGCAATGAAGGCGTAGAAGATAAGGCATAGAGAGAATGCATACAGGTAATATCCGAAAAACCTATCAATAAAGGCAAACACACCTTTTGGCTCTCAACTTGCTCAACTATAACAGCAGCCTTATCTATTATCTGCTGCAAGCCGTAACCGCCTCTGGAACAGAGTACGGCATCTACATCCGGGTCGGATAATGCTGATTGCAAATCGCTTATCCGCTCTTCCCTGCTGCCGGCAAACCTACCGTACTCACCACGAGCATAAGCACCTTCACTAACAACAAAGCCGCTCTCTGTCAGTCTTTTAGACGATTGCTCTATCAACTCTGAATCAATACGGCCTGAAGGAGAGATAATACGTATATGCATAATACAAAGTATTGGGTATTCTGTTAAACGGGCGAAATGGCTTACTGCTTAAACCACAATTGCCCTAAACAAAGGAATAAACAGCGGGTTAAACCCCACAAAAGTACAGCAAGTTTTGCAAATACGAAAATGTTGCCGTACTTTTGCACTCGAAATGAAACGATTTCTTGTTATTCTCATCAGTGCTTTGGTTGTCATATCAACCTATGCCCAACCGGCGGCTCAAGCCAACTCATTGTTTGAAAACGGCAATTATGCCGAAGCATTAGCCATATATGAGCAGTTGGCACATAAGTCACCTAAAAACCTCTTCTATACCTATCGTTATGCCCGTTGCCTGCAAGAGACAGGGCAACATAGTCAAGCCATATCCCGCTTCTCCCAAACAGGAGTGGGACAGAAATACCCTCTCTCGTTTTTCTTCACCGCTGAAAGTTATATGTCGCTTTCTATGCCCGACGAGGCATTAGAGGCTTACGACAACTTTCTCAAAAAAGACAAGAACACATCCCGCCTTGACTATATCCATCTTCAGCAAGAGAAAGCACGTCTATGGCAACGCTATCTGAAAAGAGTGCAAAAAGTGGAAATAACTGATTCTGTTACACTTCCTCTCTCTTCCCTACTCTCTGCATACTCATTGAGTGCAGAAGCCGGAACACTCTCACTTGACACCAACCGTTGCCTCACTTACACTAATCAGCGTGCCGACAGACGACTCTTTACCACCATACAGGATTCGGTTTTTATGCTGGCACGACAGTATAGGTTGCTTAATCGGTGGGCAGAAGCAGAAGTGCTGCCGCTAACGGTTAATTTCACTGATTATCAGAACCATCCCTTCTCGTTAAGCGACGGCGTAACAACATATTTTGCAGCCCGCGACACCAACGGCTTCGGAGGATTGGATATCTACGTCACTCGCTATAATTCAGCCACCGACTCATACACCAAACCCGAAAACATCGGTCTGCCCTTCAACTCTGAAAGCAACGACTATCTCTTCGTTATTGACGAACAGCAACAACTCGGCTATTTTGCCACCGACCGCTTCAGCGGTAACGACAGCGTTACCGTCTATCAATTCCTGTGGCACGACGAACCGCAATATCTCGAACCAATGCCAGCCGACACATTAGGGCTGTACGCACAACTCAAATTGCACTACAACGCCCAAAAACCCATAATAGAATCAAATAACGAACAGCATAATACAATCAATACCAATCAGATAGCACAACAGAACACTATCAGCCTGCTCATTTCGGAAGACAAAGTCTATCACTCCGAAAAAGATTTCCGAACGGAAGAAGGCTTAACACTCTATCGCCGATACTTACAACAAGCAGAAGAGATAGACAAGATGTCGCAAGAATTGGAAACAAAGCGTTTGAGTTATTCGCGCTCCAATGCTGACAACAAGAAAGTTATAGGTCAAGAAATAACGCAAATTGAAAGCCGGTTGGAAGTGTTGCAACAAAGGCAACAACAGGTTTTGACACGCATTCGCACTGTGGAAAATCAGTGATATAGCCGGAATTTTAAGTTCTGTCCATACAAGTTCATCGCCAATGAAAGAAAACAGATAAAAGACAACAGACATATTAAATAAGCATTTGCTTTATTAAGGATATTATCAATCTTCCACAAATTGAAACTACATTCCGGAATATAGCGAATGTTCACACTGAAAGTGTGGACCTTTTGCACGTATTGGATGTAGTGGGAGTGGAAGCCCGATAATACCAATATGATATTAACAAGAGCAGAAGTTCACACTTTTTTTTATCTTTATCAACCCTAAACCTTAACAACATGAAACGGAAAATTCTTCTTTTGCCACTACTGCTATTGGCGGTGCTGGCAAGTACAGAACCGATTGTGCGCGTGGTGAATGCCAACGGTTCAGAAAAGACATTTGCCTCAGACGATGTGCGCAAATTAGTGTTGTCCACTTCGGCAGTGGATATAGTCAATCAAGAAGGCTCTGTCTTACTCAGTGTCCCCTTGACTGAGATTGCACGAGTGGAGTTCACTGAAAGAGATGCCAATACTGCTTTGCCAACAACACTTAAACCAGACGGAAAAGCAACAAAAGTGATGGAAAACGGTAAGGTGTATATCCTCAATAATGGCAAGAAATACACTATTATGGGAGTTGAAGTAGAACAAAAATAATAAAAACGACTATGAACAAGATTTTACTTATGGCTATTGCCACATTATTATCAATCAGTGCCTTTGCACAAGAATCAGTAAAGAAAGTGCGCGTCTATGAAGGCAACAAAGTAGTATATGAACAAGACTATGACAAAGTGGATAGCGTAGTGTTCGTAACTGACAATCAGGGAGAAACTGAACTCACCGGAAACTACCTTAAGGTGGGCGACAAAATCACTACTTTAGGAAGCGCATTGTATGACATTACTTATGGTTATTATACCAACCCTACTTTTCAGTCGGAAACTGTGTTACGCATTTATGACACTAACGGCAATCAAGTATTTTGGATTGTAATATACTCGCTATCAATGATTACAGAACTGAACACAGGCACATACACCTATTCAGTTAGTCGCTCTTATTCAACCAACAACTATTGGGTATGGGGTTGCACCGGAGTTGCTTCTTCTGCTGAAAGAGCAGTAGATTCGTTCGTTGTCAGCAAAAAAGGCAATTTCTATGTCATCGACTGCGTCTTCAACGCTAATGACAAATTACATTATGAAGGAATAGTTGCAGTACAAAAGAAATAAATATCACCATGAAACACATTTATTATCTGCTCATTGCAGCGTTAATGGTTTGTCTTTTACCATCCTGTAAGGACAAAAACTCACCAAACGATAGCGGTTCATATTCAGGCTATGCACCCGATGCCAAAAGTCTCGTCGGACGATGGTTTGATATGCGTAGTAACTATGTTAAATTTGCGTGGAACGGCTCTTCGTGGGTAGTGAAGGAAGGACGAATGATTGAAATCCTTCGACAAGGAATGACAATCTCTAATTTTAGCGTAGGTAGTGGCTCGATCACCTACCAACAAGTGGACGGCTATACCGCCACATTGAAATGGTCAATCGAATATTCCTACACCTCACGCACTTCTTATTCCGGCACAAGTACACAAACAGGTACCGACACAGGCGACCTCACCCTGCATTTCACCTCATACCAAGGCGGCTACTCGTCCGGCTATATGAATGGTCAATATGAATCATACCGCGAATTTGCATTGCAATAACCGCTTAAACACATTCCGTTATGAAAACCAAACATATATTCTTACTTGCAACCCTGCTGGCATTAGTCGCTTGCAAAAGCGATGAGCCATCAAACGACTCTAACAACTCTTCCTCCGACAATGCCAAATCTCTTCTCGGCACTTGGAAATGGACCGGACAGGAAAAAGGAGATCCATTCACTATCACAGTCGTTTTTAACAATGATAATACGGCTATCATCAAAGAACACGACTCTCGCGAAGATGCCACTGCTACGGCTTCCTATGCTTTCGACGGCAAAACCAACAAACTGCAAGTGATTATTACCGGCGGTGAGAGCGATAAGTTTATTGACGATGAAGGATTGGTAACATTTGATGTCACATGGTTAGGTGATAATCAAATCCTTCTTTCCTATTACGAAAAGGAGTATTGGGGACCGTTTGTCCGTCAATAAGTCTTGCCGTTTTCGCTTAGATGACATAAACATAGCATTACTGCATACGAAGTATTTAAGTCATATCAAAAAATCATCTTGCTGTGCGAGCAACAAGATGATTTTTTGATATTAATTCCATTTACTTCTGCATCTTATTTACTCAAAATTTAAGGTTCTTGAGCATCATTATCGCCTGCGTTTTATCTTCATAAAAATGTTATAGGCTATCAGTAAGCACGAATTGAGAACTATAGATAAGTATTTATGATTTAGTGAAAGAGTTGCTATTAGATTCCAATATTGAGGAATCTGATGCAAACGCCGGTCGTTGAATAATTCATAGCGATTTATATGCTCGTCTATTCGGTGATAGAATGAAACAACATCTCCGGGACTCCTCTGTTTATAAGGCCGTTTGAGTGACTTTGTTACATTATATGTTGCCCCTTCTACTATACCTTCAGCAAACTCCATAATACCTTCATCCTTTCTTATACCATATTCTATATCGTGCATCACATTCGTGTAGAGCGCTAACATCCTTGTGCCTAACAACAGAAAATCCGTTTGATTTTTATATGAGACGCTATGCGTTGTAGAGCCATCGCGGTAATAAGCTAAATAACCCAATGAAGGAGAATAAGCCATACGCTGTGCATAATATATATGTACCATCACAAAATCAGAATCTTCAAATAGTACACCTTCTCTAAACGGATAGTTCGATTTATCTAAGAATGTCTTGTTATAGATATATGCCACAGGACCGGAAAACCAATAATAATGATTGTTCTGCATTTCTACACCGGTAAAGATTTGCCCTGACGGAAAACTCAATCGTTCGTTCTCTTTTATAATCTCTCCTTTCTCACTGGCATAAGCAATATGGAATGCCACCATATCTGTTTGTTTCTCCTTTGCCAAACGAATAGCATCTACCACACCCTCTGTTACGACATCATCACTATCCACGAAACAGATATACTCTCCTTGTGCCACACTCACACCTCTATTACGCGCGGCTCCTTGACGATTGTTGATCAGTTGACGAAGGAGTGTGAAATGGTTCGAATATACATCAGATGTCATACGTAATACATCTCGAATGTATTGTTCGGCAACCTCAATCGTATTATCCGTGCTGCAATCATCAATGAAAATCACCTCAAACTCTTCCTGCTTGAGCGCCAGCGCATAGATACTATCCAAGCATCGCCCTACCGTGTGCGCGGAGTTATAGGACGGTATGATAAAAGAGACTAACATAATCTATTTAGTTATTATTCATGTTTTGTTTTTAATGGCACAAAGCATATATTTATCTCTCTAAAGACGAAAAAATGCACAAAAATCGTCTTTTTAGAGACGAAAATTTGCATACTTCAAATCTTTTTTTTAATTTTGCAGCGTTTTAATTCGATGTATTATGGATCAGTTATACATTTTATCTGAGCGGCTTGTGAAAAATGTGAGCATGCAGTACCAACGTTATTTGGCAAAAAACATTGATTGGAGTGAACACTTGATAGGTATTCGCGGTTCACGAGGTGTCGGTAAAACGACTATGATGCTCCAACATATTCGTCATAACAAATGGTCTTCACAAGTTGCATTATATGTATCATTAGACCATATGTGGTTCGCAAGCCATTCTATTCTTGAGTTGGTGGAATACCATTATACACATGGAGGCAAGTACTTGTTCTTGGATGAAATTCATCGTTACCGCAATTGGATGCAAGAACTCAAAAACATCTCGGATTATTATCCGGACATGTATGTTGTGTTCACAGGAAGTTCTTTGTTGCAGATTGATAATGCTATCGCAGATTTGTCACGACGTTGCATAAGTTACATGATGCAGGGATTGTCTTTTCGTGAATATCTGCTATTTTCCAATTTAGTACAATGGGAAAGTTTCCCTCTCGAACAGATACTGAATGAGCATACTTCTATTGCCGTTCGCTTGAATAGCGAATTACATGTTTTACCCTATTTTGCACAATATTTACGGGAAGGATATTATCCGTTCTATTGGGCTAACAAGACTACTTATCAAGCTCGGTTGCAACATGTTATTTCTACAATCATTGACGTGGATATTCCACAAGCGAAGCCAATCGAATTTGAGACTTTATACAAAGCAAAGCAATTACTAAGTGCCTTAGCGGGGCTTGTGCCTTATACGCTCAATATCTCTGATTTGTGCAAGACAATAGGAATTACGCGTAATCAACTGCTCCGTCTGCTCAATCTGTTAGAACGTTCTTCGCTGATTCGTAAACTGTATGCAGAGCAGAGCGGAATACAATCATTAGGCAAACCGAAGAAAATTCTGTTTGAGAATACCAATCTGATGTATGCGCTCTCCCCTTCAACGGACAGTGGTACTATCCGCGAGACGTACTTTTGCAATCAACTGTCGCTCACCCATACACTCGCTATGCCAAACAAGGGGGATATTGTTGTAGATAATCAATTCCTTTTTGAGGTTGGAGGGCATGGAAAAGGTTATAAACAAATCAAAGGTATTACAAATAGTTGGGTGGTCGCCGATGATATAGAAACCGGCTTTGGCAACAAGATTCCGCTTTGGTTATTCGGAATGATGTATTAAAACGAGATAAATCTCTACTTTATGTCAAAGATCATCTTGCGGAACCTCCGCGAGGTGTTTTTTTATTTGCCATCCAAGCACCGCTTTTCCGTGTGCACGGAGTTATAGGATGGTATTATAAAAGAGACTAACATAACTTCGTATTAAAACAATTCATTTCTTAAGGCATCCAACCAACCATGACCATATTTCAAGTCAGGCTCCACATAGTTGCCTTCTCCCCATTCATTCCACGACTTGAGGAATATAAACCGCTTGTCGTATGGCTTATCTGAAACCAGATCAACCATTTTCTTCACTGTTTGCTGGAATTTCTTAGGGGATACACCCGTCATCACAGAACCCTTGACTCCGCTGCGTGGTGTATGATCCCAGTTGGGTATCATAGTCGGAAAAGCATTCTCTTGCTTGCAGGTATCGGTAGTATATACGGAATCATCATAATCAAAACATTCCGGCCGATGGCGTATATCCCGATTGATATGAAATAACAAGCGACTCCACAGGTCTGTCTTAACTGGACCCCGCATGTTCGTAAAGCTCACGCCGTCAAAACCAAGGCGCATCGCTTCCTGAAGAAACGCATCAGTATCTGCTTTCTTGTAGAAATTATGTCCAAACGCCATGAAGTAGATGCCTTTTAGTCCATTCTCTTTTGCCAGTTTTTGCCAAAGATTAATAAAATGCGCCATGTCCGGGCACTTGTCATAGCGATACACCATAAATACGGGTTTGCCTTCACATGTTATATAGCGATGATCCTTGAACGCAGGTAATATGGCATTGAAATGAGCTATATAGTCTTCTTCGGAATAAGTCTGTTCAATCAGCATTTTGCCTTTTACCAAACCATGCAGCGTTCCGCTCCAACTCTCATTTGCCCAGGCGAGAGCGAAAGGAAAATCTGGTTTTCCGGAAGCAAGAACCTCGTTAAACGGACGTTCCAAAAGCCGTTTGCCATTGCCAAACCAATAGTGCCAATAGACAAAGCCCTCTACTCCGGCTTCGCGGGCCATTTGGGCTTGCGCCTCACGGGTCTCAGGCACCCGCAAATCATAATAGCCGAGGTCGGCAGGTACATGCGGTTGATAGTGTCCCGGGAAGAGCGGTTTGGCTTTTCCGACATCGGTCCACTCTGTAAATCCTTTACCCCACCATGCATCGTTTTCCGGTATCGGATGAAACTGCGGCAGGTAATACGCCAACACTCTGGCTTTGGGTCGTTTCTGTTCTGATGTCATATATTGTCTCTTCTTTTAATTGCATATACAATAAGCGGTAACCCTTTGAATAGTGGATTACCGCTTTGGATAGATGTATTGAGTAATTGATTCCTACTGCTTTCCCATTAGCCGAACATAATTGGCGATGGCATATAAAGGCACATTATCAATTATCTCATTGCTTTTGAATGGCATCAGGGATATCTTTATGGCTTTGGTCGGGTTGTTTTCTAAGATATATTGCTTGAGTGATTTCGCTTGCAGATTCTCACCGACTTTAGCCTCTACAGGAATGGCTTGATTATTGACCATAATCATAAAATCTATTTTTTGTTTGGCATTTGGTTTGGTGTAATAATAAACAGGCAGATCCGGAATACATTTGAGTTCTTGCAAGACTAACTGTTCAGTTAAGGCACCATTGTACTCTTCAAAGACTTTTTCTGTCAAGGTCACTTCGGATGCGTCTGTTGCATTCATCGCGCCTAATAATCCGCAATCCAAGAGGAATAATTTGAAAGCATCATATTCCTCATAAAACGATAATGGGGCTTGTGGTTTGCTGACTTGGCATACCTTATGAACTATTCCGGCATCTAACAACCATTGTATAGCTATTTCAAATTCCTTTGCTCTTGCTCCATTTTTCAACAGACCGAAAACAAACTTCTTGTTTTCTTTGGCTATCTGAGCAGGGATGGATTGGAACACTTGTGTTATACGGATAACTTGCTCTTTAGGAGCATGTTTTGACAAGTCATTGATATACGTCGTGAGTATCTCATTCTGGATAGTCCGTATCTCGTGTAATGGCACCTGGTCACAATAAGCCTGCACAGCTTCCGGTATTCCACCCACGTACAAGTAGAGCCTCAGCAACCGATTGATTTTCTCATGCAAGGTATTGGTAATCTGCCATTCTCCGGCACGCAGGCTACTGCTCAATGGATCTTCGCCTATCGCTTTCAGAAACTCCGTAAAACACATCGGGTGCATGTGGAGGATATTGACCTTTCCTACGGGAAATTTTCTCCCTCATGGAGCATTAACCCAAGCAGAGAACCGGCAACCGCCACATGTTGCTCAGGTGCATCTTCTGCAAAATACTTTAGTGCATGCAAACCACGAGGAACTTCCTGCAACTCATCGATAATAATAAGCGTTTTTCCTGCCACTATCTGTGTTTTGGTCATAACCTCCAACATTCGGATTATTCGATGAACATCGTAATCCTCAAATAGATTGGCTGCTAACGGTTCCTTGTCGCAGTTGAGGTATGCTACGTTGTCGTAACATGTAGTTCCGAAATGCTTTAGAATCCATGTCTTGCCTACATGACGAGCGCCATTCACTATTAACGGTTTGCGGCGTGGGTGGATTTCCAGTGATACAATTCTTGTAAAATCAGCCTATCCATATACGTACATTTTTTGCGTTTTCATTATTTTCGGCGCAAAATTACTAAAATAAATGATATTTGCAAATGAAATACACTTTTTTTACCCACTTTTATTAAAAATACTACATTTTTATGAATGACTTTTGACTGCAATTGCACATTTTTAAGAACGAGAATCACTCATTTCGTTCATTTTAGGGTAATCCACTATGTCAAAGAGCACTTTGCGGAAGGTCCCGCATAATGCTCGTTGTAGATATTTACTCTTTATAAACCAACAGGATGCCTCACGGAGTCCTGCTGTAGTGTGTACTTACTGAGAATCGTACACAGACAGACATATTCAATGGCGTTTTGCCTGTAGGTGTATTCACACCTATTCTTTAACTTATCTTTAGTAGTTCTTCCTCATGTATCCGTTTGCGTTCCTTGCTGTTGTGCCTCATGGTCATGTAATAACCAAGACCTGCCATGGGATGGGTCTTGCCGGCAAAGGCATCATCTTCCATCTGCTCCCACTCTGCGTTTTCCTCGCGGCGGAGTTTGATTTCCTGACACCAGAAACGGATAGCTGAGGCGATTTGCTTAGCAAAATTGGACATAGCTACTTATTTTTTGAGATTTCTTTTCCATGTTCGCAACTTGATGAAAAGGTAAAATAACCATTCATGTTGAGATGCAAGACGCTTAAACGGGCTAAGACCAGTACTTTTTTTGCAATACCGCTTAGCAGACTCAAAATCACTCACATCAAATGCTTTCGCGCACAAACGCCCGTTGGCGTACATATCCCACTCTTCATCCGTAAAAGGAAATTTCTCGGGAAAAAGTTCTCCCAGATAACGACATACCTCTTTGTCGCCTTGATAGCGTTTGGCAAGTCGCTCTACCGAATCGGGTCGCGTAATAGAAACGGTCTCTATTCCGAACGTAGCGGTTGATTCTGGCAGTTCATCAATATCTGTATAGGCAGTCAGAATGACCCATGCCGGCCAGTCTTGCAGAGATAAACGGCGTTTGATAAACTCATCCAAATCCAAATGCGCTTTCATAAAATCCGCGCGGTACATGATGGTAGCATTACAGAAATGGCATCCTCCCCACATGGATTGCTGGATGTCGGAATGGTCAATCTCTGCTTTACATTCCTTTATCTCTCCCGTTGAGCGGTTATGCGTGCGATGGTTGGTGATGAGGATATTGCACTCCGGATGAGCCCGCATGTAATCCAATTGAAGTTGCAACTTGTTCGGATTATGCCAATAATCATCATTATCGCAATTGCATATAAACTCCCCGCGACAATCCTTGACACATTGCGCCCAGTTGGCTCCTAATCCCATGTTCTCCTCACGCAAGAAAAGCCGGATGATGTCCGGATACTTCTGCCGATATTGCTCCAACACCTCACGCGCATTGTCGGTGGAGCAATCATCGCCAATAACGATTTCTATATCTGCATCCACTTTCTGCGCGAGGATGCTATCTATCGTCTCTCCTACCGTGTTGGCACGGTTATAGGAAGGAATAATGACGGAAATAAGGGTTTTATTTCTTACTGCCATGATCTCTTGAAGTTTTTATATTCTCCGCGTGTGATAGCCAATGCCAATTTACTGCGGAGCAAGTTACGATAATACTTGAGATGACTGCGCGATGCATTGCCGGGATAGTCATTAAACCAGATCACCGGCCGCTCATGCAGTTTAAAGCCTTTTGCCAACAGCCACACATTCATCAACCGCTCTGCCATATAGCCCCAAATGCGTCCTTGCACCGGGGTATAATGCGTAATGTCTATTTGTTTCTCCATCTCTTCAAGCAGCGGGAATAGCCACGAACAATAGGCATCAAAATCATGCCATGTCATGATAAACATATTATAGTGCCGCAACTGACAATTTCGGTGCATATATTCATACCATGCCTCTCGAATATCTTCCGTCTGGGTAGTCATTATATATTTTTCTAATGTACGTATATCGTCTGATACATGCGCAATGCAATAATCATCATAGAGAGAATGACGATAGTAACGCGGTTTTGCCACATACGCCTCTCCTTCATGCAGGTTTTCAAGCACATCAGCCGGAATACTCAAATCTATTTTATCAAAGTCTTCTGTTTTGAAAGGCGTTTCCGGCATCACGCTGTCGCATTGATTATGAAAATCGAAGTAACGGCGATAATGGCACAGACCTATCACATCCACATTTTTCAAATTCTTCCATGCCCAATACAATCCCGTCAGTTCACAATAACTGCGGTTCTTGGCAGATATGTTTTCGCCTTCGTCATCCGGCTGAATACCCAACTCAGCATTCGAGAGTGCCTTACCGACATGCACAGGTAAATAAGGTGCTTGTTTTGTCATCACATCCTGCTTATGGCAACATACTATTATTTTTGCGGTTTTCATATTCTGAATATTTTATTTACGTATGGTATTTTCATTATTAACCAAGACACTATCATTGTAGAACTCAAAACTAGTAAGAAGAATAATGGCGTTGCGAATACGGGGGGGGGTATTAAGTGCGCACTGATTCGCCAAGATTTTTATTGCAACAGGATGCAACGTGTAAACAGGCAAGAACAATGATGATAAGTTAGAGATGAGTTTTGAGTCGTGTACGGGTGTGTTTAGGCATGCACATAAGATACAATATGCGTACGCAGCACATACAATCGAACCATATAGATTATCAAATAAACTTGTAAGCGATGGTGTAATAAACACAACCGCAGCACACATCATGCTAAGAACCCAAAGCCAGTTGATATGCTCACTATGCCCATTCTGTTTGATGTAAGCTCCTAACATGAAATAAAATATCCAGTAATATAGTCGGAATGTTTGCCGGACATAAGTTTGCTCAAATCCCAAATATACATTTACAATAGTCACGACGGCACATATCAAAAACATGATAGCTATATATATATGAGATTTTGAGGATGCAACCATTTTACATATATATGGTGCTAAAGCATATACTATAATGATTGCTGCGAAATACCAGAACTGCCACATATTTCCTCCACCAATTATCCATGTCACTAAACTATATGGGCGAGGATGATGCACAACAATACCAGTCAGTACACAACTAATAGGTATCACTATATAAACGAATTTCAAGATCCTCCCTATTTTACCCCAAATATACCTATAGTCCGGCATTCTGCATTGCATTAGATACCCGCTCACCATAAAGAATAAGGGTACTGCAGGACATAAAATACCATGCACGAAACGTGATAGTTCGTATGATGGTAAATTATGAGCCAATCCAATATGCATCCGCACTACCATTATCATGGCAATGATTTTGACTAAATCTATTGACTGATTGCGAGAATTTGCTGGCATACTATTCAATCATTATGTATATCAATTTTTCAATCCATTTACTACTCCTGTCTTGCCATTGCAACATATTCATGCTGAGCATAAACAACACGCGAAGCAGTTCAACTGATATGTTACGAGATAGGGTGTTCATTTAAACTATTTGAAACTATAGTATTAAAAGCTTGTTCTGAATAATACTGTTGCATTTTAGCATTCGCGTTATCAGACATAGTATGATTAAATTTCTCATCCGATAATAACCGTATTATTCCTTCTGCAAAAGCATAATCATCGTCAGCCAATATATAATCTACACCATTTTCAACCTGCTTATTTAAGCCTCTTGCACCAGCGGATGTTGTTACTACTGCCCGTCCCATTGACATAGCCTCAACTAATTTCACGCTGGTTCCGGTTCCTCGATATAAGGGAACTATTGCACAATGACTATTAACATATGCATCTCGCAAATCTTCCACAAAACCAAGTAAATTAACTCCGTCTGTCTTTACACACAATTCTTTCAACTCGTCTTCTATAACCTTTCCAACAACTAACAAAGAGACATTGGGTATACTCTGTTTTACAATAGGAAAAATATTCCGAATAAAATGTTCTAGTCCCTCGGCATTGGGAAGATAATGGTATCTACCAACAATTAATATATTTCTTTCGTCGCTCGCAAACTCAGTAGGAGGCAAGGATTGATTATAAGCAGAAATGTTTGGTAAAAATTGCGCATTGTCGTATTGCTTTGTCGGCGTGGAATAGAAAGCTGCCTTTACATGGCTAATAATATATCTGGTAACTCGATCGATCGTATTGGCATATATACGGGTGTATATCTTATTACGCAACGTTCTAACTTTATCCAAGGACATTAGCACCACATCTTTCGGGTCATCATCTATATCAATAATCAGTTTGTCATTATATTTTAACAACCCGCAATCGCATGCAAAGTGAACATACCGAATGACAATATAATCGTAGTGCTTCTGCTCCACGAAAGAATCAATAATTTTACTTTTCTCTATATTTTCGGGATAAATAGAGTATGGATTATTCCATCTAAATAATTTGAAAAATTTATTAAACCTATTCTCTCTTTGTGTAGCCATGCCTATCTCTTGTGAAAAAATAACATCCACATTCGGCTCATTAGATATAGTGTCATCAACAAACGATATCACATCCACATGACCAATCTTTGCTAAAGCACGAATAAGACACATCGTCCTTTGTGAAGCACCGCAATCTGCTTTGGCAAAGATATTATAAAAATTATTTACAAAAAGTATGTTCATCACTCACTTATAATCTTATCTTTTGTTTTCTAAATTAATATCCCTAAATGTCTTTGAAACATCATTGAAAGCCACAAAAGCATATTTCCAATTAGTGTCGGCTTTTCTTCCTTATTTATTCCCCATGCTTCTAAAGAACGACTTTGGGCTACTTCATCGTAATAATTCCGAGTGTGATATTGATATATCTTTTGAGTATGAACCTTATACTTCTGAATTGAGGATAAATTATATTTGTGCTCTATGTAATCATACACCCTACGACTTTCTACGGACTCATTCCCCATTGCATAACTATTACTAGTCATATTAACTGAATGCTGCCTGAAATACGTCAGATTCTTTCTGACATAAGCAACCGTACCTTGTTCTGCGATTTGTGTCCAGAACATGTAATCTCCACATGCTTTAAACGACTTATATTCATCACCAACTTTTAGTGCTGCAGCCTTGCTAAAGATAACACCACTGGCATTGACTATTACACAA
>JAFSTO010000060.1 GCA_017450435.1 Paludibacteraceae bacterium
AACTACCTGCGACTTTGACTACTATTAGTACGGATGTTTTCTATAACTGCTCGAAATTGGCGAACGTGAGTCTGCACGAAGGACTGACAACAATTGGTGCGCGTGCGTTCTGGGGCTGCAACCTGACGGAGATTACTATTCCGAGCACGGTTACCTCTATGGGCAATTCGGCTTTCAAGGGCAACCCGACAACCACGATTGTGTGGAAACCGAAAAACTGCTCTATCGGCTCGGACAGCGAAGCACCATTCTATAGCACCAATTCGCAGGTTACTTCTTTCACGTTCGGCGACAGCGTGCAAGTAATTCCGGCGTATTTGTGTAAGTACATGAAGATAGAAAGTATTGCTATTCCGGCTACCGTGACCGGCATCGGACAAAGCGCTTTCATGTATTGCACCAACTTGAAGCACTTTGAGTTTCCGCAGGGTATCAAGACATTGGCAACAAGCGTGTTGGAAGGCTGTACGGCATTGGAGGAAGTGGTTATTCCATCGTCGGTAACAACTATCAATCAGGATGCATTCTATAACTGCTCTGCTTTGCAGGCTATTCGGAATTATGCATATACGCCGCAGACGATTACCGAGCGCACGGTAAATAACGTCAACAAACAGACCTGTATTCTGTACGTGCCGATGGATTACATCGACCTCTATCAATCCAAGGCGGTCTGGTGCGATTTCGCGAATATAATAGGTGTGGCAACCGACCTGCAGTTTGAGGAACAGACGGTGCAGGTAAGTTATCTGAAACAGGATAGTTCGCTTTATTACATGGAGGCGCAGAAATGGCAGATTCCTCACGCTCCGCGTATTGAGGGATTCACGTTCCTCAAATGGCAAGTGCTACCCGGCGATTTAGCGGAGGGAATTGTGCTGCAAGCCGTATATGAGGCGAATACTCCGACGGAGGCTCCGGCGGTTTACACGAACCCTGCCAACTCCACTCAAAAACTCATCCGCAACGGTAATATATATATATTAAGCAGCGACAAGACGTACACCGTCACAGGTCAAGAGGTCAAGTAAGGATATGGTTAGAGTAGGCAATCCTATACGAAAGCAAGTGGCTGAAAGGTCACTTGCTTTCGTATAGGATGAACTTTAACAAGCGACCTTTCTCGTGCCATGTCTGAAAATAGTATGTGAGCGGCATGAGGGTGGCTGATTGCCGCTACGTTTTGGCGAGGTGACTAAACCTTGAACAACACGTCAAATCTTAATAATCGGCAATGATAAGAAATCAGGCAAGCTTTTCTGCAGTTATGACTTGTGTATATCAGAAAAAAGCAGTAATTTTACACCCGAAATTTATTAGTATATATTTATTATAATTTTGCGGGCGATTGTCCGCTTTCTTGGGTAACAATGGCAGATTCAAAAGTTCGATTATATACTGATTCGTTGCATCGTATGGCCTACGCCACTGATGCCAGTGCTTATCGTCAGGTGCCGTTGGCAGTGGCTTATCCTAAGACGGAGGACGATTTGCGCGAACTGATTAGCGAGGCACGACGCCGTCGTACACATCTCATCCCGCGTGCAGGGGGAACGAGTATCGCTGGTCAGGTGGTCGGTGACGGGATTGTGGTGGATGTGAGCCGCTACATGAATCGTATTCTTGATATTGATACCGATAAACGTACAGCACGTGTGCAACCGGGTGTGGTGCGTGATGAACTGAACATCGCTCTCCGTCCGTACGGACTATTCTTTTCTCCTGAGACTTCTACTTCCAATCGTTGTTGCATAGGCGGTATGGTGGGAAATAACTCCTGCGGTACGCATAGTTTGGTATATGGCTCTACACGTCATCATGTAGTGGCGCTTAGGGTGATGCTTGCTGACGGAACGGTGTGGGAAGTGGCAAATGACCAAGTACAAAGTGACAAAGTGACAAAGTACAAAGTATCAAGTGACCAAGGTTTTGGTTCGCCTTTGATGGATAGCATTTTGTCGCAACTGAGTACATGGCAGAATGACGAACAAGTGATGCAAGCTGTGCGTGAGGCATTTCCGGACGAATCCATCCGTCGGCGTTCATGTGGTTATGCTATAGACGAGTGTTTGGGCGTTTATGGTGAGGGACAGCCTCTTAACCTGCCAGCTCTTATCACCGGTTCGGAGGGTACATTGTGTTTCGTAACGGAGATTACTTTATCGCTTGACGCATTGCCGCCTAAAGAGCAGATGCTGGTTTGTGTGCATCTTAGCAAGATGGACGATAGTTGGCGCACTAATCTCATCGCTTTGGCAGGAATACCTACAGCGGTGGAACTGATTGATGGTAAGATAATCGAGCTTGCCCGCACCAATATTGAAGCAAGCAAGAACCTTTTCTTCGTCACCGGTGCACCTGCCGCTATTGTTGTTGCTGAGTTCCGCGGCGAAACCCGCGAAGAGTTGGACAAACAAGCCTCAGTCTTTATTCAGGCGATGCAGCGGTCTGGTATCTCGCATACTGTTACCTGCGTTTATGGCAATGACGTGAGCCGTGTTTGGGCGTTGCGCAAGGCCGGCTTGGGTGTACTGTCTTCAATTTCGGGTGATGCCAAGCCCGTTGGTGTGGTGGAGGATACAGCGGTGGCACCGGAGAGGATGGCCGACTATATGAAAGATTTCCGGGTGATGATGGCGGAACTGGGATTAGACTGCGTCTATTACGGACATATATCTACCGGCGAACTGCATTTGCGTCCGGTACTGGACTTGCATAAGGAGTATGATAGAAAACTCTTCCGCCAAGTAGCAGAACGAACAGCGGTGTTGGTGAAGAAACATCATGGTTGTCTCTCAGGAGAACACGGTGACGGACGACTACGCGGAGAGTTCTTACCGTTGATGTATGGGGATACTGTGTATGAGATGATGCGCCGACTCAAGCAGACTTGGGACCCTAATGCGCTGTTTAATATAGGTAAGATTGTCGATACACCGCCGATGGATGAGTGTCTTAGGCAGCAGTCAGTCGGCAGCAATCACTCGTCAGATTTCCTTCCTCTTCTTGAGCAATGTAACGGAGCGGGCGACTGCCGTAAGTCGGCTTTGATAGGCGGCACCATGTGTCCTGCCTATAAGGCTACTGGTGACGAGTTGTTCTCCACACGTGCGAGGGCTAATGTGCTGCGTGAGATGATTGCAAACAGCCCGCAGGGAATATGTTCAGACGAGGTGGCAACGATGCTTGACTCGTGTTTGGCATGTAAAGCTTGTCACAGTGAGTGTCCGAGTAACGTGGATATGACACGGCTCAGAAGCGAAATTCTACAAGAGCGTTATACTCATTCGCATGTTCCTCTACGTACATGGTTAGTGGCGCACATGGCAATGATAGAGTGTATCGGCGGAGTGGTGCCGGATATATACAACTTCTTTGCTTCTAACAAGTGGACATCAGCTTTGATAAAACGTGTCGTAGGCTTCTCAGCGGAGCGACATATACCCCTGCTATGCCGGCATTCAATGCGACACTTGGTGAAGGAGTTCAAGCACCAAAATGCCGATATGCCGAAAAGTCGAACCGTTTATCTCTTTGCCGACGAGTTTACGAATCGCGCTGAGGCATATTTGGGGTTGCGCTTTGTCGAGTTGCTGACTCACTTTGGTTATAATGTTATTATTCCCCGTCATACGGAGAGCGGCAGAGCTGCTATCAGCAAAGGCTGTTTGCGGCAGGCATCACGTTATGCCAAACGTAATGTTGAATTACTGAAGGATATTGTAAATCAAGAATCGCCGTTAGTAGGCATTGAGCCCTCGTGTATCCTATCGTTCCGTGACGAATATCCGCGCTTAGTTCCTTCTTACTTGCGTGACGAAGCCGCTCGGTTGGGCAAGAACTGTTTGTTATATGACGAGTTTCTGATAGGCGAGGTGGAAGCCGGACGACTATCCAAGCAGGTGTTTGGCGAACTATACGGTGAACTATGGCTTCACGGGCACTGTCATCAGAAAGCTCTTGTCGGGGTGGAGAAGACGGCAGCCTTATTGCGGATGATAAAAGGTATGGACGTGCATGTTATTCCTTCCGGATGCTGCGGAATGGCAGGTTCGTTCGGGTATGAGGCAAAGCATTATGAAGACTCAATGCGTGTCGCGAACACAACGTTAGTACCTGCTCTCAACAAGGCGAAATCGGCTAATCCTGATATTTACGTTGCTGCTCCCGGCACCTCATGTCGTACGCAGATAGCCGACACTACGGGGATTCATGCCTACCACCCGATTGAGATACTTGCTTTGGCAGCGAAATGTTAAAGGTGCTAACAGTTTTGAGAGACGGTTAAAAATACCGTCTCTACACATGGGCGAAACAAGGTCGGTACCTTTGGGCGGTCTCACTTCACCATTAATAAAATTTCTCTATATGAAAACTAACACAAAAGTTATTCTTCTTACAGGTGCGAGCAGTGGCATTGGTTATGACACAGCAGAAGCTCTCGCCAAGCAGGGTCATAAGGTTTATGCATTTGCCCGTCGTGTGGAGCGTATGCAACCGCTATGTCAGTTCGGTGTTGTGCCGCTGATGATGGACGTAACCGACGAACAGTCAATGAAACAAGGAGTGCAAGCTGTCATTGATAATGAGGGACGTATTGACGTGCTTATCAACAATGCCGGGTACGGATATTTCGGATCGGTTGAGAATGTACCGTTGACTGATGCACGGCATCAACTGGAGGTAAACATCTTCGGATTGGCTCGTCTTTGTCAGTTGGTATTACCCGTAATGCGCGCTCAGCATAGTGGCAGAATCATCAATATTGCATCAGTAGCAGGCAGAGCTGTGTTTTACTACGGAGGTTGGTATCATGTATCGAAATACGCAGTTGAGGCACTGAGTGATGCATTGCGAATGGAGGTCAAACCGTTTGGCGTTGATGTTGTAATCATCGAACCCGGTGCCATTAAAACCAATTGGGGCATCATTGCTGCAGACCATTTGGCAGAGACATCTAAGGGAACGGTATACGAGCGGACCGGAGAAATGATGGCGTATAATCTTCGCAGTATGTATGAGTCGCGGGCGATATCTCATCCGTCGGTCGTAAGGAAAGCAATATGCCGCGCAGTGAATGCTCGCAGACCGCGCACACGCTATCGTATAGGCAGAATGGCTACGGCAATTGTCTGGTTTCATCATCTCCTGCCAACACGTTGGTGGGACGCCTTGCTAAGATTGATGGGAACGAGAAAACTAATGTAATATTTGCGTATTCAAAAAAATAGTAGTAATTTTGCATCGTGTTTCAAGTCATTCGCAAATATGCTCCGAAAATGCTCATTGTTATGATGAGTATGTTTGTTATATCGTTAATTATAGACGTGTACACTGATAACTGTCGCATGAAGGAGGATGTGCGTATTGAGAGTTGCTTTGAATTAGAGTCGGACGATTATGAATGGGATGAGGCGGATGAGAGCTATCTGTCATCGGTCATTACTTCTCATTTTTCACTGCTTACCACTCACTTCTCACGTTTCACTTGTGAGTTGTCTGTTCCACGTATTTCCGATAAGCAGAGGTTGGGTTTGGTGAGACGTTATGCCCCACAAAGTAACATTCTGAGCTATAACTATATCCTGATATGAACGTAAGCGGTATGAACTTAAAAGAGTTCGTACCGTTTTTTTGTGATAAAAGGCCAAATGCCACAATAAATAACCAAATCTTAAATGACCAAATGGTAAATGCAATCTCTATTTTAACAGCTATTTTGACCCTTTTGGCGGGAATAGGTGTGTTCCTTGTTGCCTGTACAATGATGAGTAGCAACCTTGAGTCTGCTGCTTCGCGGCGTCTCAAACGTTTATTCACCAAGACCGGTGATAATAAGTGGATAGGTGTCGGAATTGGTACGCTTGGTACTGCTGCAATACAATCCAGTGGTGCCGTCACAGTTATGATTATCGGTTTCGTTAATGTTGGAATAATGTCTCTCACTCAGGCTGCCACAATTATTTACGGAGCAAACATAGGAACCACAGTTACGGCTCAACTTGTCGCGTTAGGACTGTCAGGCTCAAGCAGTTTCTCCACGACTCTCCTTTTTGCTTCACTTGCCAGTGTAGGTGCTTTTATTATGCTGTTTACCAAGGTTGATTCTTGGAAGAAGATTGGTGGTATTCTTACGGGTTTTGGAATGCTCTTTGTCGGACTCAGTATGATGTCGAGTGCAATGGACGAGTTTGCCGCATTACAATCAGTAAAATTGTTTCTTGCTTCAATCCGTAATCCGTTGTTATTGGTCCTTTTGGGTGCAGTAATTACAGCTGTCATTCAGTCGTCTTCCGTTATGACATCAATCGCTATCACTATGGTTGTCAGCGGGCTTATTGACCTTGACCAGGGCATATACTTGACGATGGGTAGCAATATCGGCTCATGCGTGGTGGCAATTATTGCGGGTATGGCAAGCGGGGTTGCAGCTAAACGAACTGCTATGATACACCTGCTTTTTAATGTCTTGGGCGTGGTGTTGTTCTTGTGTTCTGCTTTGCTGCTCAATATTCTTACTTCAGCAACATGGAGCTTCGGCACAATATTTGAATACCTTTTCCCGACAGCACCACAGTTGCAACTTGCTATGTTCCACACAGTGTTCAACTTGTGTACGATGTTGGTTGCTCTGCCGCTCACCAATAGTCTTGTCGAGTTATCTTGTCGCATTATTAAAGATAAACCGGTAGAGAAAACAAATGAGCCTCATCTCTTCTTCCTCGACCCCCAGATGTTGCGGACGCCGGTTGTTGCTATCAGGCAACTGAAGGCGGAGGTGGAAAATATGGCCATGTTGGCGATTGAAAACTATCGTCGTTCCGTGTATAATGTAACAACGCTTGACGACTCTAAACGGCAGATATTTGACCAAACGGAGACGCAACTGAATTACCTCAATCGTGAATTGGTTCACTACGCCTTACTGCTCTCAAATAATCAACTTAACAGATTTGACCATCAATACCTTGTCTCTACTATCCGTACTGTCAGCGACCTCGAACGTATAGGTGACTATGCTAAGAATATCAATGAATATGCCGATAGTTTGCGCCAACAACAAGTGCGATTTTCTGACTACGCACTTAAGGAGATTGGGCAGATGAACGGACTTATCGACAGGTTGTATGAAGCTTCTATGCAAGCTTATCATAAGATGGATTTGGGAGCACTTGGGTTAGCTAATCAGATAGAAGAAGAGGTTGACCAACTGACCGATGAAATGGAGAGAAATCATATTCAGAGATTGGCTTTGGGTATTTGTAAGCCACAGGCCGGGACAGAATATATTTCTCTTGCACAAAACTCCGAACGTATTGCAGACCACCTTATCAACGTGGCTAAAACAATAAGGGATTTACAAAATGTCTAACTTTTTAAAACTACACAACAATGAAAAGAAATCTTTTTCTTACCTTTATGGTAGTGTTTAGCGTTTGTTTTATTTCATGCGCTAAGGAGCAGATTATCACAATTGACAAATTGCCGGCTGAGGCACAATCAATCATTCAAACACATTTTGCAGGCGAACAGGTTTCATACGTTATGCAGGAACGAGAAGGATTGTCAACGGAGTATGAGGTTAGGTTTGCCGCCGGCAGTAAGCTTGAATTTGACAGCAAAGGGGCACTCAAGAAGGTGGATTGCGAAAAAAATCCTGTTCCTCAACTTTTGATTCCGGAGTCGGTACGCACCTATGTGCAGACCAACTTTCCTAATGCCTTTATTACAGAATGGGGCAAGGATGACCGCTATTGGAAAGCCGAACTTAATAACGGTTTGGAACTTGAATTTAACAAAGAGTTCAAATTTGTGCGTGTTGATGACTAATGCCCTGATAGATATTTGTAATCTATCAATGTGATTTGCCTGTTTTTTAAGATAGCACTTTCAATTATTCTGAAAGTGCTATCTTTGTTTGTGTGTATTTGAAAAAAGCAGTAATTTTGCAGTGTGTTTAATAGGGCTATTAAACAAGTCCGTTAATGAGGGAAGATTTAAGTTATTTGTATGTATCAGTTAGGAATAGATATTGGTAGTACAACAATCAAAATGGCGTTGTTGGAGACCGGCGACATTCAGCAGGGAGGTAGCAAACCTAAGGTGGTGGCGACAGCCTATGAGCGGCATAATGCTGCTCCGGCACTTGTCGGACGAGAGATGATGACACACCTTTTAGAAAATTTGCCCGCTGACGCAGAACTGTCGGTAGCAATGACAGGGTCCGTCGGGATGGGATATGCTGCGAGATTACGAATTCCGTTCAAACAAGAAGTAATAGCCGCTGCTGAGGTGGTGAAACAAATGTATCCGGAGGTGCATACTCTGGTGGATATTGGCGGAGAGGATAGCAAAATGATATTCTTCGAGCATGGCAGAGTGCCTGATATGCGAATGAATGGTAATTGCGCCGGAGGAACGGGAGCGTTTATTGATCAGACAGCCACGTTGTTGGGAGTCGAGACTTCTGAGATAAATACTCTGGCGGCACAAGCTGAAAACGTGTATCCTATAGCATCGCGTTGCGGGGTGTTCAGCAAAACTGACATACAAAATCTTATATCCCGTTCGGTGAGTAAGGCTGACATCGCGGCTTCAATGCTGAATGCCGTATCAATGCAGGTTGTTAGTGCCTTGGCACGTGGCCAAGAGATTTTGCCTAAAGTATTGCTATGTGGAGGACCATTTGCATATATCCCGGAACTACGCAAACATTTGCAAAATGTGATTGGCGGAGCAAATGAAAACATGGAAGGTAATTTAATTGTGCCGGAGTTCAGTCAGTTTGTTCCGTCAATAGGTACTGCTTTGTTAAGTTCATATTCCCTACAAGCATCGTGCAGTGGAGGAGCGGGTGCAAAAGATGGGGTGAGGATACTCGGCATAGAGCAAGCACGACGGTTATTCACCGATGAGCAGTGTGATACAATAGCGCTGACAAACATTCTGCCACCGTTATTTGATAGTAAGGAAGAGTATGATACGTGGTTGACAGATAAGATGAAAGCAGTGAAGGTTGAAGAAAAACCGCTTGACAAGACTGCTCTGTTTTCTTCAGAATCGAAAGAGAACCGCTTTTTCTTAGGTGTTGATAGTGGTAGTACGACAACGAAACTTGTTCTTTTGGATGATAACGGAAGGCTTGTTTATAAAAATTACAGTTACAACAACGGCAATTCATATAATGCATTTATCAGTGCCTTACAGCGTTTGCGCGGACAGTTTGGTGATGGTATCAATATTGCGGGCAGTTGTTCTACCGGTTATGGAGAGACTCTCCTGCGTACGGCGTTTGGGCTTGACTACGGCATCGTTGAGACGATGGCACATTTCAAAGCGGCTCAATATCTCTTACCGTCCGTCAGCTTTGTATTAGACATCGGCGGGCAGGATATGAAAGCTATTTTTGTAGAGAATGGTTCAATCCGTCGAATAGAAATCAACGAGGCTTGTTCTTCCGGTTGTGGCAGTTTTATAATGACTTTTGCCAAACAGCTTGGTTATGAGGTAGGTGATTTCGCCGGAATGGCCACTTTGGCACAACACCCGTATGACCTTGGTACGCGGTGTACTGTGTTTATGAACAGTAAGGTCAAGCAGGCTATGCGTGAGGGGGCGTTAGTGGAGGATATTGCTGCCGGATTCAGTTACTCTGTGATAAAGAATTGCTTATACAAGGTACTGAAACTGCAGTCCGTTGATGAGTTAGGCGAACATATTATGGTTCAAGGCGGCACTTTTCGTAACCATTCTGTCGTTAGGGCTTTAGAACTATTGACAGGCAAGCAGGTGTGTTTTAGCCCGATTCCTGAACTGATGGGGGCTTATGGTTGCGCACTATACGCTAAAGAGCAGCGGAATTCGATTAGGTAACTTCAAATTTAATTATACATGCAATTGAGCGAACTACTACAGTCTGAGCAATTTGACCAAACGGAAGAAATATGTGCGGGCTGCCAAAACCACTGCCAAGTGCAGTGTTATACATTTGCAAACGGCAGGACATACTATTCAGGCAATAACTGTGAGCGAATTTATTCGAACAATGTGGAAGGTGTGAAAGCCGGAGTTAACTTGTTTCAAGAAAAATACAAACTTCTTTTCGACCGTCCGCAGACCGTCGGTACGGCAGGTGAACAGAACACTAAACCGTTCGTCCATGGGGCATCGCGAGCTCCGCGCAGCGGGGTGACGGGCTCTATCGGTATTCCGCGCGGGTTGGGTATTTATGAAGATTACCCATTTTGGCACACTCTGTTTAACTGTTGCGGAATACGTGTCGTATTAAGCGGGAATAGTAATAATAGGCTGTATGAAAAGGGACTTAGGACGATAGTGGCAGACAATATCTGTTTTCCTGCCAAGCTTATGCACGGGCATGTGATGAGCCTGATAGAGCGAGGTGTGGATAGGATTTTTTACCCGTGGGTAGTGTACGAAAAAGCTGAAGACAAACAGGCGAAGAATAGCTTCAACTGTCCAATCGTCAGTGGTTATTCAGATGTTCTTAAAAGCGCTATTCAACCTGAAGAGAAATATGGTATTCCATTCGATTCTCCCACTATTTCGTTCAAAGACGAGACCCTGTTACGGAGTTCATTGGTGGAGTATTTTGCACGTTTAGGTATTAGCGAAGAGGTTGTTCAGCACGCAGTGACACAGGCTTTAGATGAACAGGAGCGGTATTTGCAGACCGTTGAACGGCGTAATAAAGAGGTATTTGAGCAAGCAAAGAAGATGCAGCGCACTGTAATTCTGCTTGCGGCAAGACCATATCATATTGACCCGCTTATTCAACATAAGATAGTCGATGCTATAGCGGCAATGGGAGTGGATGTAATCACTGAGAATATTGCTGTGCACGACGGACAGGATGTTTACAAAGAGCTGAATGCGTTGAGTCAATGGGCATATCCTAACAGGATTTTCAAAGCGGCTCATTGGGTGGGACAGAATGATTATAAAAATTTGCATATTGTACAATTGACCTCCTTCGGTTGCGGACCGGATGCGTTTATTCTTGACGAAGTACGCAGTATTTTAGGACGATACGGTAAGAATCTGACTGTACTGAAGATTGACGATGTCAATAATATCGGCTCATTAAAGCTGAGGGTAAGGTCGTTGATTGAAAGTACGAAGAACGGCAGTACGATGTATGAGAAATGTCCGGAAGAAAAAAAATGTACTAAGCCATGGACAACAAAGGCTTTCGAGATAAAGGATAGAGAAAGAGTAATTCTTACTCCGTATTTCGCAGAAGGATATAATGAGTTTCTGCCGACAATATTCGGTCTGGCAGGTTATCGTATCGAGTCTCTGCCGATGGGCACGCAAGCCGATGCTGAGGAGGGTTTACAAGTAGCTAATAACGATATATGTTACCCCGCAACTATAGTGGTAGGCAGTATATTGCGTGCCTTACGCTCAGGTCGTTACGACCTCAGCCGTACTGCAGTGGCAATAACTCAGACAGGAGGACAGTGTCGTGCAAGCAACTATTATTCGCTCATCAAAAACGCAATGGTGAGGGCAGGGTTTGACAGGGTACCGGTTATTTCTGTTGCTATAGGACCTAACCAACATAATAACCAACCCGGATTCACAATAGAGTGGGGGAAACTTGTACGACCTCTGCTGGAGGCGTCGTTCTTCGCAGATGCGTTGGCTAAACTGTATTATCCGGCAGTGGTGCGGGAAAAGCAGCCGGGAATTGCAAAAAAACTATATGACGGTTACTTACAAGCTGTACAACCGCTGCTAAGCAAGCGTGATTATAGAGGTGTTCACCGGTTGATGCGTGAGGCTGTTGATGCGTTTAACGGTATTATGGACACAGGAAAGAAAGTACCGGTGGTGGGTGTCGTAGGGGAAATATACGTTAAGTACAATTCCTTTAGTAACAAAGGTGTTATACGCTGGCTTATCGAACATGGTGTAGAGGTCGTTCCACCAGCTATTACCGGCTTTTTCTCAACCTCCGTTCCTAATGCATATATCAATCGTAATCAACATATTCGCACCGACGGACTCAAACCGTGGCAAGCGCGGCTGACCAACTGCATTTTACGCTATTACGCTCACAAATACGACCGCTTATGCAACCGCTTTCCTTTCTATCGGCCGTTTACGGATATCATGCAGGTATGGCATTTGAGTAAGCAGGTAATCAATTCTGCTGCCGACTTTGGTGAAGGCTGGTTCCTGCCGGGAGAAATTTGTGACCTTGCCGAGCACGGCGTGAACAATGTCGTTTCGCTGCAACCATTTGGCTGTATTGCAAATCATATCATCAGCAAAGGAATAGAGAGAAAATATAAAAATAATTATCCTAACCTTTCCCTGCTCTTTCTCGATTTTGATGCCGGTACGAGTGAGGCAAATGTTGTAAACCGATTATATTTCCTTCTTGAAAATAACCAACAATTATGACAACCAACGACACAATGGAACTGCGCATCCGTGAAGTAGCGCAACAGCTGTTTTTTCGTCAGGGGTACGCTTCTACATCCACAACGCAAATTGCTCATGAGGCTGGATGTACGCAAGCGCTTGTGCATTATTATTACCGCACAAAAGAGAACCTCTTTCGTCAGATTTTCTTAGAACAGGTAGAGGCGGCACTCAATGTTATCGGACGTTCACTATGCGACACAGACTCGTTTGAGGGGTTTATTGAAGGTGCAATAGGTATTTATTTCGATGCCTTGAAAGCTAATCCGAGACTTCCGTATTTCGTGCTGGAGGAACTGGTGTCTAACCCCGAGAGACGCAGGTATCTAAGAGAAAACTTCGTCAAGAAACCTACGTATATCATGTTCTATATGCAGTTTGACGCTTTGGTTAGACGCGAACAGCAAGCAGGACGATTAGCACACGTTGAACCATTTGATATTCTGATGTCTATTGCTTCACAGACGGTGTTTACTTTCCTTGTACTGCCGCTTTATCAAGACTTACTGGCACGCACCGATGAACAGGTGAATGAGTTCATCGCACACCGCAAACAAGAGATTACCAGAATGGTTATCCAAGGTTTGAAACCGTGAAAATGCCGGTGAGACCGCTGCGCTATCAGATTGACCGCGGTAGAGACGTTCTTTTTGAGCGTCTCTCATTATATACATTTTCGTATGTCCCTTTGTCTGTAGAGACGGTAAAAAATACCGTCTCTACACTTGAGCGAAACAAGGTTGAAACACGTGAGCGGTCTCACAGCAAAGTGTCACAATTATGCTGTTTTTGGGGTGAAAATTTGGTAAAACAAGAAAAAAGTTGTAACTTTGCCTTGTTTTTGCGTGAATATATAGTATGATTGAATATATTAAAGGCGAGTTGGCTGTTCTTACCCCTACTTTGGCTGTCGTTGAGGCTGGTGGAGTGGGGTATGGTATCAATATTGCTCTGACCGTCTATTCTACACTTGCCGGCAGGGAGGCAGGTCAGGGAAAACAAGGCGATACTGTGAAGCTTCTCGTGGAGGAGATTATCCGCGAGGATGACCATTTGTTGTTCGGTTTTCTTTCAGAGGGAGAGCGTCTTCTCTTTCGTGCGCTTATCTCGGTCAGTGGTATCGGACCTAACACTGCAAGGATGATTATGTCGGGTTATTCGGCGGCTGAGATACGGCAGATAATAGCAACCGGCAATGCACGTGCGTTGTCTAATATCAAAGGTATAGGAGGGAAAACGGCGCAACGTATCATCGTTGAACTGAAGGATGTGGTACTTAAGATTGACACCGGTGATAACCTTGGGGCTGTGGCAATGCAGGAAACGGGAGGTATAGGCAGTGTATCCGCTGAACTCAAGCAAGAGGCTGTTTCCGCCCTCACGATGCTCGGCTTCCCCGCTGCTCCAACTGCCAAAGTGGTGGATAAGTTGCTGAAGGACGACCCGACGCTGTCGGTGGAGAAAGTAATCAAGCAAGCCTTGAAAATGTTGTAAACGACATGGAACGCGGTAGCGAAGCGGTCCGCGCACGCATCAATATAACGTGACAAAGTTTCTTTTCTCAAAATATAAGATATTCTGTTTCGTAGGTGCACTGTTCTTATTGTGGAGCAGTGTGCTTGACGTATATGGTCAGGAGCGTCGCAGGCGCAGTCTGTTTGACCTGGCGCCGTCAGGTCAAAGCGATGTGGTTAGAACACCTGCAAAGGCAGATAAGCCTGATACTCCGGCTGAAACGAAGAATACCAATACTACAGAAACCTCAGATAATGTTGCTCCGGCGCGCACTCGTGTACGCGCGGGCGCAGGCGATAATACTCCTGACGCAACGGCTACAGCTGATGCTGCGACAGATAACGAGGAGCCGAGAGATAGTGCATTGATGGCACCTCTATCTGTTAAGCAGTATGAAGTGGCTGACTATGAGGAACTGACAACACCTACATCGTCGCTCGACCTTAAGGATCCCGAGAACATAACCAGTGAAGCCGAATATGATGCGGCTACAGGGTATTACATTATTCACACCAAGATTGGTGATGTGGATATCGCAACTCCTTATCTGATGAACGCCGATGAGTATAGAGGATGGTCAGAACAACAAGCGATGAGACAGTATTGGCAGCAGAAGATAGGGGAAGTGGAGCACGATAACGAACGGAAGTTCGATATAACTGACATGAAGTTCAATATCGGTCCTGCAGACAAGGTGTTCGGTCCCGGAGGTGTGCAGCTGAAACTGCAAGGAAGTGCTGAGCTCCAATTCGGATTTAAACACCAGCATATAGACAATCCGGCTCTTACGCAACGGGCAAGAAATAACAACGTATTCGATTTCGATGAGAAAATACAAGCCAGCGTCAATGCCAGCGTAGGAGATAAGTTGAAGTTCAACCTCAACTACAACACTGAGTCATCCTTCGACTTCGACCGGCAGAACCTCAAACTGGCGTATAAGGGACAGGAGGACGATATCATTCAAAGCCTTGAGGCAGGCAACGTGTCAATGCCGCTCAACTCCAATCTTATCATCGGACCGCAAGCGCTCTTCGGCGTCAAGGCTGACCTGAAATTCGGCAAGCTGCGAGTGCAGGCATTGCTCTCACAACAGAACTCCGAGAGCAGAAGTGTGTCTTCTAAAGGCGGAGCACAGACTACATCGTTCGAGATTACCGCTGACTCTTATGATGAGAACCGACATTTCTTCCTTTCGTATTTCTTCCGTGATAATTACGAGCGTGCAATGCAGTCGTTGCCATATGTGGCAAGCGGCGTGACAATCAACAAGATTGAAGTGTGGGTCACCAACAAACGCGGCAACTATGAACAGGCGCGTAATATTCTTGCTTTCGTTGACTTGGGCGAGCAGAAAGCAGAACACGTGCTTAACGAATCATGGAACACTTTCGGCAATCCGGCTCCGTCTAACCGAGCTAATAGTTTATATACGACTCTTACCTCTAATCCGGCTGTACGTGACCTTCAGCAGAGCGGACCTTTGTTGCAGGGCATGGGAGTGCAAACGGGCGAGGAGTATGAGAAGATTGAGTCAGCGCGACTGCTCTCGCCAAGCGAATATACGCTTAACTCGGCATTGGGATATATATCCCTTCGTGCGGCGCTTAATCAGGATGAGGTTCTTGCTGTAGCTTACGAATATACCTATGCGGGCAACGTCTATCAGGTGGGTGAGTTTTCTACAGACGGCAGCGATAACCTGCGCGCTCCGAACGCACTTATTCTGAAGATGCTAAAGTCTTCGGGGAATGCTCCGCAACCATTTGACTCGTCGCGGTCTAACGACAGATATGGTACGTGGGACCTCATGATGAAAAACGTCTATTCGCTTGGCACAAGCCAGATGCAGCAGGATAACTTCGAACTGTACATCATGTATAGAAACGACTCGGTGGGAACGACGTTGCAGTATCTGCCGGAAGGACTGGTGAAAGGCAAGCAGTTGTTGCGAGTGCTGGACCTTGACCGCTTGGATAAGAAAAACAATGCCTCGCCGGATGGCAGGTTCGACTATATAGAAGGCTATACTGCTATATCTTCCACCGGCAGGATTATCTTCCCTGTTCTGGAGCCTTTCGGCAGCGCCTTACGTGCAGCTATAGGTGATGACGCTATTGCCGACAAATATGTGTTCCAAGAACTTTATGACTCGACGCTCGTGTCGGCTGCTGAGATGTCAGAGAGAAATAAGTTCACCCTACAGGGTAAGTATAAAGGCACAGCGGGCGGACAGATACAGCTTGGAGCAATGAATGTGCCGAGAGGAAGCGTTGTCGTCACTGCGGGGGGAGCCACGCTGGTGGAGAATGTGGACTACACCGTGGACTATACGATGGGAACGGTCACTATTCTCAATCAGGCTATTCTCGATGCCGGCACTAATGTTGATGTCAAGCTCGAGAACCAATCCACCTTCTCTATGCAACGCAAGTCGCTTATGGGAGCACATGTGGAGTACGAGTTCTCTAAAGACCTTACTATAGGCGGTACGCTTATGCACATGATGGAAAGGCCTCTAACTACAAAGGTCAATACCGGTAGCGAACCGCTCAACAACACTATTTGGGGCGTGAACGGAAGCTGGAAAACAGAATTTATGTGGCTTACTAATGCGCTTGACCGTATCCCATGGATAACAGCTACCCAACCTTCTTCCTTCCAGATTAACGCCGAGTTTGCACATCTAATCCCCGGACATACGAGAGATGTCGGGAAGATTGGTACGGCATATATTGATGACTTTGAGGCGACAAAGACCAATATTGACATTCATTATCCCAGTTATTGGCGCCTTGCCTCCACGCCGGCGGCTTTCGCCGAGGCGGCACAATCCAACAACATCGAATATGGAAAGAACCGAGCGCTGCTCTCATGGTACGCTGTTGACCCTATCTTTGGCAATCCGCAGAGCAACACTCCGATGCATATCCGAAATGACCTTGATGCTCTCTCCGACCACCGAACACGTATCGTCTATGAACAGGAGATTTACCCGAACAAGGATGTTCTCGCCAATGAGGACACGCGACTCAGTGTGCTTAACCTCTCATATTATCCGCAGGAGCGCGGACCCTACAACATCGTAGCAGACGAGATAGGAACAGACGGTAAACTCACTAACCCTGCATCACGTTGGGGCGGCATAATGCGAAAGATTGACAACACTGACTTTGAGCGTGCCAACATTGAGTATATTGAGTTCTGGCTTATGGATCCAGGTCTAACGAACAAAGACCCGAACTGGCAGGGTGGTGACCTTTATATCAATCTTGGTGATATCAGTGAGGATATCTTGCGCGATGGCAAAAAGTCGTTTGAGCACGGTCTGCCGGTTAGTGCTGACGATCAGACTAATGTGACGGAGAACACAGTGTGGGGACGTGTGCCTAAGACGACTTCCACCGTTGTTGCTTTCTCCAATGAGTCGGGCGCACGGGTCAATCAGGACGTCGGCTTCAACGGACTGAGCGATGAGCAAGAGATGGCTTTCGAGTATAACGGTACTCACCCTTATGCCGACTATGTGGAAGCGCTACGGGGCAAGGTTTCCGCCTCTGTACTCAGTCAGTGGCAAGCTGACCCGTTTTCACCACTCAACGACCCTGCAGGTGATAACTATCACTACTATAGAGGCTCTGATTACGACCAACAGGAAACACCTATACTACAACGATATAAGTATTATAACGGCTCGCAAGGAAACTCGCCTGAGACAGGAGCAGCAGGCGAGTCATACGGAACAGCTTCCTCGCTGCAGCCCGATATTGAAGACGTCAATGCGGACAATACACTCAATGAGTATGAGAAGTATTATTCATACCACATCTCTATAAGACCCGGTCAATTCAATGTCGGTCAGCAGTATATCACTGAAAAACTGGAGACTAAGGTGACCCTCAAGAACGGACAGACAGACGTTGTAACTTGGTATCAGTTTAAGATTCCTGTGCGTCAGTATGACGAAAAGGTAGGTACAATACGCAACTTCAAGTCTATCCGTTTCGCTCGTATCTACCTGACGGGCTTCAACGAGGAGTCGCACCTGCGTTTCGCTTCATTCGACCTTGTACGAGGCGAGTGGAGACAGTGCACGAAGGATTTGTATCCTATTGAGTATCCTCCTGTCTCAACGGGCGCTATTGACGTTCAGGCAATCAACATAGAGGAGAACGCCAATCGCTCGCCAATCAACTATGTTCTTCCTCCGGGTATCACTCGTCAGACCGACCCGGGACAAGCGCAGCTCATAGCGCAGAACGAGCAGGCAATGATTCTGCGTGTAACCAATCTCTCACCAAGAGATGCAAGAGCCGTCTATAAGACTACGGCTTACGATGTCAGGCAGTATAAGAAGCTGCAAATGTTCGTGCATGCTGAGATGCTTGAAGCGTTAGACGATGAACTTAAGGACGGAGAACTGAGCTGCTTCATCAGAATGGGCTCCGACATGACGCAGAACTACTACGAGTATGAGATTCCGCTTGTACTCACACCGGCAGGTATATATAATAACGACAATGACTACGACCGCTTGCGTGTTTGGCCTGTTGATAACTATTTCGACTTCCCGTTCTCAGTCTTCACTGATGCCAAGGTGGCACGCAACAAGGCGAAGAGACAAGGTACATCCGGTGTGGCGAACACTATTCCTTACACTGTCTATGACGATGACAACGGCAAACCCCAGAACCGCATCACTGTCATGGGTAACCCAACGCTGGAGGATATAGAAAACATCATGATCGGTGTGAGAAACAACTCCGGCCGAGTGGTGAGCGGCGAGGTTTGGGTCAACGAGTTACGTATGTCGGAGTTCAACGAACAAGGCGGTGTGGCAGCTATGGCGAATGCGGCGCTCGCTATCTCTGACATCGCACAACTGAATGTGGCAGGACGATTGGAAACGGCAGGATATGGTAGCATTGAGAGTAACGTTCTTGACCGTAACCTCGACAATAAATATCAGATATCCGTCAGTGCCGCTTTAGAGGGAGGACGACTCTTCCCCGAAAAGGCGAAAATCCAAATGCCTTTGTATGTGAGCTACTCTAATGAGACTCTTTCCCCGGATTTCGACCCGCTAAACACCGACCTCAAACTCTCACAGACGCTCGAGACTTATGACAGCAAACGTGAGAGGGATTCCATTAAAGCAATGTCTAACACCGTGATGGAGTCAACCAACTTCGCGGTTTCAGGACTCAAAGTGAATATTCACTCCAAGAAGCGAAATATGTTCTACGACCCTGCCAACTTCTCTATTTCAGCATCTTACTCCAAGCAAAACGAGAGAAGTCCGGAGATGGAGAAGAATATGACGACCGAGCAAAAGGGTAACTTCAGCTACTCATATAACTTTAATCCCAAACCTTGGGAGCCGTTCAAGGACATGAAGTCGCTGCAGAAACCGGCGCTGAAGTTTATCAGAGAGTTCAACATCTATTACCTGCCGCAGTCATGGGCTTTCACTACCGACATGCGGCGCACGTTCAACCACATGAAAATGCGTGACTTCAGCGGAGGTGATGCCGTCACTGACCTCACCTTCTCAAAGGACTTTATGTGGAACAGAAACGTGGACTTCAAGTACGACCTCACGAAGAACATGAAGTTCTCTTTCCAAAGTGCGATGAACGCTACTATCGACGAAGGCTATTACACTCCGGAGATTATACGCGACTACGCCTTCACCAATGACTATTATGAGGCGTGGAAGGATACCATTCAGCGATCTCTTGCTCATTGGGGCTCACCTTACACCTATCAGCAGGTGTTTACTGCATCATGGAACGTGCCGTTCAACCGTTTCCAAAGTCTCGATTGGATAACAGCTAACGCATCCTATAACGGCAACTACAACTGGAACGCAACAGTTACAAGCACGCGCTCCGACGATAATCACAAACTCGGAAATGTGGTTACATCAATGCGCTCTTGGCAGGTGGATGGAACACTAAACTTCGAAACACTGTACAACAAGTCGAAGTACCTCAAGCAGGTTGACCAGAGGTTTAAGAATATGGGCCGTAACAAGCGTCCGTTCAAGGCAAAAACCTACACTCAGACTGTGAAGACAGAGGCCGGAGTGCCGGTTGAGATAACACACCGCATGTCATCTGAGACACTGGATGTGACCGCTACCGACGCTGACGGTAACCCCGTGAAAGTAAACTTCAAAACAGCGGGCAACACTAAAATCACGATTACAACCAAACAGGCGTATGACAACCTCACTATCAAGGTAGTGACCCGTGACCCCAATGAACGGACTCCGCTGCAGACGCTCGGAGATGTCGGTATCAAGTTCCTCACCATGATACGCCGTTTGCAGGTGACCTATCGTGAGACAGCCTCACTCACCGTACCGGGCTTCTATCCGGAAGCAGGATTTATGGGACAGCGCTCTGTAGGTGGTGCTTCGGCTCCGGGATTTGATTTCGGTTTTGGCTTTTTCCCTTCTAACTTCATGGACAAAGCCAAGCAGCGTGGTTGGCTTTCAACCGACACTACTGTCGTGCAACCTGCTACTCAAGCCAACACTTCTGACTTCGATGTCAAACTCACTCTTGAACCGTTCCCCGGATTTAAGATTCAACTCAATGGCAAGAGATACAAAGCCGGCTCAACATCTATCAACTACACCTACGACTATATGCAGGAGACCTTCACCGGCTCGTATAACATCACACAGGTGGCTATCGGAACTGCCTTTAAGCGTATAGGGAATGTTGAGGATAACTTCGCATCCGAGGTCTTTGACAAGTTCCTGGCTAATCGTGACGTCATGCAGCAACGCTTGCAGGACGCTTATTCTTCTATGAATTATCCGGACAAAGGCTTTATCAGCGGCACAGGCGCTGCTAACAGCCGGTATAATCCCGCTAACGGGCGCGTGGCTCGCACATCATCTGATGTTCTTGTCCCCGCTTTCTTGTCTGCTTATACAGGAAAGGATGTCAATCGCATATCTTTCAACCCGTTCCTTTCAATACTGAAGATCCTGCCTAACTGGTCGATTACTTATGACGGATTGGGTAAACTGCCGTGGATGAGAGACCAT
Source organism: Paludibacteraceae bacterium (assembly GCA_017450435.1). Lineage (GTDB taxonomy): Bacteria > Bacteroidota > Bacteroidia > Bacteroidales > Paludibacteraceae > Colicola. The sequence goes on from JAFSTO010000060.1 coordinate 21,032, forward strand.
TTCCGCTCCGTTACGCTCACTCACGCCTATACCTGTAAGTATAGTATAGGTTCCTACTCCAGCTATTCCACTTGGGTGCCGGCAGATGGCGTAGGCGACAAGTCTATGGGATTCGTTCGAGATGTTGAATCGTTTGCTCCGGTACCGTCAGGAGCCTACGACATATCATCCGTAACACTCTCTGAGCAGTTCTCGCCACTCATCGGACTTAACCTCGCTATGAAGAACTCAATGACTGCGAAGATTGAGTACCGCAAGCAGAGAAACCTTGCACTGAATGTTACATCTGTACAACTCACCGAAGGACACACTAACGAGCTCGTTATCGGCTGGGGATACACTATCAAGGACCTCAATATCTTCTACAAACTAAAAGACGGACAGCAAAAGAAAGTATCAAACGACCTTAAACTCTCTATTGATGTCTCTTACAAAGATGTGAAGACACTGCTTCGAAAGATTGAGGAGAATATAACACAGGCATCGTCCGGAAACAAGGTGCTTGGAATAAAGTTTGCTGCCGACTACGTTCTGTCCTCGAAAATCAATCTGAGGCTCTATTACGACCACCAGGGCACTACCCCGCTTGTCTCCACCTCGTATCCCGTTTCTTCTGACAATGTGGGTATGAGTATCAAGCTGATGCTGACACGATGAATACTTTTGGTTACATATTACGCTTCACCTCTTTTGGTGAGAGTCATGGTCCTGCTATCGGCGGAGTGATTGATGGGTACCCCGCGGGAGTGGTTATCGACACTGATGCTATCAATAGCGCCTTAGCACGCCGGCGTAGAGCGGAGGCCGAACTGCAGGACGGCACGCGCATCACTCTACCTAACGGCTCACAAAGAGCTGTGGCGGAAAAAGACGAAGTGGAGTGGCTGAGCGGAATTTTAAACATAACCGACAAAACCGGTTCAACAGCTACTCCCCGACTCACGACAATTGGTACACCTATCGCTTTCCTTATCAGAAACAAGGAGGCACGACCCGAAGACTACGACGATTTGAAGGACGTTTTCCGTGCAGGACATGCCGACTGTACTTATCAGGCAAAATACGGCATCCGTGACTGGCGCGGAGGAGGAAGAGCATCGGCAAGAGAGACTGCTGCACGTGTGGTTGCCGGAGAGATGGCTCGGCAACTGCTTATTACACATGGTGTCACTATTCATGCACGACTCACTGAGGTCAATGGAACTGAGGACGTTGGGCGCTTTGCTGAGGAAATTCAACGAGCAGCCGAAATCGGGGACTCGGTGGGCGGCATCATCTCATGTCGGGTTACAGGACTGCCTGTCGGGCTTGGCGAACCTATTTTTGGAAAGATGCAGAGCCGCCTTGCTGCGGCGATAATGTCTATACCGGCATGTAAGGGGTTCGAATACGGAACGGGCTTTGCTGCTACTCGGATGTACGGCTCAGAGAGTAATAAGGTGAGTGGGGGATTATTAGGCGGCATAACTGATGGTACTGATCTTTTCTTCCGTTGTGCTTTCAAACCGACTCCGTCTATCAGTCGTACCGTCAAAGGACGACATGACGCCTGCGTCGCTGCCAGAGCGGCTGTTATAGTTGAGGCAATGACTGCACTTACAATAGCCGACGCCCAACTTCAAGTGACAAAGTACCCACATTGTTTCGCACAAGGGTAGAGACGGTATTTTTTTACCGTCTCTCAAAGTATAACGACAATGTACGAATTTTTCGCCGTCTCTCATCTATTCCTCTATTCCTCTAATCCTCTTTACTTTAAGCTCTCCACCTCTGACTCTTGTTTATGCAAACTGTACAAATACAACTCTCGCCTCGCGAATCCGTTAATGATGCGTCAATACGTGCAGCCGCGGCAGCAGCACTCGGTCTTCCCGTAAATGAACTCCGTTTTTTTCGCATAAAGAAACGCTCCGTTGATGCGAGACAGCGAAATATAAAGGTGCTTCTGACGCTGGACGTACTCACCTCACCATTAAACGAAGCCTCGCCATTAAGCGAAACGCTCAAACCTCTGCTATTGCAAGATGTACATCATGCTTCAAGACAGGTTATAATTATCGGAGCAGGACCGGCAGGACTCTTCGCCGCACTCACACTCATCGAACATGGTATAAAGCCGATTGTCTTGGAGCGAGGGAAAGACGTTAGTGCTCGAAAGAGAGACATCGCTGCGCTCAATAAGAACGAGGGACTGAACGACGACAGCAACTATTGTTTCGGCGAGGGCGGAGCCGGCACATTCTCTGATGGCAAGCTCTTCTCACGCTCGAAGAAACGCGGTGATATGCAGCGTGTGCTCCAAATATTTCATATCTTCGGGGCCGACGATAATGTCCTTTATGAGACACACGCACATATCGGAAGCGACAAACTGCCGGCAATCATTCGCCGCATGCGTGAGACTATTATTGAGAAGGGGGGCGAAATACATTTCGGTGAACAGGTTGTGGGTATCACTTATCAGTCGGAATCAGTACCCAACCTCTCCGAACTAAGCGTCAGCACCGCAGCCGGCCATTCTTATCAAGGAGAGGCAGCTATCGTTGCTATCGGTCACTCGGCACACGACACCTATCGTATGCTCGCCGATGCAGGACTGGCACTGGAACCGAAAGGCTTTGCTCTTGGCGTTCGTGTCGAACACTCGCAATCGCTCATCAACCGGCTCATGTACCACCTCCAACTCCCCTCTTTGCCAACTGCCACCCACGGTATCGCATACCATATCTCAAACACTACGGCGTCACACAGGCAAACCGCAGACAAGAACAACAATTGCCAATCAACATTAGTCAACTACCTTGGCAACGCTTCTTATTCGCTACTCACACATGTAACGGGAAGAAGTGTCTATTCGTTCTGTATGTGTCCGGGAGGACATATAGTGCCGGCAGGAAGCACCAAACACAGCTGTGTCGTTAACGGTATGTCTGCGTCACACCGCAATTCCCCGTTCGCTAACTCAGGCATCGTCGTTGAGGTCAGGCCGGAAGACGTCCTATCAGCCCACGATTCGCCACATGCCCGCCGCGTCAGCGACGAGAATCCCTCTCAAAACCCGATACTCTATACTCAAGCTACTTCCGACGCGCTTCGATTCCTGTCATGGGCTGAACATGTCGAGCAACTCGCTTGGATACACGGGGCTAAAGCTGCAGGACAACCTGATAGCGCTATCGCTCCGGCACAACGACTCACCGACTTTGTCGCAGGACGGCAATCAACCTCACTGCCGTCTGTCTCTTACTTGCCGGGATGTGTTCCGTCCCGACTCGACTGCTGGCTACCGCAGATGATTGCCGCAAGACTCAGACAAGCATTCCTTGACTTCGACCGCAAGTACCCGGGATTCCTTACTAACGATGCCGTCATTCTCGGCGTTGAGAGCCGTTCTTCATCCCCCGTCAGAATATGCCGCGACAAGGAGACAAACAAGGCGTTCGACCAACACGGCAATCTCACCAATATCTACCCCGCAGGAGAAGGGGCAGGATACGCCGGAGGCATAACCTCATCCGCTCTCGACGGCATCAACACCGCACTGCAGATAATATAATAAATTGCTGTATCAAAATTTCACACCTACTCCTGCACGGAAGAATTCAAGATTGCTTGAGATATTTGTCTCCGCCATTCCGTACACCCGATTTCCACCCACGTTAACACCGATGGCAGTCAGGCTGATATTAAACCGTCCGTATATTGCGTTTTTGCTATTGTAATATGTATTGTAATACAACCGGATTCATAGCAAAGCCGTCGAACACGCAATGAAAATGCATATAAGTGAGAAAAAGTTTGCAAGACTCGGAAAAAAACAGTAATTTTGTATTTTAAAAACTTATAATAGACGTCTTAAAACTTATAACAGACGTTGTTTAGCTAATAACAAATACACTAACCGCCTGCGGAGGGGGTTGCTCTTTGGGGTAATGCGTTCCGTCGGCATTAAAACATCAAACTTATGGTAAACAAGAATTTTGTGCGTATGTTTGAGGACTCGTTCCGCATGAACTGGGAGCTTGAGGCTTTCACGGACTATGAGACCAAATATACGCTGACCTATGCACAAGTGGCAGAGCAAGTGGAGAAACTGCACATCATCTTTCGCGAGTGCGGCATCGAGAAAAACGACAAAGTGGCTCTTATCGGCAGAAACAGCACTCATTGGGCAGTATCCTACATAGCCGCTATCACTTACGGAGCAGTCATCGTTCCTATTCTACAAGACTTCCACGCCAACGATGTACATCATATTCTCAAGCACAGCGACAGCAAGTTGCTCTTCGCCGCTGATTATATCTGGGATCATCTTGACGAGAACGAGCTTGGAAACGTCAGAGCCGTCTTCTCTCTTACAAAGTTCAAACCCCTTACCGTTATCAACGCAGCGCTACCCGTCATTGACGAGAACACCGGTGCCAAGATGGAACTTACTATTGAGCAACTGACGCCGGAAGCCGTGCAAGAACGTTTTGACCGTAAGTTTAAGAATAATTTTCATCCTGACTGCGTACGCTACGACTACAAGGACAATGAGGAGATAGCCTCAATCAACTACACATCCGGCACCACCGGGTTCTCCAAAGGCGTGATGACAACCGGACGTGCACTCGCTTCCAACGCCGAGTTCGGACACCGCGTACGTTCTGACAAGTACGGAAAGCTGCTCTTCAAAGGTGACAGGATGGTCACTTTCCTGCCTTTGGCTCACGCTTACGGCTGCGCATTCGACTTCCTCGGCAACAGCACATGCGGAGGACACACCTATTTCATTACACGTATCCCCACACCAAAGGTTCTTCTCGCTGCTTTCGCAGAAGTCAAACCTACGCTTATCCTCTCTGTTCCGCTTATTATAGAGAAGATTTACCGCAAGCAGATTCAACCGATGATTGCCAAACCACCTGTCAGCTGGGTTCTGCAAGTACCGCTGCTCAACGATGCCGTTCTTGCACAGATACGTCAGAAACTTGTCAATGTCTTCGGCGGAGAGTTCGAAGAGGTCATCATCGGTGGTGCTGCAATGAACGTTGAGGTCGAGAGTTTTTTCCGAAAGATACACTTCCCCTTCACTATAGGATACGGCATGACCGAAACAGCACCGCTCATTTCCTACCGGCACTGGAGCGAGTTCAAACCGCAAAGCTGCGGACAGATACTCGACAACATGGAGGTGCGTATCACCGACAAGAACGGTGAAGGAGTAGGGGAGATAGAAGTCAGAGGAGACAACGTCATGCTTGGATATTATAAGAACGAGGAGGCAACGAAAGCCACCTTCACCGACGACGGATGGCTCAGAACGGGAGACCTCGGATATGTGGACAACGACGGCGATATCTTCATCAAAGGACGTAGCAAGACTATGCTACTCGGACCTAACGGGCAGAATATCTACCCCGAAGAAATAGAGGACAAGGTTAACAATATGCCTTTCGTGTTGGAGAGTCTGGCTATACAACGTGACGGAGCTATCATCTCACTCGTATTCCCTGACCGTGACGCACTTGATGCTGCCGGAGTGAAGGCGGAAGACATACCTGCGGAGATGGAGAAGATGCGCAAGGAAGTGAATAAGCAACTTGCTTCTTACGAGCAGATTGCACAGGTGGAAATCAGACCAGAAGAGTTCGAGAAGACGCCGAAGAACAGTATCAAGAGATACCTCTATAAATGACCAAGTACCAGGTCTCCGCACCTTGTTTAGCCAAAGTGTAGAGACTGTCTTGTTTACCGTCTCTCTCAAGGACAACACCTACTCGTCACTTGCCCCTTTTTACCTGATTGTCGCGTTAGCGGCGAGTCTTCTCTAAACTCTAAACCCTTATGCTTGTAAACATAGAAGATGTACGTCGTTTGTCGGATTTGTTATCCGACAAACGACGTGTTGTTATTACTGCACACATGTCGCCTGACGGCGATGCTATGGGAGCAGCCTTAGGACTGAAACATATCCTTGCGGAAAACGTGTTCAGCAACGACGATTTCTCTCTGACCGTCATTATGCCTAATGCTGCACCGAACTTCCTTATGTGGCTGCCGGGAGCAGAAGACATCGTTGTGGCTGAAAACAACACTGAAAAGACTGCACATTTATTACAAGAGGCGGAACTCATCTGCGTTCTTGACTATTGTGAATCTAAACGTGCCGGCACTATACTGCAACCCCTTTTGGAGAACACTACCAAACCTGTCTTGATGATTGACCATCACATCAATCCCGGAACGTTTGCTCCGACGCTGAGCTTATCCTATCCTCAGGCACCTGCTACGGCGTTCATCGTGTTGGAGTTATTCAACCGGCTTGTAGAAGAAGGACTGATCTCGCGATATGTGCTGTCGAAAGACGCTGCAACATGTCTCTATACCGGTCTGATGACCGATACCGGCAACTTCGCGTTTAACAACGCTAATATGCCTCAGTTATACCGAATGGTCGCGCAGCTTTTGGAAGCAGGTATAGAAAAGGATAAGATTTACGACAACGTGTATAATCAGTTCTCTGTTGACAGGCTACGCTTCACAGGGTATTGTCTCTACCATAAGATGCGTATCTTCCCGAAGTATAACACTGCCTTGATTGCTTTGTCTTCTGACGAACTCAGACGATTCAATTTCCAATCAGGGGACGCCGAGGGGATAGTGAATATGCCGCTGCAGATAGCATCAGTACATTATTCGGTTTTTATGCGAGAGGACACGGATAAGATAAAGATTTCATTCCGCTCGCAAGGCGACCGTCCCGTCAATGTTTATGCCCATGAGATTTTCAACGGTGGCGGGCACGCCAACGCTGCCGGAGGTGATTCAACATTGTCACTACAGGACACCGTCAAACGCTTCGAAGACACCTTCCGTAAGTATTTCACAAAGTAATAGCAAGGGACAAAGTGACTAAGGACCGGGTGTCAGACAAGGTTGGAAGGACGAACATAAACAAACGCCGAATACTTTCGTACTCGGCGTTTGTTTATTTCTTGCTCGTTGTGCCTTATTCTTCTGTAATTATCCCGTCAGCGATTCTGAAGTTCCTTCCCGGATAGCGTGCTACCCACTCGAGGTTATGCGTTGACATGATGACAGTCGTGCCGGCTTTTTGTATAGCGGAGAGCAGCTGCATTATTTCGTCACCTGTCTCAATATCAAGATTGCCTGTCGGTTCGTCTGCCAGGATGATTCCCGGAGAGTTAAGCAAGGCACGTGCTATAACCACTCGCTGTTGCTCGCCGCCGGATAACTGGTGAGGCATCTTATAAGCTTTCTCTGCCATTCCCACCTGCGACAATACCTCTTGTATGTGATTGCGCATCACGCGTTTGTCGTGCCACCCTGTCGCCTTCAGAACAAACATCAGGTTATCGGCTACTGTACGGTCAATCAAGAGCTGAAAATCTTGAAACACAATGCCTATATTCCTACGAAGGTAAGGTATCTGCTTGCGTTTAAGGTGTGCAAGGTCATACTCTCCAAAACGTGCTTCACCGCTATAGATAGGCACCTCGCCGTAGAACGTCTTCATCAGAGACGACTTGCCGCAACCGACTCGACCAAGCAGGTAAATCATCTCGCCCTCGGATATGGAGAAGTTGACATCTTTCAGTACAATCTGTTCGTCCTGGCGAATCTCTACGTTCTTATACTCAATTAACATTATATACCGTTATTTTACGTATTTGCCGATGTTAGTTTGACTCTGCCCTCGGCTGACTGATGATTGTTTAGTCGTCCAGCTCTTTCAGTTTTGTCTCTATCTCAGCCATTTTCTTTTTGTTGGCATCGATTTTCTTCTGCATGCTTTCAAGCAGTTTGGTGGCTTTGCCTGAGAAGAAACCCATGTTGTTCTCCATTGTTTTGGTTTCCGCTTCTATAGCCTCATACATCCGAATTAGCTTACGACGGTCGTTGGACAATGCCTCTTCCTTCTCAAGTTGTTCGGCTTTGGCGGCTTTGCGTTGGAGATACGACTCGTGGTCGGCTTTGCGCGCGGACTTACGGTTCTCAAAGAATTGGTCACAAGCACAGGTGAACTGCTTCCATAGTTCTTCCGAATATTTACGGGGAACGGGACCAATCTCTTTCCATCGTTTCTGCAGTTCAATCATCTTGTCCGTTGTCTCGCGCCACTCCGTACTGTCCTTTAGAGACTCGGCCTCTGCCAGAATAGCGCGTTTGGCCTTCAGATTTGCGGTCAGTTCGTCACGCATGCCTTTGTAATACGCAGTTTTCGCTGCGAAGAAACGGTTGGTATATTCGCGGAACTCATCGTATATCTGCTGGTTGTTCTTCTTGGGCGCAAAACCAATTGTTTTCCACTCTGCTTGAAGTGCCGTTACTTTCTGTGTCGCTTCATCCCAGTCTTTGTTGCTGGCGAGCGAGTCAATGTCTATATCGCGTACTTGAGCTACAAGAGCTTCTTTTTTCTCAAGATTCTCTTTCTCTTTAGTATGCAGCTGCTCAAAGTACTCTTGGTGACGTTTGTTCACCACTGTGGACGCCTCCTTAAAGCGAGTCCAGATGTCCTCGCGGAGCTCCTTGGCAACGGGACCAATCTCTGCCCACTCCTCGTGGAGCTTTTGTAGCATACGGTTGGCTTCTACTATATCTGCTTTGTCTTTCAACGCTTCAGCGGCTGCGATAAGAGCGTTCTTCTGCTCTAAGTTCTTCTTAAAGTCGTACTCGCGCAACTCGTTGTTGATTTTTACGAGGTCGTAAAACTGCTCCTGATATTGGCTGTATTGTTTTTGCAAGGTCGCCAAGTCTTGGGGAGAAACTTGTCCAATGGTCTTCCACTCTGCCTGAAGTTCGCGGAAATGTTGTATATTCTGCGACACATCTGCCGTCTCGCTTTCCGCCATTGAGCGCATCTCGTCAAGGATGGCCTGTTTCTTGGCGAGATTGGCAGCCATCTCTGCCTCCTGCTTCTGCAGAAGTTCCTGACGCTTGGTTTTATAAATGCCAAGTAACTGTTTAAACTCCTGTTCTAACGCTGCATCGTTGTCGTCTTGCGGGGCATCAGTACTATTTGCTTGCACGCCTTCCGAAACCGTAGCATCTGTTGGTGCAGCTGGTTTATCCGATGCACTAACAATCTCTGTTGATGCGGATTCTGCAACCGCACCGGCACGATGAAGACGATAGAAACGACTCTTCAACTCGTCAACCTGTTCTTTAATCTCTGCTACATCACCGGCAAGAAGGCTTCGCAATTCCTCAACAAGTTCCGCTTTTTCCATAGTAGTTTTTATATTGATTTTGTGTTTGGTTATCTAAATGATGGGAACGGATAGAATATCCAAATTTCTCATTTATTTGATATAGTGCACAAAGTTACTGCTTTTTTTGGAATTACACAACTTTTTTTTGCATAATTTGAAAAAAAGCATTATCTTTGCAACTACTCAAACATTGTATCGGAATGACAGTTTATCCAAATGCCAAAATCAACTTTGGACTAAAAGTCTTGCGTCGCCGCTCTGACGGCTATCACGACCTTGAGACGGTTTTCCTGCCGGTCAAGGGACTGTATGACACGCTTATTGTTGAAAAAGCGCAACAGGGCGAAGTCTCTTCCTTTACACAGGCAGGTATTAGGGTTGATTGTTCGGAGGAGGATAATCTGGTTATGCGGGTGCTTCGGCTCATGCAGCGCGAGTATAGTGGGGTGGGAGAGGTGAAGGTTTGCTTCACTAAGAACATACCTTATGGCGCTGGATTAGGTGGAGGCTCTGCTGATGCCGCCTTCATGGCTAAGGCAATAAACAGTCTGTTTGAGTTAGGGCTGACTACGGATGAACTGGAACAACTGATAGCTCCGTTGGGAGCTGATTGTCCGTTTTTTGTGCGCAATACTCCGCGCTTGGCTATGGGGACAGGAAATGTATTCTCTGAAGTGCCTCGGATATTGTACGACAAACTTAACGGCATGTGGCTCCTGCTGGCTAAACCGGGCGTGGCTGTGTCAACAGCGGCGGCATATAAAGGAATAGTGCCGAAAGATACACATTTTGTGTGGGATGGAACATTGACATCGTTTACCAATGATTTCGAGAGTACCGTCTTCCCGCTTTTCCCGAAGATTGCCGAGGTGAAACAACGTTTGATTGATGCCGGTGCAGTTCATGCGGCAATGTCAGGATCAGGAGCTACAGTCTTCGGAATATTTAACTCCCGATTGGATATGCCTGAGAACTTTTTCCGGGATTGTTTTGTTCATCAGGAGCAACTCTCTTTCTGACTTCTTAAACTATTTATATTTCACTAAATACTATACTATGAAACCCTTTTTAGACAAAGATTTTCTCCTGCAGACGGAGACAGCTCAGGAACTTTATCATGAGCATGCGGCGAAGATGCCGATTATTGATTATCACTGCCACCTTATCCCTCAGATGGTCGCTGAGAATAAACGCTTTGAGTCAGTGGCTCAAATCTGGCTGATGGGCGACCACTACAAGTGGCGTGCAATGCGTTCTAACGGCGTGGACGAGCGTTTCTGCACAGGAAAGGATACTACCGACTGGGAGAAGTTCGAAAAGTGGGCTGAGACTGTTCCTTATACTTTCCGTAACCCGCTTTACCACTGGACACACCTTGAGTTGAAGACCGCTTTCGGAATAGAGAAACGCTTGAATCCTGAAACGGCTCGCGAGATTTATGACCGCTGCAACGACATGATTAAGAACGACCCGAAGTTCTGCCCGCGTGGACTGATGAAGCACTACCATGTTGAGATTGTTTGCACCACTGACGATCCGGCTGACAACTTGGAGTGGCACAAGATGCTGAGGGACGACCCTTCTGCTGAAGTACGTATGTTACCTACTTGGCGACCGGACGCTGCTATGAACATTGAGGCGGCTACTTTCAAGGCTTATATTGAGAAATTGTCGGCTGTGTCAGGTATTGATATCCGCACCTTTGGAGACCTTACGCTTGCTCTTCTTAAGCGTCACGCTTTCTTTGCTGAGATGGGCTGCCGGCTCTCCGACCACGGTATTGAGGAGTTCTACGACGAGCCATATACAGAGAAGGAGATTAACGGTATCTTCCAAAAGGCTCTTGCCGGCAAGCAACTGACGGCATTGGAAGTACGCCAGTACAAACATGCTTTCATGCGCATGCAGGCGGAGATGGACTACAACGCAGGCTGGACGCAGCAGTACCACTACGGTGCTATCAGAAACAACAACTCTAAGATGTTCAAACTGCTCGGAGCAGACACCGGTTTTGACTCTATCGGTGAGTTCACTACAGCTAAGGCAATGGCACATTTCCTTGACGAGATGAATGCCGAAGGAAAACTTGCCAAGACAATTCTTTATAACCTTAATCCATGTGCCAACGAGGTAATCGCAACTATGCTTGGAAACTTCCAAGACGGCTCCGTTCCGGGAAAGATTCAGTTTGGTTCCGGATGGTGGTTCCTTGATCAGAAAGACGGCATGGAGAAACAGATGATGGCGCTCTCTAATCTCGGACTGCTCTCTCGTTTCGTCGGTATGCTCACCGATAGCCGCTCTTTTCTGTCGTATCCGAGACATGAGTATTTCCGCCGCACGCTCTGCAACGTCATTGGAAATGATGTGGAGAACGGAATGATTCCTTACACAGGGTATGAGAAAGCACGTGTGCAACAAATGGTGGAGGATATCTGCTACAATAACGCAAAGAACTATTTCAAGTTCTAAAGCACTACAAGTTCTATTATTTGATTAGATGATTGTATGACAATAAAAGCCATCAGCAATTGCTGATGGCTTTTATTGTGTTGCTTAACCAGGACTCGAACCCAGACAGACAGAACCAGAATCTGTAGTGCTACCATTACACCATTAAGCAATATGTTGCTTTTGCACGATATCTGCCACTTAAGGCAGGTCTTTTCCGAAAAGCGCTGCAAAGTTACTACTTTTTTTTTATCCTGCCAAATTTTTTTTGAAAAAAATGTAAAAAAGTGTCTTATAACTATGCTTTCTGACACTAAAACGACTATAGGATGGCAAATAGAGTAAAGGCAAATTGTTTGGTAGTTGTCAATCCGTGTATGAGCTTATAGGCTATATCTGCCCGCTAAATATTTGCCTAAGGCATTCGTCTTCTACCCTGTTTTGTGCGCTTTTTGTGGATATTGTGGAGATAGGGGGAGTCGAACCCCCGTCCAAACAAGGAACCAATACGCTTTCTACATGCTTATCTCCGCCTTCATTTTCGTGTTTGAACAAGACCGGAGCCACCAATTCAAACCTTATCTGCTATGTTTTCACCTGCATATCGCAGCATACGCTGGCTATTCTGTGTATTTCCGCACCTCTTTATCCAGCAGCCCACAGACTCGGCTTGGAGAGATGTCTCGTCTCAGCACCTTGTGCCGAAATAAGGCTGATCTACTGTACTTCGATCAGGCAGCGAGAGCATAGCTATTGTTGCCAGTTAAATTGTTATAGACCAAGTTTTACGAGCGTCATCTACAGTGCTCGGCATGCTTACATACCTGTTCTACCTGCTGTCAAAACCAAATATCCCCGTATGTTAATTCTTCTAATGATACCTTTTACGCTATTTCAATAATGTTCAAATAACGTTCAAAGGACGTTTGCATACCATTTGAAGACTATTTAGAAAATTTGAAGATTTGGAGACTCTTCCGAATCTTCAAATCTTCAAATTGTTCAAATATCGTTTCGTATTACTTTACGATAGCTGCGAAAGTAGCATCGTCTGCAAACTTGGCAAACTCGATATCTTTTGCTGCTTTAGCTTTCATCGAAGCGTCTTTCTCAATAGCTTTGCGCAAACCTACGTAAACGCCTTCGCGGTCGTTGGTGCGAGCTGCTACAACGGCTTGCAGATATGCGGTGGTGGCGTTAGGCTCTGCTACTGCGGCAAGAGTCTTGCGAGCTCCGGCATAGTCCTCATCCAGAATCTGTTGAACAGCGGCGTTGTTAGATGCTGTGTTGCCGTATGCTTTCTTTGCATTAGCGTAGTCGCCCTTCATGGTATAGTAGGTGCCCATAGCGCCGGAGAGGTTGGCTGAGGTACCGGCTGCTTTGCCGAGATACTCCTCTGCTTTCTTCAAGTCACCATCTGCCATTGCTGCAACGCCGGCATTATAGTTAACATCCGGATTAGCAGGCACGATTTGCAATGCTTTTGTGTAAGCGCGACGAGCAGATGTTATATCACCATTCTCAAAGTAGATAAGACCGGCGTTGTTATAGCCGCGGAAATCTTCAGGATAAAGCTCTTGAGCTTTGTTGTATATTGCCAGTTTCTCTGCTTTGTCGTTGGTCAGAGTTGCTGCGTAAAGTAACTCTTCTACAGACAGTTGTTTCGGGTCTTCTTTAGCCAGTTTGGCAATCTCGTCATCCGAGCGGCCGATAAGGTCGGTAGTCAGGATGAGGCGGCTGCGACGGAGCTCAGGAAGAATCTCGTCAGCTATGCTCTTATATACAGCAGAGAGGTTCTTTATCTGTGCCTCACGCTCTTCAGGATCGCTGTACATTGACAGAACGCGGAGTACCAGGTCTTTGTCCTGAATGTTGGAGTTAGCCATCAGTTCTTGGAAGCCTTCCCAGTCCTCAGCAGTTACTTTGCTGTCGATGCCGGCGTTGATTTTAGCTTTCTTCAGGCTGCTTGCAAGGAACTTTTGAGCTGCTGCTTGACGACGCTCTGCCAAACCCTCGTTCAGCTTCATACCGCCATCAGGTGAAGCATAGCCGCTAACCTCAAGACCGGAGATTGCTTTGTTTTCAGCATCGTTAGCGTCTTTGATTGCTGCCTGCAGACTCTTCATTGCCTCAGACTTGGTTTCTGAGTCGCGAAGACTGGCTTGCTGGATGAGGAACTTGATGTCAGCTTCCTGCATCTCCTTGATAACGCGCTGGAACTTGTCACCGGTCACTGCACCTCTGTTGTCCTGTGCTTTAGCGTGCTTAGCTGTGGCAACAATGCCGTCTGCTACTTTGTAGTCAGGAATTTCAAAGGTCTTTTTGCCTTTGGTTGCGTGGAAACGAAGGTAAAGCTCTGCCTGAGCCATCTCCTCTTTGTAAACACAATTGAAGGTCTGCTTATAGGTGCCACCCTCGTTGTAGTTCACAACTGTACCGTTAACCTTGGCTTTCTCGCCAACGTATGTCACGGTCTCGCCAAGAACCTCTTGCCCGTTGAACTTGAGCACCGGAGTAACCTCCAATACACCTTTCTTGATGAATTTTTTCTGTGGGAAGGTACCGGTAATCTCGGCTTTAACATTGTTACCAACCACTGTCAATGGATTGGGATTGCAGGTAATCTGCTCGGGAGCATCAAGCGACTTGCAGGAAGCGAGAAGTGCCAAACCAATGATGCTCAATAAGAATAAATTCTTTTTCATAGTTTGATTTGTTATTTGTTTTGTGTACTAATTCGTCAGTTGTGCAATAAATCTTCCGCATGTGCAGAGTAACTGCCGCAACGGAATAAACCATTTTAGCACTTTTATCGGTGCAAAGTTACTAAATAATTTTTAATTAGCAAAGGATAATGTTTATTTTTTGATTTTTTTTTGCAAGGCGGCTGTTTTTATATGCTGCAGCTCTTTTGTATGAGCTATTTTTAGTAATTTTGCAGAAAAAGAAATGCGCAAATGAAAAACGGTCTTATTCTCGTATTCTCTTTTGTCCTGTCGTTGGTTTTCCTATCGTGTGCTGACAATTCTGCCGAGAAGGCGGACGCTTTGTTGCGTGAGAGTCGTACTCTCGCAGGGAGCGGATCACTCAATTCAGCGCGTGTGTTGCTTGATTCGCTACACAATTCATATCCTAAATGTGTGGAACAGCGCAGGCTTGCCAAGGCGCTTGACGACTCTATTGTATATGTGGAAAGTCAGCGAAATCTTGCCTATGCCGACTCTCTGCTCGAAGTGCTGATACCCAGGTCGGACAGTCTGCTCAAATCGTTCAGATACGAGAAAAACGAAAGGTACGAAAACGATGGCAGATACGTACATCGTCTCCTGCGAACGGACGCCAATACGTCGCGCTGTTTCCTGCAGGCATATACTACCGATGCGCGCAAGACGCTGCTCAAGTCCTACTACTGCGGCTCAACACGTTTAGCCGTCAGAAACGTCACCCTTTCCGTAGGCGGGGAGCAGTGCGAAAAGTCTGGCGCAGATCACACCTTTGAGGCGGAGGGCTGGCATTCGGTGATGACGTTGGAAGATGACGATGCTCTTGAAATGCTGAATTTTATATCCTCGCATGTGGGTGACAGACTGCGTGTCAAATTGGCTGACAGCGCTACTGACGGAAGGGAAAAGACGGCGGTGTTTTATTTGAATGACCAAGAGAAACAAGCCTTGCAGGATACGTATCATCTCGGACTGGTAATGAGAGATATACGACAGGTGGAGGATATTCAGCGTGTAAGTCGCGCCAAGATTGAAAAATATGAGAGAAAATATATGTTGTAAAACATAGCGATTTATGTTGTGAGGTTGAAAAAAAAGCAGTAATTTTGCACCATGCGATAAAGCCGTTTTCCGATGCCGGTTTTGAATCTTCTGCGGTATGCGTAAAAGCTTTGTAAACACTATTTAATCTTAGTCTAACACACCAATGAAAAAAGTGAATGATCATGTGGCAGCGCGACTGCTTGACCAAAAATCCTTCAAACTGCAGCCAAACAACCCTTTTACTTGGGCATCGGGAGAGTTAAGCCCTGTTTATTTCGACAGTCGTAAGCTGCTGTCATATCCGCGCTTACGTAATCTGCTCAAGATAGAGTTGGCACGGTTAGTAATAGAGCATTTCCCTACCGTGGATGTGATAGCGGCGGTGGCGCCAAGCGCGATAGCTTTGGGAATGTTGGTTGCCGAAACTTTGGACTTGCCTTTCGTTTATGTGACACCAAGACCCAAGGATCACGGCTTTGAAAACCAGATAGAGGGCGAAACCAAACCACAACAGAAAGTGGTTATTGTTGATGACCAGGTTAGTTTTGCCATCAATTGCACCAAGGTGCGCGATGTTCTCGTTAAAGACGGAGCTGATGTGCTTGGAATGGTTGTAGTCCTTGATTATAATCTTGCAGAAGGGCAGGAGCGGCTGGAGAAGAGCAACCTGCAGTGCTTTAGTTTGACACACTTTGAGAATGTTATAAGCAAAGCCCTCGAGCTCAAAAGAATAACACCGGCAGGGGCGAAGAGTATCAGAGCATGGCAGTACGACCCGAAGATGTGGAAATTCAAATAACGTTAATGTGAAACCTAACAATTGATAAATGGCGGAATCAACGTACGAAAGTAAAATAACCTCAAGTCCCTCGCCCGTAGCTGCTATATACGCTGCGCTGGGGAACTTACGCAACATCGAGAGAGTGTCTGACCTCATACCTCAAGACAAGGTGACGGATATGGAAGTGAGCGATGAGCAAATTAGATTTAAGGTGGACGGGCTTGGACAGAAAATATCGGTCTCTCTTGTAGACAGGAAAGAAAACAATATGCTCAAGTATTGTATTGATGCTTCTGTAGTGCAGGCTAACTTCTGGATTCAGATGAAGGAAGTGGGGCCGGGAGATACGAGGCTGAAACTGACTATGAAAAGTGATATTCCCGTGATGTTTCGTATGATGCTTGAGCAGAAAATTAAGGAAGGACTGAACCAAGCGGCCGATATGTTGGCTGCCATGCCGTTTGAAAATTGGAGAAATGACTAGACGTTTACATATTCATCGTGAAGGCAAGCGTTTTCTGATAGTGATTGCTTTTCTTGTTTTTGTTATCAATGTGGTGGTTTATCTATTGTCACCGCATTGGGCTTTTGCTGTTGTGCTGGTGCTTTCTGCAGCACTTTTGTGTTTTATCACTTTCTTTTTCCGCAATCCGGTCAGGGTTATGGAGGTGGACGACCCGAATTTCATTATCTCTCCTTGTGATGGTAAGGTGGTTGTTATCGAGCCGGTGGAAGAAGCTGACCATTTTCATGGCAAACGGCTGCAGGTGAGCATCTTTATGTCGCCATTTAACGTTCATGCTAATTGGTATCCGATAGAGGGCACGATATTGCGTTCTGAGCACCAAAGCGGTCGGCACATGGGCGCGTGGCTGCCAAAATCAAGCACGGAGAACGAACGTTCACTCGTCGTCATCGAAACACCGTCAAAGGCGCAAGTGATGGTTAGGCAGATAGCGGGAGCTATGGCGCGACGAGTGGTAACATACGCCAAGGTCGGAGGAATGTCCCATAGAAACGAGCACCTTGGCTTCATTAAGTTCGGCTCAAGGGTGGATATGTATTTGCCGCTTGATACTGATATCTACGTGGATTACGGCGATTCTGTGAGAGGAAACGAGACGGTGATAGGTAAACTCCGTGAACATGATAAAGAGGATGGACCGGCGTCCTCAGTGAGTTAGTAATCTTAATTTTCTAATTTAATGGATAGATTTGAAGAACTTTTTGCTCAGTACAACGTTCGTTTAAACGATGAGCAGGTAAAGGCAGAGGTGGCAGAACTACTAAAGACACATGCTGCCGAAAACAATAATGTGGAAGTCTGGAAACAATGCCTGTCCCAGATTGACCTCACTACGCTTAATGGTGATGACACCGAGGCAAAAGTACGTATGATGGCAGAGAAGGTAAACGGCTTCAGGGCTGCATTCCCGGGTTTGCCGGATGTGGCATCAATATGTGTGTATCCGGCTCTTGTCCCAACGGTGAAGGCTAACCTAACGGCTCCCGGAGTCGGGATAACTTCTGTTGCCGGCGGATTCCCTGCTTCGCAAACATTTCTTGAAGTGAAAGTGGCAGAAGTGGCGCTGGCTGTGGCTGAGGGTGCAACGGAAGTAGATATAGTGCTTTCGCAAGGCAAGTTCATTGAGGGCAAATATGAAGAATGCTTTGAGGAAATACGCGAACAGAAAGCATCCGCTCGCGGCGCACATTTCAAGGTTATACTTGAAACAGGCGCACTGAAGACGGCGGAGAATATTGCCAAGGCTTCGGTGCTTGCAATGGCTGCCGGTGCTGACTTTATCAAGACTTCGACGGGAAAGACTGCCGTTTCAGCCACACCGGAGGCTGCGTATGTGATGTGCCGGATGATTCGCGAGTGGCACGAAAAGACGGGTGAGGTGGTTTGCTTCAAACCTGCCGGTGGTGTAAGCACTACAGATGAGGCAGTGGCGCATTACACTATAGTGAAAGAAGTTTTGGGAAAAGACTGGCTGACGAATACGCGTTTCCGCTTCGGGGCCAGCCGACTCGCTAACAACATACTTTCTTCCATTAGAGGGGAAGAGGTTAAGTACTATTAATGAGCATTTCATGATTTTCGGACATGAATAAGATTGTATCTAAAAGATATTTCTCAGAAAATGTGGTGGAGCTTCAGGTTGAAGCTCCACTTATTGCCAAGGCACGTCGTGCCGGTCATTTTGTTATTGTGCGTGCAGATGAACGTAGCGAACGTATCCCTCTGACCATAGCTGATTCAAACCAGGCTATCGGCACCATCACCTTGGTCATACAAAGTGTGGGAGCTTCTACACGTAAGATTTGCAGTCTCAATGCAGGCGACTCGTTGCATGATGTTGTCGGACCACTTGGTAAGGCTACGGACATCCGGCGTTTTGGCACAGTGGTTTGCGCGTGCGGAGGGGTAGGTGCAGCTCCGATGCTGCCTATCGCTAAGGCTTTGCGTGAGGCAGGAAACAAGGTGGTGACGGTGTTGGCTGCACGTACTAAAGAACTGATTATTCTTGAGGAACAGCTCAGAGCGTGCTCAAACGAACTGATAGTGATGACTGACGACGGCTCGTACGGTAATAAGGGACTGGTGACCAATGGGGTGGAGCAGGTTATTATGCGTGAGAAAGTGGATAAGTGTATCACCATCGGACCGGCTATAATGATGAAGTTCGTAGCACTGCTTACCAAGAAATACAACGTGCCGACAGAGGCTTCGCTGAATACAATCATGGTTGACGGAACAGGTATGTGTGGTGCTTGTCGTGTCACCGTTGCGGGACAGACACGTTTTGTGTGTGTTGACGGACCGGAGTTTGATGCTCATCAGGTGGACTTTGATGAGATGCTTTCTCGCCTTAAGTCATATCGTGCAGAGGAGCAAGACGCTCTTGAACAACAATCGTATGAGTCTAAGAATACCGGTGTGCCCAAAAGCTCGTGTCAGGAGGCATGTGAACTGCAATCAGACAAGCATGTGACCGGCTCTACGCCTGACGTTCCTACTGATACAACTCGTCCGTTGACGGCCAAAGAGCGTGCGGCTTTGCCGCGCGTCAAGATGCCGGAACTGGACCCTGTGTATCGTGCTACAACGCTTTATGAGGAGGTTAACCAAGGGCTGACTCCTGCAATGGCGCAACAGGAAGCGCAGCGTTGCCTTCATTGTAAGAACCCCGGCTGTGTTCAGGGATGTCCGGTAGGAATTGACATCCCGCGATTCATTCGTCATATAGAAGAAGGAACCCCCCTTGCAGCATACGATGTGATTCGTGAGGCAAGCAGTCTGCCTGCCGTGTGTGGGCGTGTATGCCCACAGGAGAAGCAGTGCGAGGCGCAATGTATCCACATCAAGATGAAACACGAACCGGTGGCCATCGGGTATCTGGAACGTTTCGCAGCTGACATGGCACTCGCTCAGAAGATAGAAGATGACGCAACAGAGAATAATTCTGTTCAAGCAAACAACTCACGCTCTGCTAAACGTATTGCGGTTGTCGGCTCGGGTCCTGCCGGACTCACCTTCGCCGGTGATATGGTGCGCTATGGATACGAGGTTACTGTGTTTGAAGCGTTGCACGAGATAGGCGGAGTGCTTAAATACGGAATACCCGAATATCGTTTGCCGAACCGTATCGTTGATGCGGAAATAGACAGCCTTAGGCGAAGCGGAGTACGTTTTCTTACCGATACGGTTATCGGGAAGACCATAACAATGTCTGAGCTTGAGAATGACTATGACGGCATCTTCGTCGGAACAGGCGCAGGATTGCCTAACTTCATGCACATCAAGGGCGAGAACCTCATCGGTGTGCTCTCTTCAAATGAATATCTCACTCGCGTCAATCTCATGAATGCCGCATCTTCTGATGCTGATACACCTGTTCTACGCGGGTGCAATGTCATTGTTGTAGGTGGTGGAAATACGGCTATGGACGCTGTCCGCACAGCTAAGCGCTTGGGAGCGGAGACTGCCACTATCGTCTATCGAAGGTCAGAAGATGAGATGCCGGCAAGACGTGAAGAGGTGAAGCATGCTAAAGAGGAAGGAGTGCGGTTCCTAACGCTGCATAACCCGCTCGAATATCATGCTGATGAGTCAGGACGTGTCTGCGAAGCTGTACTGCAAGTGATGACGCTTGGCGAACCTGATGAGTCGGGTAGGCGTCGTCCTGTTCCTGTTGATGGAAAGACTGTGGTTATGCCGTGCGACTTGGTTATAGTGGCTGTCGGCGTGTCGCCCAACCCGCTTATTCCTTCTACAACTGAAGGATTGGATGTGTCAAAGAAGGGCACTATCGTCGTTAGCGACGAACTGCGTTCTGTTAAGCCGAAGATTTATGCAGGCGGCGACATCGTTCGTGGAGGAGCTACTGTTATTCTTGCGATGTCTGACGGGCGCAAGGCGGCTGCCGCTATGCACAAACAACTGTCTGACAAGTGAATAGTGGACTGCCGGTATCGAAGAGTATAGCCCAGCGCAAGATGATTTGTCGGGCAATGCACGGTGAGATTTTCCGTGCATTGCCCGACAGTCTGTATATGGCAACATTACCGGAGGATGTAAAAGTGCTGCACAACGCCTTGCGTGAACTAACTACACAATCGTTTCCCGTTACTATTGATCTTCGTGATAACGGCACGGCTATGCGTTTTCTAACTGCTTATTGTGCGCAATCAATGGGTAAAGAGGTTGTGCTGAGCGGGAGCAAAAGACTCTGTGAGAGACCTGTCGGACAGTTAGTTGATGCGTTACTTTCGTTGGGTGCTGATATCGAATATCTTGGTAATGTGGGGTTTCCTCCACTCAAAATTAAAGGCGTAAAACTTGATTTAACCCGCTCAGTTCGTTTGGATAACCCGCTTTCTTCTCAGTACGTCAGCGCATTGCTGCTTATCGGGGCGCAGGTGGAAACGAATGACTCGTCACCGTATATTGCAATGACTTACAAAATCATAGAGCAAGAGTGTGACGGGAAAAAGCTGCAGAAGGATTATCAATATCAGACTTCTTCGGATATTGAATCGAACAGGAGTACTACGGCACAATACCGACTTTTTCGGGATATAGAATCAGACTGGAGTGCTGCCGCTTTTTGGTTAGAGAGGAATGTTCTTGGTTTGCCGGTGCCGGACTATATACGGGAAGAATTGCAGCAGATGTATGCAAAGCCGTCGCTGCAAGGCGATAAGGCGGCACTTGATATATTTCGGCAGCTTAGTCGGTTACAAGGTGATGCAACTTTTGGTATAGATAGAGTTTTTCAGTGGAATTTTTCTTCATGCCCGGACCTCTATCCGGCTGTTGCGGTCGCTTGTTATAAACTCGGGATAAAAACTGAATTTACCGGATTGGAACGACTTGTTTACAAGGAGAGTAACAGGCTTCAGGCTGTTGAGGAGAATTTTTGTCGTATAGAGAATGGAATAAAACCATTCTCCTATAACGATCATCGTATTGCAATGGCTTTCCTGGCAGCAGGGTATGAGGTTTACAATCCTGAATGTGTCGCCAAGTCATATCCCGCTTTTCTCTCGCAGTTATATGACGTGGTGCGGGTTATACCGACTCGTATGCCGCTGCATAAGGTGAGTGGAGATGGAGAAGTTTATCAAGACGGGGAGTCGTGGACGGTAGAAGGTGGTGTGCTCACTCTTCGTCAGAACGATGAAGGCAGAGGTAAGAAACACGCTCTATCTGCAGCAATGCGTAAGGTCAGCAGCCGATGGGTCTGGATGAGCGACGATGATGTTACATTGCCGGTTGACTATAGTTCACTTTTAATGTCTCTTTCCGATAAGTATTCTTTCATTATCCTTCCCCTTCGAATGACGATGAGACATGGCACTTTGTTTGAACTTTTGCAGGTTCTTGAATATGATGCCATACAGGGGCTAACGCTGTTCTCGGCACAGCATGGACATGCTGTGATGTGTGCCGGTGCTGCACTGCTTGTCAGGCGCGAGGTGTGGCTGTCCTGTGAGGAGGAATTGAACCATGACATTCCCAGTGGTGATGATATGTTTCTTCTTGAGGCCGTCAAACGTCGTGGACTGCCAATACGTGTGTTGACCAAACCGCTTACCTATGTCGCTCCGCAAACTACATTCACTGCGTTGATGCATCAACGTATGCGTTGGGCAGGTAAGGCCCCACGCTACACTGACCATGACATTCGTTTGTGCGGGGGGGTGGTTGTTGTAAGCAATATTATGGCGGTTATATGTCCTCTGTGGCTGATCGTTAAATGGGTGGCTGATACTATTCTTATTAAACGTTATCGTCAGGCGGTTGGAGCAAAACAAATAACAGCAAGACACTGGTTGGGTACCTTGCTGTTGACAATAATCTATCCGTGGTATATGTTGGTTTGTCTTATCGGAGGACTATTCAAAAAGAAATGGTGAACAACTTTCCGTTTGTTCACCATTTGCATCAATTTACTCAGCTTCTTCTTCACTGAAATCAGGTGTTGCTGTCGTTTGTTGCATCTCACCTGCCGACTCAGCAGCCTGCTCAATTACCTGACTGTCGTTTGGCGTACCGGCAGTCTCACTCTTGTGTGCTCCTACGGCAAACACTGAGAGAAGAACGATGATGGCAATCAGAGTCCATGTCGCCTTCTCAAGAAAGTCTGCTGTCTTTGGAGCACCAAGCACTTGGTTGCCGCTCGCAAAACCACTGGCAAGACCGCCACCTTTAGAGTTCTGTACCAACACAAGTAAGGTGACAAGAATAGCTGCCAATACGATTAAGATTGTAAGAAATGTATACATGTTTTATAAGTTTTGATTTTTTATTTATAGTTGCTTTACGCAAAAAGCATGCAAAATTACACAAAAAAACTGAAATTACCAAATAAAACGATAATTTTATTTAATTTGTTGTCCAAGCAGGGTGAATGTTTGTTCGCCTCGTTTGATTACTATTTGACCGTTATACAGTATTTTTTCTGCTCTGCCGGCTCTGTTGTCACGTGTCATTGAGGTGGTGTCGGTACCGAGTCCCTGATGCTCCGGCATGGGCAGGCCAAGCAAATAGTAAATGGCGTTCTCTACAAGTCTTTTGCCATTGGTGGTGAGGTTGGCAGTGGAGTATTCTGATATACCAATCATCAGTAGTGGTGCCGTCAGAGTGGTGCCGTTAAGCGTTGAACCTATACCCATCTCTGCTATTGAACTGTAGCTGTCTTGTGACACAGGTGAGGCAAGAGTGGTAATACCTGTTGACTCTGTCCACTGCGAGATGGCGGTAACGGCGTTGGTCTGGCAGGAGCTGAATAGCGACAAGGTGCTTCCGTCTATTGTGAGGTTGCTGAAGATAAGATGCGACGGTGCGCTTACTGTTACTCCGAGGTCTTGTGTATTAACCGCTGTTCCCCAGTTCCAAACGCTATTCTTAAAAATAAAAGGTTTGAGGCACAACATCGGTTTGTCGTAACCTTTCAGGCCGCTATAGGCTGCTGCGGAGGAGTTGGGCTTCGGCCCGAGTACGATGACATCGTAATTGCTGTAGTCGTTATCGGCGATAGCCGCATCCAATGTGGTGACGTTGATAGAGTCAGAGGTGTTGAGCCATTCAAGTAATGCTTTGTCTTCTCCGGCGCCAGGAGTAGTGACGTATGCTACGCGCCTCAGTCCGGCGGCTTTTACGTGAAGGACGGCGTCAAGCAAGGCGCTTTCGTTATCGTCGCTTACTGTGGTGATGGTGATAGTATATACACCCGCGGTCGTCGGTGTGCCGGACAAGGTCAGCGTCTTGCCGTTATTGCTTATCTTGTGGGTTATGCCTTCCGGCTTGGCTGAGCAAGTGAGACGGGTGGCACTGCCGCCCCATTTGAAGACAATTGGCTCAATAGAGTCACCTGCCATTACCCATTGTTCGCTGTTCGCTGACGTGCAGGTCACGCTCGGGTGTTGCACTCCGTCTGTCTCGTAGCAACCAAGGTCGGGAGCGTTGCCGGTGTAGGTGTACCCTAAGTCAACGCCGGCATCAATAAGCTCTGAACCGCTGACAAGGTGCAATAATGTAATCTCGGGTAAAGAACCGTCTGACTGACGAGCACCAAGAATTTGTGTGGTGTCAAGACTCAGGAAGTCGGCTGCGGTACAACTGATGCCGGTGGTGTTCCATGAGTTGTGGTCGTTGGCTCCTACGGTCTTTGACTGATAGGCATCAGCGTTTTTGCTGCTCAAGCTGATGTTGTTCCTAAGGTAGTTGGTGCCGTAGGCGGTGGTGAAACCGTAGTTATATTTGTTGGCGTAACCGGTGTTGTTGTACACCCACATGGTGCCGCCGTTGTTGTTTTGGTCAAAGCCGCGCTCATAGTTGCCGACGGCAAGGCTATGGTGTATCTCTATTTTGTGGTCAGTATAGCCGCCGCCCATCTTAAAGCCGTTGCCGTTGCCTTGGTTGGGATATTGCTTCAAGGTGATGGTAATAGTGTTGCCGTAGCGGTCGGTCATCTGTGTGCCCACCTTTGAGTCAAACCATGCTTTATCTGTCTGATAGCGTCCGTGCTGACTCATGTCATAATATGGTGCACCGTTCATGTAGCAGATGCAGTCCTCTATGATGGTGTTGCTGTTGGATACGCGCTGGAAGAAATCCCAACCGTCATCGGAGTTGTTCCATGCGCGGCAACCTATATAGTGGTTTCCGTCACCCGTGAACTGCTTGTCTGCAAAGCCGTCCGCGTTACCGCCGAAATTGGCAGTGTTGCCCGACATCGTTTGATAGTCAAAGTTGTCGTGGCTATCAACGTTTTTGATTATATTGTTGCCACCATTCTTCATCTGGCAGCCGGTGTCTGCCGAACCATAGATGTCAAGGTTCTCGAAGAAGTTATATGAGCCTTCGTTATGGAGGTTGTTCTTTCCGGAATAGCGTAGGGTAAGGTTTTTGATGTGAAGATAAGTGGTGGTACTCTTAACCTGCAAACCTCTCGTTCCGTATGGGGTGGTACGGAAGTCAAGAATAGCCGTCTCACCCGGATAGCCGCTAATCACTATACGTTTCTGTGCAGTACCATTAAGGTTCTGCACTGCGGTGTTGCCAAGGTCGTACTGACCGCCGAGCAGGTACAACGTGTCGCCGGCATTCTTCAGCTTCTTCAAGCCATTAGTGAACGAGCACGGGCTGCTGTAACTGTTGCCATCACCGCTACCTGTAGGGGAGGCGTAGTAGGTGCCGGCATATATGCAACAACTTGCAAGAGTTATAACAAGTAAGGAAAGAATTTTTTTCATTGTGTGTATTGTCTTATATGTTTAATGCTGATTTGATAAGTGCGTTTTTAAAATTAGTCTATGTGGTTGTTGGTATTGTATAACCACAAAAAACACCTATCCACGGTTTCTATGTACGTTGCTCTTTGAATAAAGAACTGTATCTTTCCGTGGTTTGGTTTATCATAGAGCCGGGTGCACTATGGGGCTAAACGTGTAGAGATGTTTGTTATGGCTGCATGTTTACATGGCGATAACCGTCTCTCTATGCAGTAACCTGCCGTTTAGTAACTCAGTGTCATGCCCTCTTGCCAATCGGGTAACAGATACCCGTGACGGTCAATGCAGTGGTCGTGAATCCAAGTCTTACGTTCGTTATCAAGGCTATTCCACCACTCAGTACAAGCAGGGTAGGTGACTGGAGTTACCGGAGTTCCTGCCGGCAGATTCTTGCTTTTGGCTTTAGTGGCAATACGCTCTTTTTGGGCAATAGGCAATGCTGCCCACCATTCATCATGTGCTGTAAACATGGTTCGGTAAGTTTTAGAGGTTATTTAGTTGAGTTGATTTACAATTGCAAAGATACAACAATTTATTGATATATGCAAGATTTAAATTTAATTATTGTTGTGTTTTATAAATGTTTTATGTCCGTAAGGTTTTTGATATCGGCTTTTATTTGCTGTTTCAGTTCTTCTGTATTGCTGAAATGCTGTTCTGCTCTGATAAAGCGTTTTATCTCAACAGTTACTGTATCTCCGTACAAGTCACTATTGAAGTCAGGAATATGTACCTCTACTGTTGTACCGGTTCCGCCAACGGTCGGGTTATTGCCGATATTCAATATTGCGTTGAATGACGATTTGTGGCAACTGATAGTGCAGGCATAAACGCCGGCTGCCGGTAGCAGTTTCTCTTGGGGTACGGCAATATTGGCTGTAGGAAATCCTAATGTTCGTCCTATACCTTTGCCGTGTACCACCTCTCCCTTCAGCGTATATGAGTAGCCGAGCATTGTGTTGGCTGATGTTATATCACTTTGCAACAATGCCTTGCGAATAGCAGAAGAGGACGGCTGACGACCGCCTATTGTCGGTTCAGCACATAACGCCGGCAGTTTCATTATTTCTACCCCTTCTGCTGCTGCGAGTCGTGCGTAGTCCTCAAATGAACGCAGACGGTCGGAGCCGAAGTGATGGTCGTAACCCATTAGCAGACAACGAACATCGCATTGGTTGTGAAGGATGTGAATAAACTCAGCGGCAGTGAGGTCTTTAATGACGGGGAAGTTAAATGCGAAAATCTCATCGATGCCTTGCTCGCGTAGCAACTTGATACGCTCATCTGTTGTGGTGAGTAGCGGGACTTGTTTGTTAGTCAGCACAGCTTGTGGGTGCTGAGTGAAGGTAATAACGGCAGATTGCATTCCGCGCTGTGACGCAACTTCAAGCATTGAGCGAAGAACGAAACGGTGTCCTACATGTACACCGTCGAAAAATCCTATTGTGGCTGTATATGACACGATTAAATTTTAATGTATATTTTCTTTTTGTATAAGGGGTAAGCAATCAGCCACATCACGGCAACGAGCGACAATGCAGACGCAAGCGATCCGCCTGTCTCGCCAAGCAGTGGCTTCATACAAACATTATAGTAGAACGACCAGAGGTTATAAGCTACGTTGTTATATGTAAAGCGTATAGCTCCGCTTATATATACAAACAACGCTGAGAGGCAGTATATGAACAGCGGATTGGCACCGAACGACTCGAAAAAACGTATGATTTTTTTCGATATGCGTTGCCCTTTGCTTGCCGACTGACCGATACCTTTGATATCTATAAGCCATATCAGCAAAGCAAGCAGTAGCGATGCTAAACCGCAAGTGACAAGAACATACGATGCTGACCACATCGATTTGTTGATGGGAAAGGCGTAGTCAATGAGAAACCCTGTAAGGAGTATAATAGTTCCAAAGATAAACAACCGACTCATAGCCGACTGCCTGCTTGATGCAACCTCACTGTGCGTTGTTATCAGTTTTCCGGCAAAGGCTCCGAGCAGAACGTGCGATAAGCATGGGATAGTGGACAAAACGCCTTCAGGGTCAAGCGGGATGCGTTCACCGATGCTGTTTGTGAGATGATAGATGTGACTGTCGCCAAGTACTGCAAGGTCAACACGGGCGAGGATATTGTCCATCGTTAATTCAAACGAGCCTGTAACGCCTATGATGATACAGTATATTGTCAGTAGTACGGTTGCTACCAATGGGGCTCTTCGGGGTTTGAAGGTAAGCAGTAGTAAGCCGCCGAAGAATGACACGAGTCCAAGCCGCGGCAGAACACCCATGATACGCATGTTAGGAAGCCAACCACGCATGTATTCGGCGAAATCATCGACATAGATACCACGAAGCAGACGACTGATGAAACTGAGAGAGTAGGCAACAAGCAGAATCATCACAAGACGAAAGCACAGTTTGCCGAATGTCTGCCATGTGAGACGGTGGTCGTACTTGCAGTAACTCATATACATAGCAACGCCCATCACAAACATGAAAAACGGGAAAACGAGGTCAGTAGGTGTACAACCGTTCCACGCAGCATGACGTAGCGGGGCATAGATATGTGCCCACGAACCGGGGTTGTTAACCGTTATCATTCCTGCTATGGTGATGCCACGTAGCACATCTAAGGCTAACAATCGCTTGCTGCTGAGCTGTTTTTTTTGACTGTCCATATAATATCCTCCCTCATGTTTTACTCTATCATTTTTCAACCAACCCCTCCGGCAAGTGACAAACGATACGTCTATGTATGTGGTCGATGTCGGTTATCAGGTCTTCATGTGCGGGAATAAGTGTGCCGTCTCGCAGAACAAAGAGGGCGTTGACCGTGGAGTCGTCGAGGTAATCAATTGTGCCGACAAGCTGCTCACTGTTGTATAACTCGTAGCCGCTGATATCCGCTATATCTTCATCATCGTTATCGCCTGACTCACTCCTTAAAATATATGCTTGTCTGCCGCTTAGGTGTGACGCTGACTGCTCGCTGTCAATTCCTAAGAGGCTCACTATATACTCGGTATTGTTGCGCTGCCGGATACGGAGCAGACGAAAAGGAACAAACAAGTTGTCTATAAGCAGTACGAGAAATGTTGGTGCAAACTCATCGTAATCATGGCGGGTAAGTAGTAGCAGTTCGCCGCCGGTACCGTGGGTGCGACCCAATGCACCGATCTGTGTTAGTTGGTCGTATGTAATCATAAGTCTTCCACTCGTTCTAATTTGTCCAGTTCTACGTATGCCAGCCATCCTTCTGTGCTATAGCCCATGTCGTGGAGAAGCTGCATGTATTGAGTCACTTGTTGATTATAGTGAGGATTCTCTTTGCCGAACTTATAGTCAAGAATGATAGCATGCTTGTCGCGAAGCATCAGTCTGTCCGGACGATATAGAGCGGCATTGCTCGTCAGTATATCACATTCGTTGCGAATCTCATAATGCTGTGTGAACCAATCGGAATGTCCGCATTCGTCTATCATGCGGTAGAACTTTTCTATCTCATGTTTTACCTCTTCGGTCTGCTCTACTCTGAGTGTCCCATCCGCTGTCAATGCGTTGATAATGTCTGCTGTGTCATCGCGATAGGTGATGTGGGCAAGCACATTGTGCATCATCGTTCCGAAAGATGTCTGCTCCATGTATTCTGCCGAGTATGTGCGGCGGCGAAGTCTGCCGTTTTCCGGCACTGATATATATCTGACACTACGTTGTTGCACCGCTGTCTCATTTGGTGAGGCGTGCTTCTTGCTGCTGCGGGACGGGGAATCAGACTCTTCCCAATAAAAGCTGTTATTGTCAGGATCAAGCTGCTGTTTGTCTTCGAAGAGTGGCATGAGCCATGTGCCGACAGTGATGCCTGAACCGGCAAACGGCTCAGCAGGGGCAAAGGCGTAGAGGGTGTGAATCGGGCGGGTAAATGCAACGTAGGTCAGGTTGATAGAATCGATATAGAGCATCTCTTCCTCGCGTTGGTAGAAGCGTGCAAAGTAAGATTCTGCGGCTTTTTTCTTGCCTGCAATAGGCAGTAGTGGTATGTCAGAAAACGGCTCCGGCAAACCGGCGGTAGGACACCATAGTAGCGAATCTGAGAATTTTCTGTCAGGACCTAACGACCAACTCAACATCGGTATGATTACGACGGGGAACTCCAGTCCTTTGGACTTATGTATTGTCATAATCTGCACCGCATCAGGAGCTTGTGATGCCGGAATACATGGTGGAGTGCTGCGGCTTTTCCAATAGTCAAGAAAGCCGGATATATCAGCGTTCTTGCGAATAGAATAGTCGTAGATAATATCAAGAAACGCAGTTAGGTATGCATCGGCATCTGCTGTTTTGTAAAGTTTGTTACTATCAATACAATTGCGGACAAAAGTGAATAAATCACTGCCGGATGTAGTTGGTGTTAAGTTCGTAGTCCCCTCCTGTGTAATAGATTTTGTTTGGTTGGTTGTTTGTGACGTGAATTGTGCGATGATGGCAGCAGAAACGGTGTCATCAGGGTTGATGACCAAACGCATCATCGCAAGCAGGTATTTCACAGCCGGATGACTCTCTATGTACAAACCCTCTTGTGATTGTACGGCTATTCCTTGACTGATAAGGTGTTCGGAGACGCGTGCTGCTTCTTTGTTCATTCTCACAAGAACGGCCACTTCGCTCAACTGCTTGATACGACCTTCTTTCTGCAATTGGCGTATCGTGTCGGACGTACGCTGAAGGGCGCAGCTGATGAAGGTGTCTTTGTCGCCGTTGAACCATTCGAGGCGGTATCTGCCTGACAAGGATTTTTTCACCGGCTCCTGCATCATTCCTTCGTAAGCCTTTTTGACTAATGGTGCTTTGGGGTCTTCGCCCGTATATAATGATGCGGCATAACGCTCAAAAAGCAGGTTATTGGCTTCCACTATTGTGGCGGACGTTCGGTAGTTATATGTCTTCGGCAGTGGTGAACCGAGAGGCAGACCTTCGGTGGCGATGTCTTGCAAGATTCGCATGTCGGAGTTGCGCCAACGATAGATACTCTGTTTCACGTCGCCTACCACAAGGTTGTCGTAGCCTTGGGATGAGGCTTCCATTATCAACGGGCGGAAGTTGTCCCATTGCAAACGTGACGTGTCTTGAAACTCATCTATCAAGTAGTGATTGAGACGGGTGCCTATCTTCTCATACACAAACGGGGTGTCCGTTCCGCCTATGATTTGGTTGAGTAGCATGTTGGTAGCTGAGATGGGAATACGCCCTTCTGTGCGGTTACGCTCGTCGATTTTCGCCTCTACAGCGGCGAGCATACTCAGGTCATCAAGGTGTTCAAGCGCCAGAACAATGGAGTTGTATTGCTCTCTTGTATCTTGTGGTGCCTTTTTGCTTATCTCGTCAGGTTTGCCTTTGGGAGTGCGCCACAGCGTCTCTATTGCTTTGCGTTGTTCTGACAATTGCTGCTTGAGGTGTGACACCATCTCAGGATGTGTGGCTATTACGCTCAACTCTGACTGGTTACGCTGTACGTTCTCATGCATCAGTTCGTCGGCGAACCGGCGAAGACTCTCTTTCGGATTCCAGTTGTTGCCGCCGCTGATGTTGCTATCCGCATAGTGCAACAGCTGCTTGAATGCGTTTTCTGTGTCCTGTTCACCTTCGTTGATGTCGAAGAAAAGGCGGTCTATTCCTTCAGCTATGATTTGCTTGTCGTCAAGCGATACGTTGTAGTGTGTCGTCAATCCAAGCTCTGCGGCAAACTGGCGAATGACCTGCTGAAAGAAACTGTCAATGGTGGAAACTTGGAACGCAGGGTAGTCTTGCAGAAGGTTTGCCATCAGTGTCTGACAGTCTTTAGATAACGTTGCGGCTTCGTTCTGACGCTCTTCCTCTGTCAGCATGCGGTGCACAAGACGCCCCTCGTCTTCCAAACGGCGTATGTCGAGCAGGTAATCAAGAAATGGTGAACTGAGCGGAGAGGTGGCAAGAGTATATAGTTCGCGAATGATACGTTCCTTCATCTCTGCCGTCGCCTTTTTGGTGAATGTCACCGCAAGGATATGTCTATATGGGTTTGGAATATGCTCCTCACGCAGGGAACGTAGCATGAATCTGATATAGACCAATGCTAACGCAAAAGTCTTGCCTGAACCCGCTGATGCTTTAGAGACGATGAGCATGATTGTTTACATCCAAGCGATGATTTTTTAGAAGTGCTCTTTGAAATGACGCTCAGTAGATGAGCAGTTTGCCGTTGGCGTATGAGCAGTGATATGGTCGAAGCATCTCTTTTGAGATACCTTTGGTAGGGTTGCCGAGTCCGTATGAGAGGTCGTAGTCTTCGCCGCATGTGGGGCAGTGAGCGTACATGCCGTCTGGTTCAATAGGAATATAGCGTTTCAGACATTTGGGGCAGCATAGGTCACAAGCGTGGTACTGCTCGTCAAAAGCTGTATATACCAATAAACCGGCATAGCCGACAGCGTCAGTGTAATAACGTTGAGACGTGAAAACAAGATGGTCAATGCCGCCGGATGGCACAAAGTGAGGATACTCGGCAAGGATGTTAATCTCAAAATGAACAGGGTATGAGGGAACGGACGACACAAACGTTGTTCCTTCACATGAGCTTACCAGCAGGCAGAGTAATAATATGTGGTGTTTAATTTTCACGTTTTGCTAATTCATAACCGATGACAGATGCACCTCGTAGATAAGTGTAGAGTAGGGAGGAATATAGCTTTGAGTCCCTTCTGTGCCGTGACCTTCGGAACCATACCCTAACTGCCACGGAATATAGAGTATTATATCTCCGTGGTTGTGTATCTTCGACATCCCTTCCGAGAATCCTTTTACTACCGAGCTCATTGCGAGCACTGCATCGGTAGAAGCATCTACTTGATATCCGTTGATTAGACGTAGCTTGTAGTCGCAGGTGATGGTGCTTGTCGATTGCGGACGGGCGTCAGAACTCAATCCGCCGTAGATAATCTTATATTGCAGACTGTCGGCTGTCGTTATGATGGCGGCATCGGAGCCGGCATTCTGCAGGAGCCACATCTCGTTTTGTGCTTTCCAGTCAAGCCAATTGTCCTCCTTGCAAGAGAATAGAACAACGCTCAACATGATGAGGAGTAGGTAGTTCAGGTGTTTCATCGTTATTTTGCTAACCATAGTTCGGGGTTGAGAATTTCTTTATCTTTCCATATCTGGAAGAATACTGTTGTTGAGTTGTCGTCGTCAGGGTCGCAGTAAATCTTTCCGATGTTCTGCTTGGCTTTTACGTTGTCGCCTTTTTTCACGCTTACTGTGGCAAGACCGGAATATACTGTTCGATAATTACCATGTTGCACAATCACAGCCTGTGTGCCGCCCATTGAGAAGATGCTGGTTACCTCGCCTTCAAACACTGCACGGGCTTGTGCATCGGTTGTTGTTTGTAAATACACACCTTTGTTGTTGACTGTTACCCGCTCCAATGTCGGATGTTGCTGTACTCCGAAATGACCGGATATATACCCTTTCTCCACCGGCCATGGAAGACGGCCTTTGTTCTTCTCAAAGCCGCCGGCTATCAGTGCCTGCTCTTTGGTCAGCTGTTTGTGGCGGTCTATATCGCGTGCAATAAGTTCCTCTATTTTCTTGTTCAGTTCGTTGGCGCGTTTCTGCTGACGTCTCTGTTGTGCTTGTAGTTCCTTTTCTTTTTTCTTCAGCGATTTGAGCATGTCCTGTTGTCTGCGTTCGTCACGGGCAAGGTTCTCTTGCTGGCGTTGTTGCATCTTTACAGCACTTTCTTTGTTCTGTTTGTTCTCCTGCAACAGCTGGTTCTGGAGGTCTATCTCTTGTTGAGTGTTACGTATGCGTGCTACCTGCTGCTTGCGGAATGACTGAACGTCTTGTATATAACGCATACGGCGCATCATTTGCTGGAAATCCTTGGCGGAGAAAATGAAGAGGATTGGGGAAACCTGTTTGAAGGTATAATGACTCTCGCGGACGAAGGTAGCGTAGTCGTTCTGCAGTTTCCTTAGGTGTAACTCTAAGGAGTCGCGACGTGTGGAGAGAGTGCTCATCTCGTAGTCGAGACTGTTGATTTCGCTGTTGAGATTAGAGATGAGACGCCTGCGCTCGCGGATATCTTTGTTCAGAAGATTAAGTTTATTCACCGTGGCAGTCTCGCTTTTCTTTGTCTCTTTGAGCATCTGCTGTGTCTTCTCCAACTCCTGCAAGGTCCGTTCGCGCTGACTCTTGAGGTCGCTCACGCTCTGGCTCTTCTGAGGGAAGACCACAGCTGTCGTGACAAACAATAGCAGTGCTGTCAGCATTAGTCGCAGGTGGATAATGGGTGTTGTCATCGTTGTGTGATTTGTGTTTTTTTTTATTCCTCAATGTGCTGTTAATGTATTTCACAACCCGGGAATGATGGCACCAAGTGTGGTTTTCTTATAATTGTTTATCTTTAGGCGTGTTATGGTTTGCCTGTTGAACGACAGGTTGGGCAAGGCTATCTCTGCTGAACCGGTAGTCTTATCGTTCTTAAAACTTACTTCCATCACTGCCGGAAACAATATCTTGTCTGTGAGTGAGTGACCTTTGTATTGAATGCGGGTAACGCCTTTGTTCCCGTCCATCGTGGCTTCCACGCTTAGCGGCATCAACAGATGCTCGTCTATGACGTAACTATAGGTTAGTCTGCCCTCGCGGAATGCAAGTGTGCTCTGACCATTGCGTGAATCGGTTTCTATGTCGTTTTCAAGGAAGAACGACTGAGGCTTGCCTATGACAAAGAGGCGGTTCATCACTATAGCCTGAATGTCGGCGAAAGTAAACGGCAGTCCTGTCTCTTTCTGCAACTCAGGGTAGGTCATTGAGGCATAGCGTTTGTTCATCTTGTCTATGACAAGCACCTCGCTCTTGGTTGCCTCAAGGCGGTAAAGTTCAATGCCGAGTATTGGCTGAAGAGCAATGATAAACAACGAGTCGCTGATAAGCGATATCGTGCCGTTAGAACTAATCTGCCGTTGCTCGTAGTTGATGCTAAAGCGACTCTTTTGTGCTTGCATCGATATGAACGACGGCTGGGCTGCTATTGTTTTTTCCTGAATAGTCAGTACATGCTTCTTCTGCTCTGTACGGGGCTGTTCTGCAGTAGGAGAAACAACCTTTTTCTTGCTTTTGCAGCCGGATAACAGTAGCGCAAAAATCATTAGAGCGGAAATGGCATATACTATGTCGGTTCTGTGTAAGTTGCAAATCATAAGTAGTTTGATTTATTTTGTCTCTTCTGCTTTGTTTGGTTGCTCTGTGCTTTCGATAATCACCTTGTAGTGCTCCCGCAGTTCAGGGTCAGTCTTGTCTTCTGCGTTTGCCCAAGCCTGTTGCATGTAGAATTTCGCAAGCGTCTCTTGCCCGCTCAAGTGCAGTATCCACGCATAAGTGTCAAGATAGGTGGCGTTATCGGGCTCGGCCTTGATGGTACGCTGGCTCATCTTTTCGGCTTTTCTTAGGTCTCCGCCGTTAACTGCAAGGATATATGCGTAGTTATTGAGGACGTATATATTCTCAGGATTGTAACTTAGCGCGGCCTCATAATAGTAGAACGCTGAGTCAAGTTGCGATTGTTGAACATAGATATCTGCAAGTTGCACGTATAGCGCTATCTTGTAGTGCAGGTCTGTGGCGTCGGGCTGGGACAACCCTTGTTTGCAGAAATATATTGCCGAGTCTGCTTGCTCCTGTTGCATCTTAAGGCTGCTCATGATAAAGTACCACTGCTGCTCTTGAGGCTGATGCTCTATGGCTTTACGGGTGAGGTGAAGATACTCGTCAGTCGTGGCGGTACTGTCTTTCTGAAAGAGAGAGAGAAGGGTCTGCCATGTCTGTGTGTGAGCAGGATTGATGTCCAATATGGTCCATAGTATAGACTCTGCTTCTTCGTTGCGCTCGGTGGCAAGGTAGTAGTCTGCCAGAGGACGATGAGCTTCTTCCTCTAACGGATACTGGACAATAAGCGATTGCAGGGCTTGCAGATGAAGACTGTCATTTTGACGCAACCAGCGGTCGTTGCGAAGGATATCCAACTTATAGTCAAGTGATATGATGTCGTTGCTGATAGCCTGTAACTCATATTGCGCTGCACGGGTATAGTCGCCCGTATCGCCGTAGTAGTTGCTTAGTGACAACGCCAAATACGGATTCTCAGGATAACTCTTTTCTACTGATACATACTGCTTGTATGCAGCCTCTTTCTCTCCTTGCTGCATCATTACATCGCCAAGAAAAACCTGCATGTAGTAGTTGTCAGGGTCTTGCTGAAGGTATTTGTTGATAACAGCAGCTGCCTGTTTGCTCTTGCCTGACATCATATACAACCGGTATCGCTGCAACGCACTATACATGTCCGTACCGTTAACATGTTCGATGAGGTCCTGCATGCGCAAGGCACTCTTGATATTTGTTTCGCGGATGTATATGTTTTGCAACACCTCTGCTGCGTGACTGTCATCAGGAGAACGGCGAATCTCTTTTTGTAAAGCAGTAATGGCTTTTTTGCGGTCGGATTTCTCGCCGGTCTTATAATGCTGCACTGAGTATGGATACCAATAGTCGTGGGGCGAAGCTGCGTAGGCGAGGTCAATATATTGCAACATACGCTCATCATCGTGCAGACCCCCATAAAGAATGCCAAGGTAATAATTGGTAGCGGCATCATCGGGAGAGATGAGGTGGCAGTGTTGCAAGAGAGCCATCGCTTCGTCATATTTGTTTTCGTCCATGGCGAGCATTGCTTCGTAGAAAAAATAACGAAGCTCGCGTTCATCGCGTATCTGCTCAGCTGTTCGAACCTCGCCTTTCGGCTTATCCGCCACTCGCTTGGGTTTGGCAGACAAGTCTATTGTCAAAGCCTGCAATAGGGCAAGAAAAATGATAATTGATAATATTTCAGCTTTTGTTGTCAAGTTACTTTTGTTGTCAAGTTACTATTCGTGTATAGTCGTTAATACGTTTCTAACCTCGTTTCGCCCAAGTCTCTCAAATCAGCCGCTCCACCGGTCACTTCACTCCGCTGTGTCCGAAGCCGCCTTCGCCGCGTTCGGTGTCGCTGAGCTCACTGACCTCAATTATCTGAGGCTGCTCATGCCGCGCTATAACCATCTGTGCGATGCGCTCGCCGGGTTCTATAGTGACTGCTTCGCCTGAGAGGTTGATAAGGATAATTCCAATCTCGCCTCTATAGTCGGCATCTATTGTGCCCGGCGTGTTGAGTACGGTTACGCCCCGTTTGAGCGCCATACCGCTGCGCGGGCGAATCTGGGCCTCATAGCCTACCGGTAACTCAATATACAAACCTGTCGGAAACAGACGTCTTTCTAACGGCTGTAAGGTGAAAGGTTCGCTGATGCTGGTACGTAGATCCATACCTGCTGCCTGGGCACTCTCGTAGCGTGGAAGAGGATTGTCGGATTTGTTTATAATCTTGATGTTCATACGTTTCTGTCTCTGTTCCGCCTGCGTGTAGAGACGGTAATTGGGGTGGGGTGTTGTGCGTGGCGTTTACCGTCTCTCATAGTTTATACTAAAATCTTTTTTCCGCGAGTACCCGCAGACCGTCTTCTACAATCTTGATATCTATCGTTTCCGGCATGTGAACGGGGTCTCCGTCAATATGAAATGGTGCCGCGCTTTCGCGTATCAGCTGTACTTTTCTGGCTTTAAGGCTGTTTACGTAGAAACTGCTGTCCACATTCTTTGTGAACAGACGCATTGCTAAGGCGGGAGCCACAATCAGCGAGAACTTGCTCACGATAGCTATGTCTAACTTGCCATCCTGGATACTGGCTTTCGGCGCTATCTGTGCGGCATTACCCCACTGGTTGCAGTTCGCAAAGGTGATAAGAAAAGCATCGGTGTCAAGGTCTATACCATCACCCATAAGGCGATAATGTTGCGGTTCATAGCGCCACAACTCCTTCACTATCTGTTCTACGTAGGTCTTTACGCCGCGTTTGTTGGCTTTTTGAAACTCCTCGCTTATCAGTGCATCAAAGCCGCAACCGCAGGTTACAAAGAAAGGAACGTCATTTGCGGTACCATAATCTACCGTTATAGGCTCTGCTCTGTTGAGCATATCTATTGCATTGGGTACGCGAAGACTTATTCCTAAGTGGCGTGCAAAACCGTTGCCGCTGCCGATAGGTATAACACCAAGGGCGGTCTGAGTATGTCTCAAGCCGCTTGCCACCTCGTTGACGGTACCGTCACCGCCTACCGCCACAACCGACGCAAAACCAAGAGCGGCATACTGCTGGGCAAGCTCTGTTGCATGACCTTTATATTCGGTAAACACTACATTGGCGGACCACTGCTCTTTGTCTAACAATTTGTCAATAAGCTTCGGTACACGACGACGATTCTGGTTGTCGGCACCGGAGATGGGGTTGATGATAAAAGCTATATTCTTCATATTTCAAAATCAGCAATAAACGACTACAAAATTACAAAAAAAATCCGATATGTGCAATATAACTGCGCGTAATATATTATTTTAGAAAAAAAAGTTGCAAGGAAATGTTTTTTTTGTTAACTTTGCGATTGTTTAATGTGACATTATACCGTCAGCTTTTTAGTTATCCTTTTATCCGATACAATGAAAAAAGTCGTTTGTCTTTTAAGCTTGTCTCTGAGCTTGTTATTCGGTTGTGGCACGCTGCGTGCCAAGACGTTACCTCGTGTCAGACCCGGTATTGAAGTGCTGCGTGAACGTGATTTTGACGTCCTTCGCGGCAAACGTGTCGGGCTTGTAACCAACCCCACAGGTGTGGACAATAAATTGCGCTCCACTGTCGATATCTTACACGAGGCACCTAATGTGCAACTGGTTGCTCTTTATGGTCCGGAACATGGCGTGCGTGGAAATATATATGCCGGCGACGCGGTTAACACGGAGGTGGACGAACGGACGGGACTGCTGATGTACTCCATCTTCGGTAAGACACTCAAACCTACAGCGGAGATGATGAAGGATATTGATGTGTTAGTGTATGATATACAAGACAACGGCTGCCGGTCATATACGTTTATCTCCACACTTGGCATGCTGATGGAAGCGTGCGCGGAAAACGACAAAGAGCTTGTGGTGCTCGACCGTCCTAACCCTTTGGGAGGACGGAAGATAGAAGGCTGCTTGGCAGAAGACGGATATATATCTTTCGTGTCGCAGTTTAAGATTCCATACCTGTATGGGCAGACTGTCGGAGAGTTGGCGCTGATGCTTAATGCCGAGGCGGGCGAAGACCAAGCGGCCGACCTAAGCATTGCTAAGAGCGGCAGGCTGAACAAGCCTTGCAGACTGACCGTAGTGCCGATGGAAGGCTGGCATCGGGATATGCGCTGGGAAGATACAGGTATGCCTTGGGTGCCGTCTTCACCGCATGTACAAACAGGACATACTGCATACTTCTATCCCATGACGGGAATACTTGGCGAGTTCGGATATTACAGCATAGGAGTTGGATATACTCTGCCCTTCGAGTTGTTAGGTGCACCATGGGTGGACGCCGAGAATTTGGCGGCAGCTATGAATGATTTATCGCTGCCGGGACTTATATTCAGGCCTATTCATTACAAGCCGTTTTATTCGGTCTATAAGGGTGAGCAGATACACGGTGTGCAGATTTATATCACCGATTATGCAAAGGTGTGCCTGACGGAAGTGCAGTTCAGACTATTGGAGGTGCTTGACAAGATGTATCCGGAGCGGGAGTTCTTCAAAGTGGCGGACCCGAAACGGTTTCGAATGTTCGATCAGGTGTGCGGAACAGGATATATAAGAAGCACTTTTGGCAAGCGCTATTTATGGGAAGATATACGCGACTATTGGATGAAGGATGTGGAGACATATCGTTTGCGTTCCTCTAAATATTATTTATATGAATAGTTACATCGAACGTTTGTCATGGGGTACTGACGCCGGTTTTTATCGTTACCTGCCGGAGGAAGTTATTCACCCTGAGAACGAAGCTGCCGTTCAAGAATTGATTTTACGTGCAATAGAAGAAAAGCGTTACATCACTTTTCGTGCTGCCGGAACATCTCTTTCCGGGCAGGCTTGCGGTGATTCGCTGCTTGCTGTCATCGGGAAACAGTGGGAGCAATATGAGGTGCTGGAGAAAGGCAAATATATTCGTCTGCAGCCCGGTATTATAGGACAACGGGTGAACGATATATTACGCCCGTACGGACGATATTTCACTCCTGACCCGGCTTCCGTGCGTAGTGCAATGGTGGGAGGTATAGTGATGAACAATGCCTCCGGTATGTGTTGCGGCACGCACGCTAATAGTTATCGGATGTTACGTTCTGTGCGCATCATACTTGCAGACGGTACCATACTTGATACAGGCGATGCTGAGTCACGTGAGTCGTTTAAGCGAACACACGGAGCCTTCATCAGACGGATAGAAGAACTGCGAGACATGACTCTGGCGAACAAAAGCTTGGTGGAACGTATCAGACGCAAATATTCCATCAAGAATGTTACCGGATTGACAATATTGCCGTTTGTGGAATATACCGATCCGTTTGACATCATCGCCCACCTTATAGTCGGCTCAGAGGGTACATTGGCTTTTCTCTCCGATGTGACGATGTTGACCGGCGAACTGCAGCCGTTTAGCGCTTCGGCATTACTACTTTTTCCTACTACGGAAGAGGCGTGCAAGGCTGTGGTGGCGTTGAAGGAGGGCGGAGTGCCGTCAGCGGTGGAGTATTTCGACAGGCGTGCTATGCGTGTGGTGGAGAAAGACTTTCCTGAATTGCAAGGGCTGCCTGATGACGCTGCGGCGGAGCTGGTCAGGGTGGATGCACGCACTGAAGAGGAACTGAAGGACAAGTTAGCCGCTGTTAGCGCTCAGTTAATGAGTGTATGCGGACAGCAGCCGGATACGCAGAGTGCTTTTACCACTAATCCTGCATTGATTGCTAAGTACTGGGCAATGCGCTCAGGTATCTTCCCTGCTGTAGGCGCTACAAGACCGGTAGGAACAACATGTCTGATTGAGGATATTGCTTTCCCGTTAGAACATCTGGTTTCCGCTACAGCTGACTTGCAACGGCTATTCGTAGAGCATAACTATCCTGATGCGGTCATTTATGGTCATGCGTTCGAGGGAAATTATCATTTTATTCTTAATCAGCGTTTTGATACAGATGCATCT
Organism: Paludibacteraceae bacterium; assembly: GCA_017450435.1. GTDB lineage: Bacteria > Bacteroidota > Bacteroidia > Bacteroidales > Paludibacteraceae > Colicola. Next base: position 61,756 of record JAFSTO010000060.1, read on the forward strand.
GTGGCTCAGTATGACCGTATGATGCATGCTGTGGTGGACCTTGTTCTTGATAAGTATCACGGTTCGCTGAAGGCGGAGCACGGCACGGGTAGGAATATGGCACCGTTTGTCAGGCGGGAATGGGGGGAGGATGCCTATCAGTTGATGTGCGACGTTAAGCAACTATTCGACCCGCATTATATATTCAATCGTGGGGTAATCTTCAATGAGGATCCGGTGTCGTATATCTCTCATCTCAAGCCGCTTCCTGAGGTACACCCGCTGGTTGACCGTTGTATAGAGTGCGGTTTCTGCGAGGTCAATTGCGTTTCCTGTGGTTTTGTGGCAGACGGTCACACCAAAGCTCTTTCGTCTCGTCAGCGAATAGTTGTACAGCGGGAGATTGCCCGGCTTGAAAAGGAAGGCAAAGCAGAAGAAGTGGCAGAGTTGGGCAAGGCTTTTCGGCGGATTGGCAAAGACCTCTGTGCAGGGGACGGACTGTGTGCAACATCCTGTCCTGTCGGAATCAATACCGGTGACTTCATTCACGTCATCAGAGAACGCGAAATGTCTGTTTTAGGCAAAGGGGTGGGAGAGTTCTCAGCCCATCACTTCGCAGGTGTGGCAACTATGGTTGAGTCTGTGCTTTTCCTCGCCGATATGGGGCGCACGGTTCTTGGGGACAAGTTGATGCAGAGCCTTGCCAACGGACTGCACTATTGCGGAGCACCGCTATGGACACCTTGTATTCCGTTACCGACAAGACTGAGAAACACAAAGAGGGCCGTGGATAGTGATAAGATGAAAGTGGTGTATTTCCCCTCGTGCTTGAACCAGCGTCTTGGGGCAGATAAACGTCTGATGCCTGATAAACCTCTCATTACGGATATGACGGAGTTGCTGCATAAGGCGGGCATGCAACCTGTTTTTCCGGACAAGATGTCGTCACTATGCTGCGGAACGATATGGGAATCGAAGGGCATGCCGGAGCTGGCAGATAAGAAAACTGAGGAACTGTTGACCGCTCTGTGGCAGGCTTCGGAGCAGGGCAGATACATGATAGTGTGTGACCAGTCGCCTTGCGTGCATCGCTTGAAAGAGTATATTATTACACATCCTTCTTGGCGGAAGATACACTTGTATGAACCGGCGGAGTTTATTGCCGGGCATCTGATTGACAAGCTGACTATTACTCCTTTGCATGAGACGGTAGCTGTTCACTACACTTGCTCCACGCGCAAGATGCAACTTACTGACACACTGCTGCAGTTGGCGAGTATGTGTGCAGATAAGGTTATAGTCCCTGACGAAGTGGGATGTTGTGCTTTTGCGGGAGATAAAGGATTTACCGACCCGGAGCTGAATAAATGGGCACTGAGAAAACTGCGAAGACAGTTGGTTGAGAATAATGTAACGCTTGGTGTAAGCAACTCGCGGACATGTGAGATTGGGCTTGCTTTGCACGGAGGTGTGTCGTATATCAACATTGCGGCACTGGTCAATCGTTGTGCTGCAGAGCATATCTAAACACGTCTTGTTTCGCTCAAGTGTTCCGACCTTGTTTCGCCCAAGTGTTCCGACCTTGTTTCGCTCAAGTGTTCCGACCTTGTTTCGCCCAAGTGTTCCGACCTTGTTTCGCCCAAGTGTTCCGACCTTGTTTCGTTCAAGTGTAGAGACGTTATTTTTTACCGTCTCTCCCTGATAACACTCCTCCGTACATTTGTTCCTTGCTAACTGAGCAGTTGTCTTGCGTTGGCAAGTGCCTCGTCAGTTAGTTTGCTGCCGCTCAATAATGTGGCAATCTCTGTCACACGTTCCTCCTCACTGAGCAGGCGTATATGTGTCTCTGTACGTAGAGTCGTGTCTTGTTTATACACCTTGTAGTGCTGCTTGCCTTTGGCGGCAATCTGCGGCAAGTGGGTGATGGTTATCACCTGTCTTGTGGCTGCTATTTCCAGCATCGTGTGTGCCATCTCTTCTGCCACTTCTCCGCTTACACCCGTGTCCACTTCATCGAAGATGAGTGTGGGTAGAGCGTGTTTCTCGGCTACTAATGCCTTAATGGCAAGCATCAGTCGTGACATCTCGCCTCCGCTTGCTACCTCAGCAACCGGCATTGGCGTCTGATTGAGATTGGCGGCGAAGAGCATTACAGCTTCGTCCATTCCGTCGGCTTGACAGTCAGCAAGAGGCTGCAGCTTAATCTGCACTATAGCGTGTCTGACACCTAACTTGAGCAATGCTGCTGCAAGACGCTTTTCAGTATTGGCTATCACTGCCTCGCGTGTCTTACGCAGTTTGCCGGCTTGGTTTAACAGCAGTGTACGGGTCTGAGCCGCCTGTTCTTCCATTCTGCTGATGTCGAAACTGAATGAGTCACGGCGGTCAAGCATGCTTTTGTATCGTTCACGCTCGCTGATAAGTTCTTCCACCGTCTCTTTGCCAAACTTACGCAGCAGAGTCTGAAGAGTGGCAATCCGTTCCTCTGTCTGCTGAAGTTCAAGCGGGTTGTTATCAATAGATTGCAACTCATGACTTATGGTATCGGCAATGTCTTGCAACTCTATATAGCTTGATTCAAGGCGTTGTGTAAGGTCGCTCGCTGCCGGTAGATAGGCGGCTATACGGCGTACGGCATTCCGGGCGGCCTTTACTTGCGTCATAACACCGTTGTCTTCGTCTGAAAGACTCAGATCGGCTGATTGTAGTGCTTCGGCAATCTCTTCTGCGTGTGCAAGACGTTGTTGCTCTTCAAGTAATGTTTCTAACTCTCCTTCTGTGAGGTTGGCGTCGCTCAGTTGCTGCCATTGAAAAGCGATAAACTCGGCATTACGTTGTGACTCGGCTGCCTCTTTTTTGAGGTTTGCCAAGTCCGCTAATACTTGCTGATACTGTTCGTAGGCAGCGGTGTATGCGTCTTTTTCTGCTTTGTTATCTGCCAATGAATCTAATAGTCTTAGGCAGAACATGTCATCGCTTAGCAGTAGATTCTCGTGTTGCGAGTGTATGTCTATCAGCTTGGAGGCAAGTGTGCGAAGCAGGCTCAGCCCAACGGGTGTGTCGTTCACAAATGAACGTGACTTACCCGTGGACAGCAGTTCGCGACGGATGATACAACTGTCGGAATAGTCAAGACCCTCCTCTGCAAACAGCGGTTCAAGAGAGTAGCCGGATATGTTGAACTCACCTTCGATAACGCATTTTTTCTCGCCTTCAGTTATGGCAGATATATCGGCTCGTGCACCGAGCAGGAGCGACAATGCACCAAGCACTATCGACTTGCCGGCACCTGTCTCGCCCGTTATCACAGAGAACCCGTCTGTGAAACTGATGTCAAGTGTGCTGATAAGGGCGTAGTTGGATATTTGCAGATGAGTGAGCATAAAGTATATCAGGTTATGCTTGTTGAGAAGCGTTATTGTATGCTTCTAATGCCTTGCGAAGGACTATCAAAGCTTTGGCAAGGTCTTCTTTGTTAAGTACGTAGGCTACACGAACCTCTTTTCGTCCGTCGTCCGGGTTGGTATAGAACCCCGTGCCCGGTGCCATCATCACTGTCTGACCTTCGTATTGAAAATCGGTCAGGCACCACTGACAGAAACGTTCCGTGTCGTCCACCGGAAGCCGAACCATCGAATAGAATGCCCCCATAGGGGAAGGCGTATATACACCGGGAATCTGATTCAGTCCGTCTATCAGGAAGTTGCGACGTGCCAGATACTCGTCATATACTTCCTCCATGTATTCTTGAGGTGTGGAGAGCGAGGCTTCTGCCACTATCTGACCGAGAAGTGGAGGAGAAAGGCGGGCTTGGCAGAACTTCATTACTGCCTGGCGTACCTCTTTGTTTTTGGTGATTAGTGCACCGATGCGAATACCGCACTCGGAGTAGCGTTTAGAGACTGAGTCGATGAGCACTACGTTCTCCTCTATGCCCTCTAAATGGCAGGCGGAGATATACGGACGCTTGGTGTAGATAAACTCACGATACACTTCGTCGGAAAAGAGATAAAGGTTGTGTTTTTGCACGATGTCGCGCAACTGAAGCATCTCCTGTTTTGTATAGAGGTAACCTGTCGGGTTATTGGGGTTGCAAATCAAAATGGCTCGCGTCTTGTCGGTTATCTGCTCTTCAAACTTCTCCATCGGCGGCAAACGGAAACCGTCTTCTATACTCGTCTTGACTGACTTAACCACCGCACCGCATGAGATGGCAAATGCCATATAATTGGCATAGGTAGGGTCGGTAACGATAATCTCGTCGCCGGGATTAAGGCATGCCATATAGGCGAACATCACCGCCTCTGAACCGCCGCTGGTGATGATAATCTCATCAGGAGAGAGGTCGATGCCGTACTCAGCGTAATACCCCACCATCTTACTACGCAACGAGCGCAGACCTTGTGAAGGCGAGTACTCAAGCACATCACGATGTATGCCGCGTACTGCCTCAAGGGCACACTCCGGAGTGTGGATGTCGGGCTGACCGATATTCAAGTGATAGACGTGTATGCCGTTACGTTTGGCAGCATCAGCATAACGCGCCAGTTTGCGGATAGGGGATTGGGGCATGTTCTGAGCCCGCTGGGAAATGTTCATTGACAGCTTCAGTTGAATGTGCACCCGAAGGCGCTATAGTGGAACAGATTGCAAAGTTACGAAAAAAACGCCGAATACAAAAGTGTTTAGCGTTTTTTGTAACTTTACGATGCAAATATATATGTCATTTTTCTAAATTATTCTTACTTATCCAAATGTTTATTGCTCCTTGCCACACAATGAACAAAAGCCAGCCGATGAGGCAGCCTGTCAGTGTTCCGCAGACAATGTCGAGCGGGAAATGTACGCCTAAGTACATGCGGCTGTAGCAGTTGAGCATGGCATATATTAAAAGGAGAAACACTGTGAGGGTGTTCAGTCCTTCGTACTTTGAGAGACGGTAAAAAATACCTCCTCCACCGTGTGCGGCATGCTGTCGGCTGTGGAGGATGAGGATGGACGAGAGGCATAGTGCCCAGCAGTTGGCGGCGTGTGATGACGGGAAACCGTAGTGACCGCCTCGGTAACCGTTGACGGTGTGTAACATGCCGGCAATATCCGGTGTGTGTGTCGGTCGCGGGCGTGCGATGAGCCCTTTCAATATGCCGGATGTGACGAAGTCCGACAACCCTGCTGCGGCTGCCACAACGAGTACTGCGCTGACAGCGGGCAACCAGCGGAGTAGAGCGTCACAAACAGGTGGTTTGCTCGTTGCTGACTGCACCTCAGCGGTGAACCGTTGAGGACGCAAAAGCCATATAAGATACGCAGCAAGGAGCAGATACATTGGTATCCACACCCATGCTTGGCTCGAGTACCACATCAGTGTGTCTGACCATGCTGCGTGGTGACCGTTAATCCACAGCAGCAACTGCGTGTCAATATCAATGAGTGTTTCCAACACAAACAATTTGCGCTAATTACTAAATAACGTAAAACATTGCTCAGATTCGTTCTATCGCCTTGAGTCTTATCCAGCCGATGTTATCTCCTGCGTGTATCTGGCACCACTCTCCTACCGTATCGCTGATGCGAACTTTGGTCCCCTCATGTAGCACAAACAAGTCAGTGCCTGACTTGTCGGGCGACGCTTTGACGTTGACTATTCCCTGCATCACTATAGCTTCATCACGGACACTGTCTCTGTGGTGTAGCGATAAGCCGCACCACACGCTGCATGCCGAGAGGATAAGAGTGACGATACTTACCGCAAAGGCCGTCTTGCGAAGCGTCAGTGGACCGGCGAAGGCGAAGAGGAAAAGAGATACAATGAACAGAAGAAACAGTGTGACGGCAAGAACAAGCCATACATTTTCCGGCAACATGTTTCTAAAACCACGAGCCCATTTGAGCAGAAAGAATGTTTGTGTGTCGGCTTTGTTGTCAATAATCTGCGACTCGGCAAATGTGAGGTTGAATTTCGCATCTTTATGGCGCGGGTTTAGTCTTAGGCAACGTTCGTAGGCGAGGATGGCACGTGCTATTTCGCCTGTGCGGAAATAGGCGTTGCCAAGGTTATACTGCACCTCGGCGTTGTTGCCGGTTTGCGCGATGTTCTCATACATTACAACAGCCTCGGCGTAATTGCCTTCCGAGTATGCGGTGTTGGCGTCTTCCCAACTTTGGGCATTGACGCAAAGGGGAAACAGCAGAAGTATATATATTAATCGTTTCATATCAAGTGTCGTATTTTCATAGTTTCACTTTCTCTATCTTATCTATCAGGTCTGCAGTGGCTTGATATAAGTCCTCTTTGCCACCCGCCATGCTTGGTGCATAGCGTGCTGCTTCGGCTGTGGAGAGAACACTGTTCACCTCTTGCACAAGCTCCTCGCTCGCCCCTTTCTTGCGAAGAATGTCACTGATATTCTCCTTGTTCAATGTTGCAAGAGGAATAGACAGTCTGTCGCTAAGGTATTGGAACGCTGCCTTCTCTATCTCTTCATAGAAGTCTTCCGCCGAACTGCCGCTCATGGCCTGCTTGGCTTTCTTCAGGCGTTTTTGTGCCACTTTGTTGGCTTTCTTGTAACGCACTCTTGCTATGTCGGCGTTATCCTTGATTTGCTTACGGAAGATGAGGAACAGAAGCAGTGACAGCAATGCCGGAACGACAAAATACAGATACCACAATCCATCGAAGTCACCCAGCAATCGGTGTCGCTCCGTGGGTAGTGAGCCGGTATGAATATAGCGGATGTCTGAACCAATCTGTTTGATATCTTCCTTGCTGACGTAGTTCTGTACAACAGCAGATGGCTCCGTATCGCCGTTGCCGCGTGATACATGCAGGGTGTACTCAGGCGTCTGGAGTTGTTTGTATTTGTTCTCCTGTGTGTCGTAATAAGAAAACTCAATCGGAGGAATGGTATAGTCACCGGCAGCACGCGCAATGGCAAGATATTCGATTGTCTTGCTGCCGCTTACGCCACTGGTGGTGTTCTTGAAGTTGTTGTTTACCTTCGGGTCATACACCTCAAACCCTTCCGGCCAATCAATAGCCGGTGTCTTGAGCAGCTTCATGTTACCGGTTCCCTTGACCGTCAGTTTGATGGTTACGGCATCGTTCATGCTTATGTCCTGCTGTGTGATAGACGAACTGATGTCGAAATGTCCGACGCCTCCGGAAAATCCGGCTGGCTTACCGCTTGGCAGCGATTCTACATGAATGGTCATGCCGGGGGCTGTCAACTGGCGGGTCACGTTGGTGTATGAACCGAAGAAATCATCGAAGATGGAGCGCACCTGAGCGCGGTTCTGTACACGCAACACTGCTTCAAACGAGGCGGGATCAATCTGCAAATCACCGGATTTCTGCGGGTAGAGCAGAGTCTGGTAGATAACCGCGGTTTGGTAGTTACGACCGTTGTAGTGCTCAAGATTGGTTTGAATCTCCCCTTGCTCAAGGTCTTGCTTCAGAAAACCTTTGAACTCAGGTATCTTTGTGTTATTGGTGAATTGCGCAAGGTCAACACCTGCCCAATAAATCTTGTAAGACAAGAGAATACACTCCTGTTCACGCACCTTGGTCTTGCTTACTACTGTGCGCATAAAGATGTTGTCACCACCAACTTGACTGCCTTGCTGTTGGCGTCCGTCTCTCTGTTGTCCGCTGCTTGCCGCTTGTTGGCCGCCTCCTGTCGGTTGCTCTTCGTCTGCCGGCAACACTGTTATCTTCAGTCCGTTAGAGCGGTATTGGTCATGACCTACGGTTATAGTGGCAGGGGCAAGGCTAATCTCACCCTCGCGGCGCGGCATTAGGGTGTAGGTGAAGGTGAGGGTGAAGCTGGAACTGCGTTTGCCGTTAACGAATGACGTGCTGCTTGACTGGCTGGTATAAGGACCGGCAAGCACATCAAAGTCACCGAATTCCGGAGCACGAAGGTCTTTCCCTCGTTGGTTGATGGTATAGGTCAACTGAAATGGCCTGCCCAAAATAACCTGCTTCGGGGCATTGGCCTGAAAACTGACATCCTCAGCGTACGCTAATACGCTGAGAACGACCATCGCGAATAATAATATCTTACGTCTTATCATAGTATAATCACTTATCAATAATCACTTGTCACCAATCTTTGTCAGTGCGGAAGCGCGATTGTTTTTGTGTGCGCTTTGCTTTTTCTTGAGTATCCTGCTCGTCTTGTTCTAATGCTTGCAGTATCTGTTGCGCTTGCTCTTTATCCATCTGCTCATCGTCTTGAGGTTGAGCTTCCTGCTCTTGAGCCTGCTGTTGTTCTTGCTCTTGCTGTTGTTGCAGCATCTGCATTGTTTTTACAAGATTATAGCGTGTGTCATTGTCGTTTGGACAGTGTCTCAAAGCCTCTTGATATGCGGCAAGTGCCTTGTCATACTGCTGCATACCGTAGAAACTATTGCCGAGGTTATGATAGGTGTCGCCTGCTGTTTTATGTTGGGCGTCGGTCATCTGTTTTCTATCCTGTGGCAATAGTGCTGCAGCATCGGAATATGCCTTGGCGGCATCTTCGTATTTCTGTTGTTTGAAGAGACTGTTGCCAAGGTTATATAATGCACTGAATGACTCGTTGTTCTTCTCCAACCCTTTGCGGTAGTTAATTTCGGCATCGGTGTATTGCTCTGAATGGTACTCCCGGTTGCCGCGCATCACATCAAATGACTCTTTCTGAGCCATGACGGCTAATGTAAGGCAGAGGAAAATAGTTATGAGTGTATATCTGTTCATTGTTGTTTAAGTAGCTTTAAAACGGGTTTTAAATGGCCTTCAAATGCAATTCATACGGCATTTGAACGTGTATTAAACTCGGTTTGAATGTTATATTTTCATGTCATATAGTTTTTCAATAGTTTTATTGCGGGTGCTTGAGATAAAACTGTTGATGATAAGCAGAAGCAGTGCGATAAGTACGAACGACTGATACTGCTCGTTGTAGTCGGTGTAAACCGTTGTTTCTATTTCAGCTTTGCCTAATTTGTCCAACTCTTGTTGTATTGCTCGTCGTGCAGTGTTGGTATTGTCTGCTCTTACGTACATTCCGCCTCCGGCCTGTGCTATCTCTCGGCACATCTCTTCGTTCATTCGGCTTACGACCACCTGTCCGTTTTTGTCTTTTCTGAATCCTCCTCTGCCGTCAGGTATAGGTGCTCCGTCGGGCTTACCAACGCCTACAACAAATACGCTTATACCTTTCTCTTTGGCTGCAGCGGCAGCTGCTTTGGCGTCGTCTTCATGGTTCTCACCATCGGTGATGATGATGACGGCACGTGACGCTTCAGTCTCTTCGCTGCCAAACGAGCGGAGACAGGTGTTGATGGCGGTGCCGATAGCTGTTCCCTGAGCGGAGACAAGCTCGGTGTTGATGTTGTTGAGAAACATTTTCGCACTTACGTAGTCGCAAGTGATAGGCAGTTGTACGAAAGCCTCTCCGGCAAATACTACCAGTCCTACCTTGTCGTCAGTCATGCGGTCCACTAATTTAGAGAGCATCTGTTTGGCGTGCTCAAGGCGGTTAGGGGCAACATCCTCAGCCAACATAGAGTTGCTGACATCCAGTGCCACCATTACCTCTATGCCTTGACGTTTGATGGTCTGCTCTTTGGTGCCGTATTGCGGACGGGCAAGAGCGAAGATGAGAAGAATGAGCGAGACCAGCAACAAGCTGAACTTAACGTGCATGCGTTTATGTGCTGTATCGGGCATCAAAGCTGCGGTCAGGGAGGCATCGCCGAACTCGCGCAACTGACGACGTTTGTGATACACAACTGCTATATATGCGGTTACTAAAGCGGGAATAAGCAGTAACAGCCACAGGTAATCTATATTTGCAAAACGAAACATCTTTTTAGTCTTTGATTTATTTTTTTAGTCTTTGATTTATTTAGTCATTTTATTTGTATCCGCGTAGAAAATGGTACTTGGTAAATGTCCAAATGGTAAATGGTAAATGGTAAATGTCCAAATGTTAAATGGTAAATGACCGAATGGTAAATGGTACTTGGTAAATGTCCAAATGGTAAATGGTAAATGACCCAATGGTAAATGCTTAGTCGCTTATTGTGCGTAGTGCGAAGTATCGGAGCAGAATGCCGCCTATCAAACAAGCGAGGGCTGCCCAAAGGTACGGTGCGAAGTTCTCCGTGCGTTTCGAATATTCACGAACGCGAATCTTTGTTTTCTCTAACTTGTCAATCTCTTGATATACAGAACGCAATGTGGCATTGTCGGTAGCGCGGAAGTAGGCGCCGCCTGTTGTCTGGGCTATTTGTCGAAGTGTGCCTTCGTCAAACTGACCACTGACGGTGGCGTATTGCGTACCTATAGGTGTCTGTATCGGAACACGAGCTTCGCCCTTACTGCCTACACCGATAGCATATACCCTTATACCGAAAGTCTTGGCAATCTCGGCTGCAGTCTGAGGGTCTATGTCGCCGCAGTTGTTAGAACCGTCGGTGAGAAGAATGACCACTTTTGATTTGGTCGGAGAGTCTTTCATTCTGTTCACGGCGTTGGCAAGCCCAAGACCGATGGCGGTACCGTCGTCAATCATACCGAACTGCACCGACTGAAACAAGTTGATGAGCACCGCGTGGTCGGTTGTGAGCGGACACTGACAAAAACTTTCGCCGGCAAACACAACCAAGCCGATATTGTCATTCGGTCGGTCGTTGATGAACTCAGAGGCTACTTGTTTAGCTGCTTCCAAGCGGTTGGGACGCAGGTCCTCGGCAAGCATAGTGCCGGAGATATCAAGCGCCATCATGATGTCTATTCCTTCTGTTGACTCCTTGCTCCAGCGGTTGCTTAGTTGCGGACGGGCAAGAGCGAAAGAGAGGAGAAAAATGGCGGCGCATTGCAAAACAAACGGCACGTGGATGAGGTAGGTGCGCCAAGTCTTGGGTGCTGACTTGAGGGCTGAGTTGTCGCTTATTCGAAGCGACGCTGACCTGCCACGACGTTTCCATACATATAGGAATATGATGGGAGCAAGAAGCAGGAGCAAAAATAAATATCCGGGATTGGCAAATGACATTTTTTTGGATTGATAAATGATGTGTTGCGATATTGATAAATGGTGCGCTACGCTATTGTTTACCGTCTCTTAATGACAGCCGGTAACGGGCAACTGACTGCTAAATACTTTCAAAATCTTGTTCGCTGACATCGCCTTGCTGCGTTGGTTCCTCTTTACCGGGTTTAGTCTCATTGACAAAGTCATAGGCCGAGCGCAGAGATGTCTCGTTCTCGTCAGGCGTTGGCTGCCATTTGGCGAACTTTACGAGGTCGGCAAGGCGCAGCATCTTGTCAAGTTGGGTGTATAAATCTTTCTGTTCGTTGGCTATCAGTATAGGTTTAACGGCATTCAGCGTTTCGTCGGAGGTCTTCTCTGTTGAACTGATATCAAAACGCCGGCTTATATACTCGCGTATAACGAAGGTGAGGTCGGTGAAGTACTCTTTGTGCTCGCCTTGCAGCCAGCGTTTCTCCTCCTTTATTGCGTCTAATTTCTCCAAAGCCACTTCGTCACAAGGGCGCAGGAGCTCAGGATTAACCTCTTCTTCTTCGGTGCCGGTCTTGCGAGCATAGCGGTGGTAGAGGACGTAGCCTAACCAAGCTAATGCTGCAATAAGCAATACGAGCAATACCCACCGCAGGATACCCCACCACCAGATAGGCGCTTTCTGTATTGGTTTGATGTCGGTAATGGCATCGGTAGTGTCAACAACAAAAGGTTGTATCACGTTCAGCGACACCGGCTCGGAATAGAACGTGTCACCACCCGATACAAACGGCAGGGCGGGAATAAGGAAAAGCGAGTCCTGAAAAGAGGTGATGATGTAATCCTGCTCGGTAACAGTTTGGCCGTCACGTTGCGATGTCTTTACCTCACTTCGCGATACAATTTCCACTCCGGCAGTTATCTCTTGGTCAAACACCGGCATCTGCACCTTTGTTGTATCCGAACTCACTGCACTCAGATGCAAACAGTCCTGTGCACCTATCCACAACTCGGTGGAATCAAGCTGTGCACTGACGAACACACTGAGTAATATAGATAAAAGAAAATTCATAGGTGTCCTTAGTTATCTGAATAGTGTCATCATTTTCTTCACGTAGTCTTCGTCCGTTCTGATTGACACGTTGCGTGTCCCCGTCTTGGTAAGCAGAGTCTCAAGGGCGTTTTGGTTATCAGTCCACGACTTGTTATATTGCCTTCTGACCTCTGCCGAACCGGTGTCCACCCACAGTATCTCTCCTGTCTCTGCGTCTTCTGTGCGGAGCAGACCTACATCGGGCAACTCGGCATCGCGGCGGTCGTATATCTGTATCGTATGCAGGTCATGACGACTGCTTGTGACAAGCCATGCCTTCTCTAACTCGCTTTTTTTCCGCCTGCTTCCGCCTACTGCTGCCTGTCCGTTCAGGGATAACAGTTCATTGTCCTGAAAGTCTGATATAAGGAAAGCAGTGGAGCGGCGTTTTTGGGCATTGGAGAAGTACTCTAATGCGGTGCGGATACCGGTGCGCTTGGACGACGGCTCGAAACTGATAAGCTCGCGGATGATATGCAGAACGTGCGTCTTGCCTTTCTTTGGCGGAATGAATTTTTCTATCTTGTCAGAAAAGAATATCACTCCCACCTTATCGTTGTTCTCAATGGTAGAGAAAGCGAGGGTGGCTGCCACCTCTGTCAGCATGTCGCGTTTGGTCTGGCTCAACGTGCCGAAATTACGTGAGCCGGACACGTCAACAAGCAGCATCACCGTCAGTTCGCGCTCTTCTTCAAACACCTTAATATACGGATGGTTGAGACGGGCTGTCACGTTCCAGTCAATCGATCTTACATCATCGCCGGGCTGATACTCACGTACCTCAGAAAACGACATGCCACGACCCTTGAATTGGCTGTGATATTCGCCGGCGAAGATGTTTTTCGACAGGCTGCGAGTCTTAATCTCTATCTTCCTGACTTTTTGTAGTAACTCTTCACTCGTCATAATTATTAACGATTTTTTTCGATGTACGATGTACGGTTGGTTTACATTTTCAACATCTTCCGATTGTTGTCTAATACCCCACCTACGCTGTTCGCGCGGACCCGTTGTTTCGCCCAAGTGTAGAGACGGTATTTTTTACCGTCTCTCCCGACAACGGGACTCTTCGTACATTTATACATTTGTTCTTCGTCCTTTAAGGCACTTGAACCTTATTCAAAATCTCCGTAATGATATCTTCCGTTGTCATGTTGTTTGCTTCTGCCTCGTATGTGAGTCCTATACGGTGGCGCAACACGTCGTAGCAAACGGCGCGAACATCCTCCGGCACAACGTAGCCGCGGCGGTGGATAAAGGCGTAGGCGCGAGCCGCGAGGGCTAAGTTGATGGAAGCACGGGGCGAACCGCCAAAGGCAATCATCGACTTGAGACTATCCAAGTCGTATTGCTCCGGATAGCGGGTGGCAAACACAAGGTCAACTATATACTTCTCAATCTTCTCGTCTATATACACAGAGCGTACCACTTCCCGGGCCTTCATTATGTCTTCTGTGCTGAGAATAGGCAACACTGCTTTTCTTTCGCCGCCGATATTCTGACGTATGATGAGCTGCTCCTCCTCTTTCTTCGGATAGCCTATTACCACCTTCAGCATAAATCGGTCGGTCTGGGCTTCAGGCAGAGGGTAAGTGCCTTCTTGTTCTATAGGGTTCTGCGTGGCGAGAACAAGGAATGGAGCCGATAAACGGAAAGTCTCATCCCCGATTGTTACTTGGCGCTCCTGCATCGCCTCCAATAGCGCTGACTGAACCTTCGCCGGTGCACGGTTAATCTCGTCCGCAAGTACAAAGTTTGCAAAAATAGGACCCCGTTTGACCTTGAACTCCTCTGTTTTCTGTGAGTAAATCTGTGTTCCGAGTACATCGGCTGGCAGTAAGTCCGGAGTGAACTGAATACGGCTGAAATCTGCTTTGATTAGGTCGGCTAAGGTCTTTATGGCTAAGGTCTTTGCCAAACCCGGAACGCCTTCCAGGAGAATATGTCCGTCGCTCAGCAAACCGATAAGCAGACTCTCTACAAGGTGTTTCTGACCTACGATAACCTGATTCATGCCCATCTGGAGGGCGTCAACAAATGAGCTCTCACGCTCAATGCGTTCCTGTAATTCGCGAATGTCGATTGTGTCCATATATTATATTGAGTTTTATTTTATATTGAGTTTTATATTGAGGTGAGGTCGTCACCATTATGTGCAGCGTCACCATTAACAAATAGCGCAACATGCCATTATATAAAAAGCAATTTCCGTGCCAACTACACGGAAATTGCTATAAAAAATATCATTTGCAATAAAAATATCACTTCGCTTCGGCTTGGTCAAGCCACTGAATAAACTTCTCCGGACTGGTGGAAAATGCGTATGGTTCGGATATAGGTGTACCGTCGGGCGCCAGTTGTATATAATATGGTTGCGCGTTGGCTCCGAAACGCTCGCGTTGCAGTTGAGAATTACGGTCGCCTTCTCCGCCTTTGATATCAACATACAGCTCAATCAGAACATATTCCTTTAGTCTTGCCTGCACTGCACTGTCGGCTAACACGTATGCCTCCATCTTGCGGCAGTTGACACAACCTACTCCCGTGAAGTCCAGTAACACAGGTCGCTGCTCCTGACGAGCGTATGCCATGCCTTCCTCAAAATCCGTGAATACCTTTCGCCCCTCGATAGGCAAAGGTGGGGCAAACGCAGACACAAGCCGGACTGGCGCACCCCACAAACCCGGCACTAAGTACGCCGTGAACAACCACGACATTACAATAAGCGTTATTCGCAGAACTTTCCTGAATGTGCTCACTTTCTTTATGCCGACAAGCAGATAGACGCCTATCGCAAAGAATATTATAATCCATAGCGCGAGGAACAGCCACCTTGGCAGTATGCCCCAGCCGTATGCCATATCTGCTACGGAGAGGACCTTAAGCGACAAAGCTAATTCAAGAAATGCCAGCACCACCTTGAACGACTGCATCCAGTCGCCGGAGCGCGGAGTTTTCTTGAGCCAGTCGGGAAACATCGCAAACAAAGAGAACGGCAGTGCGAGGGCTATAGCAAAGCCAAGCATGCCCATTGCCGGCGCTAACAGCGAACGGCCTGCCGCCTCAACAAGCAGCGTGCCGATGATAGGACCGGTGCAGGAAAAAGAGACAATAACAAGGGTGAACGCCATGAAGAGTATAGAGGCGAACCCCGAAGCGGAGCCGGCACGGCTGTCGAAGTGGGTGGACCATGATGAGGGCAGCGTTATATCAAACAGTCCGAAGAACGACAAGGCAAACACCACCAACAGAGCGAAGAATATAAGGTTGACCACTGCGTTGGTTGACAGAGCGTTCAGCGCAGAAGCGCCGAAGATGACAGTTACCAGCAAGCCTAAACCTACGTATATTACAATTATTGCAATGCCGTACAACAGTGCCGAGCGCAGACCTCCGCCGCGCTTCATGAAGAACGACACCGTCATTGGGATGATAGGCCATACGCATGGGGTGAAGATGGCAAGCAGACCTGCCAACAATCCTAAAAGGAATATTTTCCACAACGGCTCGTTTCTATTGCCGGTCGGACCGTCGTCTGTGTCACTCATTAGATTTGCGTTTTTCTGCTCTACGGCACTTGCACTTGCCGTCTCTCTGTCTTGCCGCTCTGCGCCGTCAAGTTGACCATTGACGCTTAGACGTACTGTAGTCGGCGGCAGACACATCTCGTCGTTGCACGCCATAAAACGCACCTCAACTACTTGGTCCTTAGTCCTTGTTCTTTGCTCTTTGTTCTTTGCTCTTTGTTCCTTAGTCACTTGTTTAAACGACACCTCACCCTTGTAGTACCTGAGCGTCATCTCGAAGTTCTCGTCATAACTCTCAAGCGGCTGCCGATCGGCTGTCGTGGTGCCAAGCAGTTCCGCTTCTCCGAAAGTGAATGTCGTCGGCAACGGACCGCCATCAGGCAACTCCGTGTCGTAAAGATGCCAGCCCTCGTCGATAGTGGCGGTCAGCGTCACCACTTGCGCGGTGTCACCTTGAGGCTCTACACGCATTGACCAGTGGACAGGCTCTACTATTTGAGCAGCAACTGATGTACACACTGCCCATAACAATAGCAAAGAAAGTGTCTTCTTTTTCATGTGGATGAGTGAGCTGAATATCAATCTATTGATACATGTAGCGACGATTATCGTTCTATAGATATAAGCTTGTTTCGAAATAAGCTGTTCCTACAGCTTTATCGCTGCGTCGGATGGCATGCGCCAGTCACCGCGTGGCGAGAGGCTGACGAAAGTGACCTTCGGACCGTCGGGCATGCACGAGCGTTTGTACTGTTGGCTGACGAAGCGCCGGGTGAAGACGCTGAGCCAATGCTCTATCTCTTCGCTCGTATATTGCTCGCCGAATGCCCGCTCCGCCATATAACGTATCTTCGTAGTGGTAAAACCGTAGCGCATGAGGTAGTAGATGAAGAAGTCGTGCAACTCGTATGGTCCCACCTTGTCTTCCGTCTTCTGCGCTATCTCGCCGTCCTCATCTGTCGGCAGCAGTTCCGGCGAGACGGGAGTGGCGATGATGTCGCGCAATATGCGTGCCACCTCGCCGCCGAAGATGTTGGTTGCTGCATATCCCACTACTCCGCGAACCAGCGTCTTGGGTATGCCGGCGTTGACACCGTACATCGACATCTGGTCGCCGTTGTAAGTAGCCCAGCCGAGCGCTAACTCGCTCAGGTCACCGGTACCGATGACCAAGCCCCCCGATTGGTTGGCAATGTCCATCAGTATCTGTGTACGCTCGCGTGCCTGCGCGTTCTCATATACAACGTCGTGTACCGACATGTCGTGACCTATATCCTCAAAGTGTTGTGTCACGGCTGACGCTATGCTTATCTCCCGCTGTGTGATACCAAGGTGCGTCATCAGGGCCAAAGCGTTTTGATATGTACGGTCGGATGTCCCGAAACCCGGCATCGTCACTCCGATGACATCGCTGCGGTCTTTGCCTATCAGGTCGGCGGTTAGGCAGGCCACGAGGAGCGCCAGCGTCGAGTCCAAGCCCCCGGAGATGCCTATTACCATACTGCCGGCATGTGTGTGCTCCCAACGTTTGGCCAATGCCGCTGTCTGGATGGACAGCACGTCCGAATAGAAAGACTCCGACTCCGCCTCCTCAGGAAGGAATGGCATGCGACTGAAGACGCGGTGCTCCGGCTCTACAGGTTCATGGGCCACAGCGGTGGCGCACACACGACGGTACTCACCCTGGTGGTCGGCGGTGAAGTTCGTATTACGCTGACGGTCGGTACGCAGACGCTCAACGTCAATCTCGTTGATGATCATACCTGACGTGCGGCGGAAACGCTCTCCTTCCGACAACATATCGCCGTTCTCGGCTATGTACGTCGAGCCGGAGAACACTGCATCCGTGCTGCTCTCGCCCACGCCTGACGAGGTATAGACGTACCCGCAATGGACGCGGGCGGACTGTTGGGTGATCATCTGACGGCGGAAACTGTGTTTGCCGGTTATGCAGTTCGACGATGACAGGTTGAAAATAATCTCAGCTCCCTGTATCGCCAACTGTGTAGATGGAGGCAGGGGAGACCACAGGTCTTCGCACATCTCTATGCCGAACACGTAATCGGGGGTGGTGAAGAGAAGGTCATGACCGAAGGGCACGTCGCCTGAGAAGAGGTCAAGGGTGTGGACGTTCAAATCTCTGCCCGGCGTGAACCAACGCTTCTCGTAGAACTCGCCCGTGTTAGGCAGGTTCACCTTGGGTACAACGCCTACCACCTCGCCGTCTGACAGCACGAACGAGCAGTTATACAGGTTATTATCCACTTTAAGCGGACAGCCGACAATGACTATCGTGCTCAACCCTCGTGTGGCATTGCTTATCTCTTCCAATGCTTTTATGGCATCGTGTTGCAGTTGCTGCAAGAAGAACAGGTCGGCGCAGGTGTAACCCGTTACACATAGTTCAGGGAAGCACACAACGTCCACTCTCTCCGTCGCAGCATCACGAATCATACTGATGATTTGCTCTTTGTTGTACTCCGTGTCTCCCACACGCATCTGTGGCACTGCCGCTGCTACACGCACAAATCCAAGGTCTTTCATATCGCTTGAGGATTTTTAATCATTTGGGGGTGATGTCTCATTTATGCATTCTGCAATAATTGTGCCAAGTAGCCGACAAAAGTGACGAATGACAAAGAACGAATGATAAAGTACAATATATTCACCATTAAGCACAGCAGCACAGCAGCGCAGCAGCGTAGCGTCACCGTTTATCAATCTTTTTATGTTATGCAGCATATTTCGTCTTTTTGCGCTTGTTGTCTCAATTATTATTTGTAACTTTGTGAAATTTTATTATCAAATGTTCAGGTTTTAATATTTGAACATCGATTATCAGACCTTTCAACTTATCTTAAATCAACTATTAACTAATGAGTTCACGTTTTTATAACGCCATGTTGGTGTGTGTATTGCTATACACTACGCTGTCGCTCTCTGCCAAGCAGTATTGTGACGAACCTCTTGTCTCGCGCGACGGACATAATGCTACCGTCACTATGCGGCTTGTATCGAGCGGTTTGTATGAGTTTTCCATCACTACGGAAGATAAGATAGCGTCGTGGAACGCTAACGGCTCTAATTTCTTCACCGAACTCAACGGGGTAGGCGGCACGCAGGTCTCCGCCTCGCTCGTTAAGAGCGGTGATTACACTCTCAGCACTTTTCTCTCTTCGAACGTCAAACCTAATTTTTATGTAGGTGACCTGTTCATTGTCCTTGACGGTATAGGTGAGGACCTCTTTTCTATCCCTCTTGATGCCGACTGGGAGCAGTGCGCGGGTGCGGTGTCTGACGATGCGGAGGCGCCGGTTATCACTGCGGCTGTCATCTCTGAGGTGACGCATAATAGTGCCGTGCTCACCGTCACGGCTACCGACAACAACGGCGTTGTAAGCTATGCTGTGTCAAGCTCCGGTGAGGTCATCAAACGTGTGGCAGCGAGTCCTATCATCCTTGACCTTGCCGCTAACACCACCTACTCGCTCACTGTCGTTGCCTATGATGCTGCGGGGAATGCATCGGAGCCGTTTGCCGTTGAACCTTTCACTACTGAGGCTTTGCACTATTGTCAGTTGCCTACAGGGATGAACGGCGATGCTGACTGGGGAGACCCCAACGGGCGTATCCTTCTTACCATCCGCCGCGTGTCTGACAGTTCTGTCAGCATAATGCTCGAACCGGCTGTTGAAGGTTCCGTCATCGATTTTTTTACCGTCTATCCGGACAACGTGGCAGCCGATGCTCCCGCTGTGGGCAGTGCCGGCAGCGAACAGCCTGTCACTACGCCGATAGTCCTCACCGGTCTTGCTTCGCTTGACGTGAGTATGAATATCTTCTGGCACACCAAAGGTATGGATGCGGCGGGTCGCTGGGTAACAGGCGTGTTCACCGTCCATGAGAGCGAGTTGTGCGCGGAAAATGTCGGTTCCGGTTTGCCGGAGGCGGGTGCCGTGCATAGTGCTGGGAAGATTATCCGCGACGGCTCCGTCCTCATCCGTCTGAACGGCAGCCTCTACACAATCTCCGGAACACGCGTGGAGTAGGGAGGTCATTACTCCGATAATATCCGAATAATAATCCAAAAACATTCAATACTATGAAAAAAACGATTTTTAACCTTCTTCCCTCAATTCTCCTGATGACAGGGATATTGTTTCTATGTACGCCGGCATCTGCTGTGCAGTATTGCGGAGAGACTATTACATCGACAGACGGAAAGGGTAAGACAGCTGTTATTAGCTGCACCAATCCGTCGGCAAATACTTATGTTATGACCATCACCTCCGATGATGCGGATTTTACCGGATTGAGAGGAGATAATATGTGGTGTCATATCAACGGTAATGGCAGTACGTACCACATGACTGATTCTTATACATGGGATTCGGGAACAAAAACCGTAACATTTACCATTACTTCCACAGCGGTTCCTGATATGTACACTCCGTTGTACTTGAATATGAATGATGAAATCGTATTTGCAAATATTCAGAACCAGACCTTTGACTGGCCGGAATCGTGCGGCGGCGGCGAATCGCCGGCTGTTGTGCTGTCTGAGGGCTCGCAGTATTGCAATTTCTACAGCAATGCCACCCAGACAGGTTCTGCGTATGCCACTCTTTCATGGGAGACCACTGAAAACGGTGACGTAGTAATTACTATTGGTAACGGTCCAGGCATGACCGGTGCGCAGTTCCGTAACGGAGGTTTTGAGGGAACTTTGGACGAAGGTTTTTCCGTGTTGAGCGGTGAGAACTTTGCCACTTCTGAACCGGCATCAACTTATTTCAACAGAATAGCGCCCAGCGGTGATCATAAGATATACACCCTGCAAAAAAAAAGCCGCGCTCCCTTCACCGGCCAAAATCAAGTTTACAACCAAGGCTTTTGCTTGGAAATGTGACCAGAATAATGGTGCATACACTTTCCCGACATTCGAATATGCATATGCCACTACCTGCGGTCATCTCAATGCACCGACCAATGTGGCAGTATCGTCTGACAGTGTAATTACTTTCAATACCGTTTCAGGTGCCGAAAGCTATATTGCCAATGTGTATAAGGGATCTGTTCTCAAATATTCGCAGACTGTGGCATCCGGAGATGTTCTTCACTTTTTCCCCTTTGCGGATGCTGACTATAGCGTGAAAGTGATTGCGCATGGCTATAATATCCTTGACTCGGAAGAGTCATCTGCTTATACTTGGAGTCTGCTTCACAGGGAAATTGATCTCGGCAGCTCTGAGTACTGCGAAGCGGAAAAGAGCAGCGGTAATACTATTGCCAATTTCACATGGGAAACAAACAATAATGGAGATGTTGTAATTACTATCAGTGAAGCAGATGGCGGTGATGCCGGTACCACGCATTTTAGGGGAAACGGTATGGCATTGGCTAATTTTACGGTAGGTAATTCAAATACTGCGGCAAGTACTTGGTTTAATCATGTCCATACTGCCGGAACTTCTCAGATAACTCTACAATTAAAAGATGCAAACAACGCACCAGATTTCAGCGAGAAGATTCACTTCAATGCTGTGGTAGAGTATGCGACAAGCAAAGATGGCAACGCATGGCCGACGCTGTCGTTTGACTACACTTATGGCACTGTCTGCTCCGGTAAGTCAGTTTCAGCCACACCTAACAATAACACTATGGGCACGGCTACTGTAAAGGCGGGTGGAGTAGATGTAACATCTGTGGAAAGTGGAACCTCGGTAACCTTTACCGCTACGTCTGCTGATGCCGAACTCTATGAGTTTGTGAATTGGACGAAAGGCGGAGTGGCCGTTTCAACCAATGCTTCCTATACAACCACTATCACAGAAACGACTAACCTTGTCGCCAATTTCGATTATGTCCGTAATACATATTGCCATTATGCAATAACAAGTAATTCAAGTGCCGTACAGGGTAAGAAACTTTACATGACTATCGGTTCAATCGGTGGCGGTGACTATACCATCAAGTTTGAAGGTTCCGCCGAGGCTCCGTTGACGGGACTTCAGGATGCAAACTATGTAATCAATAATGTGACGGCTAAAACAGTCGTTGACGGTCAGCCTACGACAGGTGCTGATGTGCCGTTCACGAAAACTAATGGTCGTTGGAATTTTGATGCTACAGGCTACGGCAAGGCATGGATAGTATTCAGCCTTGCCAACGGCAAGACCATTGACGACATCTTTGTATGGGCAAATGCAATATTTTTCAACACTGCTTCCGGTGTATTAGGTTATGAAGATAATCAAAACCGTATGGGATTATTCGGCAATCCTGCTCCTCTGCGTCACAATATAGCGTGGAACAGCACCTGTGCTGATGAAACAGCTCCTGTTCTCACAACTCCCACGGCAACCGCTCTCAATACCACCGATGTGCGTCTTACTCTTTCAGCCACTGACAATTGGGAAGGGCTGATAACATACAACATCAGCTACAAACCAACCGGAGTTGAGGGCGCCGGCACTAATGTGGAGGTTACAGGTGCAAGCGGAGCCACCGTTACAAAGGATATCACCGGCTTGACAACTAACACAGCATATACTTTCTCCGTGACAGCATCTGATGGCACCAACACTTCCGCTGCACAGTCATGTTCCGCCACTCCCGCAGGTGACGTTGCGGCTCCAACAGGACTGACTGTCACGGCACATCCGTTATCAACAAGTATCATCCGTCTTACGTTGTTCGCAAATGATGATTATGCCGGAGATATCACCTACAATATCTCTTACGATAATGCAGGCGAGGCAAGCACCTCTGCTGCACGTGGTGAGTCAACCACGTTTGATATTACAGGCCTTACTGCCAACACCGAATATCATTTCAGCGTAACTGCTACCGATGCCGCGAGCAACACCTCGTCGGCTGTCAATGCAGCCGCTGTCCGTACTTTTGCAACTAACCTTGCACTTAACAAACCGGCTACGGCAGGGCATGAAACCGGGAATGCCGGAGAAGTAAAAGAAAAGTCAAATGACGGGAATAAGGGAACCCGTTGGTCATCGTATGGCTCAACTAACAAGGGGACGCTTGATACTGAAGACTGGTGGGCTGTGAATTTAGGGGCAGTTTATGATATTAAAAACATCAGGTTGAGTTGGCAGGATGCTCGCTCAGATAATTTGAATGTTTATACCTCAATGGATGGAGATACATGGACGTTAGTTCAGAATTTCCAGTTTATGCCTACATCAAGTGCTAACGGCGAAACATACACTAATTATGAACTGACCAATGCAATAGGACGATATGTCAAAGTCCTTTCATTACACGATTCCTTTAGTGGGCAATGGGGTATATCTTTCTGGGAGTTCGAAGCTTACGGCTCTCCTGCTGTTGATGCCGTAGCACCTGTTATCACTTCGTTCACAGCAGCCGGCGCAAGTCCTACTTCTGTACTGGTGCAGGCTACGGCTGACGATAATTTCAAGGGCAACCTTACCTACACTTTCTACTGCAATAATGTTCAGCAGGGCGAGCCGGTTGTCAAAGCCGTCGGCGAGGAAGCTACATGTACAGTAACAGGGTTGTCGATGGGTACAAACTACAACTTCAAGGTTACCGTTTCTGATGGTAGCAATACAACAACAAGCGATGTGGTTGTTGCTTCTCCTGTCGGTGACACAGAGGCTCCTACCTCCGTTACTGTTGCCACTCAGTCGGTTACCGACAACACTATTGTTCTCCGTCTTACAGCTATAGATGACCTTGGTGGTATTATTTATTACACCGTCACTTCCGGTTCTACGGTCAAGAACGTTGAGGCTGTCTCCGGCAATAATGTTGATGTTACTTTCGACGGCTTGAACTACAGCACTACTTACAACTTCTCCGTTGTGGCAAAAGATGGTGCAGACAATGCCAGCGCCGCTGTGGCTCATTCTGAGACAACGCTTCGTGCGCCGTATCCTACTTCTGCAGCACCTACTCCTGCAACTCATAGCAGTTTGGTTGTGCCTGTTTATTCAAGCGCATTCAATAAGAATTGCAATTTCGCAGACTGGGGTGGCTCTACGGTAATCAAAGAAACGTATGGAGCTAAAAAGAACAACTATGCTGCTTCATATTTTGGTATAGTCGATTTTGGAACGATAAGTGTCACTGCTGATGCTGAACTCTACTTGTCTGTATGGACAAATGAGAATATTCGTTTCCGTATCGTGCCAATTATTCACAATGATGCAGAAACAGCCAATCTGCCCGAACGCGGTGCCTACACGCAAACCCTTACGGGTGGCGAGTGGAATATTGTTCATATAAGATTGGGTGATTTTAATCTTAATAACAATACAGTGGCTGAACCTAACGAAAACTACAATAAGATTTATCAAATCAAAATTGATAATGCAGGAAACCAGACGTTCTGGTTGGATAATATCTATTTCGCAAAGGAACCTCCTGTACTTGCTCTTGACGAAACATCGGATAACAGCGATGTTATTTCCGAGAATAACGATAAGTATGTTAATGTCACTCTCAACCGCTCGTTTACCAATACGGAAATGACATATACGCTCTGCCTGCCGTTTGACATGAGTGCTGAGCAGTTGACAGAGGCTTTCGGTGCAGGATGGAGACTGAGCAAACTTTCAGAAGATTCCTACTACAAGTCAGGCGATGCCATTCGAATGATTTTCGACCGCGCCTCATCGCTTGAAGCCGGCGTGCCGTACCTCTTCACTCCCGGCGCAAGCACAGCGGCTCCGGTCGGCATCGAGGGGGTTGTAATCAACAGCGCTGCACCTGATGCCATAGGCAACAATGTCGTTAAGATGAAAGGATTCTATGAGCCCACGGCTCTGCCCGATGACGGCAAGGACAACTGGTTCCTTGGAACGGACAGCTACCTGCACAAAGCTTCGGTCAGCGCATATTCTTTCCGTGCATACTTTATCCTTGGCGCTTCTGTTCCAGCAGGTGTGCGTGCAAGAGTGGTAATGCGCGGCGAAGAGACGGATATGGCAACCGACTTGGATGCCGTCATGACAGATAGTCCTGCGGAGAAATTCTTCCGTGACGGACAACTCCTTATCCGCAAGAATGGCGTAACTTACACCGTACTTGGTATAAAGGCGGAATAAGGCAATGACCGCGCTGTAAAAGTTTCACGGAAAATAAAAAGCAAAGATAAATCACTCAAAATGTTATGACTATGAAAGCAAAACATATATATCAGACTCCCGAAACAACTGTTTTACGTTTTATATCACCTGCTGTCCTGTTGGAAATCAGTAGCGGAGCCGACGGGGTCAACGGTGTTTCGCCGGAAGAAATCACTGATCCGAATGAGATTGTGTAGCAGTATCTCTTAGTAACCTGCTTGCAGGTATTACTATATGGTGTCGTGACCGCGGAACTGTAGTCCCCTTCCCGGCGTACCGATGGATTCGGTAGTGGCATCAACCGGGTATATTATCCGTTGTCACATAACAATCTCCCCCGTGCTTGCTTGTGCGAACACGGGGGAGATTGTGACATCTACCTGAACGGAACCTGAATGACCATTACCCGTAAATCCATTTGAGTTCAGCCCGAACCCACTTTCTTCAACTCTAATGTAACTACCTGTACATTATAATTTATCAGAGAGTTACCAAGGCAAAAGATAACGGATACTATAATATTTGCCAACGACCACCTTTAGCCGGTCCGGCATGAAGGAGATAACCGTTTTTTTGCAGAACTACCAAATCCCGTCTAAAGGTTCGTTCATTCACATGAAATTTCTCTGCCAAAGAAGCTGAACTTTCTATGACATTATGCTTTGCTGTCATCCGCAATTGTCTGATGATTTCTTTTTGTCTGTAAGTGAGTTGGTATTGGCAATATTCCGGCAGAGATTATCTCAATAAGGTTAGAGAATATCTCAAATTTGGGCGGAAACTCGTTGGTATAACAGTCGTTATCCTTAACTTATATCCGTCCGTGGAGATGCGCTGACGATAAATAGTGTGGTACTTGTACTTACTCGAAATCGTCGGCACTCGGCGCAGGAGCCGCCTCTTCCTCATCGTTGAGGAACTCCATCGGCTCTTCGGGGAAACCCGCATCAAACAAGGAATCCATGTCTATCTCGAACATGTCATAATACTCCGCGTCATCGTCAATCACGTATGAGCCGGACTGCTCTCTTTCGGTGTCCTTTATTTCGTGCCAGACGGCTGCTCCGATAAGCAGGATAAACACGCATACCGCGCTGATAATAGCCGTCCTGTCTCCTTTCAGCCAACGCCGTTCAGCAGGTGGGAAGGACTCGACAACGGAGTCCGAATGGTAGAAATACAGCAGAAAAGCCGCACTGGCGATTACGCCACCTACCTGACGGAAGAACTCCGCGCCCGGATTGAAGCCGATTTCCTCTGTTATGCTGATAAGAAAGAAATAGTGGGAAATGGCGAGGGCGTTGATTGCTATTACGATATAACACTGCAGCTTGGCAAGCCTTATTGCGTTGGGCTTGTGTCCGACAATGGCGATAAAGGCATATACGCACAGCGCCGTGTATGCCGCCTGCGCCCACCATGTCGGCAGCTGCAGCATGATGTCATAGCCTGTGCCGGAGCTAATAGCCGTTACTATTGTACCTATGACGGCGAGAGCCAGATACACAAGGTACAAGTACATTACACCGCTCGTTTTTGTCTCGGTGCGGTTAGGGGAAGAAGGATTTGTTTCCATAGTCATTGTTTTTATGGGTTAGACATTCTATATCAGTCCGTGTATTAGTTGGTACGATATAGACCCGGGTCGCGGGTGCTTGGGCAGGTCGTCGCGCGAGAAGAACCGGGCGTCGATAATCTCCTCCTTCTGCAGGTTAATCTCGCCGGAGGCGTAGTCGGCGGTAAATCCGAGCATCAGCTGGTCGGGGAAGGGCCACGACTGGCTGCCGCGGTAGCGGATATTCGTTATCTCTAACCCCGTCTCCTCCCTCACCTCGCGCCGAACGGCGTGTTCTATTGACTCGCCTGCCTCAACGAACCCGGCTATACAGGCGTAGATGTCGGTGTTGCGCTGACGATGACGGGCAAGCAGAATCTTACCCTCTCTCTCCACCACTACTATGATACAAGGCTCGATACGGGGGAAATGCTGCGTGTGGCATATCGGACACTCGCGGATGCACTCCGTCGTGTCCTCGTTCACAGGCGGCAGGGCAACGCCGCAGGCGGAGCAGAACTTCAGACGTTCGTTCCAATTACGCAACGCCGCATGACGCGCGGCAACAACGTTTTCTTCCTCGCCGTGGGTGGCGAAATATTCTCTCAGTTCCATTGAGTGATAAGTTATCAGTTATACAAATGATGTCCGTGTGTCCCGACTTGGTTTTGTCCGTGTGCCCCGGGCTCGTCCCGCCAAACTGCCAGCCTTGTTCCGCCTACGGTACAGACGTCTTTTTTGCCGTCTCTCAAAAAAAGAAAGCGCAGATAGACATAGGAGAGACGGTAAGCGCCACCCAAAACAAAACCACCCTAATTACCGTCTGACACCCCACTTCACGATGTTCGCGGGGACCCCGTTGTCTCTACACGCGGACGGACA
>JAFSTO010000061.1 GCA_017450435.1 Paludibacteraceae bacterium
GCAAATAGCTAAAGATTACAAGGATAGTATGACATCAAAGACCAAACCGAGCATCAGAAAACTATTATTCAGAGCCTCACTCAATAGTGACTTCCTTTTAGAAATGTTCACCAACTACAAATTTTGATGCGTTTGCCGTGGTTTTTTTATCAATATATTCATAACGTTTTATATTCCTATAGACTGCTTGATGCCGTAATACTTGATTATCTGCCCCGCCTGCATCACAAATGTCAAGTTTTGATTTTCGTCAAATGCAATAACATCAGCGTCTTTGCCTTTTTGCAGCGACCCTTTACGGTCGTATATCCCCATAATCTTTGCCGGTGTTTCAGATATCATTCTAAACACATCTTCCAGAGGTATCTCCGCTTTCTGATATGCAGCTTTCACTATCTGGTCCATAGTGCACACCGAGCCCGCAAGTGCAGAGCGGTCAGATAGTTTGCAAACCCCGTCTTCCACTATTACTCGCGGGTCAAATGCTGATGCCTTCGTCGGGTCATCAAGGCCTGCCAACGCTAACGAATCGGTAACAAAACATGTTTGCTCTGTTCCCTTTACCTGCCATGCCATCTTCAGCATGATAGGAGGTACATGTATGCCGTCACCAATCATCTCTATCGTCATGTTCTTCTCCGCGAAGATAGACTCCACTGTGCCCGGCACCTTGTACTCTCTGTTCTTATACACAACCGGCATAGCGTTGTAGAAATGCGTGGCATGCGTCATTCCCACCACATTGGCAGCATGTACCTGAAAATACTGTGCACGAGTATGGGCAATAGACGGCAACACATCATGCACACGGCAAGCATGTATAAAACCGACTGTTCCCTCCAGTTCCGGAGCTTCATCCCAACGTTTGAGGACTCCTTTGCCGCGAGACAATATAGGATAATACTCCTCGGCTTTGGGCAACCTGATCCACTCCGGTATTTGCGCCCCGGCCTGAACAGGATTGAAATATGGTCCCTCAAGGTGCAAGCCCTGTACAGGACTGTTCGCTTCCTGCATCATTTCCGCGCAAGTATCAATAGCGGCGTTTATCATCGGAACGGTAGATGACGACAATGTGGGGAAGATTGATGTAGTGCCGTGCTGCAGATGAGCATCCACAGCCACTTCGAATGCCTCTTTCGTTCCTTCCATAAAGTCACGACCGCC
Source organism: Paludibacteraceae bacterium (assembly GCA_017450435.1). Lineage (GTDB taxonomy): Bacteria > Bacteroidota > Bacteroidia > Bacteroidales > Paludibacteraceae > Colicola. Next base: position 1,168 of record JAFSTO010000061.1, read on the forward strand.
ACCTCCATGCACATGCAACTCCACACCACCCGGCACAATGTCTGCACCATAGACATTGATACGCTCTGCACCTACAATCGGCAACTCGGTATTCTCTACCGCGAAGATCTTTGAGCCCTCTACTATCACACTGCCGCCTTTAAGCCAACCACTCGGAGTCAATATCCTACCGCCATAAATCTGTTTTAACATGACATTAATTGCTTTAAGACTAACATTTCTCACAAACAAACATTGCAACAGCAGCCTGAAAAGTAACCATCAACTGTGTTTGCAAACGTTTGCGAATACAAAGTTAATACTAATTTCTCACTTATACAAGCGAAAAAGAACATCTAGTAAAAAAAATTAAACGCTAAGGGAATTGAATTTCCTGTCAAACGACTCGGCTATCACATTATCAGCGGGCACAGAGTTCATTACATCGCTAAGAAAAGCATGTAGTAACATCCGCCTTGCATCTTGCAAAGCGATGCCCCGTTGTTGCATATAAAAGAGCGCAGCAGCATCCAATTGTCCGGTAGTAGCACCATGAGAAGCTTTTACATCATCAGCATAAATCTCCAGTTGCGGTTTAGTATCCATACGCGCATTGGGAGACAGGAGGATATTACGATTGGTCTGATGAGCCTCCGTCTTCTGCGCATCTTTTGCAATCACCAATTCACCATAGAACGACCCACGGGCGGAATCAGCAAGCAGACACTTGACTGTCTGCTCGGAATACCCGCCACCTATATTATGCAGCACATGCGTTTCAAGACTAAACTGCTCTTTTCCGCACAACAGAGCCATACCATACATCACTGTGCGGCACTCCTTGCCGTCTTGCATGATGGATATATCGGCACTGCTCACCGACTCCGATTCCGGCAGAAATAAACAGTGCAAGGACAGCTCTGACCTCGACTGCTGCTGTACAAAAAGGCGGGCACACAGCGGATTAAGCAGAACGATGTGACGTTTTTCACCCTCTGAAAGAACGATATGTTGCTCCTCGTTATTTAAAGATAGTATCTCCATACCGCTTGTTACTTCTCTAACCAATCAAAACCGCGCTCATCAATCTCTCGCGCAAGCGAAGCATCACCTGAACGAACAATCTTCCCGCCATATAACACATGCACGTAATCCGGACGGATATATTCCAACAAACGCTCATAGTGGGTAATAACAATAGCGGAGGTGTCGGGTTTACGAATCTTGTTAAAACCGTCTGCCACAACCCGCAAAGCATCCACGTCTAAACCCGAGTCTGTCTCGTCCAATATAGCCAGACAAGGCTCAAGCATTGCCATCTGATACACTTCGTTTTTCTTCTTCTCCCCACCGGAAAAGCCCTCGTTAACCGAGCGGTTTTGCATTTTCTGCGAGATATCCAGAAGCTGCTCCTTCTCACGCTTGAGTTTGAGGAAAGCAGCTGCAGACAACGGCTCAAGACCGAGGTGTTTGCGCCTCTCGTTAACAGCCGTCTTCATAAAGTTGACCATAGAAACTCCCGGAATCTCCACCGGATATTGAAACGAAAGAAACAGTCCTTCCCGCGCACGCTCCTCCGGCGACATTGCAAGCAGGTCTTTACCTCTGAACGTGACACTGCCCTCCGTGACTGTGTAAGCAGGGTTACCTGTCAGCACAGCTGAAAGTGTACTTTTACCTGCACCGTTACGTCCCATCAGGGCATGTATCTCGCCCTCGCCTATATGAAGGTCAATGCCCTTCAGTATTTCTTTTCCTCCGACTGAGGCATGTAAATTGAGAATATCAAGCATCTGAGTAAACAACGCATTAATGCGTTGTGCAAAATATTATGAGTGGATAGTATTATTTGGATAGTATTATTTGGATAGCATTATTTGAATAGCATTATTCAAGTGGATAGAATTATCTATTGCAGCAGGAAGGTAACCAGCGTTTTTCCAACGGCATCCAGCGTTGTTACCGACACGTTACTCATATCGTCGTTGTCGGTGTGCCAATAGTTCGGAAATCCACCGCCGACATGCGGGTCATAGTGAATCACATCAACACAAGGGATGTGTGCAATCGAATTAACGTAATAATGGTCATCAGTGATAGGATATGAGCGTTCGTTTTTAAAGAACCTGCCGTACCCAAGTGCAGCAGCAGTCCGCCATATATCGTCCACCACATCTGAAGCATACTTATCTGAATAAGCCTCACGATAGAACACCGCATCCGGCGAAGCTACCATGTCCAACAACACCCCGTATTTGTATTTAGCTCTTCGACCGATGCTCTGTGCCCACAACTGCGAGCCCAAGCACCACGTATCTTCGCGCTGAGGACCGGTGTAGAAATCCGGTGTTCCCATATCCTCGCAGTCGAACAACACTATGTCCAACGGCACAGAGTAGTTGTTTATTTTCCATTGTCGGGCCACCTCCAACAGCACTCCTACACCTGACGCCGCATCATTAGCTCCCAGCACCGGGCTCATTCGTGCCGAATACTCTTCTTCCTCGTCAGCCCACGGACGACAATCCCAATGTGCACAAAGGAGAACGGGACGTACAGAGCCTACGTTAGCAGCAGACTCTCCGGAGTCCGGTCTCAGATGAGCAACTATATTCACAACAGTTTGCAGTTCACCGGCATAATTAATCATCGTGCCCTGCTGCGTCTGCACATCCGCTCCGAAACGTTGTAATTGCTCAACGAGATAATGATAACACTCCTCATGCGCTACATAGCCCGGTACACGTGCACCAAACGACACCTGCTCGTCGATATACCGATACGCTGAATCCGCAGAAAATGGTGCCGCAACAATAATATGCGACACCTTAACCGGCTTACTGCACGACACAAACAATGTCAACAGGAGCGTAAGACCCAAAGATATACTTCGAAATTTATTTGTCATCTAACATTATCTATTCATCGCCTTACCTAATGTTCTGGTCAGATATGGAAGTATGGTTCTGTATAGCCTTTATTGTCTTGCCGAAGATTGCCTCCGTTGTTATCACATGCACCTTTGGACAACGCTCCGTATCAAACGGCAGTGAGTCTGAGAATACCAGTTCCTCCAAATCGCTCTCCATCACTCTCTCGCATGCCGGCCCTGACATCACTCCGTGTGACACAACCGCCCTGACAGACAAAGCACCTGCGGCTTTCATAACCCCTGCCGCTTTGCATAGTGTGCCGGCTGTATCGGCTATATCGTCAATGATAACAACATTCTTACCCTGTATATCACCCAGCACGCGAATCTCGCTCACTTGGTTTGCACGTATGCGCTGCTTATAACATATCACCATCGGCACCTCATGACGAAGTCGTTTCTCCAGTTTCTTTGCAAACGCTGCAGCGCGTTTAGAGCCACCCACATCAGGAGATGCAATAACCAGATTGTCAAGGTTAAGCGACTGGATGTAATCAGCAAAGATAGTTGCGCCGAACAAGTGGTCCACCGGAATATCAAAGAATCCCTGTATCTGGTCGGCATGGAGATCTAGAGTAATAACCCTGTCCGCACCTGCAGTCTGCAACATGTTTGCAATCAGCTTCGCACCAATAGACACACGAGGCTTATCTTTACGGTCCTGTCGCGCCCAGCCGAAATACGGAATGACCGCAATAACCTTGTAAGCACTGGCACGACGTGCCGCATCAATCATCAGTAACAACTCGAACAAATTGTCCGACGTGGGGCAGGTTGACTGGACAAGAAAAACAGACTGACCACGAACCGAGTCCTCGAAAGAAACAGCAAACTCACCATCGGAAAAGTGCTCGATATTAACCTTACCAAGCTCCACTCCGAGATACTCGCATATACGGCATGCGACAGCTTTGCCTTTCGTTCCCGCGAAGATTTTAAAGGGATTAGCTTCTATAAGCATAACAGACAAGGAGGTATTATTTAAAATCTTTTGCAAAGATAATGCTTTTTTTCCGTTCACAAAAAAGAAAAAATAAAAAAAACTCTTACAACCGGCTATACCACGCTTCAACTATCATTTATGCATAATTATCTTGCGTAATCGGGGAAAAAATAGTAATTTTGCAAAATAAATAGTTATGTTAACCCTAAAAAGATATAATATGAAACGTTATTTTGGTATTTTATCGGCAGTATTTTTCAGCTTTTTTGCAATGTTTTTGCTTTGTTCCGCTGGCAAACAGCCCAAACGTTTGTTCATGGTAGGAGATTCCACTATGGCAGATAAGACAGAATTGGACATCAGCCCTGAGCGTGGCTGGGGTCAGCTATTTCCCACCTACCTGACTGAGGACATTATCGTTGAGAACCACGCAATGAATGGCAGAAGCACCAAGTCTTTTCGGGCAGAGCACCGCTGGGATTCAGTGTTAACAAGGGTGCACCGCGGAGATATTGTAATAATACAGTTCGGGCATAACGACTCAAAGAAGACCGACCCTGTCCGCTACGCATCGATAGAGGACTATGAAGCCAACCTAATCCAAATGACGGAAGAGGCGAAGAAAAAAGGTGCTGACGTCATTCTGTGTACGCCCATTAGCAGACGTTATTTCAAGGAGGGCGTGTTCTATCCCCGTCATGGCGGCTATCCAGAGGCTGCAAGACGTGTAGCAAGACGCATGAACGTGCCGATGCTTGACCTTGAGGCAGCGACAGCCGACTGGCTCAAAATGCTGGGTGATGAAGAGTCCAAGCAGTACTTTATGAACGTGGCCCCGGGCGAGTGCACAAAGTTCCCCGACGGCAAGACCGACAACACTCACTTGCGTGAGAACGGTGCTTTAGCCGTAGGCAAGATGGCGGCAGAGATGATACAAAAGCAAAACATCAAGTGCCTGAAGAAATACATTACCCTTGACGCGACTGAACCCAAATACACCGTATTCTGCCGTCCATCAATGCCAACAGACAAGAAAAAAACCGAAAGTGACCAAAAAGAAGATATAAAATAACATAAATACAAAGAGAGAACTGATAGAACAGAAAATGAAGAGGATTAGTTTGTTAGGGGTATGCCTTATGCTTGTAGTGACAAGTAAGGCACAAAAGATTGAGAAAGTAACCTTCGGCGATTTTGAGCAGTGGGCAGTACGCTATATTAAAGATTCACGTCTTCTTGGCGGTAAAACCCACGCTTTGTACGCTATAGCCCCGACGGATACCATTCGCGAGAATGCGGTTTTCGTCTATGGCAAAAACGGCAACCCATGGAGTGTTAGCAACGCATACGCTGTGGTCGCCGGCATAGAGAAAGGAAGCGGTACGGTCAGCCCCGAATACCGCGATGCTGAGCATGGCTACTGCTGCCGCATGGATTCAAAATTAGAGACCGTGACAGCCTTTGGCGTGATAGACATCAAGGTGCTGGTTGCCGGCACAATCTTCACCGGCAAGACCATTGAGCCTATCCGCACAGCCAAAGACCCATATCAGAACATCGATTTTGGTGTACCATTCACCAAGTGCCCGACTGCTATGGTACTTGACTACAAAGCGCTTATCTCCCAAGAGAACACACTCACGTATGCCAAAGGCATGGGTCGTCCGAAGACGATAGAGGGACATGATCAAGGGCAGCTCTTCTGCCTTCTTCAAAAACGATGGGAAGACTCAGAGGGCAACATACACGCCCTGCGTGTGGGCACCGCCTACGAACGGCTAACAAAAAGTCAGCCTGTGTGGCAGAACGACCACGAGATTCCATTCTGCTACGGAGATATAACCAAACAACCGTATTTCAAGAGTTACATGGGTCTTGCATCCACAATGCGAGCAATAAACTCTAAAGGGAAGATTGTGCCAATAATCGAGGAAGGCTGGGCACCGAAAGGCACAAAACCGACACACATGATTATCAACCTCACATCAGGTTGTCATGAGGCGTTTGTCGGGCACGAAGGCAACACCGTATGGGTTGATAACATAAGACTGAAATACTAATAGGGAGAGAACAAGAGCAGATGGATTTTCTGACCGAAATAGGGCGATATGACATAGTGGCACTTGTCTGCATAGCAGTGCTGTTTATGTATCAGCTATATTTTCTTATCCGATACATGGCGGGAATCCGGCGCCGGTTTAGGCATAAGAAATATCACCGTTTTCGTTGGAAGGAAGTATCAGACGCGTCCGTAGCAAGTACAACCGAAGCAGCTAACCGTCCCGGAGTGAGCGTCGTCATCTGCGCTAAGAATGAAGGAGACAACTTGCGCGACTATTTGCAGGCAGTGTTGTCGCAAGACTATCCGTTGTTTGAAGTGATAGTCGTCAACGACGGAAGCGAAGACAACACTTCACTTGTACTTGAGCATTACCTACACCTCTACCCCAACCTGCGTCTCACCTTCGTTCCGCAGCATGCTATTGTCAAATCCACCAAGAAACTGGCACTTACACTGGCTGCCAAAGCCGCGACTTATGATTACCTGCTGCTTACCGATGCCGACTGTGTACCGCAATCCTGCCACTGGATAAGCGAGATGATGGAGGGGTTCGCAGATAAGAACACAGAAATTGTTCTCGGCTATAGCGGCTATTTCGTTGAGAACAGGTTAGTCAACCGTTTCATCCAATACGAGACGCTGACCACCGCTATGCTCTATCTTGGCAGTGCCATGTCACGACACCCGTATATGGGAGTGGGCCGTAACCTCGCCTATCGGAAAGACCTCTTCTTCCGCAACGGAGGTTTCAGCGGCATGTTACACGAACGCGCCGGAGACGACGACTTGCTGATAAACAGATTATCCACGGCTAAAAACACCGAAGTAGTAGTGAGTCGCAACAGTATCGTATGGTCAGTCCCCAAACGCAGTTTCAAAGAGTGGCTGACCCAGAAACGCCGCCACCTGTCGGTGTCTCATGCCTACCATACAAGCACCAAGCTACGCCTCACCATTGAGCCACTCAGCAGAGGGCTATGGTACATTTTGCTAATCGGCATAGCTGTCATGTGCAGCATCGGGATATTGAAGCCCGTTGTGGCAATAGTAGCGGCTACGTTGTTTGTAATACGACTACTGCTACAGATTATTATCATCAGCCACACGGCACATCTGTTAGGCACAAAAGGATTCGGACTGTCGGTACTATTATTCGACATATTCATGCCATTGATGCAACTGTCAATGCTTGCAAAAAAACAAAATAACAAATGGTAAACATTTCTAAATTCATACAATCATGGAACAACAAATGAGTATTAACATATCGCCGGAAGTAGCATCCGGCAAGTATAGCAACTTAGCTATTATCGGCCATTCAGCCACGGATTTCGTGCTTGACTTTGCCGCCGTACTTCCGGGGGGAAAAGGTGCCACTGTTCAGAGCCGTGTTATTCTCGCGCCCGAGCATGCCAAGAGACTGCTGGCTGCACTGCAAGATAACATACAAAAATACGAGCAACAATTCGGCACTATTCAGCTTAGAAACAATCCTCCCGCACAGAACGCCGTACCAATAGCTTTCGGCGGAGAAGCCTAAGAGGATGTACAAAGGAACGATGTACGATGTACAAAGTTGCCAATACTCTAATTCTAACTTGTAAACTATCATGTCATCATTTCTTGAGCGCCTACGCAATAGCAGTCTTCGCTCCCGTATCAGCGCGTGTGTGTGGTGTACACTATACACTGTCTTTGTAGTATGGGTAAGTATCGGTCATGCACAAAGCCTGCTGTGGCTTCTGCTCCTGCCGGTTATTGCCGACGCATTCCTTACCAAATACATTCCGTGGAGCTGGTGGCGTAAATACAAACCCGCAGCAGAGGGCGAACCCGCCAACCCGAAGGCTAACGCAATACTATACACTATATTCTCATGGATAGACGCTATAGTATTCGCACTTGTTGCTGTGTATTTCATCAACCTTTATATCTTTCAGAACTACCAGATTCCTTCCTCATCGCTTGAAAAGAGTCTGCGAGTAGGTGACTTCCTCTACGTAAGCAAAGCCGCCTATGGTCCGCGTATTCCTAACACGCCGCTATCTTTTCCCCTTGTGCAGCACACCTTTCCTGCATGGTTAGGAGGCGGCAAGAGTTTTATCGAACACCCGCAATGGGACTATAGACGGATGGCGGGCTGGCGAGACGTGAAGAAAGGAGATATTGTAGTTTTCAATTTTCCGACCGGCGACACCGTATGCACCGAGATGCAGCAAACCGACTTCTACACCCTCTGCCACTATTACGGCAGAGACAAGGTTGAAAAGAAAAAAGCGTTCGGCGATATAGTGTACCGCCCTGTTGACCGACGTGAGAACTATGTCAAGCGGTGTGTCGGCACACCCGGCGATACATTATCCATCGTTAACAACCAAGTATATATCAACGGCGAAGCACTGCCTGACCACGAGGGTGTACAATACAACTACTACATACAGACGGACGGGCACTTTATCTCAAAAGACCGCGCCTTCCGCCTTGGTATCAATCATGATGACTACCGCCTTGTGTCGGCTAACACACGCGCAGGCTTACAGGAAATACTGCATTTGGGTCTTGACCCGCAGAAACCTGTCTATCATTTTCCGCTGACCCTTCAGATGAAAGAACAGCTGCTTCAAACGAAGCATGTTGACACCATACTTATCGAACCTGAGACTCATGGTGGCGAAGTGTATCCGTTAGGCGCACGATTTGTACGCGGCGATAGTGTCATCAGATGGACACGTGATAACTACGGACCGATATACATCCCGCGCAAAGGTGACTCAATCACCCTCACACCGGATAACTACCCCATCTACCACCGCGTCATTGAGACCTACGAGCATAGTCAAGCCCGCTTGGGTGACACCTATACCTTCAAAATGGACTACTATTGGATGATGGGCGACAACCGGCACAACAGCGCCGACTCACGCTACTGGGGCTTTGTTCCGGAAGACCACATTGTTGGCACCCCGCGCTTTGTATGGTTGTCAATTGAGAAAGACCAACCATGGTTCCACGGACATATACGCTGGAACAGAATAGGCAGAAACGCAAACAAATGATACTGCCAACAGCATATTTCGCTCCGCTTGGCTGGTTTGAACACTACATGCAAGGTGACGCAGTGATTGAGGCATACGAGTCGTTTTCCAAGCAGACCTTCCGCAACCGTTGTGTCATATTAAGTCCCCAAGGCGAGAGACTGACGCTCTCTGTACCTGTCCGTAAGGCGGGGAGCAAACAGTTGACCAAAGACGTGGAGATAAGCTACAATACCCACTGGCAGCACATACATAGGCAAGCGATAATGAGCGCATACCGACGCACTCCTTATTACGACTACTATGAAGATTATCTCATTCCAATCTTTGAGCACCGCTACAAGTGGCTCATTGATTTGAACCACGCCACAGCCGAAACAACAGTCGCATTGCTCAGCAACACCATGCCAACGGAGAATGAAGCAGGTCTGCCACACATAACATCTGATTGGCAAGGACAGGATATTGACCGATATTGGGGCGACGAAACAAGTATTTTGGACAAACTGTTCCGTTACGGACCTGAGACAATGACATACTTCTAACTCTTATTAGGTGACAACCGCTCAAACGCCACCTATAAGTTTAGATACTAACAACAACGCTTGGAGGCGTTGAATAAACATGAAGAATATTGATTGGGGAAAACTTACATTTTCTTACACCGAATGTGAGAAGTTGGTGCGTTGCAGTTACAAAGACGGCGCATGGGGTCCGCTACGTGTAACTACGGACATGACTATTCAGATACACGCAGCAGCTGCTGCGTTGCAATACGCACAACAGGCTTTTGAGGGACTAAAAGCATATCGTGGTGTGGATGGCGTAATACGTTTGTTCCGGCCGCTGGAGAACGCTCGGCGACTCGCCGATTCAGCAAAAGCGATGTATATGGCGGTTGTGCCGGAAGACTTGTTTCTTGAGGCATGCCGGATAAGTATATTGGAGAACCTTGACTACCTGCCGCCATACGGCACGGGAGCAACAATGTATCTCCGCCCTATACTAATCGGCACCACTCCGAAAGTTGGTGTGGCTCCGGCGCACGAGTTCGAGTTTATGGTTGTAGCAACACCTATCGGGCCTTACTTCCCCGCCGGATTCGGCACCACGCCGTTCATTATCAATCGCCATGTTGACCGCGCAGCTCCGCTCGGCACCGGACAATACAAGGTGGGAGGAAACTACGCTGCATCATTCAGGGCAACCGAACCGGCTCACGAGCAGGGATTAGGGGTGCTCTTCCTTGACTCTAAAGAACATAAATATATAGACGAATGTGGCGGTGCCAATTTCATCGGCATTCGCGACGGGGTATATGTCACCCCGCTCAGCGCCAGCATTCTGCCCTCTATCATCAATCGTTCGCTTCGCACACTGTGTTACGATTTCAATATTGATGTAGAAGAACGACAGATACCCGTAGAGGAACTCTCCATGTTCCAAGAGACAGCCGCAGTAGGCACCGGTGCCGCAATCTCACCTATCTCACGCATCTACGACCCTGACAAACAGCTCACTTACGAGTATGGTGATGCCCCGGGACCAGTGTGCTGCCGACTATTCAACACACTGAGAGATATACAGTTCGGACGTGCAGAAGACAACCACGGCTGGTGCACAATAATAGACGAACACTAAAAGTCAAACACATTAGACCATAAGACATAAAAACCTATAATAACTAACAAAAACCACTCAACTATGTTCAGTAAGCATCCCAAGGGACTCATCCCTGCCGCCATCGCCAATATGGGCGAGCGTTTCGGTTACTACATTATGAACGCAGTTCTGCTGCTGTTCCTGGTATCAAAGTTCGGACTACCGGACGGCACTGCCGGTATCATCTACTCAGTATTTTATTTCGGGATATACGTTCTGAGTCTTGTCGGAGGTATAATAGCCGACCAAACACAGAACTATAACAAGACCATCCAATGGGGATTGATAATAATGTCGTTGGGCTACATCTGCCTTGCTATTCCATTGTTTTCCTCTGATCTCAATGGTGGTAGCGAATGGTGGGGCATCCTTGTCTTCACATGTCTGTCTCTACTTATGATTGCCTTTGGCAACGGTTTGTTCAAGGGCAACCTGCAAGCTATTGTGGGAAAAATGTACGACGAGCTTGAAGCCGAAGAGGCAAAAAAAGGGCCTGAAGCTCTAAAGATTGCCCAAGAAAAACGTGACTCCGGTTTCCAGATATTCTACGTATTCATTAACATCGGTGGCTTGATAGCCCCGTTTGTTGCACCTCTGTTGCGCCAATGGTGGCTAAAGCAACACTTATTTAACTACAATTCTGAGATGCCGGCTCTTTGCCACAAATATCTTGCTGACGGAGTATTAACACAGAAGTTCTCTGAGACATTCTCCAACGCCGTTCTGCCCGGTTATCAACTGACCGACTACGCACAGTTCAGTACAGATTATATCACAGTTTTTAATCAGGGCATACATTATTCGTTTATAGCCTCCGTTGCAGCAATGCTGCTGTCGCTATGCGTTTTCCTGCTGACAAAGAAGATGTTCCCACAACCGGCAAAAAAAGAAGAAACTGCCGTTGCGAACTACAGCGAAGAAGAGAAGACTGCCATGGCAACAGAAATCAAGCAGCGTTTGTACGCGTTGTCTGCAGTACTCGGAATAGCTATCTTCTTCTGGCTCTCCTTCCACCAGAACGGTCAATCGCTCGCTGTATTTGCGCGTGATTTCATCCGCACAGACAGCATCGCACCGGAGATTTGGCAAGCTCTAAACCCTTTCTTCGTCATCGTACTCACTCCCGTCATCATGTGGCTGTTCAGCTCATTGGCAAAGAGGGGCAAGTCTATCAGTACACCGCGTAAGATTGCCATGGGCATGGCTATAGCCGGCTGCGCATACCTTTTCTTGATGATTATCTCAATGGTTAACGGTTATCCTTCAGGCACCGACTTCCGCGCTATGAATGCAGAGCAGATGGCAGCTGCAGGACTAAGCAAGTCCGGACCATGGGTGCTTATCGTTACATATTTCTTCCTCACTGTGGCAGAACTGTTCATTTCTCCGTTAGGACTGAGTTTTGTAAGCAAGGTGGCACCACGCAATCTTATCGGCCTATGTCAGGGTCTATGGCTTGGTGCAACAGCCATCGGCAACTTGTTTATCTTCGTAGGTCCGATAATGTATAATGCTTGGCCTATACAATATTGTTGGGCAGTGTTCTTTGCAATATGCCTTATTTCAATGAGCGTAATGCTCGGTATGGTACGCTGGCTTGAGAAAGTGGCATGCTAAACAGTATTGACATATAGCAACATACTATACCCAACAGCAACAGCAATAGTAACAGCAAAAACTAAACCACAAAAGATGGAAGAAGTAATCAAATATTTTGAAACCATAGAGTCGCGTCTCTCTGCCGCAGAATCCAAACTGACTGACCTATCAATATGTCTTCAGCAGCAAACAGAGCGCCTTACAGCAATGGAGAGCCGGCTCGCAGAAATTTCCGAACGGTTAGCAGAGGTTAGCCTACAGCCTTCTGAGCATATTGTTAACGATGATATACAGTTGGCATTAGCGGCACTTACCACTCGTATCCAGACACTTGAACAACAGCGTGAGCAACCTTACGCATCGGCACCTCAATCACAGAACACAGAAATGATTGACGACGAAGTAATTGCTATTGACGATGAGACAGGGCTGCCTGAGTTGGAAGTAGAGTTGGTTGAAGATGAGGTTGAGGAGAAGGGTGAGGTTGAGGAGAAGATTGAGGTTGAGAAACCGGCGGATAGCGAAAAGATTATTGATGGTGCTGTTCCGGCAGCAGCTGTCACACATGAAGAGACAGAGGTGCCGGCTGAACACCAAGAATCCGCAGCATCGGCAGAACCAAAGAAAGAAGCAATCGCCGACAAGCAAGATAAACCTACCGTGCTTGACGCAGCTCAGCAGGACACGCTGTCCGCTATCATTCCTAAGGTGGAGGATATCAAAAAAGCAATCTCATTAGGCGACCGTTTCCTCTTCCAAAGAGAACTCTTCAACGGCAATGGCGAACTGATGACCAAAACAATCGAAGCTCTCAACAAACTCAGTTCGCTTGACGAAGCAATGAGTTATATTGAGCGTTTCGGGTGGAACAAAGAGTCCAACGCCTACGAGCTGTTTACCAACATCTTGAAACGCCGTTGGTAAACCGTCCTGAATTGACGACCAACATAAACTACTTACATTGTGCTATATATCGTTCCCACACCCGTCGGTAATTTAGAGGATATTACTCTCCGAGCCTTGCGAATTCTCAAGGAGGTTGACCTTATTCTTGCCGAAGACACCCGCACCTCCGGCGTGTTGCTCAAGCACTATGACATTCACACTCCACTTCGCTCGCATCATAAGTTCAACGAGCACCAAACGAGTGATACCGTAGTGCAAGAGTTGTTAGGCGGCAAGAACATCGCTCTCATCAGCGATGCGGGAACGCCTGCCATCAGCGACCCCGGCTTCTTTCTTGTCAGGGCAGCCGTTGAAGCCGGTGTAGAGGTGCAGTGTTTGCCCGGTGCAACAGCCTTCGTGCCCGCTATCGTGGACTCAGGGCTTCCCAACGACAGGTTTTTCTTTGAGGGGTTTCTCCCGCAAAAAAAAGGCCGCCAGACGAGGCTGCAAGCACTGGCTCAGTTGCAGCACACCATCATCATATATGAGTCACCGTTTCGGCTTGTCAAGACTCTTGAACAGTTAGCAGAGCATTTGGGAGCAGAGCGACAAGCAAGCGTATCAAGGGAAATAAGCAAACTGCACGAAGACACCCAACGAGGCACATTGGCAGAGTTGGCGCAACACTTTAAGCAATACCAGCCCAAAGGCGAGATAGTGATATGCCTAAGCGGCGCGGAATAATCAGCACTTCATAATTCTTTTCAATGAGCGAAATGAAAACTCTGGCGAAAGACACCGCCATCTATGGTCTTTCGTCCATCATAGGCAAGTTTCTCAACTATCTATTGGTCCCGCTATACACGTATGTATTAGCGCGCACCGCTGATTACGGCATAGTAACCAATCTGTACGCATGGACAGCTCTACTGCTCGTTATACTTACCTACGGATTGGAAACGGGGTTTTTCCGTTTTGCTAATCGCGAGGACTATGATGCCGATCAAGTGTATCACACAGCGTTCATGTCGCTGCTAACGACCAGCACCATCTTCGCTGTGCTGTGCGTCCTCTTCAGACAAGCGATTGCCACGGGATTAGGATATGCTGAACACCCGGAGTTTATTGCAATGATGGCTGTCACCGTATCATTAGACGCCTTTGCCAGCATACCGTTTGCATATCTGAGATATCAGAAAAGACCGATACTGTTTGCTGCACTTAAACTGCTATTCGTCATACTGAACATCGGTTTTAATCTGCTGTTCCTTGTTGCTTTTGGGAAGAATGACGTATATTATGTTTTTCTGAGCAATATTCTTGCCACCACCATCCAGACCCTATGCCTGCTTCCCTTTACTCTGCCACGTAAAGGACATTTCTCATGGCCGGTATTGAAGACTATGCTTCGCTACTCTCTGCCGCTGTTGGTATTGGGTGTAGCCGGCATAATGAACCAAACGCTTGACCGCATTCTCTTCCCCTATTTATACACCGGTGCAGATGCGCAGGCTCAGTTGGGCATTTACGGCGCATGCTTCAAAGTAGCTATGGTGATGATGATGTTTACACAAGCTTTTCGCTACGCTTACGAACCATTTGTCTTTGCCAAACATAAGGATAGACACTCGGTAGAGGCATACGCAGATGCCATGAAGTACTATATCATCTTCTCATACCTTATCCTGCTGGGCGTTATATTCTATCTTGATATCTTCCGCTACATTGTATCGAGTGCATACTGGGAAGGACTGAAGATTGTGCCTGTAGTGCTCTGGACGTACGTCTTTCAAGGCATCTATTTCAACCTCAGTTTCTGGTACAAGCTCACCGACGAAACAAAATGGGGAGCGTATTTCTCCCTTATTGGTCTTGGAATCACGCTTGTATTACAAGTCATTGGTGTACCTCGCATAGGATATTGGGCGAGTTGCGGCAGCAATCTTGTATGCTATTTCTGCATCATGCTGCTTTCGTATTTCATCGGTCAGAAGAAAGCCCCCATACCATACGACTTGAAGAGTATCGGCCGCTATACTCTGCTGACACTTGCTCTGCTGGCTGTGTATTACGCCATACGCTTAAACACAACGCTAAACATGTGGATAATTATGGTCATCGGCACCATACTTATCGGCATCTATTTGATTATTCTCACACGCAAAGACTTCCCGCTTGAAGCTATTTTGAAGCGTAAGTAATTATATTCAATCATTAGTGTCCACTAAAAATTTGGAAATTGTTCTTTGACTTATTGAAAATTAGTTAGTTACGAGAAAAATTTGCCCGCGACGATTTGATTTTGTAATTTTGCAGTCAAAATCATAATTGTCATGAATAAAGCAGATTA
>JAFSTO010000062.1 GCA_017450435.1 Paludibacteraceae bacterium
ATCGTTATATGTTTTTTTTCTCACCACAAAGTTACAAAAACTTTGTCATATAACCAAGGCTTTCTTGTTGAAAATAAGCAAGAAAGCCTATTTTTTTCTAATCAAAATACGACTACCATTCACAAATTCTTACAGACATCCCTTCGCTGATGGTGTACATCAAAAAAAGCTGCCTAACAAAACTTGTTAGACAGCCTCGCCTCTTTTTTTGTAGTTGGAAATATGAGAGAGTGGTGTGTAGCCGATGTCGTACCATATCTCAGTTTACAAAATGACGCTCACACCTGAAATTTGCATAAATTTGTGATTTGTAAAATAAAAAATGCTGTAATCTTGTATGTCTCATGTTTTTTTTGTAACTTTGCAACGCAAATACAATTAGTTAGGTGTGGCGGGGAGGTATGTGTTGCAATGTGCCGGTGAAAATGTATAGTCGGAAAGCATGCATGTGCTGATGTTTGATGTTTTTTACATGTCAATTTGGCAGAGTTGTGCGTTTTGGCATAATTTAGGCATAATTGATATCGTATAAAGGACGTTTTAAATAATGAATTTTGTAAGCGTTAAAGAATAGATAATATATAGAAAGAATAAATAGAATGAATAAAGAATTGACAAATGAAGCGTTGTGCGGTGCTATTGTTGAGGGTATCCGCAACAAGAAAGGTCGTGAGATTGTGGTTGTAAACCTTGAGCAGTTGCCTGAGGCTCCTTGTAGCAGGTTCGTTATCGCGGAAGGCGGTTCTTCAACTCAGGTATGTGCTATAGCAGACGAGGTGGAGGATTATGTACGCAAAGCGGTATCGGTCAAACCATTTGCCGTTGATGGTAAGGATAATGCAGAGTGGGTTGCGATGGATTATGGACAGGTGATAGTGCATATTTTCCAGCGCGAAGCTCGGTTGTTTTATGACATAGAGCATTTGTGGGAAGACGGAGAACTGCAAATGGTGGAGAGCGATTGATAACTGCAGCCTTAGAATTTTGAAGATAGTCTTATGAGTGACAAGAAGAGTATATTCTCCGGCAGAGGGGACTCCAAGGGGAGCGACGGCAATGGCGGACAGAATCAGCAGAAGGGCGGAAATAAGCGCCCGAGTCTGATGTGGTTGTACTTGGCTATCATAGCCGTGTTGGGATTTGCTTATATTCTCGGCGGTGATGGCGAGTTTGGTACGATGTCTCAGGTATCGGAGCAATCGTCCAAGGAGATTAGTTATACACAGTTGCAGTCGTACATTGAGAACGACTGCGTTGAGCGTTTGGAGGTGAGTGACGATAACAGCGTGAAGGCCTATATACGTAAGGACAAGCAAGGTGTTGTATATGCCGGTACGGACAAAGAACGAAGTATGGACGCGCCGCTTAAAGTGCTGATTCCCAGCGTGTCGGACTTTAATAAATATGTAAGTGAGCAAAACGAGTTAAGGGCTGCGGATGGACAAAAGAAAATTGACATTGTGTTCAAGAAGGACCGCAACTTGTGGTATCTGATATTGGTTAATGTCCTGCCTTTTGTCATTTTCATCGTGTTCTTTATCTGGATGAGTCGTGGCATGCGTGGCGGTATGGGCGGCGTGTTCTCCGTTGGCAAGGCTCGGGCTCAGCTCTTTGATAAGGATAATCAGAATAAAGTGACGTTCAAGGATGTGGCAGGTCTTGAGGGAGCTAAGGAAGAAATACAAGAGATTGTGTCTTTTTTGAAGAATCCTCAGAAATACACTGAGTTGGGCGGTAAGATACCCAAGGGTGCATTGTTAGTCGGTCCTCCGGGAACGGGTAAGACTCTGCTTGCCAAAGCAGTAGCAGGGGAAGCCGATGTGCCGTTCTTCTCAATGTCCGGAAGTGATTTTGTGGAGATGTTTGTAGGTGTAGGCGCCAGTCGTGTGCGAGACCTTTTCCGTCAGGCGAAGGAAAAGGCACCTGCTATCATTTTCATTGACGAGATAGATGCTGTCGGCCGGGCTCGTGGCAAGAACGTTATGTCGGGCGGTAATGATGAGCGTGAGAGTACTTTGAATCAGCTTTTGACCGAGATGGATGGTTTCGGCACCAACTCCGGCGTTATTATCCTTGCTGCTACCAACCGTGCAGAGATATTAGACCCGGCGCTGCTTCGTGCAGGTCGTTTCGACAGGCAGATACATGTGGAACTGCCCGACTTGAAGGAGCGTGTGGATATATTTAATGTTCACCTGCGTCCGTTGAAGTTAGACGACAGTGTTGATGTTAATTTCCTTGCGAAGCAGACCCCCGGTTTCTCAGGTGCGGATATAGCTAACGTGTGCAATGAGGCGGCTTTGATAGCTGCGCGTGGCGGTAAATCTTCGGTTGGCAAGGACGATTTCATGAGTGCAGTGGACAGGATTGTAGGTGGGTTGGAGCGTAAGAACAAGATTATGACCTCCGAGGAAAAGCGTTCCATAGCTTACCACGAGGCAGGACATGCTACCGTGTCGTGGATGCTTAAGGGTGCTAATCCGTTGGTTAAGGTGACTATTGTGCCGCGTGGAATGGCTCTTGGAGCAGCTTGGTACTTGCCGGAAGAGCGCCAGTTGGTGCAGACCGACCACTTGCTTGACGAGATGTGCGCAACCTTAGGCGGACGTGCTGCGGAGGAGTTGTTCCTCAATCAGACATCAACCGGGGCCTTGAATGACCTTGAGAAGGTGAACAAACAAGCCTATGCAATGGTGGCATATTACGGCATGAGTGAGAAACTGAAAAATGTTTGTTACTACGACTCAACAGGTCAACAGGGATACTTCAATAACCCGTATTCTGAGCATACTGCACAACTGATAGATGAGGAAGTAAAGAAGATGATTAACGAACAGATGGCTCGTGCAAAGGATATTTTGGAGAAATACAAGGAAGGACATCATGCCATGGCTGAGTTGCTTATAGAGAAGGAGGTTATTACATCAGAAGATGTGGAGGCAATATTAGGTCCAAGGCAGTGGAAGTCTCGTGGCGACGAGATAATTGAGGATAATGCCAATAGCGCTAATAATGCTCTTGGCGACAATAGCGTTAATAATGCTCTTGGCGACAATAGCGTTAATAGTGACAACAGCGACAATAGTTGAGAAGATTGTATATTTACATATTATCCGTGTGTTTGTTGCTGCTGAGCAATGTAGTCAGTGCTGACAATTCGCGGCTGTCTGTTACCCATTATTCGGTGGCAGACGGCTTGCCGCAAAATACGGTGATGTCGATAATAGAGGACAGCGAGGGTTTTTTGTGGGTTGGTACGTGGGATGGTCTTGCACGTTTTGACGGATATACATTTCGCACATATAAGCCTGTAGATGCAGCGTTATTGCCCGGTTCCAACCGTGTGGACTGGTTACATGAGGACTCTGAAGGATTTATCTGGTTGCAGACCAATGACGGATCGTTTTATCGTTTGGATAAGCACACAGATGCCATCATCAGTTTGGGTGTGAGAGATGTGCGTTTTGGTAGTGGAGCAACAAGCGAACATCTGTGGATAGAGCAGGAGAGCGGAATAGTGTGGGTGGCAGGAGACAACAGGCTTCTCAGAGTGGAACAGAAAGCAAATGACAAGATGCCGAAGATAACCTCATATAACCTTCATGGAGTAGCAAGTGTGATAGGTAGTACGGGTGGAACAGTGTGGGTAGGAACTAACTCCGGTTTGGAGTGTTATGAGGGTGGTAATGTCCGCTTTTTACGTCCGGACAAGAATATTTCCGGCAATAATTTCACGTCGATATATGCGACTGCCGGCCGATTGTGGTTAGGAACGTCTGCCGGTGTGTTGTGGCGATATTCGCTTAGTACGGCTCGTTTTGAGCGTGTCTCTTTGCCGGTGTCATCTGCTATCAACTGTATTGTTTCTCCTTCGACGGATACGTTACTTATTTCAACAGAAGACGATGGATTGGTTTTGTTGGATTGTCGCTCGTTGCAACCAAGTTTTTTTTCATCTCGCACGGTAGCCTCTATTCGCTCTAATTCATTCGGCACCATGTATGTTGACCGTAATGGTAACACCTGGGTGACCAATAACGAGTCGGGTGTGTGGTGCTATATGCGAGGTAAGCATAACTTGAAACGCTATGTGGCGGAGCCTGATGAACGTTATAAAAATCTTCTTCGTGGAAACTTCTTTGCAGTAGAGGATGCCGCCGGACGCCTGTGGCTCAATCCGCAAGGCGGCGGGTTCTCTTATTATTCGGCAGAGAAGGACGGCTTAGTATCTCTTCAAAGCGTAACGAATATGATTCATTCGGCCTGTGTTGATAGTCACGGCAGTATGTGGTTAGGCACGTATGACCTTGGTTTGGACAGGATTGACGCGACGCAAAAGAGATTTAAACTGGTGGATATGCGCCGTTCAGCTAACCATCAAGGCGAAGTGAGAGCAATAGCTAAAAGCAAGAACGGCGGGATAATACTTGCCGTAAAAGACCTGACGGTGAAGACTTATTCGGATGATTTTGTGCCACAATATAATCTGGTCAGCGATGAGCTGGTTTATTCTATATATGACGATTTCAAAGGCAACGTTTATCTTGGTACGCGAGGAGACGGACTGATTGTGCAAAGCAATAACAAAACTGCCAGATTCCGTCATTCAGAGGGCAATAAAGAGTCGCTTAGTAACGACAATATCTATGATATGCTTCTAACGAGTGACAGCACTCTGTTTGTCGCTACGTACGGCGGCGGAATAAATGTGCTACGAGATGGCGTATTTGTCAATTCTGATAACTTTTGGACTGACTATCCCGAGTTTTTCGGCTCAAAGGTGCGTGAGTTATGCCTCATAGATGACACGACATTGTGGGCGGCTACAACGGCAGGGTTGCTGGTCGTAAATACAAAAGATTTAAGTACACGTACATTCCCTTATTCCGATATACGTTGTTTTAACAAGACAGATGACGGACATGTGTGGGTAGGTACATTCGGCGGAGGTTTGTTAGATATTTCTAATCCGTATTATACAGACCTCTTTGCATCGGAAAATTGCAAAGTGTACAATAGAACTAACGGTCTGTTATCAGACATCGTGCTTGCTATGGCTCAAGATGAGCAGGGCAACCTGTGGTTCACCTATGAGGACGGTATATCCTTTTACGACAGGCATGCTGATATTATCCTTCATTTTGATGTGTTTGATGCTCCGTCGGCTCACTTCGGTGAGGCTAAGTCGTGTGTGACTGACGATGGTGCAATACTTTTCGGCTATAACCACGGAGTATGTGTGTTGCAGCCGGAGCAGGTGTATGTGTCGGATGATGCGCCAAGACTATATCTTACCGGACTGAATGTGGCCGGAGAAACTATTACTCCGCAGACGAGCAATTTGCTCAAGCATGATATTTTATATACGGATGAGGTGCGCCTGAACCATCATCAGCGTGTGTTCTCAATCGAATACGCAGCGGTAGATCCGGCTTCTGCGGGAAAGATACGTTATGCATATCGTTTGGACAATGCAGACACTGATTGGCATTATGTGGGACATGAGCGTCGTGCAATCTACACAAACCTGTCTCCGGGACATTATGTTTTTCGTGTCCGCTCCACCAATGGCGATGGAATATGGACCAACAACGAACGTTGTTTGAATGTTGTTATCAGTCCGTCATTTTGGGCTACACCTGCTGCTATGGTGATTTATATCGTCATCTTTTTACTCTTCGTATGGCTCGTTTATCGCAGTCTTAAGGCAAATTCGAAGCTGAAGGAGGAAATAGAAGTGGAACAGAAGGTGACAGACATCAAACTCCGGTTCTTCACCAATATCTCTCATGAGCTTCGTACTCCGCTGACGCTTATCAGCGGACCTGTTGACAATATCCTGCAGAACGAACATATCTCAGACTCGGTACGGCAGCAACTGGAGATAGTTGGCTCTAATGCGGCGCGAATGTTGAAACTGATAAATGAGATACTCGATTTCAGAAAGATACAGAATAATAAGATGCGACTGTCTGTTAGGGAAACCAATCTGACGGAGTTTGCGAAAAATATATATTCTAACTTCACCAAAGAGGCTACGGACAAACATATCACATTTACTTTTGTAGATGAGCATCCTAATACGATAGTGTGGGTTGACCGAGACAAGCTTGACACCATAGTGTATAACCTTCTTTCCAATGCATTCAAGTTTACTCCTTCGGCAGGGACGGTTACCTTGTTGTTGTCGCAGAAGAACAACTACGCTTTGATTCGTGTATCTGATACCGGTATAGGTATCCCGAAGGAGCAGAGAAGTGTGCTGTTTGAGCGTTTTTCATCGAACAACGAGATAAACAACAGCGCGGATAAAGCCGGTACCGGCATAGGTCTTAATCTGGTTCGCGAGCTGGTTAATCTTCATCATGGTTATATAGAGGTGGAATCAGAACCCGGCAAAGGCTCAACGTTTACCGTGATGCTGCAGTTCGGCAAAGAGCATTATGGCAGGGAGGCGGATATTATATTGTCGGCTCCTGAGAGTGACGTGGTTACCGACGATTTGACGGTGGCGGAGACAGAAGACTATCCGTTTGAGCCGCAAAAGAAGACGATATTACTCGTTGATGATAATGCTGATATGCGGGCATATCTCAGGTCGATTATTGCTTCGGAGTATAACACTTATCTTGCTGCAGATGGTAAGGAAGCTTTAGAGATAGCCAAGCACCACAATATAGAGCTTGTCATAACAGACCTGATGATGCCTCAGATGGATGGTTTGGAACTAACCAATATTCTAAAGACCCACACATCCACATCGCACATCCCCATTATCCTGCTTACTGCTAAGTCAGCCATTGAGTCTCGCCTTGAAGCCTTGCGTTACGGGGCTGATGATTACCTGACAAAACCATTCTCTCCTGCCTACCTGACTGCTCGTGTGGATAACCTGCTACGCCAGCGAGACAGGTTGCAGGAGACATATCGCACAATGTTGATGCAAGCAGGGGATGATAATGCGCTGGGAAACAAAGTCAATTTGTCGCCCGATGAGTTGTTCCTACAGAAATTGCAACAATATATGCTTGATAATATTGACAATAACGCCATTACTGTGGATGACCTTGTGAAAGAAATGGCATTGGGCAGAACGGTCTTTTTCAATAAACTGAAAGGATTGACGGGATTGTCACCGGTGGAGTATATTAGAAACATCCGTCTTCGTCATGCTGCAGAACTGCTGTTGGACGAGAAGAACAACGTTACTGACGTGACATATATGATTGGAATGAACGACTCAAGGTATTTCTCCAAATGCTTTAAGGCTGTATATGGAGTAACACCAACGGAATACAGAAAAAACAAATTGCAAAAAAAATCTTAAAACACCGCTCTGCTTATGAAAATTAAAGGATACGCGGTAGTCGTTGTTTGGGTGTGCATGTCGGTTGTTTGGTCATGCAGTAAGCCTGCCCGTCAGTTACCTTCCAACAAGGTGCAAAGTGAAGATGCAGCGGTGACAATGACACTGGTTAATATGCGTCTTGCGGAAGAAGCTGACCGACAGTGTACCGAGTATGTCAAACAATCGGGTTTGCCGTTTGTGCTGGAGGACTGCAGTTGCTGGTTGTTGCTGAATAGGCGTACGGAGAACGACTTGTTGCAATTAGGGGAAAAAGTGTCGTTTGTCACTACGGTGTCACTATTGGATAGTACGCTGATAGATAACTCGGAAGTGGTGTTGGAGATAGGAAAGAACGATAACTTGCCTTGTTTTGACTATCTGTTGCAACTATTGCATGAGGGCGAGGAGGCTACGGCGGTAGTGCCGTATTATTTGGCATACGGAAAAGATGGTAACGGCAAGGCACCGGCACTTGCCAACTGTCTGATTACGTTTGAAAATATTAAAACACTAAATGAATAAACAAAATATTATGAAGTATATACGTATGTTTGTGCTGATTGGGGCATCAGTTATGTTGACTGCCTCAATGATGATGTTCACCTCTTGTCGTGGAAACTCGTATTCCAATCAATTGAAATCTGAGAAAAAGCAGATTGACGCGTATATGAAGTTGCATAAACTCAATATTATTCACGAGGAACCTGACTATGATAAGTGGGGCGAGAAGGATTACTTGCAGTTGTCGGACTATTGTTATTTTCACCTGACTGTAATGGGTGATACAACTACGGAGACAGTAGAGACAAAAGACAAGATTAACCTTCGTTATAAGAAGTTTACTCTTACCGCCAACTCTGACACTTTGTCCTATTGGAATACCAATGAACTCCCTGAGCCTATAGAATTTCAGTATAACGTGTCGTCTGCGGCCGCCTGCACCGGTTGGCATCGTGCCATTGAGAAAATGAAATATACGGGCAGCGAGGGTATTCTGATATGTCCGTCCAAGCTCGGGTTTCAGAACGATGCTTCAACTGTTACACCTTATGGGTATATACTGAAGATTCAAATTAAGCGTTTTTAAAGTGTGAAACTATTATAAAAAGCAAAAATAATGTCACTTGTTAAATCTATTTCCGGAATTCGCGGCACGATAGGAGGTCGTGTCGGTGAAGGACTTAATCCTTTGGATATTGTTCGTTTTACGGCAGCTTATGCCACTCAGCGTAAACGTCAGGCGCCAGGTAGTGAAAAGTTGAAAATCGTTGTCGGCAGAGACGCTCGCGTGTCAGGTGAGATGTTGGACAAACTGGTAAGCGGTACGTTGCTCGGCATGGGGTGTGATGTGGTGAATATCGGTCTTGCTACAACTCCGACCACAGAACTGGCTGTGATAGGAGAGAAGGCAGCAGGCGGGATAATTCTAACAGCCTCGCATAACCCCAAGCAGTGGAACGCATTGAAGCTCCTTAACAGCCGAGGAATGTTCTTGACCGATGCTGAAGGAAAGGAAGTGTTGGCGATAGCTGAGCAGGAGGATTTTACTTTTGCTGAGGTTGATGACTTGGGCAAAATGACAGTTAAGGATTATCTGCCGTATCATATTGACAATGTCCTTTCTTTACCTCTTGTTGATAAGGCTGAGATAGAGAAGGCTGATTTCACCGTTGCTGTCGATTGTGTCAATTCTGTGGGTGGTATAGCTATTCCGGCAATACTGAAAGCACTTGGTGTCAAGCATATTATAGAACTAAACTGCACACCTAACGGTCTTTTCCCGCATAATCCCGAGCCTCTGCCTGAGAATCTCGGACAGATAGCCCAATTGATGAAGGACGGAAAAGCCGATGTCGGTTTTGTTGTTGACCCGGACGTTGACCGACTGGCAGTTATATCTGAGGACGGCAGTATGTTTGGCGAGGAGTACACGCTGGTGGCTTGTGCAGACTACGTTCTGTCTCATACTCCGGGCATGACGGTGAGCAACCTTTCTTCATCGCGTGCTCTGAAAGATGTGACGGAGCGGCATGGATGTCAATATTCATCCTCCAAAGTAGGAGAGGTGAATGTGACGACAGAGATGGAGCGCGTCAGTGCAGTGATTGGCGGCGAAGGAAATGGCGGAGTAATCTATCCGGCTTCACACTACGGGAGAGACGCTTTGGTAGGAATAGCGCTTTTCCTTTCGCATCTGGCACATAAGGGCTGCAAGACAACTGAACTAAGGGCGGAGTATCCTAACTACGCTATGGCGAAGAAGAAAATGCAACTGACCGACGACATGGATGTGGATACACTCTTCATCGCTTTGAAGGGCATCTACAAGATGTATGACGTGGACGACCGTGACGGTGTGAAGATAAACTTTCCTCAAGGTTGGGTGTTGTTGCGTAAGTCGAACACTGAACCGATTGTCAGGATATACTCCGAGGCACCTACGATGGAGCAGGCCGATAAGTTCGCAGATGCAATTATTGCAGAGATTACACGCCTGGGGCAGCATAACTAACGAGCAGCATATATGAAGATTCTTATATCCAATGACGATGGTTGGGGCGCTCGCGGGCTGGATGTCCTTATCTCCGCAATGCGGCAAATGGGAGAGGTGTTGGTGGTTGCTCCCGAGTCCGGTCGTTCGGGGCAGTCAAGTGCCATAACCGTGCAAACACCTATTCGGTTGAGGCAGGTTGTTGATGAGCCCGGTCTGCAGGTCTATACGTGCTCCGGCACTCCTGCCGATTGTGCGAAAATAGGAATGCAGGTAATAATGAATGGCGCGAAGCCCGACCTTGTGTGCTCAGGCATCAATCATGGTGACAATAGTACCGTTAATGCGCGTTATTCCGGCACAATGGGGGTGGTGTTTGTCGGTGCGGAGCATGGTGTGCCGTCTATCGGTTGGTCGCTGTGTGACCATAGCGCAGATGCCGACTTCTCGTTTTTGGAAGCGTATATTGTCGGTCTGACCAAACGTATTCTCGCACTGCCTTATACCGACAGACTGTGCTGGAATATCAATGCACCTGTCGGACAACTCAAGGGCGTGAAACTAACAAGGCAGTGCCGAGGATATTGGGACAAGGAATTCATGCCATATAACGACCCAAACGGCACGCCGTTCTATATGCTGACCGGTCAGTTTATTAACACTGAGCCGGAGGCTGAAGATACTGACCAATACGTGCTTAACAACGGCTATGTGTCGGTATGCCCGACAACGATAGACCTGACGTTCAACCTGTCGAAGCAACCTGTGCTTGATTTGTAAATCGGACGGAAACATGCAGCGCTTTGATAAATATTGGATAGGAATAGTAATCGGTCTGTTAGCGCCGGCATTGTTCTGTTATGCCTATATTGACACGTTCAACTTGTGGACGGTTTTGAAGGCTGTTAACTTTTCTGCCAATATGGTGATGACGAAGATGCTTCTTGTCTCGGTTTTTCCAAACATGGCATTGCTGTTCTTGTTTTACCAGACAGATACATGGCGTCTCGCCAAAGGGGTGCTTATAGGTGCGTTTCCTTATATGATTGCCGCTATAGCATTCAGTTTTTAGAAAAAAGAAGAATAATCTACCTTGTAAGAAATGAATATTTTCCTCATCTCCGGCGAGCCTTCGGGTGACGGTCATGCCGCCCGTCTTGTTTCAGCTCTTCGCAAGCGGGTGCCTGATGCTCATTTTGCGGGTTTAGGCGGGAATGAGATGAAGCAGGCTGGGGTGCGTATCTATCGTGATTACAATGAGATGGCTTTTATGGGGATAGTAGCGGTGCTGAAAAACATAAGGAGTGTCCGAGAGAATTTCCGGATAGCCAAAGACGCATTGCTGAAGGAGAATCCGGATGTTCTTATTCTGGTGGATTATCCGTCGTTTAACCTGCGTATTGCTGCATTCTGCAGGAAACATCTGCCGGCAACAAAGATTGTATGGTATATACCGCCTAAGATATGGGCGTGGAAACGTTGGCGTGTGCACAGGGTGGTGCGACTGAGTGATGAGATATGTGGTATATTCCCATTCGAACCTGAGTTCTACTCGCGTTATGGATATAGCTGTCGTTATGTAGGCAATCCGACGGAAGAGGAGTGTAGCGAGTGGCTTCGCCATAACAATCAGCGGAAGCACCGACCGGTGTCGGATATTATAGCCGTTCTGCCGGGCTCACGACGCAGCGAGATAGAACATTGTTTGGGGAAGATGGTTGCGGCAGCTCGTTCAGCGGCACCTACCAAACAGGTGATTATAGCAGGTGCACCTTCCCAGCCGAAAGAGCTGTATCAGCGTCTGGCTCCTAACGCGAAGGTGGTGTTTGGTGAGACCTATTCATTGCTTGCCTCTGCTGATGCGGCTGTCGTCAATTCCGGCACCGCCACCCTTGAGGCAGCGCTTTTGGGTTGCCCTGAGGTGGCAGTCTATCATATTGCTGTGCCGCACGCCGTGACATTTGCATCTCTGCTTTTTTCCAATCCCGTAGGGGAAGAGAAAAAACCGTTCTTTACTCTGCCGAATATTTTAACAGGTAAGGAAGTAGTGAAAGAATTGATAGGTTCGCGTTTCACGGTTGAGGCAGTAGCGGCGGAACTGAGGTCACTGCTCGCTGATTGCAATTATCGTGCTCAGCAGACGGATGGATATAAGGAAATCCGACACTTGTTGGGCAAGCACAAAGCCTCAAACAACGCGGCTGAAGTGATTATTCAACAATTATAGTGGCACAGAGCAATTAAGTTTTACTGCAACAGAATATTACTCATAACTCAATATATGTTATTACTTTTTGTTTACCTTCTATCTGCTTTGGCAGTTTCTTTTCTATGTTCCATTCTTGAGTCTTCTCTTTTGAGCACGACGCTGTCGTTCTTGCAGATGCGTGAGGACGAGGGTGATAAATCAGCTTCACTACTCAAGCAGTATAAGCAGGATAGCGACCGTCCGCTGGCAGCTATTCTGTCTTTGAATACTATAGCTAACACTATCGGCGCGGCCGGTGTCGGCAAACAAGCCACATTGGTGTTTGGTAGCGAGTGGTTCGGCCTGATATCGGCGATAACTACAATTCTTATTCTTGTCTTTGCCGAGATACTGCCCAAGACGATTGGCACCACTCGCTGGCGCTCTCTTACGGGTTTTACTGCCCGCACTTTGCGGTTGTTGATTTGGGTGCTGTTTCCTATAGTGTGGTGTGTGGAAAAACTGACACATGCCGTCACGCCACAGTCTGCGGAAGAGGAGACGTCGGTCAGTAGGGAAGAAGTCAGCGCAATGGCTAACGTAGGAGAAGAGGAAGGCGTGTTTGACAAGGACGAGAACAAAATTATTCAAAACATCATCAAGCTTGATGATGTCAAGGCTTACGACATTATGACCCCTCGTGTGGTATGTTCTACAGCTGCCGAGTCAATGACGTTGCATGATTTTTACGAGGATGATAAGTATGACCACTTCTCTCGCATACCTGTTTATGCAGACTCTCCTGAGTTTATCACCGGCTACATCTTACGCTCTGACGCGTTAGAGATGCTGGCAGAGGATAAGTTTCAGGTTCGTCTGAGCGAGATTCGTCGTCCTCTGCCGTACTTTCACGAGGAGACGGCTATTCCTGAGATTTGGGACTCGCTCATTGAGCATAAGGAGCAGATAGCTATCGTGATAGATGATTACGGCGCAATGCAGGGCATTATTACGCTGGAAGATGTGATTGAGACAGTGTTCGGACTCGAGATAACTGACGAGAACGACCAGTTTACAGACATGCAGCAGTATGCTCGTGAACGCTGGCAGCAGAGGCAAAAACGCTTTCAGACGGTTAAGATAAAAGAAGCTAAGCAGGAAACTAAAAACGAACAGGCTTGATTTTTATTGCGAATAAATTTGTATATAAGGCTTTTTTTTCGTAACTTTGCCGTGTTATTGGTCGTTGTGTGACAATCAGCGCGAGATTATACTTTAACTAAACAAAATACTATCATGATTGAACATTTGATCCCGGCGTGGATGTTGGCGCCGTTTGTGGTGATGCTGCTTTGTATAGCAGTGTTGCCGTTGATTCCTCATGTTGGAGAATGGTGGGAGCACAATCTCCACAAGTTGTATGTGTCCCTTCTGTTGGGCACTCCTGTCGCCATTTGGATGTGCATGAACGGTATGGCTCATGACATCACTCACCAGATGGTGTATGATTATGTGCCGTTTATCCTTCTGTTGATGGCATTGTTTGTGACTACCGGCGGTATTCACATCAAGGGTGACTTCGTTGCAACCCCGACGACCAACACCATCATTCTTGCTATCGGCTGGCTTTTGGCATCGTTTATGGGAACAACAGGTGCCGCAATGCTGCTCATCCGTCTGCTGCTTGACACTATCTCTCAGCGTAAGTACAAAGTGCACACTGTGCTGTTCTTCATTGCTATTGTGGCAAACTGTGGTGGTCTGTTGTCGCCGCTTGGTGACCCACCATTGTTCCTCTTGTTCCAAAAGGGCACTCCGTTCACTTGGTGGATGGCGAATATGGTGCCGGAATGGGCTGTGACAGGTGCACTGCTGCTGCTTGTGTATTTCTGCTATGATACCATTCTGTACAAGAAAGAGCCGACTGCCAACATTATGGCTGACGTGCGTGAGCAGAGGAAATTTGAAATATCAGGCTTGATTAACATCTTTTGGCTGCTCTGCGTTATCTGTTCCACAATGTTCATCAACGGCACTTATATTGACGTTATGAATCCTGACCACTATGCTGATGGTCATGTGCCGTTCTATTTCAAGCTGTTGCGTGAGTGGGCGTTTATACTGATTATTGTCGGTTCGTGGGTTTCTACAGCGAAGAAAGTACGTGTGGAGAATAACTATTCTTGGACTCCTATTCTGGAGGTGGCATGCGTCTTCCTCGGCATTTTTGCCACTATGACTCCTGCCCTGATGTTCCTCCAGCAGCACCCGCTGCCTATTCATGCGCCTTGGCAGTTTGTGTATAGTACAGGTATGCTGAGTGCCTTCCTTGATAATGCTCCTACTGCGATGGTCTTCCACGCAACCGCTACTACTTTGCCGGTGGCTGAAGGTGTGGAGACGGTGGCTGGCATCATGCCTGAGTTTATGAAAGCTATCTCAATGGGTGCCGTGTTCTTCGGTGCACTCACATATATCGGTAACGGACCTAACTTCATGGTTAAGTCAATTGCCGAACAAGAGGGAATAAATATGCCGTCGTTCTTCGGCTATATGATTAAGTTCTCGCTCATAGTTTGCTTGCCGATATATGTAATCGTTCAGCTGCTGTTTATCTAAAATAGTATTAACCATCTGTTTATGTGAGAGACGTCCGACAAGGACGTCTCTCACATGAGCAAATAAAACAAAATAGTTATGTTATTTGACCGGATAAGTGAAGATATCAAAAAAGCAATGCTCGCCAAGGACCGTGTTGCTTTAGACGCATTGCGTGGTGTGAAGAAGGAGTTTCTCGAGGCAAAAACTGCCAAGGGCGGCGATGGTGAGTTGCATGACGATCAGGCCCTGAAGATTCTGCAAAAGCTCGTTAAGCAACGTAAGGAGTCGGCAGAGATGTACACCTCTGCCGGTCGTCCTGAGTTGGCTGACGAAGAGCTGCAGCAGATGGCTGTTATTGAACGCTATTTGCCGAAGCAGTTGTCTGAGGAAGAGTTGGAAACACGACTCAAAGCTATTATCGCTGAAGTAGGTGCTGCCGGCCCGCAGGACATGGGTAAGGTGATGGGAAAAGCTACCAAAGAACTGGCAGGATTGGCAGACGGCAAGGCAATCTCAATGAAAGTGAAGGCTCTGTTGAGTTGAGAGCGTATCATAAGATATTGTTAACAAGATATGTGTTGTTAGACTGATGGAGAAGTCTGATATAGTTGAGCATTACGAGGAGATGATAGCTGCCGGAGGCAGCGTTTATTTCGACCCTGTTGAGCTTAGTGAGGTTTTTCATTATTATGTGGAGAACGGCACTACTGAGCAGTTGGAAGGAGTGTTGGCTCTGAGTAAGGAGTTGCACCCTGACGACTATATTATCAAACAACTGGAGGCAGAGTATCTGCTCAACACCGGTGATGCAGGGGAGGCACTCAGGCTTCTTGACACTATCTTCGACGAGTCGCAGCCGTATCATTGTATATTACGTTCTGCCGCTTTGGCCAAACTTGGCATGTCTGCTCAGGCACTTGAATATGCCCGTTTGGCACAGCAGGACGAGGACCCCGATGAGTATATAAGTTATGACTTGGGGCTCGGTTTTATGAACGCGGACATGTTCACTATTGCGCTCAGTTATTACAACCGTTCACTCGCCGCTCATCCGGACGATGTACGTACACTGTCAGGCATCCTCTTTTGTAAGACGCAATTGGGAGATACGGACGGACTGGAAGAACTGGCAGACAAAATCATTCGTCTTGACCCGTTTCACTACGAAGCGTGGATAACAAAAGGAAACGTCAAAGCGGCGGAAAAGAATTATGCAGAGGCGTATGATGCGTTCGATTATGCTATAGCCATATCGCCTGATGACACTGATGCCTACGTTCACAAGGCTCGGGTCAAGGACGAGGAAGACCACAAGGAAGAAGCATTAGAACTGCTCAGCGAAGCGGAGAGTAGGGCAGACAATGAGCAGAAAGCCGGTATATTGGTGATGAAGGCTTATGTCTTGCATTTCTTGATGCGTGACAAAGAGGCACAACAGGCTGTTTGGGATAGTCTGGAGTGTGTCAGTCTGACGCCGCAGGTGTTTCTGCGTGCCGCATATTGTTTTCGCGACTTAGGAGCTTCTCCTGAAGAGGTGACAATGTTGAAAGCAGCCGATGAAAAAGAGCCGGACAACGAGGAGGTGCTTAATCTGCTTGGCGAAGCTTATAACGACTGCGGACTGTTTGAGGAGGCTGCAGGCGTCTATGAACGGCTCTGCAAACTGCATCCGACACCATCGTTGTATGCTTTGTGGGGAAGCTGCGAACTATCGCTCGGCAACTATCAAAAAGCTTACAAATTGTTCGCGGACAGCAACAAACCCGAGCCGATGTGGCAATCGTATATTCTTATGACTGCATGTGACATAGAGATGTCACGATTCAATAAGATGGAAGACGATTTCCGAATGGCATATTCGCTTAACCCGGATGGGGCTGTCGAACTTTTGGAGAAGATAGCACCTGACATGATCAAGCAGATGCGGGAAAACGGCTTTCTGAAAGACCTGCAGCAACGCAGGGAAAAGAACGTCAGGAAACTGGAAAAAGAGTTGCTGAAAATATCATTGAAAAGGGAAGAAGAGAAAAATAAGAGGAGTAAGGACAATGAGGAAAAGTAAATGGTTTTTAATAATATTGTTATTATTTGTACCCTTTGTGCTGCACGCTGACGAGACTGCTGAAAACCGGTCGTTGCTGAAGCGTATTGAAGTGTGGTATGGTGAGAATATGAACTACGGCAGCATCACGGCGCTGATGGCTGTTGAGTCCAGTTTTATTCCATTTCCCAGCGAGGTAGTAGTTCCGCCGGCCGTGTATGTGGCAGGGAACGAAGACAGCGTACTGAATGTGACAGACAGCTACCCGCTTAATGTTCTGCTTATTGTGCTGTTCGCTTCTGTTGGAGCACTGATAGGCGCTATTATCAACTATGCTCTCAGTATATGGCTTGGCAGACCAATCATTTACAAGTTTGCAGACTCGAAGGTGGGACATCTGTTCTTGCTGTCCGGTGATAAGATACAACGTGCGGAGCAGTATTTTAACGAACATGGTAAGATTAGCACCTTCATCGGAAGGCTTATTCCCGCTGTCAGACAACTGATTTCTATCCCGGCAGGCTTGGCCCGAATGCCGTTCGGCACTTTTGTCGGATACACTTTTCTCGGGGCGTTCTCGTGGAACGTTGTCCTCGCACTGATTGGGTATGTGGCACACGGGCAGGCTGACCTTATCGACCGATATAACAAGGAACTGAGTATTGCTGTCGTCGTTCTGCTGATAATTGTATTAGCGGGGTGGGGAATATTAAAAGCAGTTAAAAGAAAACCCAAGTGAATCGTCAGGGGCTAATATTATTCTTGTCGCTTCTATGTGCGTTTTCGTATGGTGCCGACACTCTCACTCTCACTCTTGATGAGTGCAGAACGATGGCGCTCTTCGATAATACTCAGGCGAAGATTGACGAAGAAGCTCTGGCTGCAGCTGACTATGCAAGGAAAGCGGCTTTAGCAGGAATGTTTCCACGATTTTCTGCTAACGCCGCTTATTTGTATAACACAGGTGAGATACACTTGGTGCCTAACACAATCGACCTTGGCTTCGGCTCTGTCACGGCATACGACGAATTAGGACATGGACGATTTACTATCAACAAGACCGGCACAATGACAGAACTGCTCAATGCGCTTAGAGACGTGCCGGGACTGGGAAGCGAGGTGGGAAATATCGAAACACGGCTCGGACAAGTCATTGCTGATGGCTATCAGGAGCTTTATGACCGATTCTCGCCTAATCTGACGCATGTGTTTGTCGGACAGGTGGGAGTAATGCAACCCGTCTATGTCGGCGGACGACTCAGGGAGATGTATCGTATTGCGCAGGCTTCCGAGAGAATGGCGGAAATCAACCAACAGCGGCATAGCGATGAACTCGTCAGAAAGGTGGACGAAGCCTACTGGAGAGTGGTGCTTGTGCAACGTAAAAAACAGTTGGCAACCGACTATCTGGCTCTGCTCACGCAGCTGGAGAGCGATGTGACTATTGCAGCGCAGGCCGGGCTTGCCACCGGTAGCGACATGCTCAATGTCAGAGTGAAGAAAACTGATGCGCAACAAAAGCTGCTGGAGGCAACCAATGGACTGGAACTATCACTTATGGCTCTGAGCGAGATTTGCGGAAAACCGTTAGAAACAATCATTCTACCGTCAACCGACGTTATGCAAACGCAGCATACGAGCACTACAGGTTCCGCCAAGACCGACAACGACCTGCTTATGATGGAAGAGTTGGAAAAGATTGCCGTCTCGCAGAGAAAAATCACAGCCGCCGCCCTGCAGCCTAATCTGCTGGCAACGGCAAGTTATGTTTACGCTGCTCCCTCTTTCCATGACGGTATGCCTACCGAGTGGCGAGGCAAAGGGTCTTTTAACGTGGGTGTTGTGCTCAATCTGCCTATCGCTCATGCTGATGCCGTGATGCGATACAAGGCCGCCAAACATACGGCGAGGATTGCGCAACTGAAGCGCGAGGAGGCGCAACAACTTGTCGCAATTAGAGAAAGACAACGACAACAGCGACTGGACGAAGCACAACAGAAGATGATGATGCAGCAAACGGCGGTGGATAACGCGAAGGAAAACCTGCGTTATGCCGAGGAGTTATATCAGGCAGGAATGATTACAGCCTCAGAGCTTATGCAGCAACAGACAGCGTGGTTGGCAGCGGAAACAGACCTTATAGAAGCGGCGGTCAGTTTGAGAAAGGCGGAAAAAAACGCCGACAAATGACATTACACAAACACTAATTCTAATACACTATGAAAACAAGGATTCTCACACTTATCTTTTTGGCGGCTATTACGACTGCTTTCGCCTCTACGGTTACTTATACTCCGGACGACAATACTATCTTCCCCAATCCCGAGCGAGGTTTTATAGACCAGCTGGAGAAACGTATCACAACGTCCTCACCCAACGTCGTCAAGGGAAACGAGTCATACTTTACAGTATCCGGCGAACGGCAGATGCAACGATTGGTTCTGGTGCTGTATTATCTTGATAACTTCAAGAACACAACCACCTTGCCCTCATCTGTTCTTAATGCTTTTGACGAGGACATGCAGGTGCTACGCAGTTTTGGCTACAAGTGTATCCTTCGGTATGCATACACTAACGATGCCAGCGGCAATATAGCCTACGATGCTCCGCTCGCTACGGTGCAGAGTCATATTAGCCAACTAAAGAGCCACTGGCAGGCCAATGCTGATGTTATTTATGTCGTTCAGGCCGGTTTTATCGGTGCATGGGGTGAGTGGTACTACACCAGTAATTTCGGCAATGAACAAGGGACGATGAATGACAATAGACGTGCCTTGGTCACCGCGTTGCTTGACGCCGTTCCGCAGGACCGATGTATTCAGCTGCGCACTCCACTCTTCAAGACAGGCTACGTGGGAGACACTAACCCGCTGGCTTCTGACGAGGCATTTTCAGGCACGGCACGAGCGAGACTCGCGCACCATAACGACGCTTTCCTCTCTAACTACGGAGACCTCGGAACATATACGGACACAGCAAAGCAGAAGAAATATATAGCGCAGGAAACCCTGTATGTACCGCTTGGAGGAGAGAGCTGTATAGGCAGTACTTCCGAAGCCAACAGCAATGCCTCATACGCCAAGACTACAGGAGAGATGAGCCGACTACACTGGACATTCTGCAAGGCTTCATACTCGGAGGTGGTGACCAATAAATGGCGCAACGAAGGCACATTCGACGAACTAAGCCGGAAGATGGGCTACCGATACCAGTTGCTTACTGCTACAATGCCGGATAGCGCAGCTCAGGGACAAAAGGTGCAAGTGTCAATGCAGATAAAAAACACAGGCTATGCCCCGCTTTACAACGAAAGGCCGGTATTCATTGTTCTCAAAAACGGCAATAATGCGTATAAGATTAAGTTGCAAACCGACCCGCGTCGCTGGCTGCCTAATGGAGCGGTTGCCACTATCAACGAGCAGATAACTATTCCGGTAACTGTCAGCGCCGGCACGTATCAGTTATATCTTTATATGCCTGACAACTACTCATCTATTGCTTCCGATGCGAGGTATGCTGTGCGTTTTGCCAACGTTGGCGTATGGGACGCAGCAACAGGCATGAATGCACTTAATATGACTTGTAAGGTCACAGGGGATGTAATACCTGCGCCGCAACTGTCGGGAGTGCAACTGCCGGCGGTGCTCGATAAGAACAATGTCAGTAGGGTGTCAAGCGATATGACATGGTATAACTCCGACTATTTCGATTTCGGTCCGACAGACGCACCTAACACTGAGAGATGGGCAGAGTGGACTGTCGCGCTGAAATATCCGGGCAGCTATATTGTGTCAGAAGATATATTTTGTGAGAACGGTCACTCGTGGCAACTCTCTTTGTCAGACACGCTTGGCAACGGGGTGTCGGCTTATACTACGGCGGCGTCATGGGACAACGGCAGCAAGACCTATGACGAGAAATGGAACTTGTCCTCACTGCCTGTCGGTGTCTATCGCTTGCGTGTCAGTAACGCGATGGAGTGGGGGCAACCCAAACTGCATAGCCTTACCCTTAACTATGACGGTACGCTACCGGCTGATGGCAACGCACTAACAATCACACCGGACGACAGACACGATGAGGAATGTTACGATGTGCTTGGAAGAAAAGTAAACGGGGAATACAACGGGGTGATGATTACAGGAGGAAAGAAGCGCCGCATCATAAAGTGAGACCGCTGTGTTGTGGGAAGTGGGACAGCCCAAGTCTCCTGACCTTGTTTCGCCCACGTGTTCTGACCTTGTTTCGCCCATGGTTAGAGACGGTGTTTTTCACCGTCTCTCAAAATTGAAAAAACTCCAACGTTCAGAGGTGTTGGATTCATCAACTAAGTTGTACATCGCGGAAGCCGAGGAAATACAATATACCGTCTAATCCCACGGTCGAGATAGACTGCTTAGCACCTTCTTTCACCTTTGGTTTGGCGTGAAAGGCAATGCCTAAACCTGCTTTATTGAGCATCTTCAGGTCGTTAGCACCGTCGCCAACGGCTATCACTTGTCTTAGGTCAATCTTCTCAGCTTGGGCAATCAGTTCCAGAAGGTCGGCTTTTCTGTTGCCGTCAACGATGTCGCCCACATATCGGCCGGTCAATACACCATCTGCATCTTCAAGAGTGTTGGCATAGACGTAGTCAATGTCAAAGCGCTTCTGCAGGTATTGTGCAACGAAGGTGAAACCGCCGGAGAGTATAGCTATCTTAAACCCGCATTGTTTCAAGACAGAGAACAGGCGGTCGGCTCCTTCCGTTATCGGCAAATGTTCTATCACATCATCCTTTGCGCTTACGGGCAGACCTTTGAGTAGTGCCACGCGGCGAGTGAACGATTCCTTGAAGTCTATCTCTCCGCGCATCGCCGACAAGGTGATAGCGCGTACTTCGGCGCCCACACCTGCTCGTTCTGCCAGTTCGTCAATAACCTCTGTCTGTATTAGTGTTGAGTCAAGGTCAACGCATATCAGGCGGCGGTTACGACGGAAAATGTCGTCCTGCTGGAACGATATATCTACTCCCTCTTGTTGGGCAATGTTAAACAACTCATGCTGAAGGGCCTCTTTGTCAGGGATGTCGCCTCTTACGGCAAACTCCACACAAGCATGGCGTTGTTCCGAAGGCTGCTGCAGGTCAGGACGACCGCTCAAACGCTGTATCGAGTCGATGTTCAATCGGCGTGACGACAACACTGATGTCACCAGCGATATCTGACGGGCGTTCAGTTCTCTGCCCAATAGTGTAATCACATATCTGCCACGACCTTGGCGACCTACCCATGCCGTGTATTCGTCCTCCGAAAGGGGAGTGAAACGAACGTTCATGTGCTGCTCCGATGCGCAGAATAGCACTTCTTTCAACATGTCTCCCGAACGACTGATGTCGTCCACACGTATCAATAAACCTAAGTTAAGCTGATGATGCAGATTAGACTGACCAATGTCCAACACCGTCGCGTTGTAACGACCAAGAACCTCTGTTATTGAGGAGGTGATGCCGGGCTTGTCTTCGCCCGCTATCGTGATTAGAATGAACTCAAGCATGATTTTTTTGAATGGTGACGTTTCGCTTAATGGTGACGTTTCGCTTAATGGTGAATTGCTTCCACCGACCTTGTTACGCCCAAATGTAGAGATGGTATTTTTTACCGTCTCTCAATAATTTGTCCATTCGAGAGACGGTAAGCGCCAGCCGCTTTGCCACCACAATTACCTTCTTTACCCATATCGGTGCATCGCAGTCCGCCCATGATAAAGACGGTATTTTTTTACCGTCTTCCAACATATTTCGCCATATTATCTCC
Organism: Paludibacteraceae bacterium; assembly: GCA_017450435.1. Taxonomy (GTDB): domain Bacteria; phylum Bacteroidota; class Bacteroidia; order Bacteroidales; family Paludibacteraceae; genus Colicola. The sequence continues at coordinate 22,465 of JAFSTO010000062.1, forward strand.
TAATATGGGGCGCTCTCACTTCTCTCATCTCTTAGTTTGTGATCCCGGTGGGATTCAAACCCACGACCTTCAGAACCGGAATCTGACGCTCTATTCAGCTAAGCTACGGAACCATTGCGACTGCAAAGGTAATGTTTTTTTTCGAGTCTGACAAACAAATTAAACAAATTCTTTATAATATTGTTTACCGACGTTGTTTGTGTACTGTCCAACAACAAATGCAATTTTGTTCAGAGTTATAAAAAATGTTCAAAGAAACACTGCTTAGGAGTATTAAAGTTCAATTTTTCTCTTGGTCTGAGGTTGAGTTTTTTCTGCACCTTCATAATATACTCATCCG
>JAFSTO010000063.1 GCA_017450435.1 Paludibacteraceae bacterium
GAACGAGGATATACTGCTTTCCGCTATCTACAAGAAGCTGCAGCAGGACCCGGAACTGAGTGTGGATGCCAGCTACAACCAGTTCAAGCAGGAGTTTGACGAGAACTTCAAGAACCAGTCGGAGGAAGTGCTGAACAACGCCATTGAGGCGGCACAAGAGTAAGCCACACCGGCAAATTGCGCCGAGGGGGCTGATACCTCCCCCGGCACTAAAGTCCCCGAGCCCCCTCTGTAAGGGGGAGAGAAGGACACCGGCATGCTATGCCGGAGAAACGGACATTGTTTATATAGAAAAGAATATGAAAAAATTATTCATTGTTTTGCTTTCAGCCCTCTCACTGACGGCGGTGGCACAAGAAACCAAGAAAGTAGCCATCCTTGAAACAGTTGACAAAGTGGGCGATGTGCCGTACGGCATCAAACTGCAAGTGCGCATGAGTCTGACGTACGCCATCAGCAACACGCCCGGTTATGAAGGTTATGACCGCGTGGATATGGCATCCATCATGGGCGAGCAGAACTTCCAGCGAACCGGTATGGTGAGTGATGCGCAAATCAAGAAACTTGGCGAGATGACCGGTGCGCAGTATGTGCTGATAGCCGAGGCAGCTTTGTATGATGCGCAGAACATCATCATCACTGCCAAAGTATTGGACGTAGAGACCGGCGGTGTGGCAAACTCCGCTCCTCCTGCATGGGCGGGAAAAGACCCGGAGAAAATGCAGGCGGCTTGCGTCACTTTGGCGCAGAAGTTATTAGGAAAACGCTCGTCGTCATCCTCCAGTTATTCTTATTCTTCATCCAAAAGCGGGAGTTATGGCGGAGGATATGGAAGTAACCAAGACTTTACCGAGGACGCATTGGGTATCAATATGAAGATGATTTGGGTCGAAGGCGGCGAGTTTATGATGGGTTGTACTTCCGAGCAAGGCAGTTGTGAAAGCGACGAGCAGAATGTGCGGCGTGTGACGGTCGATGGGTTCTATATCGGCATGCTTGAGGTGACCCAGTCGCAATGGGAGAAAGTCGTAGGAACTAATGTTTATACTCAGAGAAACAAGGCAAATTCAAGTTGGTCTATGGCTGGTGTAGGACCGGATTACCCGATGTATTATGTCAGTTGGGAGGAGGCGATGGAGTTCTGTCGTTTGTTGAGTAACAAGACAGGAAAGACCTATACCCTGCCGACCGAGGCGCAATGGGAGTATGCAGCACGTGGCGGTAAGAAAGCAGACGGCACCAAATACGCAGGCAGTAACATGATTGATGTGGTAGCTTGGTATAGTGATAACAGTGGCAGTAGTACTCATCCTTGTGGTACGAAACGCGCCAATGCATTGGGCATCTATGATATGAGCGGTAATGTATGGGAGTGGTGCAAAGACTGGTATAGCAGCAGTTACGCCAGTTATGATACCAATAACCCTGTAGGTCCGTCGTCGGGTTCGAACCGCGTGAATCGGGGAGGTAGCTGGTGCAACTTCGCATCTCTCTGCCGCGTTGCGGATCGTAATTACAGCTCGCCCGGCGCCCGCTACTTCAACCTCGGCTTCCGCGTAGTACTCCTCCCGTGAGTTTATTGCGGAGCGTCCCTGCGAAAAGAGCACCAACACGACGGACAGCGGCATAACGGAGTTGCCGCAGTCTGTCGGGAAGGTGCATAAAAACGAAAATTATGCAGGTAAAGATATTTACGATACCAATATTTGACAATGAGAATGCGGTCAATGAACTGAATGCTTTCTTGCGTGCGCAAAAAATACTGACGGTTGACAAACAGTTGAGCACACAAGGGGCACAAGCATTCTGGACATTTTGTGTAAGCTATCTGCCGCAGACAATAGGCGGAAATACTTATTCCGGCGGCACCAAAGCAACCAAAGTGGATTACAAAGAAGTGCTGGACGAAAAGACGTTTGCTGTGTTCTCGCAGCTTCGATCCATCCGCAAGCAATTAGCAGAGCAAGAAGCAGTGCCGGCGTATGCAGTATTTACGGACAGCGAGTTGGCGGAAATAGCCAAATTAGAAACCATTGACATGGTGATGATTCAAACCATACCGGGTATAGGAGCCAAGCGTGCAGAAAAATACGGGAAATCCTTGTGCGAATCTTATATGAACGCAAAGAAAGAAACAGAAACATGAAGCGGGTTGGGTATTTGACAGAACAGATAGCAGACATGGATAATCTGCGTCTGGCTTTTTTCAAAGCCCAGCGGGGGAAAAGAGCCAAGAAAGAAGTGGAAGCCTATCGTAAAGAATTGGATACCAATCTGCTACAACTTCGTGCTGAACTCATAGAGGGAAAGGTGAATGTGGGCAATTATCATTTGTTCAAAATATATGACCCTAAAGAACGGACGGTGTGCGCTGCCGCCTTCAGGGAACGTGTGCTGCACCATGCCTTGATGAATGTCTGTGCTCCTATTTTTGAACGGCATTTCATAGAAACGACTTATGCGAACAGAACAAACAAGGGTACGTATAAAGCACTGGATACTGCATTCAAAGCAGTTAATAAATATGCGTATGTGGCAAAACTGGACGTGCGGAAATATTTTGACCATATAGACCATACTATATTGACAGCCCTATTAGGCAGGCTATTCAAAGACCAACGGTTATTACATGTATTACAGCAGATTATACAATCATACCACGTAGAACTGGGGAAAGGGGTACCAATCGGAAATCTGACAAGCCAGTATTTTGCCAACTATTATTTGTCGCCTATAGACCATTATGCAAAAGAAGAGTTGTCTATACCGATATACGTGCGCTATATGGATGATATATTGATGTTCCACAATGATTATGAAAGGCTGAAAGAAAAAGTCGTTGCTTATCAGCAAGCAGCAGAGACACGATTATTATTGACATTAAAGCCGCCAGTCATTCAAAAAACAGAAATACCGGTATCTTTTTTAGGTTATCGGCTCAGCAAGCATAAAATAGGACTGACCCAGCGGAGCAAGAAACGCTTTAAACAGAAATACAAGGCTGCTTTACGGGTACATGCGCATAACAGCCAGTCGGAACAAGAAACACAAGCGCATTTATTGCCATTGTTCGCCTTTGTCCAACATGGTTATACAAAGCGATACAGAAAACAAATACTAAACAAGGTGACAAGTCGTCGGGTTCAAACCGCGTGAATCGGGGAGGTAGCTGGAACAACAACGCATCTAACTGCCGCGTAGCGAATCGTAACAACAACTCGCCCGGCAACCGCAACAACAACCTCGGCTTCCGCGTAGTACTCCTCCGGAGCTTATCGCAGGGACGGATGTCATGCAATAAACAGATTTGCCACCTATCTGCGCTGGCAGATAAAATGAGCGGTCGTGTACCGCCAAAGAACAGATATTGGTAGGTTTGCCGGATCGTGAATTCGAAGATTTCTGTTCTTCAATGAAAACTAAAAGATAATATATAGATGAAAAAACTATTAATCATTTTGCTTTCAGCACTTTCGCTGACGGCAGGGGCACAGGTACCGGGGTGGGTGGATTCCGAAATGCGGGCATTGGAGTATCCGCACGGGCAGTATTTTGTCGGCTTTGCCGAGGGGCAGCGGCAAAACGGGGAGAGTGTGGAGGCTGCTATGTCGCGGATGAAGAATGCCGCGCGGGTAGAAGCGGTCAGTAGTATCCGTGTGCATGTACAGAACACCACCGTCAATC
>JAFSTO010000064.1 GCA_017450435.1 Paludibacteraceae bacterium
ACTTCCGGCAGTCCGTTGGGCTTCACCATCGGACAGAACTGTGTGGCGGTATAGTCTGCCGTACCGCCCGCGCCTGTCTTCCAATTGGTGTTTTGGGTCAGGGCTGCAAACTGTGTGGTGAGGTCTGTTTCAATGTATATCTTAGTCGGTGCTTCTTCCACCGTCACCGTGAACGTGGCATCCCCGCAAGCGTGGCTCACAGCCTCTGCCGTGGCCATGCGCACGGTGTAGAGTTTTCCCGCTGCCGCGATAGCCTCGCTGCTTGCCGTCACGGGGATGCGCAGCAGCTCGCCGTCCTTAAATGTCTTCAGCTCCATACTGTAGAGGATGAAGAGCAGGTCGCCCCCGTCAAGCGTCTGCACGCTGAGCGTGTGGCCGTCGGTGGCCGCGCCGAGCGTGGCACCATTGGCATTCACCGTCACCCCGTCGGGCAGTGTCAAGTTGAATTGCAGGGCGGTCATGGCCGTTGCACCCGTGAGGCTCACGACCACCTCTGTCTGTTCGCCCGTCTGCGCCTCAATCGGTTGTACCGAGAGCGTCTGGGCAATGGCGCAGGTAGCTATCGCCGCCAATGCCATCATCGTGCTTAGTAGTCTTCTTTTCATTGCTTTGTTGTTATTGCTATTTCTTGTTGTTTGGAGATTATGCTTCATGCTGCGACAAAACGGAAGCCGCCGGAACATCTTTCGGATGTCTCGGCGGCGGATATGTTCTTTTCGGAGGAAATGTCTCAGTTCTCTATCAGCTCCAGTCCCTGTCCCCGGTAGAATGGGAACTTATCATCATCGCTAATGAGCGGTATGCCGTTGCAGAGGGCATGTGAGATAATGAGGTGGTCGCTTGGGTCATAATGCTTCTGCGCCTCGTTGATTTCGAGGCGTGCATAACGCTCATAGTGCTCCTTGTGGAGGTAGAGAATTTGAAAGTAATGCTCTTCCACGTCACGTATCATATCCTCAGGTGTCTTCCACCATCGTCGAATGATGGGTTTATTATTCCACAACAATACAAACTCTCTGAGCGACTCGGCACTCAGGTAAATCTGATTGTCGTAATCTTCCAAGATAGCAAGTATATCGTGGGATAGTCTGTCACGTTCCTTGGCGTACCAGATGAAGATGTGCGTGTCAATAAGATACCGCATACCGTGGCTTTGAATCAAGATTCGTAACAAGCCTTACGGCATCGTCGAGGATTGCTTTCTCTTCTTCTGTGAGCGGTTTCCAGCCTCTCTGTGCTTCGAGCCATTCAGCTCTTTCTGTTCTGTTCTTGAATTTTCTTTCTTCCATGAATCCTATTCTTTTTTATGTTTCAGCAGTGCAAAGATACTACATTTTTTGAATATCCCGCCCACTTTCGCACGAAATCTGCAAAAAAGGGCTGAAAACAGAAGTTCCTCTGGAATATATCCGTATGTCTCAGTATGTCAAAGAACGCACAAGCCTAATGAGCTAACTTGCAGGCTTTGCTTGAGCTGACGCCATCATTTGTTGCTTTCAACTTAATTGTTTTAAGCACCGCGTCATTTGGAGCGTTCCAAACTTATATTTTTTATTTACTGTACAACTATACCTGAAACTTTAACTCTAGTTGATAATATCTTATATGTTTCTCCATCTTTAGTAAATGTACCAATTTCATCCATTGC
>JAFSTO010000065.1 GCA_017450435.1 Paludibacteraceae bacterium
CGGTCTTGTTGCTCACCACGCGGGTGTAGTAAACCTTGGCACTGCCGCTCAAGGTCAGCGTACCGTTGTTCTCGAACTCTGCCGAAGCGAACGGAGCGGTGCGGAGAACGAACTTGTCGCTAACAGTGAGAGTCTTGCCGCTTGATATCACAAGCTTAGCGCCCGGGTCCACATACACGGCGCTGACGCTGAGGTCGGCATCGATGGTTAGTTCGCCGCCGGCATGCACGCGGATGACGCTTGCAGCTATCGGTGCAGGACTGAGGTCGGAGCTGTTAGTCGGCTCGTCTATCTGATACGGCACACGGTAGTACCGTTGTCCGGCAGACGCACCGTCAGCAGCGATGAGTGCCATCATGTTAGGCTGTTTCTTGCCGGCATAGACGGTCAGCGTGCGGTCGGCATTTCTATCGCTTGTACCCAATTCACTTTGCGTATAACCTCCTCGCAGCGGCAGAGGTGTAGTAGAAGAACTGTAGCCGTTGGCGTTGACAACGATATTGTTATTTTGCCAATCAACGATGTCGAGTATCGCTCCCGACTCGGCGTATGGTGTCCAGTGGGCAGTGAGGGTGACATCGTGGTTAACGAGGAACGGCTCACCGGCGGCATACTCATCGCTCAGTTCTACACCATTGATGGTGGCTTTCCAGTGAGAGAAAACGGAGTCTTTCACCAGAGTAGGCAGGGTAAGCACTGTGCCCGTCGCCACGGACGCACCCATGTCGGCGCCTGCGGTCTTGGTGATGAGACCGTCGGTGTTGCCAGCATAATCCTGTATGCCGCGCCATGTGAGCGACGGTGTTGAGGCCTTGTCGCATGTTGTGGAGTAGTCGCTGAGTGCATACGAATCCGGCGAGGTGGTGATGACTATGTCATCGATATAGATTTTGTAACTGCCGTTGCCGTCACCTCTTACACGCACGTATGCGTCTGTCGCTGTGGCTATAGTGCCTCCTTCTGTTGTTTTTGTACGGAAAGTATCATGATTTTTCCGCGCTACAATATCCGTCCAATCTGTACCATTGGTGGAATATTGTATTTTGAAGTATGCGTTGTTGTCAGTAGTGGCAAGTTGGCAACTAATGCCTTTGAAGTTCTTTATTATTCTGCTTGATTTCAGTATAGTTGCTGCAGAAGAACTCATCTGCATTGCAAGTGCATTGCTACCCATCTTGCTTGTTACTGCCTCCTCAGCGGACACCGCACCTCTCTCCACATTCCATATCCCGTAGGTGTTGTTCTTGGTGTAGTCGGTGCTTGTGGTGTAGCTGTTGAAGTCGTAGTTCATCACGGCTCCGTTCTGCGAGGCGAACACGGCATAGAGTTCGGTGTTGCCCGTCACGGAAGCTATGGCGCCTGTGGCGTTGGTTGTCGGGTCGATCTGCAGCAAAGAGGTCACCTCTGCGTCGGTCCAGCCGACGAAGGTTTTGCCCGCGCATGCCGCCGGCGTGTAAGCTTCCACGCTGCCGCCGGGAGCAACATTCTCCACCACATGGTCGTCCTCCGTTGCCGAGTGGTAGGTCACGGAGCATAACCATTTGGCAACCATTGTCACGTCACTTGCTGCCATGGCGTATGATGTACTCGACGCGGCATAGACGGTACCTTCGCCATTTACCTGCCATCCGGCGAAGGAGAAGCCTTCGCGTGTAGGTGTCGTGGCAGATAGAGCGCTGTTGTCGTTGTAATAACGGCTCTCCGAAGCCGGTGCACCTGTGCCGTCGTTGGCATCGTAGGTCAGTGTCCACTGTTGTACACCGCCGCTGACAAGGATAGGACTGGCGAGACGGAAACCGTTAGTCTGACCGTAGAAGTAAATACGTACGTTGATAGTCGAACCCTTGGCAAAGGTATATTCCGTCGGGAAGGAGAAACGCACGTCGGTAATCTTACCTTGCTTGATACCTGTTACTTCTGTAGAAGTCATTCTCAGCGTACTGCCCTCGTAAATCTCCACTTGAGCCTTGCCGTCATTGCTGATAGGCTGGAATGGTACTATCACGCTTCCTATCTTCACTTTGTGATTAGTGTTGGAGAATGACATGGTCAGATATTTGCCTTTTGACGATTCTGTACCGGTAAAGGATGCTGTCATATAACGCCCGCCATTCGCCTTGCTAATTGTTTCAGTCTCATCGAATGTAAACGTACCTTTAGCAATAACAGCTCCTTGTGTCATTCCCTTGTCGCTCGGCAGGAAGGTCATATTCGGCGGTGTTCCCCACGCAACCGCTGTTTCACTATTAGCAAGATTTATCGTTTGTGTCACAAGTGCCGGCACGGTGATGGTACTTGATGTGGCTACGGCGCCACAGTGCGTGCCGTCATAATCCAAGGTGGCAGAGATGGTGGCAGTACCTGCGCCTACGGCGGTGATGACGCCTGTTGTGGAGTTGACGGTGACGACATTGGTGTTGCTGGATGACCAGACTGGTGTGCTTGTGCTGCCGTCTTTGTCAAGCGTAGGAGTAGCCGTATTTGGTACACCGCCGTTAGCGTACAGCGTTGTGGCACTATAATTCAACGTCGGTGATACAGGTGTGCAACTCAAGCAACCGGCAACGGTAAGAGATTTGAAATAAACCTTTGCTGTACCGGATTTGCGCTTAAGGACAATACTGCTACCTCCGTCTATTCCGTCACCGGTTGTAACCACATAGCGTTGTGTAAACGCATTGCCTTTTTCAGAACTTGTCGTTGTGGCGGGTGTCGGGGCTTTGCCGCTTATGGTGAATCCGCAAGTGTGACTACTTGTATTGTCAGTACCACAAGCACCTATTTCAATAACCGTTCCTGCCTCAAACACACCACCGGTAAGTATAATGGTTATTTCTTTGGTATTATCCGCATCAAACACTAATCCATAGTTTGCGTTACATCCTAAAGCAGCACTACCTGTTGTTTTGACAGTGGCTCCTGTTATTGTGCCATTAATCATACTGCTTGTTATTTCTGTTCCTGTTGTGGGGTCGCTTCCCGGCCATGTACCTTTTTTTGCATCAGTTACAGTTGCACAAGCCGTTTCCCATTGTGCGGTCAGGGTAGCGTTAGCCGCCGGCATGGTAACCGTGGCACCGGGTTGATAGACGGTGCTGTTGGTGCTGAACAGATAACCCATGAACACATATCCGCTCTTCGTCGGTATAGTGCCCGGAAGCACAAAGCTGCCTGCAGCCTTGTAACCCGTGGAAAGACCAGCCACCGCACTGCCGCCGTTCATATTAACGGTGAGCGTATATGTAGGAGTAACGGTCACGGTCATGATGTTGGATGTGACGGGGTCACCGCAGTCGCCGGTCACCACGCAGCAGATATATTTTGTCGGCGCATCGCCGTTAGTGAATGTGTGACTCATCGAAGCCGCTTTCTCGCCGCTGATAGCCACTTTGTCACCGCCGGTACTATTGCAGGTGAACCATTGATATGTTAATCCTGCGCCCGTAGCAGCGATGGAATATGTGTTTGCGGCATTGGCATTAACCGATTTCGACGTACCGAGGTTGGTTGTGATAATTGTTGCGTCATAAACGGTGACAGCCGAACCTATCTGTGCTGTAGCCTGTGTTGAGGTCTCAACGGTCTTCACCGTATAAGTGCCGGCAGTAAGTCCTGTCCATGTCAAAGCTGAACTCGTGCCGGCTTTTGCATCACCTGAAGCCGCGCCGTTTTTATATAACTGGTAGCTCCAGCCGGACTGACTGCCGCTCAACGTACAGGTAACGCCGGAACCTTCGTCACAGCCGTAACTCACACCGCCGACGGTGAAGGTGTAGGATGTAGTAGGTGCGGTCTTGGCATTCCATTTGGCGTAAATGGTTTTGTCGGAGGTAATGGTTGCACTGAAGTCAAACGGAGTTGAACCGCCGGAAGTTGTTACCCAACCACCGAAGGTGTAGTTCGACACGGTTGGTGTCTCGCTTGGCTCAAGAATTTTGCTTCCGCTCGGCACGGAGAAGTTCGACGGCATCCCGGTCGCACCACTCTGACCTCCCTTGTCAAAAGTAACAGCCTTGGCAGAGGAAGGAGTGCCGCAGGTGATGGTGATGTCGTCAAACCAGAATTTTTGATTTGAAGAGGATGTTCCTGTATTAACAAACTTGACGGTTCCGCTTTTAGAAGCTATATTACTAACCGTTGCAGTCGCATAAGAATCATTTTTGTTGCCGGTAAGACTCTTTGTTTCTACTTTGGTATTACCAACATACACATCAATTCCTGTGGTATAAGTTGTCGTAGAAGCAACGTATTTCCATTTGAATGAAATCTGAGTTACATTAGAGAATAATGAGTCTGCAATATTGGTTGTTGCACCGGGACCTAATACTTTCATAAATTTATTACTATATGGAAGCACAATAGCAGAAGAATCACTATCACTATTTTTAACATCACTGCTATTGGATTCAATAATATATTTAGTTCCTGAAGTGCTTCCTACATAAGCATAACCGCGACGTGGGTCAGATGTCTTAAATTGTTTTCCAAAATGTGTTAGTGTCACACTGCTTCCTGTTCCGTCCCACTGTGCCGTGAGAGTTGTGTTGGCGGTGATGTTGAACTTCTGACCGTCACGGTACAATGTTGTGCCATCACTCCAACCGAGGAAGGTGTATCCCGTCTTTGTCATGCCTGTTCCCGCTTTCACAGTCACCTCATCTCCGGGGTCGTACGCTGTCGCGTCACCCGGCACAGCGGTGCCTCCTGTGCGTCCGTTGCCGTTGTATGTTACAGAGAAACCGCTGACAGTGACCTCACATGTAGCTTCCTCGCCGCTGCCGTCATGCGCTGTAGCAGTGATGGTACATGTTCCTTGTCCCACAGCAGTCACAACGCCATCTTCATCAACGGTTGCCACGTCTTCATCATCACTCTCCCATGTAACAGTCTTATCCAAGGCCGTGGCGGGCGATATGGTAGGAACAAGCGTCTCCGTTCCCCCAACGCTCAATGTCGTAGATGACTTATTAAGTGATATACTGCTCACCATTATCTGACTCCATTGTGCCGTAAGGGTAATGTCGCTACCAATGCTTGACAAAGCAGCCTCATCAGGCACAACTCCATTTGCTGCGACAGATGTGCTATTGGCGGTAACTGCTACATTGGTTTTCCAGTTAGAGAACGTATAGCCGGTCTTTGTGAAACCGTTTGCCGCCAAGGTATGACTTCCGCTCGGACAGATGCCGTTTACATTGGTCATGGAGCCACCGTCACTTCCATTGCCCGCAAAAGTAATAGAATACGTGGCAAAACTATGCCAGCCCCACGAAGAACCGTCATGGTACATGTTTTTGCCACCGTTACTGCTGAACGACTGGTCGTTTGTTGTATTACTTGGATCGCCGGCATTATCTTTTACAATGAAATTTGCATAATAACTCAGTACGGGAATACACCAGTAGTCCGTACCGCATATTTCTTCATAATAGCTCAACTGCAAATCGCTTCCCCATGAGGTCATAGGATGATCTCCGTCGTACCATGTATGCAAGTATGCCCCTCCCCAATCGTATTTGATGATATATACATATCCGGAACACGGATGCGTGTGTGTCGGATAGGTTACCGCTACCGCATGGGTGCTACGATTGTAAGTGAAAGTATAATCTCCTGTAATAGATGCCAAAAGGTTTATATTGCCGTCTGATTGCGAGAACATCAGTCCCGACTTGTCATCCATAAGCCAAGTGTTGTCAATACCAAACCATGCATTATCAACCACTTTGAATGTATATACTGTTCCCGCTGTCAGGCTGACCGTCTTGGTAAAGGGCGTTCCGGAAGTGAACTTGGCAGCATCGTTCTTTGTCCAACTGTTATGAGAGCCAACCAAATACACATCCGCGCTATAGTCTTCTTTTTCAACTCCTGTTAAATCGGTATTTTGATAATACTTGGTACCATTCTTCGTGAATGTTGTACTTGTGCTTACCCAAACCACTTTACCAAACGAATATCCGCCGTTTACATATATTGCTTCTGTGTTATAGAAGTTTCCGTAACTCTCTTGCTTGTCTTTAGTAAAAGCCAAATACGTATCATTTGATGCAGCAGGTACCTCCACATAGAAAAGTTTCTTGTCGCTATCATAACTCATAGTGTATGTTGTCTTTCCATACGAGCCGGAGCCGTCCGTGTCGTCCCAATATGAACTTGTGCCTAACAAGGTTACGTATGCATTGCTCCAACCCATTGAGTTCTTAAGATAGATTAGTTTGTTGGTGGCAAAAGTGCTACCTGATAATGCCACCCATGAACTCTTGCTTGATGAGCCGCAGTTGCTGCGTACCCAGCAGTAATATGTTGTTCCTTCTGTCAGACCTGTGATAGTAGGAGTCTTTGTAGTGACTGTTATCGTAGGTGTTGTTCCTGAAGTAGGAGCAGTGCTGGCAGTGTTGTAGTATATGTCATACGTTCCAACATTGGTGCCGTCTGTAATACTCAATGTAGCAGATGTGCTTGTCACAGATGTTGTGCTGAAAGCCGTTGGTGCAGCGCAAGAAGGAGCCGAAACGGTAATAGACGTTGCATAGAAACGCAATGTACCAAATACTTTATAATATCCTGCCGCTCCTAAAGATTTTGTTAAGGTTCCACTCGTTGTACTAGAAGAAAGAGAGAGCTTGTCACATTCTGTACCTCCACCAGAGGCATCACTATTGGGATCTGTCAAAACATCCATAGATGTTCCCATATAACATAGCGAAACATCCATATCCGAACCATTTCGGGCCACTCCTACGGAAATATCTGACACTGCTGATACTTTAAAAACGAAAGCACTTTTCTTTGATGAGTTACCTATTTTAAATCCGGTTGCATCAATTGTTAAATCATTGCCATTTGACCACATCATAAAATAATTATTGTCATCATAGATAACTTTATTCCTTGTTTTTTCATTTGATGACCAACCGCTATAACTTGCCAATGATGTTGTTCCTGTTGGTAATGCCGTTAAAGACGCAGTTGCTCCCCTCATCTCCCCGATGCCGAGGGTAAGGAGCATCAAGAGTATGGCGGCATAGTGTAGCATGCCGCGAGTTGCTATACGGAAGCGTCTGAATGCAAAAATATATTCGTCGGGAAAAATTTGCGAAGTGTGAGCAGCCTCAACGGGGGGGGTATTCGCACCCTTTACAAAACAAAATAAGTTAGTAAATCTAGTTTTCATGGTATCAAGGTGTTTTATATTAGCTTAACTGACATGTTGTCATAACAACATGTGCGCAAAATTAACGAAATTTTTGCGCACATGTGTAAAAAAATTGACAATTTTTGTGTAAAGATTGACACTTGCTATATTTTGTGTCGTTTTGCCGGATTAGGATATCATAATATCAGAAAAACAGTACATTATGACATCAGCCTGTCTTCTCTCTCCATAGTTGTTATTATCTCAGACCTCAGCAGCTCCATCGCTTGGTGCTGCATCTCTTTCTTCGTCTGTCTGTCAGCATCGTCAGGTGCTATATACGGCGTTATGTCCACGGGTTTACCGATGACGAGCTTCACGCGCTGTGCGGGACGGACGAGTGCGGCGTTGCGTGGGAGCACGTTATATGGTCCGATGAGAGTGAGCGGTACCACAGGTAGGTCGAGGTCTAAAGCCACCTGAAAAGCGCCGGCTTTGAACTCCTGCACCTTACCGTCAGCCGAGCGTGTGCCCTCGGGGAACACCACGACACTGACGCCGCCTGTAAGCGTCTGTTTGGCTTTCTCAATGCTGTGCTTGGCCTGCTTGAGGTGGGTGCGTTCGATGAAGATATGCCCTGCGGCAGCGCACCCGAACCCGATGAACGGCACTTTACGAAGCTCGGCTTTCATTATCCACTTGAAGATAACGGGCAGCCAACCGTAGATAAGCCACACGTCGAAAAGCGACTGGTGGTTAGAGACGAACACATAGCTCTGCCCCGGCACAAGGTTCTCCTCGCCCTCCACCTCTGCATTCATAAAGAACAGCCAGAAGAATAGTCGCGACCACAGCTGCTGCACCTTATGCACCGGCTCACTGTTCTTCCAAGGCATTGTGCAAACGGTGAAGATTGCTGTGAATGCCGTCATGAACAAGAGAATAGGAAAGGCTATAAGCCACTGATACAAGAAAAGAAATATTTTAAGCATTGTGTTGATTTTAGTCGATTAAAAAAAATTCGGGATTATTTTTATTCTATTGTGGCGCCGAGGGTGGTAAGGGTTAGCATCAGGTCGTTGTTGTTACGCAGCAAGCCCTTGTACCACTCTGTCTCGTCAGGTGAGTCGAAGCCCGTCACCTTCAGTGCGGAGCGTCCGCTCTGCCATGCCGGCACCGGTTCGAGGTCGAAGTCTTTTATCATGAACTGCGAGAAGTTGAATAGTGCCACCTCATATAGCAGTCTGTTCAGTCCGTTGTTATCAGCTTCGGCAGGCATGGTGATGACCACACTGTTCTCCTCCGGCACCTGTTCTGTTTGCTCTGCCAGCTCTTGTTGCTCTTGTTCGAGTTGCTGTTCGCGTTTCTCCGCTAAAGAGGTAGTAGCGCCTCCCCGTTGGTTCTCCATTCCTTGGTTCATCATCGAGAGCATATCCTTCGCCATAGAGCTCATCTCGCTCTCCGGGTACTGACTGACGAGGTCGCGCAGTGCGTCGGCAAAAGCGTCCTTGCCGTCGGTTTTTGCCACAGCCACCGCCTTAAGGAAGAGGAAACGTGGTACGAGTGGTGAGAGCGGGTGCTGCTCTTGTGCCACAGCCGCAGCATGTTTGACCTCGGCATACCTACCCTGCTTATAGTCGCCCCACGTGCGTTCATACAGTGTATCCACCTCAGCCTGCGATGCCTGCAGACGTGCGAAGTAGTCAGGGTCGCTAACCACCTTGGCATAGCGGCTGTCAGGGTAGTCGGTGATGATTCGCGTGCGGGCAACAGAGGCGGCAGCGTCATCGCCGCGCTTGAGTGCCTGCAGGTAGGTCATGTAGTAGAGTTCCAGGAGTCGCTTATCATGCGGGAACCGGCGTTCCAGCTCTGCAAACACCTGCATAGCAAGGGTGTCGTCTTCTAACTTGTCCTGATAGATAAGCACCTCGTTATACAACGCGTCGGCAATGAGTGTGTCCGACTGTTGCAGTTGTTCAGGTGTGCGAGGTATCTGCTGCAGATAGAACTGCGGGTCCTTGTTATCGGTCACCACAGCCGGTGCTGCAGGCTGTGAAGCCGACTCGTCTGTTATCAGATTACCATCCTCATCATACCTCTCTTCCGGTTGTTCGTCGGCGTTGTCCGGTTCCGGTTCTTCGGTCACCGCAGCGCTTTTTATCATTCGTCGCCAGTTATCCTCCAACTGTCGTGTACCCCATCTCTGCCTGAACGCCTGCTTGCCTTGCTTAATGAGGTTAGCGTTGTAGAAGTACCACTCTGTTGAGCCGCCTGCTCCTCCGAGCATATTAGCAGTATTGACGCTTCGTGGTCCGGCGTCGTTCATTGCTTCGCGCTCGCGTTGTGCCGCCGCTATCGAGTCCTGTCGCTCCTGCTCAATAAGGTCTGCAATTATCTTCTCCGCCACTCGCATCTGTTCCTCCTCTGAGAGAGTGGACAGCCGTTGCAGCGAGTCTTGCAGCGTTACGGTAGTGATATGCATCACCAGTTCGTCAAGCACCTCGGAGCGTTTCTTCACCCGCTGATACTCATCGGTCTCGGCGGAAAGGAGTGTAGTGGCCTCGGCGTAGTAAGGCTGCGCCTGAGCGTAGTTCTGTCCGTCGAAACAGATGTCGCCTGCCTTCACCAGTATAGCAGCTTTCTCGGCACCGTTGCGTGTACTCTTCTCCGCCGCAAGGGCGAACTGCTCAAGGGCGGCGGCGGTGTCACCATGCTGCAGGTAGATGTTACCCTTTGCACCGTATAGCTGGTCGAGGTAGTCTTTATACTTATCCCGCCCAATCATCTTGTCCAGGTCCTTGAGTGCAACATTAGCGTTCTTCTGCAGTTGTGTTATGCGCAGACGAGCATTGAAGTCCATCGTCCACTCCGGCGTCAGCTTCAGCACACGCTTATACGCACCTAACGCCTCGTCTCTGTTTCCTGCCAACTCATACAATTGTCCGAGCACATACTCAAAGCGCGGACGTGTTGTCTTTCTCGGTTCGTCGTGCTTGGCTAACTTGATTTGCGGAATCGCCTCGTTATATCGTTTTTGTTTTAGATAGAGGTCTGCCGCCACCGCCGAATAGAGCGAGGCATGCTTACGGCTTAGTTCATCGATATGCACCTTCAGCAGCAGGTCCTCCGCCTCATATAGCCATCCCATCTCCGCATAGGCACGCACCTGCCAGAGCTGACATTGCGCAATAAGGTCTTTGTCGTAGTTGAAATGACGTTGGATATATGCGAAGGTAGAAACCGAGCCGAGGAAATCGCCCTGCTGAAACTCCGCCTGTCCGAGGCGTAGCCAAGCCAGCGGCATTGACGGGTTGAACTCCTCCTGCTGAAGCCAGGCTTTGTACTTAGGGTCGCGACTCTTTTTCGGGTTAGGTTTGGGTTTCTTCTTTATGCTATGCAGCTTTATGCACTTGCGGCATTTCTCTATCGTTCGTTCCATCTTCGCCTTCGAAGCCTCAGCCGCCTTATGGTCGGACACGGGGTAGAGGGGCAGCACGTCAGAGTAGTCGTCGGTATGGGCTTGTGCTGTCGCCTGCAAACCCTCCTGATAGGCGATGTTGCCGTTATGGTATATATTATACTTCACCTTCATCGAATGAAAGGCACGGCTCGCCGCCGTGTTCTTCTGAGTAGAACACGAGCATGCCAACAGTGCCGCAAGACAGAGCAAAGATAATATTTTAACGTTTCGAGCGATAGTAGTATAAAAAACCAGAAAGACTAGAAAACTAGAAGACTAGAAGACTAGAAAACTAGAAAACTAGAAAACTAGAAAATCTAATGAGACTATACAAATCTATATTCTGTTTGTTCGAAGTAAACCTCTCCCGGGCGGAGTACCGGTGATGGGAAGTTCGCGTGGTTAGGTGCGTCCGGGAAGTTCTGCGCCTCAAGGCACACAGCTGTTTGCACATCGTATTCCTTGCCGGCCTTGCCTATGTTCTTCTCCACCCAGTTGCCGGTATATACTTGCAGTCCCGGCATTGTTGTCCACACTTGCATTGTCCTGCCTTCAGCGCAAACCACCGCTGCCAGTTCGGGTTTGTTCTTTTCCTCTTCTTTTCTGAGCACCCAGTTGTTGTCGATGCCTCTTCCGGGAGCGAAGAAGGGGTCATCGATGCGGTCGCCTATCAGCACCGGCTCGCGGAAGTCCATAGGTGTATTCTCCACCGGCAGTATTTCTCCGGTCGGGCAGGCGGTGTCGTCGAATGGTGTATAGTTGTCGGCAAAGAGCTGCAAGAGGTGGTCGCGTACATCGCCGTTGCCCTCGCCTTTGAGATTGAAATAGGCATGGTTAGTAAAGCCGACGATGGTTGGTTTGTCGGTTTTGGCTTCGTATATTATCTGCAGTCCGTTGTTCTTTGTCAGCCGGTAGGTAACATACACATCCAGCTTGCCGGGGTATCCTTCCTCTCCGTCGGCAGCTGTCAGGTGTAGCGAAACGGAGAATGCCGTTTGTCCCACAATCTCCCACACACGTTCGTTGAAGCCTACCACGCCTCCGTGCAGACTGTTAGTGCCGTTGTTGACAGGCAGCTGATACTGCTTACCATCAAGCGTGAAGCGTCCGTCTTTGATACGATTGGCCACCCTGCCTATGACAGCGTTGAAATACGTCTCTTTGGTGTGCCATTCGTCGAAAGTGTTGAAGCCGAGCACCACGTCCGCCATACGTCCGTCCTTGTCCGGCGCGTAGAGAGAGACAATCTTAGCACCATAGTTGGTTATCTGAACACGCATACCGTTGGGGTTACGAAGGGTAACAAGGCGAACACGCTGCTTGTCATACAGACCGGAGAAACTTTCTTCTTGTACGTTCATGATTTAGAGAGTTTAGAGACTTTAAAAACTTTAGAATGATTACTGCAGTGGGATTTTGTTCACACGTCGTTCATGTCTGCCGCCTTCGAAGTCGGTTGTGAAAAAGACGTGTGTTATCTTAATAGCTCTTGTAGCCGGAATGAAGTTAGCCGGCAGCGCCAAAACATTAGCGTTGTTATGTTGTCGTGCGAGTTGTGCGAGTGTAGTCTCCCAGCAGAGCGCAGCACGTACAGATTGGTGTTTGTTTGCAGTCATGGCAATACCATTGCCGGTGGAGCATATCACTACTCCATAATCAATCTCACCCTTATCAATAGCATACCCCAGCGGGTGGGCGTAGTCGGGATAATCGCAACTGTCAGCCGAGTCGCAGCCGTAGTCAATAACCTTAGCTCCTGCATCTTCAAGGAAGAGACGAATCTTCTGTTTTAAGGCATAGCCAGCATGGTCGTTGGCAATACCAATTGTCATTTCGGAAATGTTTTTCATTGTATTGAGTAATTATAGTTGTTTCTCTATTGCTTCGTTCAGTCCTGCAAAGGCGTTGAACCTCTTCACCACCTCACCTTTGCGGTTGATAAGGTAGAGAGTAGGAATAACTCCTACATTATACGTCTTATACACGATGTCCGCCAGCCCGTTCTCTGTCCGCACTGTGGTCCACGGCAGGTTACGCACCTTGTCTTCCCATACGAGTCTGTTCTGGTCGGGATAGACCTGATAGACCTCCAAACCGCGAGAGTGATAGGTGTTATATCGTTCGCGGAGCGAGAACAAGTAGTCGGTGTAGTTATCAATCTCTATAGAGCAGAAGTCGAGCAAAATAACCTTGCCTCTCAATTCAGACAACGCCCTTTCCTCGCCGTTCTCATCGGTTAGGATAATATCCAAAAAACTATTCTCGCTTTCGTCGATAAAGGCTTTCATCGCCTCGGTATTCTGCGCCCTTCTGTCCTTGTTGATGGCATCAATCACTTGTCCGCACAGCGCTTTTGTTCGCTCGTTATCCGGATGCCACACCTGCCACGACGTAGCCACAGCTTGGAAATACCGTCTGTCGTCACGGTCGTTAATATCGAACACCGTTTTTCCCGCTTTCTGCTGATAGAGCGCATAGTACGCCGTTTGCGATTTAGGGTCTCTAAGGATAAGTGTTTGAGCAAGGCGCTTGTGTGCGTCAGCTGTACTGTCGCGCAGCGAGCGCCTGAGTTGCTGCAACTGAGCGGTCTTCTCCGAGCCCTCTGCAATGACAGAAAGCATATCTTTCCAACTGCCGCTAAGGACAATCGTCTCAGTTGAATCGACAGCCAGCATAAGCGTCTTACCGCCACAACGCAAACGGTAGAAATCCGGCTCCTGCGGAGCCTCGGCACGCAACCTGAGCCGGCCACTGCCTACTTTGGCAGAGTCAACTATGGTGTTACTAATCAGTCCGGACTTCTCAAGGTAAGCGTACCCGGCATCGGAGGGGATATCTGACAGACTGAGTTCTACGCTAAAACGCTTGCCGCAGCCTGAGAAAAAGACCGCTGTCAGAATGGATATGATGTATATTCTTTTCATTATTGTGCACAATGTACAGACACGATGCTAACGGTGTGTTTCCTATTACCGGCGCATTTATCAAATAATGTGAATTCCGAAGAGCAGAGCCACGTTCTCAACAAAAATCTTCACAGATATAGCAAGAAGAATCATTCCGAAGAATTTTCGGAGAATGTATATTCCTGACTCTCCGATTGTCTTCTTGACCAGCGTCAGGCTCTTCAGTATAGCATATAGGAAAATCACATTGAGCGTCACCGCCGTAAGGATGTTC
This sequence comes from Paludibacteraceae bacterium, assembly GCA_017450435.1. Taxonomy (GTDB): domain Bacteria; phylum Bacteroidota; class Bacteroidia; order Bacteroidales; family Paludibacteraceae; genus Colicola. The sequence goes on from JAFSTO010000065.1 coordinate 13,779, forward strand.
ACGTTATCATACTCTGCACGTATAGTGAGCAGAGCGGTGAAGACGCCCGGTCCGGCAAACAGCGGGAAGGCTAACGGGATGATAGAGCCGGTGCCCTCAGGCCCTGTGTATTTGAATATCTCTACATCAAGCAGCATCTCCAGCGCCATTATAAACAGGATGATTGCGCCGGCAATAGCAAACGCCCTGATATCCACCCCGAGAAACTGCAGTATCCAGTCACCGGCGAAGAAAAAGCTGAGCATGATAACATAAGATATCAGCACCACCTTCAGCGGCTTAACAGCTATGCCTCTATGCTCGATATTCAAGACGATAGGAATACACCCGAACGGGTCAATAATAGCAAACAGCACAATAAATGCACTGGCTACCTGCATAAAACTGAAATTTCCCAAAAATTCTGCCATATTATGTGTTTTATCAGTTGTGGATTATCAAATTACTTGTGTATGTCAATTCTTTTTCGTACCTTTGCAGACGGAAACACTAATAATCAACAATTATATTTACTTATGATTAACTCTCAAGACATTAAAAACGGCGTATGTATCCGCATGGACGGCCGTCTGTATTTCGTTATCGAGTTTCTTCACGTTAAGCCCGGCAAAGGCAACACTATCATGCGCGTTAAGTTCAAAGACGTGGTTGATGGTCGCGTACTTGAGCGTCGCTTCAATATCGGTGAGAAGCTGGAGGATGTGCGTGTAGAGCGTCGTCCGTATCAGTATCTCTATCAGGAGGGTGATGACTACATCTTCATGAACCAGGAGACGTTTGAGCAGGTGCCCATCGCTCATGACCTTATCACCGGAGTTGAGTATCTGAAAGAGGGCTTTATTGTTGACGTTGTCAGCGATGCCTCCACCGATACCGTTCTCTTCGCCGAGCTGCCGACCAAGGTGGACCTGATGGTTCAATACACTGAGCCCGGTCTGAAGGGTGATACAGCCACCAACACTCTCAAGCCTGCTACCTTGGAGACAGGTGCCGAGGTACGTGTGCCTCTCTTCATCAACGAAGGTGAGATGATTCGTATTGACACCCGCGACGGCAGCTACTGCGAGCGCGTGAAAGCGTAAAGGTTATTCAAAGAACTCTTTTCTTAAAGGCGCATTATTGCGCCTTTTTTTTTCCTCAACAAGGCTCTGCCCGTCTCAATCGTCAGTATCATCGCGCAAAGCCTTTCAACACTTTGCTATGCAAAGCGTCTGATGCTATGCAACGTATGTGTTATTTCTCCTTGCTTATAGAGAAGGTTGGTCTCAGAGGATATTATTCCCTTCGGCGACAGTTTTTCCACCTTCACCCTACCCGAGCAGTGTACTATTGTATCTTTGTCAAGCAGAATGCCCACATGTGTTATCTTCCCGTCGCCGTGGTCGAAGAAAGCGAGGTCGCCTGTCTTGGCACGGTTCATCAATGTCTTTGACAAAGCTCTTTTCAGCGGTGTGCCTTTCTCCTCACCGGCTATCAGTCTGCCTTGCGTGACCTGTTCGCTTGCGTTGCGCAGGAGACTGACTCCAAAGAGCGACATAACTATTTGCGTCAGTCCCGAGCAGTCCATGCCTAATACCCCCTTTCCGCCCCATAAGTACGGGGCATTTAGGAAGAAACGAAGCGTCTTCTCCAGTGCCTCACGACTCATTTTCTGCGGCTCGGTCTGCACCATGCCTTTGTCAATCATAAACGTCACTCCGAGCACCTCGAACACTCCTGCCCCCTGCTCTTCTCTGTATCCTGTAAGCAATGTGCCTGCCACTAATGGTATAGTCACGCCGCTGTTGCGCGACATCACCAATGCCATCGGTATAGACACTCGTGCCGTGGCAGCAGCACGCAAGGCGATATACGCCTTCTCTTCGTCCCCGGTCAGCTCCGTCACCATCTTCGCATCAGCCCAGCCTGTCTGACCATCAGCGTCATTTCTGAGTTCAGCCCAACGTCCTTCAACTCGTAAGATGTCGAACGTCTCGCCGAAAAGCAGCTGTGTACCCTGCTCCGCAGCCTCCGAAGGAGCGCAGCGCAAGGGTAACAACGAATATAACACTATGCCTTTCACTTTTACCATATATCCACACGGTCTTCCGGTGCCACGTACATAGGGGACTCTTCCGTCACGTTCCACGCCTCATACCATGCGTTGATATGCGGTAGTGCTCCGTTGACGCGCCACTCGCCGAGCGAGTGCGGGTCGCTCTTGGTCTGCACAAGCACCTGCTCCGGACGTATGTTTTGCGCCCAGAGGTTGGCGTATGCGAGGAAGAATCGCTGCGCAGGCGTAAAGCCTTCGCTTACGCCAAGTTTATCGGCAGCCGCAGCCTGTGCGTTACAGAACGCCTGATAGGATATGTTCAGTCCGCCATGGTCGGCAATATTCTCGCCGAGAGTAAGGTAGCCGTTAGCATGCACACCCGGAGCAACCTCAATCTTATTGAAACACTCAGCCATCACTTTCGTGCGAGCCTGAAATTGCTCACGATCATCGTCGGTCCACCAGTTGACGAGGTTACCGTCCTTATCGAACTGAGCACCCTGGTCGTCGAAGCCGTGGGTCATCTCATGACCTATAACTACACCTATAGCGCCATAGTTGAAAGCATCGTCAGCCTCCATATCGAAGAACGGATATTGCAGAATACCTGCCGGGAAACAAATCTCGTTGGACGACGGGTTATAATAAGCATTAACCGTCTGAGGAGTCATGTACCACTTCGCCTTATCCACAGGTTTGTCAAGGAAGGAAAGGCTGTAAGCCTGTTCGAACTTGGCAGCTCTGAGAAGATTGGTAAAATAGCTCTCGTCAGTGCTTATTTCAAGGTCGGTGTAGTCTCTCCACTTGTCAGGATAGCCAATCTTCACAATGAACGATGACAATTTCTCATGTGCCTTAGCCTTTGTCAGGTCCGACATCCAACTCTGCTCATCTATTCTCTGCCCGAGAGCCACCTGCAGATTACCTACCAGTTCCAGCATACGTGCCTTGTTCTCAGCCGGGAAATACTTGGCCACATACATTTGTCCCACAGCCTCTCCGAGCGTTCCGTCCACAGTGCTGACAGCACGCTTCCACAAAGGAGACGGTTCTTCTCTGCCGCTGAGAATCTTACCATAGAAATTAAAGTTTTCCATGAAAATATCGGTAGTAAGATACGCTGCCGAGCCGTCAATAATCTGCCAAATAAGAAGTGTCTTTATATCTTCCAGCGGTTCTTCCGCCAATATACGTCCGGCCTCTTTCATGTGCTCCGGCTGGCTGACTGACAGGCTGTCGGTATGAATATCCATCGCGCCGAAATACACATCCCAATCAATCTGCGGAACGAGAGTCTTCAGGTCAGCAACCGACATCTTGTTATAGTTAGCCTTCGGGTCACGCAGCTCCACGTTGTTCTTTGCAGCGCCGGCAAGCAGCGTCTCCATACGAAGAACAGTCTTAGCCCGCTCAGCGGCATCAGAATAACCATAGAGACCGAACATCTTTTCAATATGCTCAACGTAAGCATTGCGGATGGCAGTAGTCTGCTCGTCTGTGTCGAAATAATACTCTTTCTCGCCAAGCGCAAAACCGCCTTGATAAGACTTAAGAATGTTCATCGATGAGTTCATCTCATCAGCATCTACATACATACCGAATATAGCATACTGCATTGACTCGCCGAGCAGTCGGCTCAGGTCCTCGCGTTCAGCGTTTTCCAGTTCTTTTATTGCGGGAAGCACCGGTGCTATACCCTCCTTATCGCGTCGAGCGGTATCCATAGCAAGGTTATACAGGTCACCTATCTTCTGCTCAACCGTGCCATGAGCATGCTGCTTAGCTGCTATCTCGCTTATCAGTCCGTTCAGTTGCTCGCGGTTCTTCTCACGAACCACATCAAAACTTCCATAACGGCTATACTCGCCTGTAAGAGGGTTATTCTCCATCCAGCCACCGCAAGCGTAGTGGTAAAAATCATTCTGCGCAACCTTGGTAGTATCAAGGTTGCTGAGGTTGAGACCTATAGTCTGCTGTTTGTGTGAGCAACTTATTGCCATAATAGGAATAGCTAATAATAAAAGTTTCTTCATTGTTGTGTATATTTTTCTGTCAACCGAGGGCTGCCATTTATATAAAGCCAGCTGTCAGCAAACAATCATTATTTTAATAATCCATCAGTTGTTGTTGTTCCCGTAATGCCTCATTGCTTATCACCTGCACGTAGCGTGGTTTGGTGAAGTCGGTAGCGAGTCGCACGGTTATGTTATAATAAGCATCAGTCTCCTTTAGTTCCGCTTTTTCTACCACTCCAACCAATATTCCCTCGGGGAATGCGGTTGTCAGTCCGCTTGTTGTGACCGTATCTCCGGGTAGGACATTAGCGTGTCGGGCAATGTTCCGCAAGTATGCAAACTGCGGTTTTTCTCCGTCCCACTCCAGAGGTCCGTACACTCCGCTCTGCAGGCGGCAACTGAGCATCATCTGCTCGTTGATAAGCGGCATTACCAGAGAGAACCGCTCGGTTGTAGCAGACACTATTCCCACTACTCCGGCTGAACCTACCACCCCCATATCTGTCTCTACTCCGTCTCGCGTACCTTTGTTAATAGTAAAGCAGTTGTGGCGTTTGCCTGCCTCCACCTGCACCACACGGGCGGGTATATAACGAAGACCAAGGTGAGAGTAGCAATAATGATTGAGCACGGCAGTGTCGTTCTCCGCAACACTCTCCGCTATGTTACCAAGCTGAGCCAACTGCCCGCGTAACATAGCGTTCTCTTTTACTAATTCAAGATTTTCCGAGCGTAGAGAAAAATACTGCAATACGCTGTTATTCCAACTATAGAACTCTCCCGACAGCCGGTTAGCCGAAGTGGCATACACACTGCGAGGATAGGCGCTGTTTGAAATAAGCATCGCTATTGCCACGCCTTCAAGAATAAGAAACAATATAACGTGGCTGTACTTTAGCAGGAACTGCAGCAGATTTCTCATGACGAGTACTTAGCGCAGCAGGAAGTTGAAGTTATGCACGTTCTTCAGTGCAATACCTGTTCCGCGAGCCACACAATGCAGCGGGTCGTCAGCCACATGGAACTGTATTTGAATCTTGTCAGTCAGTCGTTTAGACAGTCCGTGAAGCAATGCGCCGCCACCGGCAAGATAAATACCGTTCTTCACTATGTCGGCATATAGCTCCGGCGGCGTTTGTTCTAAGGCCTGCAGCACGGCGTTCTCAATCTTCGCAACCGACTTCTCAAGACAATGCGCTATCTCCTGATAGCTGACCGGTACAGTCATAGGCAGCGCCGTCACCTTGTTAGGACCTACAACGATAAAGTCCTCAGGCGGGTTGTCCAGTTCAGGCAGCGCAGAACCTACCTGCATCTTTATGCGCTCAGCTGTAGGTTCGTCTATACGCAGGTTATGCATACGCCCCATAAACTCAATGATATCAGCATTGAAATCGTCACCTGCAATCTTGATACTCTTGTTCGACACTATACCACCGAGCGAGATGACTGCAATCTCTGTTGTACCGCCACCTATATCCACCACCATACATCCCTCAGCAGCCTCCACGTCAATGCCAATACCTATAGCCGCAGCCATCGGTTCGAAAATCATATATACATCTCTTCCACCGGCATGCTCTGACGAGTCACGCACGGCACGTATCTCCACCTCGGTGGAGCTGGAGGGGATACCTACTACCATACGCAACTGCGGTGTGAAGAGTTTGTTCTGACGGGGAATGAGTTTTATCATTCCTCGAATCATCATCTCGCAGGCATAGAAATCGGCTATTACACCGTCCTTGAGCGGACGGACGGTACGAATCATGTTACCGCCGCGCCCTATCATCTGCTGCGCTTTTCTGCCGACAGCCACCATCTTGTTGTCAGACATAGAGATTGCCACCACCGACGGCTCGTCAACAACAATCTTGTCGTTGCACGTAATGATAGTATTGGCCGTACCAAGGTCAATGGCAATGTCCTGTGTTAAAGAGAATAATCCCATATCGTTTGAATAAAGAATGAAAAATGAACGCTTTTTCGCACATGCAAAGATAATGTTTTTTCACGATACACACAAGATTTTTCTTTTTTTTCTTGCATATATATTCACTCACTTGCACAATTCAGAAAAAAACACTATCTTTGCATTTCAATTAGCATCGGTGGCGATGTAGTCGCCGGTCCGTGCCGGTCAAGTGCGACGACGAGGGGCATTAGCTCATCTGGTAGAGCGCTTCGTTCGCAACGAAGAGGTAGGCGGTTCGAGTCCGCTATGCTCCACAACATCACACCACACACTTAAAACGATTTGGGAGTTCATTCCAAATCGTTTTTTTTGTACCATGATTTTTCACGGATTTTCAGCACTATTGCTTTCTTGTTATATACTTATCTTCACCATCAAGTGTATATCAGGCTTATGCGACGATAGAAGAACGGCTTCTCTCGTCCATTGTTTTGTGTACCACGTGTCCGACAGGCGCATATAGAGTGACCAGTGTTCAGATATACGGTAGCGTATATTCAGAAAAGCCCTCACTCCGACGCCGTACACTGACGGCACGGAGAAAGCGTATAGTACGTCGTTCTCGTACAGGTATATACGGTTTTCCCACTTGGGTGCATAAAACCCCGTCACCCTGCCCTGCATAACTATCGGCACACGCCTGAACCGGTACTCCGCCTGCTCTGTCAACGCCACACCGAAAGAGAGCGGCTCCGACGAAGAAACAGAAGACGCTGTATTTCCGAAAGAATAAGGAATGACGTCTAATCCCTTGCGTGCAATCGTGAAGTCCGCCTGTGTGCGGAATGAGAGTGTCGGTACGGGAGAGAACGTGAAAGGTGCCCCGCCATAAGGTTCGCCGAGGAAAACATTGTTTTTAGCGGCGACGCGAAACCAAAAATTATCATTATTTCCTTTTCTGCGGTTACGCGCCCTGAAAGTCAGGAAAAACCTGTCAGACGGAGAATACTCCGTTTGTATCATCCAGTCGTAGCCAAACGATGGCTCGCGAATCATGTATTTAGGACCGGAGAAAGCAAACACATCGCCATACGCAGAGAAACGCCAGTGCTTGAGTGAAGTGATATCCGCACCTATATACCCGCCATGTTCATCGTTGGGGCGACTCGTCTCCGAAAATGTGGAAGCATGTAGGGCATCATAGTGCTGCGAGTAATATCTGTACGACGCCAGTAGCTGCACATCCTGCACCGGCACATACCTCACACCCGCCAACACTGCAGCTCCCCAAATGTCGTTTTGAGAGACAGCCGCTTCACCAAGCAAAAAGACACGCCGGATAGCATATCGGGCATTAAAGGAAGCGGAGAACTGGCGCTCACCGCGGAAATAGTTGCTGTTGTAATAGTTGTTTCTTATTTTCAGCGAGTCGGAGAGTATATCTTCCACCGCAGTCAGTCCTATACTCAGTCTGTTTTTTTGCCACGTGTAGTTAGCTCCTATGGTATGGTGCATTGACAGACTGTCCGGTGAACGAAGCGAGTAAAAAAATGATATATTGCTATATTTCCACTCCAGCATTGCTCCCGCTCCGCGTAGAAAATCGTTTGACGTACCACCGTATCTTCTCAGTCCCTGCGACATATACCCAATTTTTGCGGCATAGCCGGACTTGCCGTAGGGCACTGCACTGTTCATGACAAGTCCCATACCGAAACATGCCCTGTAGTCGCCTATAACGGCAGAAGAAAGTTTCAGCCCCTTGCCGGTGAGTCTTACGTCGCGCAATTCGACCGCAGCACCATATCTGCTCCGTGCGTTAAACGCCTCTCCAGCATTGCGCTTTGCCGTCACATCGAAAAAAAAGTGTCCTCCGGCATTTATTCTGTAGCGTATGTTTGCATAAAAAGGGTCGCCCTTAAAAGTAGTGAGACTGCGTGCATCTGTCCTTAGTACCAAGTCGTGATGCGTATGTGCAAACCATTCACGCGGAGCGGATAAATAGCTCTTTTCTTCCGGCACCACACAGACAAAAGGCATAAGAAGACGCAGAGTATATTCGTCTATACCATATACAAGTTTCAACTCGTCTATGCTCTGAAACGGATGTTTCCAGGCATAAAGGAGAATCTCCAGTATCTGGTCATCAGAAAGAAAAGGCAGTCGTTCAAGGCTGCGCGTGTCAGTGTTATTAAGATTGACAGGATGCTCGGCCATGTCTCGCAAGTCGTTCTCTATCTGCTCTGTATCTATTGAAGCATCCTGTTCGTACAGGTCTTCTACAAGAGAACTTATTATATAGTCAAAATCTTGCGGCTGAGCAACAGAAAAAGAGAAAACAACAGCACAAAACATAACTGTTATTTTCTCTTTAAACTTCATTTAAAAGGTTTTTAAAAGATATTCAAACAACTTTCAAAAATGCTCAACTTCTGTTTATTTGAAAGAGGTATGAAAGCAAAATCATTAATTCTCCTGTCTTGCCTTACTTCTATTATAGAAACGTCTTACATAAAGGTTGTTAACATCCTTATATCGTTCCGGCAGAAGAATATGTTCCTCGGGCAGACTGTCACTTATAAGCACTTCATTATTCTCTTTATAAATAACAAACTCGTCATACACACTACCTGTTGTCATCTCGCGTGTTTTGATTTTCATAACACCGTTTGACACCGTTATATCCTCAACGAAAGAAGCTGTAGAACCTATACGCTGGTCATCAGCGGAAATACGCGGTATATAATGCTTCGAGGAGCTGCTGGTAACAATAAACACGGGAGTGGAGTAGCTTACGCTGTCTTCAAGCAAATAAGTGTTTACTTTAGCACGGCGCGTATATAGGTGGTCGTGTCCGGCAATTACGAGGTCCGCCTTTTTCAGCGTATGGCGGAAAGTAGCGTATATAAGAGGATTGCTGCGCTTCATTGCCGCCGAAAAGACACTGTGATGCATCAGTACTACAGTAAACTTTTTTTCCGCCTCCGATAACACCTTGTTCAACCATGTCTGAGCTATAGTGTAGTCGGATAGCCAAAAAAGCTCTTGAGTATTAAGCACCACAAGGCGAAGGGTAGGGTAGTCTATATAGCCGGTAGTGCCTGAAAAACGCTCGGCATTGTTATCAGGATAGGAGAAAATATAAGGCCACCGCGGATCACAATCCGAATTTATTCCTTTCAAATACTCATGATTACCAACTGCAGCTACCTGAGGTATAAGAGTTTGCAAACCTCGAAGCGAAGTGAACCAAGTCTGCCAGGCATAATCTGTAGGTCTGTCTATAACATCGCCGCAATAGGCGAACATTGCCGGCATATCCTGCAAACGGCATAAATTATAAATAACAGAATCGCAGAACTCATAAAAAGGTGATAATGTGTCTTTCTCTTGTATATCTCCGAACACAAACAAGCGCAGACTGTCATCGTCTGATACGTAAAATGTATAGTCCTCAGACCTTAGTTCGCCTGTTTGTACAAAGTAAGAGTGAACGCCGGCAGACAAACTGTCTTTTTCAGCACGGTAATAGAATGCCTCACCGGCTCTTGACACCACTTTAGAGCCATCAGTTAATATCGTATCACCATCTATTACAGCAAACGACGGCAACTGTTTGCATGACCTCCATGACACAGTGCGGGAAAAACAATTCCTGCCAAACCCGACAATAATATTATCAGGCTCAGCAGGAACAATATAAGTATTTTCCGCAGGGTTACTGAACCATGCCTCCCAACGTAACACACATACAGTGATTAATGCCGCAATAAGCAACATTATCATCACCAAATGTGTTATAAGTTTACGACGCATAATTGCAGCATAACCCTTGTTTAAATAGCGTATTAGAACGGCAGGTCGGTATTATCGTCCATTCCGGCAGACGCAGCTTCGTCAAAAGTCTGTGTCACTGCAGCAGCCGGTGCAGCGGGTTGTGCAGCCGGCACAGCTCCCGGTATCTGTGGCTGAGGAGCCGGTGCAGCACCACCTTGCGGAGCAAGAGGAGCAGCCTGAACAGCACCTTGCTGAACGCGCCATGCACGAACAGAAGTGTACCAACGACCATTGAACTCACGACTCTCAAGGTCATAGCTAACAGTCACTACCTGGTCAACATCACACGGATTGTCCTGTATGCGCTGACTGCCGAAAATCTCTATTGCCACCTTGCGAGGGTAGTTTTCAAGAGTCTCAATGATAAAGGTCTTAATAGCCCACGGCTGTCCTGTTCTGGCACTCGTTCCTTCCTGCAGTGGAAGAACCTGTATTACTTTACCAATTATTTCCATAATATTGCAAATTTTCTATTATCCCTGAATGGCAGCTACGCCCGGCAGTATTTTTCCTTCAATAGCCTCAAGCAGTGCACCTCCGCCTGTGGATATATAGCTTACTCTGTCAGCCAAGCCAAACTTATTAACACAAGCCACAGAGTCGCCACCACCTATAAGAGAGAAAGCACCCTCATCTGTTGCTTCTGCCACAGCTTCACCTATAGCGCGGCTTCCTGCACAGAAGTTGTCAAACTCAAACACACCGGCAGGACCATTCCAAAGGATAGTCTTCGAACCCTTGATAGCATTAGCAAATGCTTTGCGGCTCTCAGGACCTGCATCAAGACCCTCCCATCCTTCAGGTATCTCGCCTGACTTGCATACCTTAGTATTTGCATCATTAGAGAAACTGTCAGCTACTACTGAGTCGGTACCAAGAACAAGATTAACACCCTTCTCCTTAGCCTTAGCTATAACATCAAGGGCAAGCTGAAGCTTATCTTCCTCGCATATAGAATTACCAACATGTCCACCTAAAGCTTTAGCAAAAGTGTAAGTCATACCACCGCAGAGAATCAGGTTATCAACCTTGTCCATAAGGTTCTCAATAATACCTATCTTTGTAGATACCTTTGAGCCTCCCATGATTGCAGTGAACGGACGTTTGATATTTGAAAGTACATTATCAACAGCCTTTACCTCTTTTTCCATCAGGAAACCGAGCATCTTATTATCAGCATCGAAATAATCAGCTATAACGGCAGTAGAAGCATGTTTGCGGTGAGCAGTACCGAAAGCATCCATCACGTAGCAGTCAGCGTATGAAGCAAGGGTCTTAGCAAAGTCTTTTTGGCGGGCTTTCATCTCTTTCTTTGCAGCCTCGTATGCAGGGTCTTCTTTTTCTATTCCTACAGGTTTGCCTTCCTCTTCAGGATAGAAACGCAAGTTCTCGAGCATCAATACCTCGCCCGGTTTCAATGCAGCAGCTGCATCGTGAGCCTTGGCGCAGTCAGGAGCGAACTGAACCTCTTTTACACCTAATGCTGCAGCCACTGCATCTTTAATTTGAGCAAGCGATAACTTTGCAGCTACTTTACCTTTTGGTTTACCCATGTGCGACATAATAATAAGCGCACCGCCATTATCAAGAATATGCTTCAGTGTAGGTACAGCACCGCGAATACGAGTATCATCGGTTATCTTACCATTCTCGTCCAAAGGTACGTTGAAATCAACGCGAACAATTGCCTTCTTACCGGCAAAATTGTAATCTGAAATTTTCATAGGTTATTAATATTTTATTGATTATTACTATCTTCTTTTATCTGGAAAGATTCAACATTCTCTCAATACATACCCGTGCCTTATCGGCAGTATATTTATCTACAATTATCTCATTCTTTTCATCATTGAGGCAGTCATATAATTTCTGCATAGTGTTCTGGCGCATATAGTTACACTCGTTGCAGGCACATGGTATAAGATTACCTTCAGCATCATATTTCTCACTCATTTCCGGAGGTACAGGTATAAAATGCTTGTCCGGACACAATCTTTCCATTTCAAAAATTATACCACTCTCTGTTGCAACAAGAAATTCTTTTTCTTTCGCCTTTTTTGCATACTCAAGCAGAGCTTGTGTGGAACCCACAACATCCGCCAATTTTATTATAGCGGCTTTACACTCAGGATGGGCAAGAACCTTAGCATTAGGATACTCACTTCTGAGGCGTATCAACTCATCTACAGAAAAGCGCTCATGCACATGACACGCACCGTTCCATAGCTCCATTTTTCTGCCTGTTACACTGTTTATATAGCTGCCGAGATTCTTGTCAGGACCAAAAAGAATCTTTTGCTCCTTAGGCAAAGAGTCTATTATTTTTCTTGCATTAGATGAAGTAACACATATATCTGTCAATGCCTTTACTGCTGCTGTAGTATTAACATAACTAACAACCATATAACCGGCATGTTCCTGTTTCCATTTTTTCAGGTCCTCAGCACGCATACTGTCGGCAAGAGAGCATCCGGCTGTAATATCAGGTACAAGTACTTTCTTGTCAGGACAAATAATCTTGGCAGTCTCACCCATAAAGTGCACACCGCAAATAACTATTATATCCGCCTCTGTCTGCTTGGCACGCTGAGCTAAAGCAAGAGAATCACCTATAAAATCCGCTATCTGTTGTATATCTTTAGTCTGATAATAATGCGCCATTATAATAGCGTTCTTCTCCTTTTTAAGTCTTAGAATTTCGCTTTTAAGTTGCTCTTCAGTCATAGTTGAAAAGTATTATTATATTTATTTTTTTTAATCTTTATTATTTTTTATTTTGAAAAAATTGTTGATAAATTCCGTAAGTGATTTATTTATTATTTATTTATTTTTATGGTAACTCAAAACTGTTTTGTAAACATTGTAAACAACAATAATTTTTAAATATTTTTCTACACTTTATTTGTATTCATACATCAGTTTTCAACATACTTTTTACATGCTTTATTCTTCATCACAGCCATTTTTTGAGTCTGAAGATAAGTAGTACAAAACCGGTAAATACAAACATCAGAAGTATGGCGAAAAGGTAACCGAAGCGCCAGTGCAGTTCAGGCATAATATCGAAATTCATGCCGTACATTGAGGCGATAAGGGTAGGCGGAAGGAAGATAATATTTATAACTGTGAATATCTTTATTATTTTATTCTGCTCTATGTTTACCAAACCAAGAAAAGTATCCTGCAGGTAGTCAAGTCGGTCAAAACCAAATCTCGTGTATTCGAATAGTGAGTTTATATCCTTAATAATCATTGTAAGGCGAGGCTGAAGTTCCTGCGGAAAAAAGTCGCATTTCATTATGTTGGATATAACGCGCTGTTTATCCATAATGTTTTGTCTTATGATTGTAACCTTTTCTTGCAGGTCTTTTATTTGTATAAGTACCTCTTCATCTACCGAGTCTGATGCTTTGGTAATTTGGTCTGAAAGTTTGGTAATGGCATCAGTAGTATCCTCAATCATATCAGCATCATATTCCACACGCGTTTCCATCAGGGCAACAAGAACATGGTAACCGGTTGGAAAATTTCTGGTGTTGACAAACATTTTTTTAACAGTATCGTTGAAAGAGTTGAGATCCACATCCCTTACCGACACTAATATACTGTTCTTTAAGATAAAACTGACAGGCTCAACGTCGAAGTTTTCTTGAAGGAAATTTGAGTTTGCCACTATTGAGTCATCGGTTTGTATGTATCTTGACGACATCTCAATCTCCTCAATCTCTTCGTCTTCCTGTATATATATTTTAAGAAACTGCTCAAGTTCGCTTTCCACCTCCTCTTTTACGTCAAGAAGGTCAATCCATATAATATCTTTTTTGTCAATATCCTTGAGGATATCAAGTGTACGTGCTATGCGTATCTTTTCTTTTTCCTTATAGAAAATTCTCAGTTCTGACATTGGCTTATCTTTTTAGTTAATTCAACAAATTCTTCCACGCTTAATTGCTCCGGGCGCTTCGTGAACACTGCTTCGTTAAGTAACGGGTTGCCTTTACCTACGAGTTGTTCAAGCGAATTGCGCATCTGTTTTCGGCGCTGGTTAAATGAAGTCTTTACTATGCGCTTAAACAGCTCTTCATCGCAATCGAGTTGTCGTCGTTTGTTGCGTGTAAAACGTATAACCGCTGATTTAACCTTCGGCGGAGGGTTAAACACGTTTTCGTTTACTGTAAAAAGATATTCTATATCATAATATGCTTGCATCAATACGGACAATATTCCGTATGCTTTTTTTCCGGGTGAAGAAGCTATGCGTTCTGCCACCTCTTTTTGTATCATTCCTGAGCAACAAGGGATTCTATCCTTGTTTTCAAGCACTTTGAAGAAAATTTGTGAGGAAATGTTATACGGATAGTTTCCTATAACACAGAATTTGCCGTCATGGTAGATGCTTTGTAGGTCTAACTTAAGGAAATCTTCCTCAATAAGATTAAGCTTGGGATAGTTTACTTTTAACCATAATATTGACTCGTGGTCAAGTTCTACAGCTGTAATGTCAAGTCTTTCGTCTTGAAGAAGATACTTTGTCAAAACGCCCATACCGGGACCTATTTCCAGTACAGGCATTTTGCCGCAAGGGTTGAGGTCCTCTGCGGTAAAAAGTGGTGTTTTGGCTATCTCAAGGGCTATAGCCTCATCTTTGAGGAAGTGTTGCCCAAGCCTTTTTTTGGCACGTACTTGCTGCATTGTCCGCGTGATATGGTCCTTGGGGACTGTCCATAGATGAGTTAGATTAGTTAGACTTTGAAGAAATTTAATATATGAGCACTTATCTCTAAAATCAGTGTTACCGTATTTATAAGAGCACTTCTAAAAATGTTTTACTTACGCTCAATACTAAATTATCTCTTTGTGGCATATTTTTTGCACACTTTTACGAGTGCAAAGATACTATATTTTTCTGAATTATGCAAACTTTACCCGTTTTTATAACTAAAATTCTTGATTTTTTCTATGACATCACTATACTACGTCTTCCTAAGGTACGTGGTTTAGTTAGCAGACAGTTCTTTAGATATGGTGCATGCGGTAGTGCTAATATGGTACTTGACTGGGTTTTGTATTTTCTTATATATAATTTTGTTATAGGTCATGACCTGGTATATGTAAGCTTACCATTTATTACTTTATCTTCGCTTGATAATTTTATTATTTCATCATTTGATATTTGCCTTACGCCACATATTGCTACGCTTTGTATAGTTTTTCCTATCACTTTGTTTACAGGCTTTTGGCTTAATAGGTATGTCACTTTTACCGGCTCTACACTGCGCGGAAGAAAACAACTATTCAGATATGTTTTGATTGTTTTTATTAATCTGCTTGTTAATTATCTCGGGCTTAAACTACTGGTTGATATATGCGGACTATACCCCACTCCTTCCAAGATGCTCATCACCCTCATCACGGTGGCTATATCATATTTCGGGCAAAAATATTTCTCATTCAGAAAATAGAACTGAAGTTTCCAACATAGTTAAAAGTTCTAAATTACAACCGGAATTTTACAATGTTTACACCCCACCTGTCGGCAGACAGGTGGGGTGTTTCTCAAAAATCCGTCATTTTAATTCTTTGCCTTGGGTCGCTGTATTGCAGTTCCGACAATGCAATATGAGTTATGTCTTCGTTATTAGTGTGGTCTTCTGTTTGGTCAGGTATGACGGGAGGTTTTTCAGCATCTCGTGTTTTCTGACGTGTTCCATATTGGTCAGGTTATCCGTCGGTGCAATCTAATGAAATATTAATGGTTTTAAAAATGGAAAGAACATGTAAAAACTTCGCATGTTACGGTATCTATAATATAGATATTTTGTGCAACACACATATTATCAAAGTCATTACTAATAATTGAATAATAACCACGTCCGGCACTAACACATTCTTCAATCTCTCTTTGTGTGTCCGCCTTTTTTAATTTATACGCAATCGCAGAATTATAAATCTCTATATATTTATTTTCAATGGGTAAGGAATGCCAATCCAAATAATTTTGTGATGAGTCACATTTGTCTATCAGAAAATTATGTTTGTTTCCATGTATAAAAGAATGCATAGTTTCATTAGATATTGTATATTTTTTCAAATTATACCATTCTCCAACACCAAAATCGTCTATTCGTGTATCATATATGACAACAGCATTTTCTACACCAATTATTTCTGTAATTGGATGCGAAGAATGACAACCATAAAAGCAAATCAAAGTAATAATAATAAAAAAACTTAGCCTATTTTGCATTAATAATTCCGTAGCCATAATTGTAAATCTTATAAGATATTCCAAAACCTGCTATAGCATGACCAAGTAGTGTTGCAATATTTCTTCCAAAGCGCCCATCTTGTAAATCAAAATTGTATGTATCCAAATATCCGTTTTCCCCACCTAATTTTACGATTCCGGGAGTATTTGTTGGGGTTAATTTGATTGTCCCATATACCATTCCTATTTTTCTATTATAGAATTGTAGAGATTTTATCTTTCATCTTTCCATTTGTATTTTTTTCTTTCCTGCACCGCACTTTCAAAGTTATCCTTTGATATATACCGAGTAAGCCCTTCTTGGATGTAGAATCTAATGGAATCTACAGGTAATCCAAAGTTTGGAATGCAGTTCTTATCTAGTATGTACCATGAGTTTGTTTTGGTTTTATAATTATATGTCGTCATAGCTATCCATCTATCATCATACTCTATGTCGGTAACTATAATATGTGTGTCATCTATTACTCGAATACCAGAATAGACTTCATCATTTTGAACATCCTCGTTGTAAACAACAATGTCATGGCCACCATCCCAAGGTATTGAGTAGAAATGTTTGCCTAAATCTTGCGTTCCATATAGTATTCGCATCCATGTTGGATGGTTAAACATATATAAGTAAAAACCTCCCACAAAAGCAACAAGCAGCAAAAGGCGCATAGGCCACTTTAGCCACTTTGAAATTCTTTTATTTAGTTCGTAAACTTCCATATCCATAATAGAAAGTCTTTACTTGTCCGCTAACGGGTCAACTGACAGCCAGTCTCCGATTACTGACCAGCGATAACGTGCATCGTGGTTGTCATACCCTGTTTCTGCATCCCTTTCCTTGCCCGTAAAAACGACAGCAAATGGAGTGAATGCTCGCATTTGCAACTCCATGCCGCGGAGTTTGGCAACACCACCGGTGTCGAACTTAAACCTCTCATCAATTCCGTACGGCATCTGGTTGGCAACAAGTTCTCCGTACGGTGCGTAGTGCAGGTACTGCAAAGGCTTGCCACTCATATCCGTTATCCATGCCGCACCTCCCAAATGGTCAGGGTGATAGAAAAACACTTCATCACTTTTCTCTTTA
>JAFSTO010000066.1 GCA_017450435.1 Paludibacteraceae bacterium
CTATCTATCTATCTCTCTATCTATCTATACGTTAGCCTACTAATCCTAAACCTAAACTCTATACTATGGGAATTTTCAGCAAGCAACGTACCGACGGCGTCACATACGACGGTCAAGGTGAGGAGCGCGTTGGGTTTATTGACAACGTGTTTTACAATCTCGAAAAAGGTTTACTACTCAAGCGTCACCCTTATGACAACCTCTCGACGAATGCGAAGGTGACAGTGCAGGAGGGTCAGGAGATGGTGTTCTTGTCGGAGGGCATGTTTTCAGACGTGTTCACTCCCGGTCCGCACACCATCAGCACTAATAATGTTCCGTTCCTGCAGCGAATCATGCAGATTCCTTTCGGCAACCAAAGTGCCTTCAAGACCACATTGTTTGTTGTCAGCACCACTCGTCAGCGACTTGCCGGTGACCAAGGCGGTTGGGGAGTAGGGCTTACAGTGAAGGACTTTACGTTCGGCGATACAGGAGTGGTCATCAAGGTTGGCGCCTACGGCAGCTATGAGTTCCGTATCATCGACTCGATTGCTTTCATCAAGGAGTACTCGGGCACGCAGCATGAGATATGGCTTGACGACTTTACACGTGAGTTTACTTCTGCTGTGGCGCAGAAGGTGAAGCCGTTTATCAGTCAGTATTTCAGCAACGAGAGGATAAGCATCACCGAGGGAAACAACTATCTCGGCGATATTTCCGATTTCGTAAGACGCGAACTCAATAAGTATTATGCCGATTACGGTATTGAGCTGACGAAGTTCGATGTAGAGGGTCTTAATCCTGACGAGGATGATCCGCAGTATCAGCGTATCATTGCTGCTCAGACTGCCGGTTCGGAGATGGATATCGAGAGTAGTGCTCTTGCCCGCAAGCGTCAGCGCGAGGGGTATAACTACCAGCAGGAGCGTCAGTTCGACGTTATGCAGACAGCAGCCGGCAACGAGGGTGGTGCCGGTCAGATGATGGGCGCCGGTATGGGACTCGGCATGGGCTTCGGCATGGGCGGAATGTTCGGTCAGCAGATGGGTGGTATAGCTCAGCAGGCTATGCAGGCTCAGCCTGTCTATCAGCAGGCTCCACCACCAATGCCCGCTCCGCTGCAACTATACGTCTATTTGAATAACCAGCAGGCAGGTCCGTATGATATGGCAGCCTTGCAGCAGATGGTGCAGCATGGTGTGCTGACTCCTCAGACGCTTGTCTGGAAAGCCGGCATGCCGCAGTGGGCTGCGGCAAACACCGTGCCCGAACTGACTCCGCTGTTCGCACCTACGCCACCACCTATGCCGCCTACACCACCTATGCCGCCTACACCTCCTACAGCGTGAGGCTGAGGTGAGAAGGGGAGAATGGCTTATATTTCTTAGAAAACTTAGAATAATTATTAACAGGGTATTACCCTATAAAAAACATATTTATATTATGTCAATACTTTCAATACTCATCATAGCGGCAGTTGTGTATGTGCTATGGTTTCATAAGTTTACTTTGGAGGACGGAACAGAGGTTAAAGGCTGGTTGGCAAAGAACAAAGCCTTGCAAGGTAATAAACCTGCGGCGAAAGCTGATAAAAAAGTGACGGTCAAAGGCAGTGCCGTGCGCCTTTTGCAGTGTGGCGGCAACAAGTTGTCGGTGGTGAAAGCTATCAAGGACAACACGACGCTCGGACTGGCAGAAGCTAAAGATGCTGCGGACAATACACCGTTTGTTTTTATTCATAATCTGAGTGCCGACGAGGCTGAGCGTATTGTGAATGTCATCGGTGTGTTTGGCGGAAAGGCAGAGGTTGTAACCGATGGCGTGATTGACGGGCGTTACAGCGATGCGAGGTTCAAGGACTCATCAGAGTCAGAAGACGCAGATAGCGTTGATAACGTAGTGGCCGGCGAATATGAGGGGGGAGAAGAAGAAGGTGAAGAAGACAAGGGCTTGTCAAGCGACGCAATGGGGCTGAATATTGAGTCAGAACCGGAGGACTTCGAGCGTGTGTTTGAGATATTCAAAAACGACCCCTTCGGCGAGGGCTGGGATGCCATGGAGGCAATCTTCGGTTGGCTGTTGCTTGGCTATACGCGCCACGATAGAGAGATTAACAAATACAACGTATGGCAGTTGATGTCTGACTACTATGTCAAACTTCGCGAGGCTCTATATGAGTACTATAAAGAACAAGTGGCTAAGGGCGAAAGTTCGGAAGAACAACTGCGCACCTATCCGACGTTGATGGCAAATGTTCATCTGCTCAACGGTTTTGCGCCGTTCACCAAGTACGGACCTCGTTACTTTGATGACGAAACACTTGAGGCTATAGGCCAGCGTGTAGCTGACTGGATGGATAATTTCAATACCATCAACACCAATGACCAGGCGCTCACAGAGAAACCTGTGGCCGCAGAGCAGCTTGTCCGCGTATATACTATTCTAAATCAGCAGGAAGATAGTATGTTAGAGGGTAATACGGATATGTTCAAGGCTAAGTATAAATTCGACTTTGAGATGCCTAAGGTTTAAAAATAGCCGACTGAGGTGACCGAAAATACTCAGGTTGCTTGAAGGCTCCGAAAGAATAAAATTGTTGAACCTGATAAAAAAAGAAAAATTATGGCAAGTAAGAATATCAATATAATGACAAATGTGGTGTTGCCTATAGTGGTGTATGTCGCCACTATCGGGCTGTTTCTCCTACTTATGCCGGCGGAAACCACGCCTTTGTATTGGATAAACATGTCATACCTTGTAGTGCTTGAGACTGTTTTCTTTGGTTGGTTAGTATGGGTTCGTGCCGATGCTCGCGAGGTGACTCCGATGCTGGCAGTTATAATGGGAACGTATGCTGCGTATTATGTGGCAGCCGGACTGATATGTATTATCGCATCAGCAGTAGTATCGCTCTTCACCGCGGTGAGCGTTAAGTGGTATATTGCGGCTATCGTGGTGTTGACGGTGCTATGGCTGATTCCTGCGGCTCTGATAGCGCAGGCAGACAGCAATCATGCCGAGAGACAGGCGCAGGTGCAGGACAAGCGTGAGGAACTGCTCAGACGCAGTGAGGAGAGAAAACGTGCTCAGTTGGGAAACGATGAAAGTACCAAATGACCAAGTACCAAGTACCAAGTACCAAGTGACAAAGTACCAAGTACCATTTTATAAATGTAAATATATCTTATGGCACAGCTAAAAGTCCTAAAGTGTAAGACTTGTTTTTATCCGTTACCTGACGGAGTGTTGAAATGTCCTAAGTGTGGCACCGTACACAAGATGGCGGACGATGCACCTATCAACCCGTTGATGCTTCCGCCCGATGTTACCAACGACTACGTCAATTACTTCAAGCAAAAGACCGAAGAAAACCCGAAAGACACGAATGCGTTGTTCGGTATGGGATTGGTGTATATGGGTCTGAGGAACTACGAGTTGGCGCAGCGTAATTTCAAGCTTGCCGTTGACCAGATGCCCCTTGAGCCGGATGTGTATTACTACTTTGCATTGTCTTTGTTCGAGGGTCATAACCCCAAGCATATCAATCCGAAGACGGCGGAGCGTATAGAGGAGTGGCTTCATACGGCATCTAACAGGCAGCAGAAGAGAAAGTACCTCATACTGCTGATGGTTCTTCGTCAGTGTGCTTTCGCTGCCAATGGTATGCAGTTCAAGGGCGAGTCGCCAATGGAACTGATGGATAAGATACGCAAGATTGCGGCGGAGCAGGACGATGTGCGCGAGATACGCGACCACGTGAAGATTACCGACCGTCAGACGCTGGAGTGGCTTGACGAACTTCAAGGCAAGGGTAGGAAGAAAGAGAGTGACAACGAGCGTGAGAACCGTTTTCTCTCGAAGCAGTACGTCTATCGCGGGCTGGTGCCTGCCGACCGTGAAGGCGACGATATGGACCTTACTTATCCTGACGACCTCAGGCGCATAGGAGAGTGGCTGTACGACGAGAACACGCGAGAGGAGTTCTTTGAATATATGTATGAGCCTAACCCGCCTGTTAAGTTGCAGAAACCCTCGCTGCCGTTCGGTACACTGCTCAAGCAGATTATCGTAGCGCCGATATTGATGTTCATCATGCTCATCATCGTCGGAGCAACCGAGTTCGGAATGCTGGAGAAAGAGGCAACGCCGAAGAAAACGGTCAAACAGGAGTATAAGGAGCTGTACGGCAAGAAGAAGATGTCGTCAGCCCAACGCAAGGAGGCGATGGCTCAACTCCGTCAGGACAGCATCGACAATGCCCGCAAGGACAGCCTCTTCGATGCCGATGTGTATGTTTTCTACTGGCAGACAGAGAATAAGGACGGAGAGGAGAAGAACCACTACTTCACCGCGCCTACCGACGAAGAGGCTAAGACGCTGAAGGAAATGGGCGGTATTGAGAAGTCGTGGAGAGGATTAGTTGCAATATTACTGGTACTTCTGCCGCTTATATATGCAGTGCTCAAGGTGATTATCCGATTCTCCGTCGTGGGCAAGCAGCGCGCACAAATCAGTGCCGAGAACAAGGCAAGGCAGGAGGCGTATGAACATGCAAAATATATGTTCAACGAAGGCAGACCTACCATAGCTGACTATATACTCTTCTGCCAGCATTACCTGAATAAAGAGAGTCCGTTCGTGCCTCATACCGGTGACCCCGTGACGAAAGCACTGGAGGATAACCATATCGACGAACTGGATATGAAGGGCAAGATTCTCTTCCTTAACTACTTCGATAATGAGGACGCGGACGGTAACCCATCCGAGCGACCGGAGGATATCTTCGACCGTATCTATTATGTGATTGCTATTCCGCAGGTGGATAAGCTCACTATTCTGTATAACTACTGGGATACGCGCTATAACAGGATTACCTCGTGTGATGCCGAGAGCATCTACTATAAGAATATCCTTGGTGTGACCAAGAAGTCGGACGGAATCTACATCGAGAAAGTAGGCGGCAGCATCAGCACTCTTGCCTTCCCGCCGGAAGGTGAACCGTCGATACTGGCATATCAGAGCGAGTTCCCGGAGTATATCACCTTCAGCAACACGAGAACGGGCGACCCGCAGGAGTTCCTTGACGCCCTGAACGCACTCGTGGCTGCGCACAAATAACATATTAACCCTATAACCATCGTTAAACTATGATTTTGATTGTTCTTCTTGTCTTAGCATGGTGGTTCTTCTGGAAGAAGACCTACTATGTACGTATTGAGAGTGTCGGTAGTGACATCTCTACACAGGAGCAGGTCTTGAAAACCGAGTTGGAAACCACGTTGCGTCACGCAATGGAAATAACCAAGAACACCCCGTACTTGGTGGAAGCCGGCAACTACTTTAATGCCCGCAGTGTCGTTAAGCAAGTAGCGGCTGCCGGAGGAGTGGCTAAGATTACCTTCAACTGGGCATGGAATAAGCCGCAAGTCGGCCCTATCACTGCCTGATAATTGTTCATCGGTTGATTATCACAAGTATCACTTATTAACTTGTTACTACTATGGCAAAAGATAAAAAAGATAAGAAGAAACATCTCAGCAGCGACGCACTGCACGAGATGGGCGGCGTGAACTTCACCATGGACGATGTACGCGCAGTGCAAAACAAACAGGACGACGTCAACGCCAAAGCTTATGATTATATGGTTGAGGCGATGGCTGTCAGCGCCAATTATATGGGCGACACCATCACTGACGAAGGCATACGTATGGACGATGTGTATCCGACCACGCTTGAGGAGACGCTCGCAATGGACGAGCTGCTTGACAAGTCAGAACGTGCCCTCAAGGACGAGAACGACGAGGAGTATAACCGAATGATTACCGAGCTCCGCGGAATAGTAGGCTGGTCGCGTAGGCGACACTTTAACTTCTCGTGGGGTATTATTTTCGGCACTTTGATAACGGTGATAGCTGTCGTCTATCTGTCTGGTCAGGCGAGCTCCGGCAAGGCAGTTGCAAAAGCCGATATGGTGGCAATAGACAACTGGGATGTCAAGACCGACACCATTACTCTGGAGGCTGCTATGGACTCGTTGAAGACAGGAGTACGTATCGACAGACCTATATACTATAAGGCTCGCAAAATAAAACGGACAAACGAGGCTATTGCTACTTATCAGGTTAACATCGAGCAAGCCCAAGCATCGGTTGATACGGCAACGACGAAAGACAATATAAAGTACTACAAGGAGAAGGTAAAGGAGAATGAGAAATACCTCAAGCGAGAGCAGGATAACCTGAAAGAGATTAGCGGCTGGAGCTTGAAGGACGCAAAGAAGGACGCTTATAAGGACGCTAAGGCAGCCTATCGTGCTGCGTCAGTAGCGACGTTCATCGCTTGGATATTCGGCATAATCTTCATTCTGCTTATTCCGCTATATATCTTCGCTAACCACTCATGGGGCTACGTGATAACCAAGCACCGCGAGGAGTCGGAACTACTTGATAAGATTAAGACGTGGGGCTATAGTATAGCAGCCGGTTTGTTCGGCGCCGCTGCGGCAATGGAGTACCTGCCCGGATACAAGGTGACAACGTACTACAGCAACGGTTCTACATCCACACATCATGAGGAGAATGGAGCTAACTATATCATTCTTGCAATCAAGATAGGCTTGCTTATCCTTGCTCTGGTGATTGTTGCTATTGTTTCAACCGGTATATTGATTTACAGCACTATTGTCGGTCTAAAGCGTAACTATGACTGGAAGGAAATCTACGCGCAGGCGAAGGAAGGTGGCAGCAAGGCTGCTGACCTCGCAGGCAAAGCCTTAGACAAAGGTGCTGAAATGGTGGAAAAAGTGCAAAAAGATAAGAAAGAGTAAGATATACAGTGCTATGAGGAAATTATTATTCGCAGTCGCATTACTGCTTACAATGAGTGTTGTGGCAGAGGAAAGAGCGAAAATAAACGCCTCGGAACAGGAGAACTATGTGACCATTCTCGAAACAACCATAACTGCCGATGCCGACGGGTGTGTCAAGATTCCTGTCGTTTTAGACAAGGCGGAAGAAAAAGAAGTTCGTACCATAGCAAAAATCTCCTGTGATAACGACTCGTTTGTTTGCCCGCTTACTATGCCGGCCGGAAACGTCAAAGGTGCTTTGACCCTCTGTAAGGAAGATGTAAGCGGCAGAATAGTAGCCGGCAAGACTTACACCGTGAAGATAATACGAGTCATTCTCCGATAATAGTATTTCTGCATAATGACAACAATAAGGGCGTGTCGTAAATGGCACGCCCTTATTGTTGTATGGTGGTATATCGTTAGTGATGGTGATATGTGGTATCACTTCCTGCTTGTTATATGGAAGCACGCTTGTTTGTATTCGTACTTGACATAAACCCGTCCTGCTCGTTGTGCATTAAGCAGGGCTTGAGCGAGCACGAGCTTAAGGTTCTCTTCATCCATATAGTCGGGTGAGAGATCGGCTTTGTCGAAGCGCTTATAGGTGATGTCGAAGGTCGTTCCGTAGCAGTGTGCAGAGTTGGCAGAGGCGTTGATGTTGCCGCTTTTGCGTAGCTGACGAACGCTCTCTTCTGTCCTCAGTATAGAGGTCACTATCAGCCTGTAGTGCGGCAGGTCGTTGCGACGCAGGATGTCAGAGAAGTCGTCCGCAATGATATCCAGGCTCTCGGCGGCACCTTTGGTGAGGTATGGTACAGAGTGGGTGAGGTCGTCCACCACGTAGTTCTTGCCGGTGCGTATCTTGACCAGCTTGGTCTGCATATTCTTGAGGTCAGCCTCGTCCTTCGGTATGCGTTTGAGACCGGTGCTTTGTGCTGCGGCAAGGTGCTTGGCGTTCTGGTGGTTGAACTGGCGTTTGTAGTCGATGTTTCGCCCGGGGTAGCTTACTTTTTTCCCTGTCTGCCGATTAGTAGCCGCAGGAGTGTTGTCGTCGTACTGACGGAGCTTGTGCTGGTAGGTGACTATTGCTATCACTATGCCGCAACACAAGGCGCCAATAACTAACCAACCCAGCCATTTAGGGGGCTGGGTTGTGCGGGGACGTATGATGCGTCTCTTGGTGTTTTTTTTCTTATTTGACTTTTGTACAGGTAGCACGTCGGGTGGATGTTGTTTAATCTTCTTCAGCCAGTTTAAGCATACGTTTCATTACCTCGGTGTTGTCATATACGCCGGTGAAGTTCTCCGCTCCTGCTCCCACAGCATACACAGGTACAGGTGCGCCTGAGTGTGCGCCTGTCGTCCAACCTATATGTGCTTTCCTGTCAAGCAGTTGCACCGCCTTGGCAGCAAGGGCGTTGAGCGAGGCGTAGAGGGTCTTTGTGTCGTGGGCTTTGTTCTTCATCATCTGCTTGAACGTGGCGCGAAGCTTAGCGTCGTCATCCTTGCTCACCTCCACAACGTCGTATAGACCAAGCGTCTCTTGGAACAAGGCTTTCACTTCGTCGTATGTGAGTTTCTTTCCCTTCTCCTCTTTCATCTTTTTCAGTCGGTCAGAGATGGCGGCAACAGAAGCTTTTTGGTTTTGCAGCAGCTGCAGGTTGAGGGTGTATTTGTGGTTACCGAGCGCCATGCCGCCTGTCTCGTGGTCGGCGGTGACAACGATAAGTGTCTCCTCGGGGTGCTCGCTGTAGAACTTATACGCGCGGCGGATAGCTTTGTCGAAGTCAATGGTCTCCTGAATGACGGTAGCGGCATCGTTGCTGTGTGATGCCCAGTCAATCTGACCACCTTCCACCATCATGAAGAACGGTTTTTCCTTTTTCTGCAGGAAGACGATGGCTGCGTCGGTTATCTGCTCAAGAGTGAGTTCGTCGCCCTTACGGTCGATGGCGTAGGGCAGGTTGCCCTTGCCAAGATAGGTGTTCTCTAATCCCTCGTGTTTCTGTATGAGGATAGCACGGTCGGCACCAACGCCATTGTTAATGAAGTCATCGTAGCCGTGATAGAACTTGTATCCGGCTTTATTGCACAGGTCATACACGTTGGGCGCTTCGGGTTTATTCTCCAAGTAGGGCTTGTAGAACGTTGCTCCGGCGAAGAACTCGAACTCCGACTCCGGCAGCTGTGTGCCCACCGTATAGTAGTCGCTGCGCTCGGTGACGTGGGCATAGAACGCTCCGGGAGTGGCGTGGTCAATGGAGACGGAAGTCATGATACCGATGTTCCAACCGTTTTGGTGCAGTTGCTCGGCTATCGTCTTGTAGTGCTCGCCTTTGCCGGTCAGTCCCAATGTGCCGTTGGTGGTCTTTACACCGGCGGCAAGAGCCGTGCCGGCTGCCGACGAGTCGGTGATGCCGTTGCTTTCGGAGAACGTGGTGATAAGACCTGTCACAGGAAAACTTGTCATACAGAGTGGTTTACGGCCTATGTAGCCGTCACACTCTGCAAGGTACATCTCCGTTGCAGCTACCTGGTTAAGACCCATGCCGTCGCCTATCATGTAGAAGATATACTTCGGCTTTGGACGTGCCATAAGTGCGGTTGCCAAAACAACAACCAGCAGTGTCAGAATAGTTCTCCGTTTCATATCAATTATTGTTAATGGTTTTGCTCCGTCTCTTTGTTCCGTTTCCTTTAATCAATGGTCTCCATTGCCTCGGCAATAGTGTTAGCTATCTCTCCCATCTCCTCGGCGCTCAGTTTGAGTTTGGGGTTGGAGAAAAGCATATCCGACTCTTTGTTGAGCGGCACAAGGTGTACGTGCACATGATTGACCTCCATGCCGAGCACTGCCATGCCTACGCGCTTGCAGTCGGTGGCTGCCTGTATGGCTTGTGCCACACGTTTGGCAAAGAGCATTAGGCCTGAATAGGTATCATCGTCCAAGCGGAAGATATAGTCCTGCTCCGGTTCCGGCAGCTTGGGTATAACCAGCGTATGACCGGGTTGAAGAGGGTTGATGTCAAGAAAGGCGTAGTAGTTGTCGTCCTCAGCTACTTTGTAGCTCGGTATATCGCCATTGATGATTTGAGTGAAGATTGTCATAACCTCAGGTGGTTTATAAGCTTATTTCCAATATCTCGAAATGCATGATACCTGCCGGCACTTTCACTTCGGCTATGTCGCCTACTTTCTTTCCGAGCAGTCCTTTAGCAATAGGTGTGGTGACAGCCAGTTTGCCGGCGGCGATGTTTGCCTCGCCTTCGGTAACGAGGTGGTAGGTCTTCTCTGCACCGTTTTTGACATTGCGCACGCGTACCTTGGTTAGAATCTGAACCTCGTTGGTGTTGATGCGGCTTTCGTCGATGATGCGAGCGTCCATTATCTGCGATTTGAGTTGGGCTATCTTGCTCTCAAGGTTAGATTGCTCTTCTTTGGCGGCGTCATACTCGGCATTCTCGCTCAGGTCGCCTTTGTCACGCGCCTCTGCAATGGCGCGAATAACGCGCGGACGCTCGCTGCTCTCAAGGTATTGCAGCTCATCCTTCAGTTTCTGCAGTCCGTCTGCAGTCATGTAAATTGTTGCCATAATATTGTTGTGTTTTTTACGTTAAAATCTAAAAAGTTAAAATCTAAAAACAACGAGAAACTGTCGCAGCCTCTCGTTGGTCAAAATTACAAAACCTGAAAATTTATGTATGAAAAAAAGATATTTTCGACTACAAAGGTACTGCTTTTTTTTAATATAAGCAAGGAAAATATGTTTTTTTTGAATATTTGTTGCATAATTATGCTATTTTTTGTGTGCCGTTTTTCGAGAATGGCTTTTTTTCGTAATTTTGTATTTGTTGCGTAGTGTGCGCAATGGTTTTTCTATTCGTAACTTTATGAAGAACAAGAGATATTACATTGAAACGTATGGCTGTCAGATGAATGTGGCAGACTCGGAGGTGGTTGCTTCTGTGATGCAGACTGCGGGTTATGAACCGGCTTCGGAGTTTGGCGGGGCGGATATCGTTCTGCTTAACACATGCTCCGTGCGTGACAATGCCGAGCAAAAGATTTTCACTCGCCTTCGTCAGCTTCATGCCGATGCGGCGAGGCAGGGCAGACATCTGCTGTCGGGCGTCATCGGCTGTATGGCAGAGCGTATGGGAGAAGAGTTGCTTAGTGAGCATCCTGTGGATTTCGTTGCCGGACCTGACGCCTATCTTGATCTGCCCAACCTGATAGCACAGTGCGAACTGGGGCACAAGGCAATGAATATCGAACTGTCGGTGACGCAGACCTATGCGGATATAATGCCGGCACGTATAGGAAAGGCAATATCGGGCTTTGTCTCAATCATGCGCGGCTGCAACAATTTCTGCTCCTATTGTGTGGTGCCTTATACCCGCGGACGGGAACGCTCACGCGATGTGGACAGTATCTTACGTGAGATAGCCGACCTTGAACAACGGGGGTATAAAGAGGTTACCCTGCTCGGACAAAACGTCAACTCCTATCGTTTTGGTGACATCGATTTCCCTGCTCTGTTGGAGCGTGTCGCCTCTTCTACGCCGATGCGTATCCGCTTCACTTCGTCACACCCGAAGGATATGTCTGACCGTACGCTGGAAGTGATAGCGGCGCACGATAACCTGTGTAAGTTCATCCATCTGCCGGTGCAGTCCGGCTCGGACAACGTACTGAAGCTGATGAATCGCAAATACACCCGTGCGTGGTACTTGGAACGTATAGCTGCTATACGCCGTATCCTGCCGCAGGCTACCATAGGTACCGATGTGTTCTGCGGATTCCACGGCGAGACGGAAGACGATCATCGTCAGACGCTGTCGCTGATGGAGGAGGTGGGCTTTGATACGGCGTTTATGTTCAAGTATTCCGAACGACCGGGCACCTATGCA
Organism: Paludibacteraceae bacterium; assembly: GCA_017450435.1. Classification (GTDB taxonomy): domain Bacteria; phylum Bacteroidota; class Bacteroidia; order Bacteroidales; family Paludibacteraceae; genus Colicola. Next base: position 11,743 of record JAFSTO010000066.1, read on the forward strand.
CAAAAACATCTTCCGGACAATATTCCGGAAGATGTGAAGATTCGTCGTCTTAACGAGATTATAGCTTTGCAGAACCGCCTGTCTTTGGAGAGTAATCTGCGCGATGTGGGCAAGACTTATGAGATACTGGTTGAGGGCTATTCCAAGCGCAGCCATGATGAGTTGTACGGCCGTACGTCGCAGTATAAGACGGTTATTATCCCGCGCGAAGGACACCATATAGGCGAGCTGGTTGGTGTGCGTATCCTCTCTGCCACCTCCGCCACCCTGCGTGGCGAACCGGTTGGATAAGTGACTACAAGGCTCCGGTTATTCCGGTTATTCCGGATTTATCCGGTTCTCTCTGCGGGAAGGAATTTTATTCGTAATACTTTTCAAGCCTTGCAATGTCGTTTTTGGTGACGTCCGGGCGGAGGTTGTCGCGCCACGAGTTGCGCTTATATATCGGGCAACCTGAGTTTTCAGAGGGCATCTGCTCGGGCGTCAGCTGTTTGCGGAGCTGTCGTTGGCTCATGATGGGAAAACGTTTGGTGCAGTACATCTCTTTGCTGTTGAGGTAAGCACTCCATGCACAGTGTTTGCATGACGGTAAGATACAAGGTGAGTTGGTCATAGCGTAAAATGATATTGTTGGTTTAACCTGTTATTTTGTATGCACGTATTTCGGAGTATGCGGGATGTTTCTCCTAAATACTGCATAATTAAATCTCAATTGCACCGCAAAGATAGGATAAATATCCGAAATAACAAAATAATTAGGTAAAATATTTGGAAATATGCCCTATTTAGTGTCATCATTGTTATGTCACCGCGCATAGAGACAAACATCAACGCACACCGCCACTGTTAGAGACGGTATTTTTTACCCTCTCTCAAAAGTACGAATGACAGATGTACGAAGGATTTGACTGAAGATTAAACTGACGATGTTACGTGGTTTGTAGATAGCGTAAGAATAATCCGTGTAATTAGAATACAGGTTATGGAATCAGATTATGATAAGAACATTGCCCGCGTGAAGGAGATAGTAGCGCGGTTAGAGAGCGACGAGGCTGTCTCGCTTGAGGAGTACAAGCGTTTGGCGGCTGAGGCGAAGGCGCTGCTTGAAGAGTGCCGCAGTCAGCTGACGAAGATTGAGGAGGAGACTGTTGCACTTCTATCCCCTAACGCATAGTGTGTTACGTATGGAGGAAATGTACAATATCGGCATTATAACACCGTTGCGGAAGGAATGACCTTTTTCGCCGTTTGATTGTAAGCCGTCAATTTTTACACATTTTTTGTATTATTCTGCACATATACGTGTGGGAAATGCAGTAATTTTGCAACGTACTCAGGATATAAACTCTAAATTATTATAAAGCAGTTTTTAGAGGTTCTTTTGCGTTGAGTTTCGTGGTGGTCGTCGGGGCTCCGCTGATACAGCTCGGCACGCTCGAACGCAACGCTTTTTTTGAAATTCTAATTAAATCCACAATATTAATTAACCATGCCGCAAGGCATATAAAATCAAAAAACTATGAAAAAACTTAAACTATTTGCCGTAGCCCTCATGGCATGTTTCAGCATGGGCGCAATGGCAGAAACAAAGACCTACAGTTTTGATGATGGAGTAGATCTTGAAACAGATTGGACAGTCACGACTGATGTTCCTTCAGGCGGTACGGCAAATTGCTTAATCACTGATGCTTTGACCGGGGCGGCATTCTCTGCTAAAAGTGAAAATTACCTCGGTCTTTCTTATCTGAACAAAAGTGGTATTACAATCAGTATTGTTTCTACGGAATCTTATTTGGAAGTTTCAAATGTAACAATGAGCGTCGTCGCAAGTGATAATAGTAAACCTAATTTTTCAGCATATCTTGTTAATGACGACGGTGAGGTTGTAGAAACATTATTTGCCAACATTGGTTCAAAAGATGGCTTTGCAACTGGCGGAACAAATAAATGGGGAACAAAAAGTACTGATGTGGACAGTAAAACAGGACACTTGAAGATTGTTACTTATGCGTCTTCATCCGGTAAATATGCTGCCATTGACGACATCGTGATTACGCATAACGGTGCCGGTTCCACTCCTTCAACTGACCCTGTTGAGAGTGCTACTATAACAGGTCCTGAAGCCGGCTTTGTAGGAATAGAGGCTACTTATAAGGTAACCGCTGCCGGTGCTACGGATTATGCATGGTACGTAAACGGTGTTGCTCAGGACGGAGAGACTGCTGCTACATTCAAATATACTCCCGCTGCTGAAGGCAGCTATGCTATCTATGCAACCGCCACCAATGAATATACAGCTACTCCTGTTCAGTCGAACACTATCACTCTGGTATCTGCCGGTGCAATCAGTGGTGAGATAATCAAGGCTACCCACGTTAACAAGAACACTGCTACCGTTACCGGTATCATTGGCGGTACTGCCGATAAGAGCACTCAGGATAACGGCAAGCTTGGCAGCAACGGACACTATTTCGGCATCAAACTTGCCACGGGCATGTTCCTTCCGGATGACTCTGTTATTGTTGTTGCTTCTGCCCTTAATGGTGGTAATACCGCTACTTTCTTCTCTGACAAAGGAACAGCGGCTATCGGTTCTGCAGACTTTGATACCGAAACGATGAAAGCCGTTTTTGTTCTCTCAGTACAGACAGAGTGGATATATCTCTATCGTGAGGCAGCAGCTTGCAACCCGACCGTAGAGTCCATATCGGTTATTCGTCCTGTAGATGATGGCAATCCTCGTCTTTCTGCAAGCGTGGAGGAAGTTAACCTCAACGTAACTGCAGAAAACGCTAATCCGACTGCTACGGTAGTGTTCTCAGGTAAGAACCTTGCTGCCGGCAATTACGCCCTCACCGTTCCTAACGTAGCAGGTCTCTCTGTTGAGCCCGCCTCTGTTACTGTTGGCGAGAACGGCAAGCTCAATGCTACTGTCACTCTTACATACGCCAGCGATGTTGATGTTGACGCTGCTACCGCTGAGATTAAGCTCACTATCGGCGAACTGGAGGCTGCTGTGGCTATCAACTACTCGGCCGTACACGCTAAGGCTTATATGACTTCTGTTAACTTCGAGCAGCAGATTTTGACCAACGGCCTGAAGGTTAACCGCGACCTGCTCCTCGCTGCCGCTAACATCGCTGCTGTTAATATCGACGCTCTTGACTCGCTCAATGACGAGAAGGCCAATCGTAACTATCCGTACCTTGGCTTGAAGATGAAGAAAGAAGATGCCAGGCTGAGCGGTTGGTTGACTCAGGGCTCGACTGTTAAGGTTCGTTTCGGTAATGTGGGTGCCAACTTTAAGGTGGCTGTCAACGGCGCAGAGCAGACATTGTCTGCCGATGATTACGCCAACGCTACCGTTGATGACGCTAACGAACTTGTTTATACTGCTTCCGACGCCGATGCTTACATTGAGATTATCTGCGGTAGCACCAAGACGCTTGTTGTTAAGCAGATTATGATTGACGAAGACATCCAGGCTGTAGTGTTGCCGGAGTCACCGGTTAATCCTGATACGGCTATTGACGACGTCAATGCAGAGGTTGGGGCTGTTAAGTTCGTGGAGAACGGACAGATTTACATCCTGAAGAACGGCGTACGTTACAACGCACTCGGTGCTGCGGTGAAGTAATCAAATCAACGCATTATTATACAAACAAAAATAAGACGGTGCGATTGCGCCGTCTTATTTTTGTTATTCCGTAATCTCGTTATTCCGTAATCTCTTACTTCCCTCGTATGAGATTGATGGCTCCTGACAATTGATACACCCCGATGTCGGCGGGTTTGCGTTTGGTTACCTTATGATAGCGGTCGTTAGGGTTGGCGTCTGTGCCGCGGGCGCGGATTATGTAGTAATACGCTCCTTCTGCTGCCGGTAATCCGTTGATGGTGCCGTCCCAACCTTTGGCAGGGTCGTCCCATTTATACACTAATTTGCCCCAGCGGTTGTATATCCAGCAATGGAACTCTGCCAGCGAGCGATATACCACTCTGAACTCATCGTTCTGTCCGTCGCCGTTAGGCGTGAACACATTAGGCACTTTCAGCAGTGACTCAGAGACGGAGATGTCCCACACGGTGGAGTCGGTGCTGCATGAGTCGCCGTACACCCACATACGGACCTGGTAGTTGCCGTTCTCTGTGAAGGTATAGCGTTGTTCTTCGTCGAACCGCTCGGCTATGAGTGTGGAGCCTTTGAGGATATTCCAGCGGTAGAACTTGGCTACGGGCTTATTGCCGTTGGCGAGGAAGTTTATCTCCAACGGTGCGGAGCCGCTGAGTGTCGTCTCGTCTATTGGTCGTTGCGGCTCGTTCTCCACACCTTTGCCGTTGTAGTCGCGTGAGGTGGTGACCGAGCTTGGTCTGGCATCCACTGCTACTGCCTCATACTCGTCGGATAGCACTATCGGTGCTGTGGTGTTGTTCCAAAAGCCGTATTGACTCAGCCACTCGTCGAAGTACAGAACGTAGCTTGTGTTCCTGAGTGTCGGCTCCAGACGTATCTCCTGCGTGGCTACGGCCTGTTGCAGGGTGTGCGTCTCTTCGGCTATCGAGTCCTGCCACTGTGTGCCGTTCCACGCGAGGGTGGTATAACTGAAGCGCCCGTCGCGTGCTATGGGGTGTGTGGTGCCGAGCGTATCGCGATAGGCGAGGGGGGGAAGCACGGCACTGAGCGTCATTGTGGTCTCGTCGCAGTACATTGCTGCGGTGAGGGTAGCGGCGCTCACGTCGGGCATCACCTGCCTGTAATCAAGCACGTAGTAAGTGGAAAATAATGTGTCAGCCACATACAGCCGGTAACCCGTGTCGTGAGAGGGGTAGAGAGTCTCCGCACCCGCACCTTGTTGCACAAGGCTGCCGTCGAACAAGGTCCAGCGAAAACTGTCAGATCCCGTGTATTCAATGGAAGCGTCAGTGGAACCGAGGTTGTAGTACAGGACTACATGGTCAACGCCACTCGGCGCGGCAAGGTCAGCGTAGGTGCCGCTCAGACGCACTTGCGCCACAGCAAGAAGGGGCAAGAGAAGCGTTAGTATGATATTGGTAAAACGCATTTATCTTTTGTTCCTTTAATTGACCTTGAACCTCGTGTTTCCTGTTTTGAAGAAGTCCACTATCTGCTTGGCTGCGGCTATGCCGGCGTTGATGTTGGCCTCTGCTGTCTGTGCGCCCATTTTCTTCGGGGTGGAGAAATAGCGTCCGGTAAACAGCTCCTGCATCTTCTGGTCGGCAGCGGGCATGATGTCGGTCACGTACTTGATGTCGGTGCGCTCTTGCATCAGCTGTATCAGTTCCTCTTCGTTGATAACCTCCTTGCGGGCTGTGTTCACTAACAGTCCGCCCTCAGGCATGAGCGAGAGCAGGGCGCGGTTGATGCTGTTCTTGGTCTCAGCTGTGGCGGGTATGTGCAGTGACACTATGTTTGACCGGCTGTACAGCTCCTCGGCAGAGTGCACTGCTTCCACGCCGGCGGCTTGCATCACGTCGTCAGGGCAGTAGGCATCGTAGGCTATCACATTCATGCCGAAGCCTTTGGCTATGCGTGCTACGTTACGCCCTACGTTGCCGAAGGCGTGTATGCCTAATGTCTTGCCCATCAGTTCGGTGCCGGATGTGCCGCCATAGAAGTTGCGCACGGCATACACCATCAGACCAAGCGCCAGTTCAGCTACGGCGTTGCTGTTCTGGCCGGGCGTGTTCATCGCTACCACGTTGTGAGAGGTGGCGGCGGCAAGGTCGATATTGTCGTATCCGGCACCGGCACGAACAACAATCTTCAGGCGCTTGGCTGCATCAAGCACTTCGGCATCAACAATGTCGGAGCGGATGATAAGGGCGTCAGCGTCTGATACGGCAGCAAGCAGTTGCTCTTTTTTTGTGTATTTCTCAAGCAGAGCCGGTTCGTATCCTGCGCTCTCTATCTCTTTGCGAATGCCGTCCACCGCAACCTTGGCAAACGGCTTTTCTGTCGCTACAAGTATTTTCATATTCAGTTTTATATTTTCTTTTCGTAATCGTGTATGCAATCCACGAGAGCTTTCACTCCCTCCACATCCATAGCGTTGTATATTGATGCCCTGAATCCGCCTACAGAACGGTGTCCCTTGATGCCAACCATACCTCGCTCGGAGGCGAACTTGAAGAAGTCGTCCTGCAGCTCTTGGTACTCGGGTTTGAGCACGAAACAAACGTTCATGCGTGAGCGGTCTTCCTCGCGGGCAGTGCCGACGAACAGGCGGCTATGGTCGATGCAGTTATATAGCAGACCCGCTTTCTCGATGTTGCGTTTCTCTATTGCCGCCACACCGCCGAACTCTTTCAGCCAGCGCAGTGTGAGCATGGCTGTATAGACGGGCAGTACAGGAGGGGTGTTGAACATCGAGCCGCCTTCTATATGGGTGCGGTAGTCAAGCATAGTGGGAATATGGCGGCTGACCTTGCCCAGTATATCCTCGCGTACGATGACAAAAGCCACGCCGGCCGGCGCAAGGTTCTTCTGCGCTCCGCCATAGATAATACCGTATTGCGACACGTCAACAGGGCGTGACAGGATGTCGGACGACATGTCGGCTACCAATGTGACATTGCCTTTCTTCTTGTATATGTCAGCAAGCTTGGCGTCGCTCAGCTCTGTGCCGTAGATGGTGTTGTTGGTGGTGATATGGAAATAGTCGGCGTCCTGCGGCACCTCATAGTCGGTGGGGATAAAGGTGTAGTTGGCATCTGCTGAGGTGGCTACCTCCACTGCCTCGCCGAAGCCTTTGGCTTCCTTCAGGGCTTTCTTTGCCCAAACGCCGGTATTCAGATACGCGCTTTTTTTCTCCATCAGGTTATACGGCACCATGCAGAACTGCAGACTGGCACCGCCGCCGAGGAACAGCACGCGATAACCCTCCGGCACGCCAAGCAACTCTTTCATCAGCTGCTCTGCCTCGTCCATCACCGGCTGGAAATACTTGGCACGGTGGGAAATCTCCAGCACTGACAAACCGTGACCTTCAAAATCAAGCACGGCTTCTGCCGTCTTGCGGATTACTTCGGCGGGGAGAATACTCGGACCCGCATTGAAATTGTATTGTTTCATGGTTGAATTATTACTTTTTTTGTTTCTTTATCACGTTCATCGAGTCTTTCCACTTGCTTTCCGTCTGCTCCACTTGCTTAGGTTTGTCGGCAGCAATCTGTTTGGCGGCTTTCACCACGTCTTTTACGGCTTGTTTGGCTTTGTCCACTACGCGGTTCACAGCCAGTTTGGCCTCTTCGTCAAGGTCCGCTTTCTCAAGCCAGCATATAGTCTGTCCTTTGGCTATCGTCTCGCCCGCCTCTTTGTCGATTGCCACTATGCGGGCGTTGTCAAAGGCGCTGAGAACCTCCACGCCGTGTGCGGTCTGCAGGTATGCAACCGGTTCGCCTTTGAGGAAAAGCTTGCCGTGTACAGGTGCTGTGGAGCCTTCGTCGTAGTTAAGTTCCCAGAAGAGCTTGCCATTGACGGGTGCTTCCAGCGGCTCGCTGCTTGGGTGAAGGATGGCGCGTTTGTCGGCAGCGGAGAGGAACACCACCTGCTGTCCGCCCTTGGCGGCTTTCTCCATGCGCTCAAGCAGGTCTTTGTTAAACTGCTCTTTGGCGATGCCTGACTTGAACTCGCGGTACTGTTTGTCGTGCATGGCGAACTCGAAGAGTTCTTCGTCGTCCTGACCGCGATCCCAACCCAGTTCCTCCATCTCCTTGATGTATTGGGGCAGCACATCGGGGTAGAGTTTCTGTGGGTCGTCGGTGTAGAACTCGTATCCCTTCTCTTTGGCAAGTTCGATAATCTCCGGTGCCAGTGTTCCCGGCAGTTTGCCGGACTTGCCCAGAATCATTCCCCACATGGCGGGGTCCATGCGCGTGAAATCCTTCTCGCCCATTGAGCGTGAGAACAGATTCATCAGCGCTGCGTTCTTCACGTATTGTGAGAACGGTGTTACCAGACACGGCGTACCGAGCATCGGCCATATACGCTGTACCTCTTGGAAGAGCTCGACAAGCAGCTCGTCCTCATTCAGCTCTTTCTCGCCGCGTTTGCGCAGGTTGGCGTTGATGGCGGCGTGCATACCCTTCAGGTCTGCCATCAGCGACCCCATCATTCCTCCCGGCAGGCCGCAGCCTACAAGCAGTGAGGTCATCTTCGAGTTGCGGGGGTCTATCCAGTAGCCGAGGAACTCGTCGATGAACGACTGTGTGAGCGAACGTGCCTCCATGTAGGCTTTCATGTTGATGTCTTTGACGAGGAAACCGGCGTCGCGAAGCATGGCCTGTATGGTAATCACATCAGGGTGCACCATACCCCAAGAGAGCGGCTCCATAGCCACGTCCAACACGTCGCCGCCCGCTTTGGCAACCTCCAGCATCGAGGCAACGGAGAAACCCGGACCCGTGTGACCGTGATACTGTATGATAATATCAGGATGTTTCTCTTTGATGGCACGTACTATGTCGCCCAGCATTGCCGGACGGCCGATGCCTGCCATGTCTTTGAGGCATATCTCCTGTGCTCCGCCTTCGATAAGCTGCTCCGCAAGGTTGATATAATACTCGCGTGTGTGTACGGCAGAGTAGGTGATACACATAGTGGCTTGCGCCGTCATGCCGGCTTCCTTCGCCCATTTGATGGACGGGATGATGTTGCGCGGGTCGTTCAAGCCGCAGAAGATACGGGTTATGTTGGTGCCTTGGGCGTGCTTGACTTTATACATGAGTTGCCGCACATCGGCGGGTACGGGGTTCATACGCAGTGCGTTCAAACCGCGGTCAAGCATGTGAGTCTTGATACCTGCTTCGTTAAACGGCTTGCAGAACGTGCGAACGGCAAGGTTGGGGTTCTCACCATAGAGCAGATTGACCTGCTCCGAGGCTCCGCCGTTGGTCTCTACACGGTCAAAACAGCCCATGTCGATAATAACGGGAGCAATCTTGGCAAGTTGGTCACGGCGTGGCACGTACTTTCCCGAACTTTGCCACATGTCGCGATAGACAAGAGAGAATTGAATTTCTTTTTTCATCGTATTATTTTTGTTTTCATGTTTTTCTATATCAGGCACCGTCCGCTGTGGCGCTCGCGCACTGCGCGTATGATGCATTTTACACTGCAAAGTTAGTTTTTTTTTTTGAGTTGGACAAGTGAAAACGTAAATCGTTTTGCATATATGAAAAAAAAACATTACTTTTGTAGTCGGAAAGCCGTTCGCATCGGCTGTTTGGCACGAAAAGTGCAACTATATGTTCGAAACAGGAAAGTGGAAAGTTTAAAGTTTAAAGTGGAAAGTGGAAAGTCTTAACTTTTAAATAAACATATACAATGAAAAAACTCACAACAATCTCCCCGTACATGGTCCTGTGTGTCTGCGTACTTGTTCCTTCGCTGCTTAGCGCACAGTCGCGTTATGCGCGTTATTATGAAAACTTGCCTATTGAGGTAAAGCAGGTGGAAGAGGTCACTTTCCCTGAAGCCCGCACCAACATCGCCAAATACGGCGCAGTGCCTAACACGGGCGAGCTGTGCACTGCTGCTATTCAGCAGGCTATTGACGAACTGGCGGCGCAGGGCGGCGGACACGTCATCGTGCCGCGCGGCGTATGGAAAACCGGACCTATCGTCCTCAAGTCGAACATCGACCTGCACCTCAACCGCGGAGCCGTGCTGCTCTTCACAGAGGACAAGACGCAGTATATCATTCCTGACAAGAAAGGTAAGGCTAAGACCAAGGCTGACCCGTGTATCAAGGCGAGCAAAGTGGAGAACGTGGGTATCACCGGACAGGGTGTTATCGACGGTCAGGGATTCTTCTGGCGTCCGCTCAAGCATAAGAAACTGCTGAAAGGCTCGGCTGAAGACAAGGCTGTATGGGACGAGGCTCTGGCGCTGGGTGGCGTGGTAAGAGACGAGATATGGTATCCGTGGAACCTGAACAACGGTATTCCTAACATCGGTTCTAACCCCGAAGACCAAGAGTCATATCGCTATCACCTGGTCAATATCACCGATTCGAGAAACGTGCTTATCGAGGGTGTTACACTTCGCAACTCGCCTAAGTTCCACCTTGTGCCGGCGCGTATTCAGAACCTTATCATCGACAACGTCACTATCGACTGTCCGTGGTGGGCGCAGAACGGCGACGCTATGGACATCGGCAACACGCAGACCTGCCTCGTGGTTAACTGCAAAGTGAGCGCCGGTGACGACGGTATATGTATGAAAGGCGGCGTAGGTCAGAGCGGCTTGGAGCGCGGCCCGAACAGCGACTTCGTCATCCGTTACGACACTGTCTTCCGCGCACACGGCGGCTTCGTCATAGGCTCTGAGTTCTCAGGAGGTATGGAGAAGATGGTGGTGAAAGACTGCTATTTCGACGGCACCGACATAGGCCTGCGTTTTAAGTCTGCCCCGGGGCGCGGCGGACACTGCAAGGATATATATTGCGAAGATATAGTGATGCGTAATATCCGTGAGGACGCTGTGTTCTTCGAGTCAGGCTACGCCGACAAAGCAGTGGGACGCAGTGCTACGGCCGGCGACGACAAAGAGGCGTTCTTCCCCGACTGGGCGAACTTCACGTTCCGCAACATCACTTGTGTCAACCCGCGTACTGCCGTCAACGCTACCGGCTTGAAAGGTTTTCCGGTGCACGACCTTGTGTTTGAAAACGTGCGTTTTATCGGAGTGCTGAGAGAGGCGTTCATGCTCAAGCATGCGGAGAACTTCACCTTCCGCGGAGTAACCGTCAGCGGAGCTACAGACAACGTGATTGACAAGAAAAGCTGCAAGAACATCATCTTCAACGGCAAGGACCTCGCGCAATAAGCCTGTTTGCTGCAACGATTGATAAGCTTGCTGATGTATAATCAAATTTATTATTCTTAGATGAAGTCTATTCTTACTATGGCACTTGTTGCTACACTTGCTGCTGCCCCTGTTGTGGCGGCAGAACAAAATCCTTTTCTTAATTACAAACACTGGACAACGCCCCACGGCACTTATCCCTTCAACGATATTCGTCCGGAGCACTACCGTCCGGCGATAGAGCAGGGTATGAAAGAGGGTCTGGCAGAGATTGACGCAATTGTCAACAACCCGGCTGCTCCTACGTTTGAGAACACTGTCGTTGCGTATGCCAATAGCGGCAGGCTGTTGGACGTCACTCTCTCTTGTCTCTTCAACCTCACCAACGCCGACACTAACGACGAGCTGGACGCTATAGAGACGGAGATTACCCCCAAGCTCTCGGAGTATCGCTCGGCTATCCGACTTAATGAAGGGCTTTTTAACCGTATTAAAACGGTGTATGAACAGCGTTCAAAACTGCGTCTGACGCCTGAGCAGGCAAAGATGCTGGACGATATTTACGAGTCGTTTGCCAATAACGGAGCCAACCTCTCGCCGGAGGACAAAGAGACCTATAAGGCGCTGACCTCCAAGCTGTCGCAGCTCACTCTCGCCTTCGGGCAGAACAGTCTGCGTGCAACCAATGCGTGGACGATGCTTATCACCGACGAGGCTCTGCTTGCCGGATTGAACGCCGACACTAAGGCAATGCTTCGCAAGAACGCTGAAGCAAAAGGATATAGCGAAGGCTGGCTATTGAACCTCAAGCCGACAACTTACATTCCCGTAATGGAAGACCTCGACAACCGCGATATACGCCGTGAGGTTTACATGGCATACAACAGCCGCTGCATCGGCGGCGAGTTCGACAACACCGCTAATATCATAGAGATAGTGAACACTCGTCTTGCTATAGCCAAGCTATTTGGTAAGCGCAGTTTTGCGGAGAAGTCGCTTCATAAAACAATGGCAGAGACGCCGGATAACGTGTTTGCGCTACTGGACAAGCTGCGCGACAACTATATGCCGGTGGCGTTGGAAGAGGTGCGCGAACTGGAGACGTATGCCAAAGAGCATGGACTATATGCTGCGCTGCAGCCGTGGGACTGGTCGTATTATTCGAAGAAGATGAAGGCGGAGCGTTACTCTATCACTGATGACGACCTCAGACCGTACTTCGAGCTGGAGAACGTCAAGCAGGGAGTGTTCGGACTTGCCAAACGACTATACGGACTGACCTTCAAGGAAAACAAAGATATCCAAGTGTATAACCCTGAGGTGTGTGCATACGAGGTGTATGACGAGAAGGGCAAGTATCTTGCCGTCTATTATGCTGATTTTCACCCGCGTGACGGCAAGCGTGGCGGAGCATGGATGAACGACTATAAGCCGCAGTGGATGGACGGGAAACGCGACTCGCGCCCGCATATCGTTAACGTGATGAACTTCACCCGTGCCACTGACACCAAGCCTGCCCTGCTTAGCTATGACGAGGTCCGCACTTTCCTTCACGAGTTCGGACACGGTCTGCATGGTATGCTCACACGTTGTCAGTACTCTTACCTCTCTGGTACTAACGTGCCGCGCGACTTTGTGGAACTTCCTTCGCAGTTCAACGAGAACTTCATCGACGAGAAGGAGTTTCTTGACACCTTTGCCAAGCATTACCTGACGGGCGAGCCTTTGCCGCAGGAACTGCTTGACCGTATGCACGCTTCGCAGACCTATCATGCTGCCTATGCCTGTGTGCGCCAGCTCTCGTTCGGATATTTGGATATGGCATGGCACTCGCTCACCGAGCCGTTCTCTTTCCCTGAGTGCTACGACTCGCTGAACGCTGTTGTTGCTTTCGGTAACGATGCGATGGGGCAGGTGCAGGTGATGCCTGTGGTGCCCGGCACGCAGATGGAAACAGCGTTCACGCATATCTTCTCCGGTGGATACGCTGCCGGATACTACAGCTACAAGTGGTCGGAGGTGCTTGATGCCGACGCTTTCAGCGTGTTCCAAGAGGCGAAACAAAAGAGCGGCTCGATCTTCGACAAGAAAGCCGCTGCTGCGTTCCGCAAGAACATCCTTGAGAAAGGCGGCACGGAGAACGTGGCAGAGCTGTATCGCCGTTTCCGTCAGGGCGAGCCTTCAATAGAACCCCTGATGAAACGTGACGGAATAAAACTGACAGACAACAAGTAACAATTAGCGCACTACGTGAGCGGAAACTCCGGAAACTCCGGAAGCTCCGGAAACTCCGGAAAAACCGGAAAATTCGGAAGCTCCGGCATTATACTCACCCGACGCAGATAGAGACGGTCTTTTCGACCGTCTCTTTTTTTTCTGTGTTCTTTTGTTATTTTTGTAAAAAATAATTCGACATTTTGTTGTGAATTTCGGGGAAAATTTGTATCTTTGCAGTGGCTTTATGTGCCAAAATGAACACAAAAAGGTATAAACTGAACTGCAAACGGCTTAATGTCGAGTGCTATTGCTGTGTAAATAAGGGTTTTATGCGGCAGTGATAGTGCATGTAGATTTGCCCGAAAAGAAGAGAAAGTCTTCGTTTTTTAGGCTGTTTAGCAAGTTCTCAAACTGATATATGCAATGAAAAAGCATCTGTTACTTTCACTCGCTTTCGTTCTCTCAACCATCATATCGCTGGCTGCCCCGTCGTCGTTGCCGGATAATATACCTTCGACAGGGCGTGACTTTTGGCTTACGTTTATGCACAACAATGATGTTGACAACAACTACCTGAAGTTGCGTATATATGCAGTGGCGCAGTCTGCAACGAATGTGACTATTACCAAGGCCAATGGAACGGTGCTGACTTCCGGTGCTGTAGCAGCAGGTTCGGTGTTCAGTTATACTATACCTGACGCTGAACGTAGCAATGTATATATGACGTCATCCGGTCGGATAGAAGCAAAAGGTTTGCATGTTACATCGGATGCTTCGGATATTGCTTTGTATGTTGCCAATAATTTTGACAACGGTTCGAAACTTTCCTTCGATGCTACACCGGTCATTGCCACTTCTGCGTTAGGTAAGGAATATGTTGTTCAGACCTATTACGCGGATAAGACAGCAGAGGAAATGGTGATTGTAGGTACGGAAGATGGAACTAACGTGACTATTGTGCTTGGACACGAGGCAATAAATGATTTGGGAGCCAACTTTTCTGCCGGTCAAACGATAAGCATTTCTCTCAATGCCGGTCAGGCATACCAGTTGAAAGGTAATGTTGATGGTTTGGGCTTGTCATATTTGTCAGGTACAACTGTTCTTTCAACCAAGCCTGTAGCGGTATTCAATGGAGGTATCAACACAACTGTTACATACGATGATGGTGCTGACGGTGATCATATAGTTGAGCAGTCTATTCCTATATCTGCATGGGGTAAGCGGTTTATCGTCTCTCCGATGCATGGTTTCCCGAGCGGAGCCAATGTGTCCTCATCAGAGCCGACTCAGTTTTCTGTTACTGCCATCTATGATGGTACGGAGGTTAAAGTTAATGGTGTTACGCTATGTACGCTCAATCGTGGCGAGACCAATTATGAGTTTAACGGCTATGGCATAACCGTTAATTATAACGAAGCTCCGAAATTCATTGAGACAAGCATGCCGGTTATTTGCTACGGCTATACAACCAATGGTACGAGTAATAAAATCAAGGTGGGTATTCTTAACCGCAACGTTGGTGAGCCGTCTATGGTGCTGATTCCTGATAAGCGCCAGGGTGTGCAAACATCACTATTTACAACCTATAATGATGGTTTCTCAGGTGATGGTATTGCACATTACGCAAACATCCTTGTGCCCGATACTGCTGTATCGGCAATGAAGTTAAACGGCACGGACATCAGTTCTTCTTTTACAGCTTTGTCTAACCATTTCTCAAACGAGTCAGGCAGTTGGAACTGGATGTATGCCCGTGTGGCTCTTTCTAACGGTTTCAATGTCGTGAGCAACTCGAAGGGAACTTTCCTTGCTTATGCCTATGGTGTTCAGGTGGGTTCTGCACGTGGTTACGCTATGGCGACCAACTTCAACCTTGCGCCGGCAGCACCGGAGGTGTTTATCGGCGGGGAGAGAATGAACCACAACGATGTGATAGACTTCTGTAACCGCCACCCGGGCATGAGTTTCTCTGCCAATGTGGATTATGTGCACGACTCTATCCGTTGGGACTACGGTGACGGCAACACAAGTTCAAGTATCAACAGTAACCATATCTACAATATTCTTGTCAACGGACAGTCGCAGACCAATATCGTTAAGTTCTTTGTGTTCCGTCATGACCCTTTGTCCGGCGACAAGCACACTGACACCGTCAAGGTAACGCTTAATGTTCACCCCACATACTACGACACTTTGGAAGTTGACTTGTGCGGGTCGGAGGAGAGTTACCACTGGACGCAGTCGTCGGAGAACTTCAATAACGAGGGTATTCACAAGGTGTTCCTTGCCGGCAACGATGCTTTGGGCGTTAGCGCTACGGGACACGAGTATCACTTCGATGCTAATACGGAGACGGAGTACTTCGACTCTATCGTCTATCGCACCAGCACATGGGACTGCGACTCTATCTTCTTCCTTCGCCTACGTGTACACAAGAGCTATGATGTGGTGGAGTCGGCTACATCTCTCACCGTTTGTCAGAACGAGCCGTTTGAGTGGACCAACCACCCGCTGAACGACCCTCTTAACCACAAGGTTTATCGCATACTCGGCAGTGACAAGGTCAAGCTGACCGGCATGACTGCTTACCCGACAGCCGAACCTGCCACCTATACGTTGCTCGACTCGATGACGACTGCCCGCGGTTGCGACTCTGTCATCACACGCCAGTGGATTGTCTATCCTGAGTACAGTATGCCCACCGTGAACGACGAGGTATGTCAGAACGAGCCATACGTATGGAAAGACGGTAGCGACGGCTTGGTACACAAGCTGTACAGAGTAACGGCACCAAGCGGATATATAACCACCATTCCGACCGATGTGGTGACAACGCTCACTATCATCGACTCGATGAAGACCATCAATTCGGGCTGCGACTCTATTGAGACCCTTGTGCTCGTTATCCACCCTGAGTTTAACAGTGTAGTAGAGCCGGGGGATGCCTTCGAGGTTTGTCAGAACGAGCCGTTTGCCGCATGGCCCGGTCACCCGCTGAGCGGCAAGGTGTATATGAACGACGTTCGCGTCACCACCACTTTCTCCACCGCCACAGCCGGCACGTTCACCTTGACGGACTCGCTCACTACCATTCACGGCTGCGACTCTGTAGTGACACGCCAGTTGATTATTCACCCTGAGTTTAACGCTGTTGTTGAGAACGCCACACCTCTTGAGACCTGCCAGAACGAGTCGTTCACATGGTCCGGTCACCCGCTGAGCGGCAAGGTTTATATGAACGGCGTTCGCGTCAGCGGCGCAATATCCACCGCCACAGCCGGCACGTTCACTTTGATGGATTCGCTCACCACCGTTCACGGTTGCGACTCCGTTGTGACACGCACACTTATCATTCATCCTGTCTATGCTTTTGACGAGTCGTATCAGCTATGCGCTAACGACCTGCCTTACATATGGCACGGCAAGTCGCTAATGGCGTCAGGCAACTATACCAATGATAATGAAGACCAGACGACAATATATGGCTGCGACTCTATTTATACGCTTCACCTGACCGTCTATCCCAAACCGACGATAAATATTGTTTCTCCGGCAGTATCGATGTGTCAGGGTACTGCATTCTTAGACCCGTACGCTATTCATTTCACTTCAAGCAACACAACAATCGTTCGCGGCTATGTATGGAATAGTGCTAATGTGGTGGTACATTCCGGGTCGATAATTGCTTCTCCTACAGCTTTTTCAAACGCTTTTTTCAGTTTTGCATCCTCCATGGCTTTTCTGCCTGCCGGCAACTACAGAATACGCCTTGTGGCATATAACGAAGAGTACGGGCACTCCTGTCCGAGCGACACTGCGTCCGTAGGGTTTGTTATCCATCCTAAGTTCTACAATTTGGAGAAAGACACCATCTGCGATACAGCCGAACCAATCAGTTGGCACGGCAAGACGCTCAATTTCCGTCCGGTAGTGGAGCCTCTCGGATATGATACTGTCTATTACGACAGTCTGACCAGCGTGCAGGGTTGCGACTCTGTGTACGAACTGCGCGTGCGTGTGGAGCGCTCGGCGCCGTTGGTTACCACTGCCACTATATGTTACGGCGAGTCGTATGACTGGGTCATCACTCATCCTTGTACGGGAGCCGACTACAAACTGATGAAGAACCTCACCAGCTCGTGTGAGATTTACGATACTATCCGTTGTCCGGGTGCTGCCTGCAATAAGGTGTTCAAGCTTGAGCTGACCGTTCGCTCCAAGCAGGCAGCCGTTGTAGATGCTCCGCGTCGTATATGCAAGGGTGAGACGTTCACATGGCGCGGCTTGGACATCAGCGCTCCCGGCGTATATGAGACATTGGACAATACCGACCTTGACGCCAACGGCTGTGCACGCACACACCGCATCACCGTTACGCAGTTAGAGCCGCAGGTCCGTGAGACGGCTGCAACGATTTGCTACGGCGAGCCATATACCTTCGGCTCACATACCTACGCGCATCTTGACGCCGGTCTGCATATTCTTCGTGATACCATCGCCTCTAAGGTAGGCGGTTGCGACTCTGTTTATGTAGTGCTGCGTCTTACCGTAGGTCAGCAATACCTTGTTGAGGAGAGTCACACGGCATGCGACGCTTACCAATGGCGCGGCAAGACACTCACCGTATCGGGCGACTACGCCGACACCTTAGCGTCGGTTAACGGCTGCGACTCTGTGTATCTGCTCCACCTTACGGTGAATAAGTCCTATTCGTTCAGCGAGACGTACGCAGTGGCTCTGCAGGAGATGCCGTTCACCGTTCATGAGTTCACCTACGACTACTCGTCGGCGGGCACCTACAACGACACTCGCGCCTACCAGACAGTAGCCGGTTGCGACTCGCTCTACCACATCACGCTCAACGTGTATGACGCTCCTGTTATTCTGAAGCGTGACACCACTCTGCGCACTATCTGCAAGGGCGGCACATGCTCTTGGCGCGGCGGCACTTACACGGAGCCGGGCGACTATAGCGTGGCTGACGCCGACTCGGTACACCTGCTTAGACTGACCGTGAACGACACCTACCGCGACACCTTATATATACACACGTGCGCGACGGGGTATTATTTTGATGGTGCCAACCGCACCGTCAGCGGCACCTATGTATATAACGGCACCGGTGTTCACGGTTGCGACTCCGTCGTTGTGCTCAAGCTGACGGTTGCCGCTCCGTCGCCTGTGACCAACATCAATGCCACGGCATGCCGCGGCGACCTCTTCGCATGGGGTGGGGAAGCCTTTGTTGCTACAACCAACCGCACGCTGCGCGACACGCTGCTTAATGTGGCGGGCTGCGACTCGGTGGTAGTGCTCACGCTGACGGTAAACAACTACGCTGTAGGCACAACCGACAATGTCTCGATATGCGACGGCGACTCCTATCTCTGGCCGTCCAACGGCAAGACATACTCTGCGCCCGGTACGTATCTTGACACTGTGGCGGGAGGCGGCTCATGCGGAACGGTCAACACGCTGAACCTCAACGTCAACCCGTCGTATCACTTCTTCGACGACGTGGAGCTGCGTCAGGAGGTGCTGCCATACACTTGGCGCGGACACACCTTCCATTTCGAAAGCGTTTATGACTATGATATAACCGACGACTACACCACTATTCACGGCTGCGACTCCGTCTATCATCTGCACCTGCATATAGTGCCAGAACCGCCGGAGGAGAACGACTTTGTGTATCGTGATACAACGGCTGTAGATGCTTGTATGACTTACAATTGGCACGGACACACCTATACAGAGGACGGACTCTATTCCGACACAGTGTGGAAAGCCGGACGATATGACACCGTTCATTTCATCAACCTGACTATCCACCCCGTATATGAGTTTGTAGAGGATGATATCATCTCCTGTGACAACGAGATAATCACGTGGCACTGCACTAACTACAATCCTGCGTCAGGCTACTATGCCGTTACCACAACCGAGACCTCGGTTCACGGTTGCGACTCGGTGTTCCATGCTAATTTCCGGGTATATAAGACCTTCCGTGATACGACAAGTGCAACCATGTGTCAGTATGACGTGTTCACATGGCGCGGCATGACGTTGTCGCCCGCTGCCGGAACATACCTCTACTCCGACACACTTGCGTCGCTCGTTTCGGGCTGCGACAGCATATATTTCCTGAGCCTCACCGTCACCCCGCGCACCTTGTCTGACACTACCGAATATACGATGTGTAACCTTGCTTCGTATGACTGGCAAGGCTATCATATCGCCAACAAGGAAGCCGGCGACTACGAGTATTACAAGTATTACACTCCTGACGGCGAGTGTGAGACGTTCCACTACCTGCTGCTTCACGTGTATGACGTAGTGCCTGACACCACTCATGCCTCGGTATGCTATGGTGAGTCATACGACTGGTGGGTTGACAGCGACGGTAACGGCTCGCTTGACCGCCATGTGCAGAACGGCATCTACGTGCCGGGCTACCAGTATGACACAGTGCCTGACGGCGCCTGCAACAAGGTGTTTGTGCTTGACCTCAGCGTCATGCCGGCTCCTGATGTCAAGCCGCAGGATGAGGGAGTGATGTGTCCGGGCGGCAACTACCTCTGGCGCGGACATACCTACACGGCTGCAGGGGTTTATGGCGACACCGTACGCTCGCTTGTGACGGGTTGTGACTCGCTTATCTTCAGTCTTAACCTCACTGAGCAGAAAGCTACCGTCTATCAAGAGACCGTGCACCGCTGCTATGGCGAGACTTACACATGGCCGCTTAACGGCACCACCTACACCGCTTCGGCAAGCGACATGTTCGTCGTTCCGTCGCTCGTGACGGGTTGCGACTCTATCGTATATAACCTCTCGCTTCTGATCGACGCTGCTCCGTTGGCAGGTGAAGAGAGTGTTGTCCTCTGTGCCGACTCTTACACGTGGCACGGCAGTGTGCTGACCGCATCGGGCGACTATGTGGAGACGCTCACTTCGTCGCTCGGATGCGACTCAACAGCCACCTTGCACCTCACTCTCTCGCACGACGAGACGTTCTATGAGACGGTGGCTATACTTGACACGCAACTGCCTTACACTTGGCACGAAGATACCTACACCGGCGGCGGCACTTATACACAGCACCACCAGAACATCTTTGGTTGCGACTCTGACTATGTGCTTACGCTTATTGTCAGCCCTAAACCTATGAGGACGGAGAACAAGACGATATGCGAGGGCGAGACATACTCGTGGCGAGGCAACACCTACACGGCAGAGAACTCGTATCACGTGGAGACGGCCGACTCGATACATATCCTCAACCTTAAGGTGGGTAAACACTATAATTTTGCAGAGGAGAAACACATCTGCTCAAGCGACCTGCCTTACTCATGGCAGGGTCAGTCGCTTGCATCGGCAGGCACACACACTGCGCCTTACACTACATACTGCGGTTGCGACTCTGTATATACGCTCACCCTGTATGTGGCACCGGTTGCCGCCACTGCGGCAGAGATGACGCTCTGCGAGGGCGAGGTCTTCAACTGGGGTCCGTACTTCGAGAAGCCGGCAGCCGGCACCTACAGCCGCACGGCTACGTTCCCGTCGCTCGTATCAGGCTGCGACTCAACAGTCAACCTGACGCTGCATGTGGTAGGTCCTACTACGGTCAATGCGTTAGAGACACAGAATGTTTGTAAGTCGGAACTGCCTTACTCTTGGCGCGGACACACCTACAGTGCAGCCGGACTGTACGGCGACACTGTTCCGTCGCTTGTAACAGGCTGCGACTCTGTTCTCTCTTCGCTGCACCTGATTGTGAACGAAGGCTTCTATGAGTACAACGACGTTGAGATAAACGAGGACGCCGTGCCTTATTACTGGAACGGACACAACATGCTGGTATCGGAAGAAGGTTCGTATTTCGACACTTACGCTGATATGAATGGTTGTGACTCGGTATATGAGCTTCACCTGCACCTCAACTTCTATAAGCGCGACACCACATGGGCTGACGGCACTCACGGCTCGTCAGAGGCTTGCGACAGCTACTCATGGCGCGGACGCACCTTCACCGCCTCCGGCATCTATACCGACACGGTGAAGAGCGCCAACCCTGTGGAGATATACTACCTCTCGCTCGTCGTTAACGAGAGCGTCTATGCTGCGGCAGAGACGGTGGAGACATGCGGTTCGGAGTATATGTGGCACGGCATCAACCGTCCTTCTTCAGGCACCTACACTTACACCGCCTCAGGCGTGGCGGCTAACGGCTGCGACTCGGTTTATACCCTGCACCTCACGCTTTATCCTGAGTACAACATTGCGGAGCCGGCAATCACCATCTGCGACAACGAGTATGTGCATTGGCACGACACGTTGCTGCATACCGCCGGCACCTACACACGCCGCTACACCTCCGTTCGCGGCTGCGACTCGCTGCGCACGGTGACGGTTAACGTCAACCCGACATACGGCTTTGTTGAGAAAGACACTATCTGCGAGGGCGAGAGCCTCACGTGGCATGGTCTGACACTCGCTAATATTGCTCCGAGCAACACGCCTTACACGTATTATGACACTCATACTTCAGCGTCGGGCTGCGACTCGGTATATGAATTGCAACTGCTTGTGCGTGCTCCGCGCGTCTTCCATGACACGGTGTATGCATCGGCATGCGAGGGCTCGGTGTATGGCTGGGAAGGCAATAACGGTGTGTTCGTGATGAACGTGCACGTCACGGAGTCAATGACTCACGAGCGTCAGTTCGGCGACCTGTATTGCGTTGACTCGACCTACACTCTTATTATGACGATGCTGCCTGTGATGCGCGACACGGTGGAGGCTGCTATATGCGGCGACGACACCTACTCGTGGGCGGGCAAGTTCCTCTCTGGCGGAGGCACGTATTACGACACGCTGACCGCTGTCAACGGTTGTGACTCGGTACGAGTGCTTATACTGCATGCCGACCCTGCACCCGAAGACCGACATGTGGACTACACAGGCTGCCCGGGTACGGAGTTTAACTACAACGTCATTGCAGGCCATCCGTTCGTATATACAACACCGGGTGTTTACCATGACACGGTTCGCTCTATTCACGGCTGCGACTCTATTTGGCTGACGGTGAACTTCGAATACTCTGCCATCACCACCCATGTCCTTGACGAGTTTGTGAGAGAGTCAGACCTGCCGTATTACGTTGGTGTAGAGTCGTTCTCTGCGCCTAATACCTATAACTTCACAGTGCCTAACTTCCAAGGTTGCGCTGAGCCTTATACGCTTAGTCTGCACGTTCTTGCCGACAGGTACGACACGCTGCGCGTTCATGTCTGCGCAGGCGAGGGCAAGGTGGTTGACTTCTACGGCACCGACAGCCTTGTCTATCCGACGCCGGCAGGTGTGATGCTGCAGGATACGCTGATTACTGCCGACCCGATGGCGTATGACACTGTCCGCCACTTGGTAGTGATGGCAGAGAACGTATCGTTCTCGGGCGACACCACCATCTACGCCCTCGTTGGTTCGCCTGCGTACCTCTGGCCCGGACACACGCTGACCAAGGTGGGCGAGACAACGCCCGTACCGGCGGCGCTGACCACCGTGGCAGGACTGACCGACTATTACCACCGCATCAATTGCGACTCGATATACTACCTGCACTTCAATGTGATTGACACTCCGTCGCACGTGGATGTTGACACTGTCTGTCCGTCGGCTCTGCCGTATGAGTGGGTAGGTCACGCCGGCAAGTCAGTGCCGGCCGGTTCGGCTGAAGACACGGAGCATATCCTCTCGGATATCACTACCGTATCGTTCGGCACGCCGGAGGTGTTCGACAGTTACGACACGTTGTACCTGTACGTTAAGCCGACCTACAGCATAACGTTGCCTGACACTGTCGTTCTGCAGAACGAGCCGCTTCTGTTCTGCGGCACACCTGTATCCACCTCTGAGCCGCGCACGGAGTTGCTCACCCGCACACTCACTTCGTCCATCGGTTGCGACTCGGTGGTATCACGTAACCTCAAGGTGGTTAAGTACGTACCTACAACGGCTGTCGTTTGCGACGGCGATGACTATACATGGCTCACCTACAGCTACGACCACTCGGTTGACACCACTGTTATCTTCCCTGTAGGGTCGCCTGTGTTGAGCGTGCTCACCGACTCTGTCTGTCGTCTGCAACTGACGGTGGAGACGCCTGACGTTAAACCGGTCTTCAACGGCAACTGCAACAAAAACGCGCTGCCTTATGTATGGCGCGGACACAACTACACCGAGTCGGGCATCTATCGTGACACGGTGCTGTCAGCCAACGGCTGTGCCGCCGAGGTCTATACGCTTGACCTCGTGGTAGGTCCGTTAGTGGAGACCAAAGACACTATATGCGACGGCGAGACGATGATGTGGGGCGGAGTAAGCGTCACCGCACCAAGCAGCAACAACGACTTCGTGCGCAACGACACCACCTTCCGCCTGAACCTGTATGCCGCTCCGCACTACTCGTTCACGCTGGATACGACCATCTATATAGGCGCGGGCAGACCGGCAGTCTTCAACTGGCTCAACGAGAACGGCGCAACCATACGCTCTATCCCGACGGCAGACGCTACTAACGACAAGTTCTTCGGAAAAGTGGACAGCATCTACGAGACCAAGCAGTTTGGCTGCGACTCTGTCTATCACCTCACCCTGCGCATCTATGGCGACACTACTATCACGGAGAAGGACACTATCTGTGCCGACCAAGTGCTGTCGTGGCACTGCAAGACCTTCGATGGTGCTGACAAGGCGGGACAGAACTTTGTTCTGTACGACTCGCTCACCACGTGGTATGGCGCAGACTCTGTGCACGTGCTCAACCTGCATGTGGGCGACTCGTGTATGCCTAAGCCGGCTATGCCGTTAGATACAGTGATATGCTATGGGCAGACGTTCGACTGGGTGGTCAACGGCAACCTCGTTTCTACGTACAACATCTCAGCAGTGGATGTGTTTGTTGACGACTCTGTTTACACGCTCAACCTCACCGTCAACGGCGACTATAGCGAGATTATTGACGCGCCTGACACCATCGTCTATGGCGAGACCTTCACTTGGCACGGCGACGACTATGCCGGCTTGGCTGAGGGCGACCACCTCCTGCAGAAAGAGTTCACCACCTATCGTGGCGGTTGCGACTCAATATATAAGATTAACCTCTATGTCAAGCCGCTCAATGTGGAGTATGTTGACTCTGTTGCTTACGATACTATCTGCGCCGGCGATTACTACGACTGGTACATTAGCGGCGAGATGGTGCAGCCGGACGGCTACCACGTTAGCACCACGAGCACGCTCTTCACACAGAAGACCGTGAACAACGTTCCTCCTGTGGCTGACACCGTCTATCGCTACACGATGCACCTGACGGTGCGCGATGTAGAGCTGCGCAACGAGTATCAGCAGATACCTTGCGGCGGTTCATACGTATGGGCAGGACACTATGGCGATATTCTGCTTTCGTCAGACACCGTCATCTCCGACACCGTTCGTTATACCGTGGGCATGGCGTGCGACTCTGTCATCTACCGCCTCACGCTGAGCATGCTGCCGCCGGCTACATTCAGCACTATCGACACTGTTTTCTGTCAAAACGACAAGCCGGTGATGTGGGGCTCTGAGGTTATTCCTGTTAACAACTTGGGCACGTTCAGCGCAACGCTCAGAACGACCAACCACCTCATGGGCGACTCAATCATCACACTCAACTACACCGTTGTGCCGGCTGCATCGTTCGACTCCGTGCATGTCATCTCACCGCTTGACGGCAATGTATATACATGGAACGAACACACTTATCACGCCAATATGGACACCACGTTCCGCTTCAACAGCGAGTCGGCTGCGGGCTGCGACTCCGTGGCAACACTGCGCGTGATGACCGGTCTGTTGGCACACGACACGGCGTACGCCGCCGTCTGCCCGACAGAGACGACCTACCACTGGACGAGAGGCACGCTTGACACTACTTTCGTCGATGTGGAGACCGGCCTGTACTACGGCATCAAGCCTACCTTCACTCCGGGCTTCGACTCCGTCATCGTTCTCTCGCTCACCAAGCTGCAGACCGACACTCTGCATCTGTTCGACACTACCTGCTACGACCCGCTTGTCGATGTCAAGCCGGCTGATACGCTCTACTTGCCGTTCGCTGCTTATGCGTGCGACTCCGTGGTGAAAGTCACTCACCATCACGTCATCACTCAGCTCCATGAGAACGTGGTTGACACCGTTATACAAGGGTCGAACTTCATCTGGGGCTCGGTGGCTATCACCGGCATCCAGCCGCAGAACGTAGGTGCAGGCAATCCTGACTACGTGTTCACCAACGAGCCGTTTACCAGCGTCTTCGGCTGCGACTCGACAGTGACGATGTGGCTGTATGTGGCACCTAAGTACGAGTTCTTCGACACGGTGCGTATCTGCCTTGGCGACTCATACACTTGGACGCTCACAGGCCAGACCTTCACGCCGGAGATAGCAGGGTATAAGACCTACAAACGCGTTTATAAGTCGGAGGTTTACGGCAACGACTCGATTTATAACCTCACTCTGTTTGCAGAGGAGAAGTACTCAAATATCCGGACTGTCGCTATCGATGCCGACTCTGTATTGCAGTGGCGCGGCCGCTCGCTTGACACCACCGGCTACTACTACGACTCGCTCACCTCTGTGTCGGGTTGTGACTCTGTTTATGGTCTGCACCTCTATGTCGGCCGTATCGCTCACGACACCGTTCGTGCCACTATATGCGACGGCGACATCTTCAGCTGGACCATTGAGCCGGGTGTAACACAGCAGGAGACCACTGCAGGCTTCCACTACTACTCGTGGCATCAGGCAGGTCCTCCGGCTTACGACTCTATCCTCGTGCTCGACCTCACCGTCAATCCGTCATACGACTACACTGCCGAGCTGCACGTGCCGCAAGACAGCACCTTCGTCTGGGAGGAGGACGGGCAGACCTACGACACGCACAACGCGGGTATGCAGTTGCTCACCAACGCGCTTAACACCACGCTCGGCTGCGACTCAGTGCTGAACCTCAACCTCTATGTTGAGCCTACCTACTTCATTCAGCAGTACGACACCGTGTGTGAGATAGAGGGCATGTCGCTCCTCGCCTTCGACTCGGTGCGCACCGAGTATGGCGTTACAACCTATGGCTTCGACTCGATAGTGCAGTATAACCTCTTCGTACACGGCACGCCTGTTGTGTATGAGTACGACTCGCTCTGCCATTCGGGCGACGATGTGGTGATGTGGCACGGCATGAACATAGCGGCGCTCAACCCGATAGGCGGCGATACCGTCGTGTATGCCACCGAGCAGTTCCGGCCGGGTGTGTATGACTGCGACACGCTCTACACGCTGTACCTGCACATCTATCCTGACTATCTGTTCACCTTCCGTGACACTATACCCGATAGCGAGGTTTATGGCACGCGCTGGAGAGACACGCTCGGAGTACCGGAACTCGACTCTATTCCGCAACTCGACCCGCAGCAGACACCGCAAGTGTTCTATTTCTACGACACCTTGCAGACTGTTCACGGTTGCGACTCTGTTTATGCTCTGGAGCTGCTTGTCGGACCTACCTTTAAGTTCGAGGAGACGCTCAACACTTGCGACAACGACTCCGTCTGCTGGCACGACTCGATATGGTACGTCATGCTGCCGGAGGGCACCTATTATGACACGCTCGTCTATAAGACCACGCTCGGATACGACTCGGTATATACCCTCACGCTGACCGTCAACCCGATGCGCACCTACGAGTGGTCAGACACTATCTGCCCGACCGACCAAGCGTTGTGCGGCAGCAAGTGGATAACCTATCACGACTCGCTCGGAACAGACTATGAGAACATCGTTATTGAGGCATGGGATACTATTCAGACCTACCTCGGTTGCGACTCTGTCTGCCACTTGTCGCTGCATTTCTACATGCAGTATGACAGCGTCACCGTTGACTCCGTCTGCTACGACACGCCTTTCTACTGGGCGGCAAAGGACACCACCTATCTCTTCCACGACCACGGCGTCTATACCGACAGCGTCATGCTGCAGACCATACACGGCTGCGACTCTATACTCCGCTTAGAGCTGTATGTGGAGAACCTGTGGAAGCCTGACACTACCTTCAGTATCTGTATAGGCGACACTTTGCACTGGCTACACCGCGACACGCTGGATTTGTTTATCACTTCGGGCGACTCGCTGACATGGAATACTTATCCTGCCGACTCTGTCGGGAACTTCCTCTTCGTGGATACCGTCTATTCGGCGCTCGGCTGCGTCTATTATGACACGCTGCACCTGATGGTGGTTGAGCCTGTGGTGGTACTCAGTGCTCAGGTTGACGACCCGTACTGTGCCGACAACAACGAGATGACTATCATCTACACTATCGACACTGTAGGCGGTGAGCCGCAGCAGTATTACCTCTACTTCTCTGATGCAGCCCGCGAACAAGGGTTCTTCGATATAGAGGGTGAGACGATGGCACACACCGGAACGATAGTCGTGCAGTTGCCGCAGTTTGGCAAGGACAAGTTCCCGCGTCCGGACACATATGAGGCAACACTCTACCTGAACAACGGCTCGTGCCGCGATACGGCTACCATGTCGTCCGTCACATTCACCTTCGACATCCTCTATCCGTCGTGGTTCGCCGAGCAGCACTGGAACGATTATCTTGCAGTGCTCTCGCCGGAGGGCAACAAGACGGAGGATAACCCTGCCGGCTATACCTTCACCGCCTACCAATGGTATATCAACGGCGAGCCTATTGACGGCGCAACCGACCCGATGCTGTATTACCTGCACGGTATTCCTACAGCCGACATGCCGCACAGCGATGGTGATACGACCTATGCCGCCGGCTCATACTATCAGGTGATGCTCACGCGCGAGGACGACGGCAAGGCTATACTGACCTGTCCGCTCATTCCGCAGGAGATACCTGACAAGGACGTGCACAACGACTGGTACTTCACCGTGGACCATACGTTCATCGACCACAACAACCCGAACCTGAATATCCTCACCAACACCACCGGTTCGTACCACCTCTATGATGCTGCCGGCAAGCTACTCGCAACGGGTGAGGTGGCTAAGGATGACTCGGGATACACGCTCATAGAGGAGCACCACGCTTATCGTATAGAGGCAATCAACGAGGTGCTTTATGTGCCGGGTACATACCTGCTCTGGATGGTGTCTGACGAACCGTCGCCCTACACTGGCAGACGTGTAAGACGCGCCGTGAAACTGCTGGTATATTAAGACGTGCCGTTGTCAGGGAGAGACCGGATGCCTGTCAGGGAGAGACCGGTAAAAAATACCATCTGACACCCCACTTCACGATGTTCGCGGGGGCCCCGTTGTCTCTACACGCGGGCGGAACAAGGTTGGAATGTACTATTTATTATCGGAAATATACAACAATCAAAGAAAAGATCATATGAAGGAAAATGATATTTTGTTCTCACGTGGTAGTTT
Source organism: Paludibacteraceae bacterium (assembly GCA_017450435.1). Taxonomy (GTDB): domain Bacteria; phylum Bacteroidota; class Bacteroidia; order Bacteroidales; family Paludibacteraceae; genus Colicola. Next base: position 40,304 of record JAFSTO010000066.1, read on the forward strand.
TGTGACTTTTAGAGACGGAAAAAAATTCCGTCTCTACCGGCGTGGGTTACTCTTTGTACTTGGTCTCTTGGTATTTGGTCTCTTGCCCGTTCGTGCTCAGCTGTATCATCAGTTGGGTGCGTCGGCCTACGGCGGCTATTCGTCGATGGTGTCGTCTGCCGACATGGTCAGTCCCGGAAGAGGGTTTCATACCACGGCGGGTTTCGCCTACGAGCTGCAGTACGGGCACCTGCTCTTTCAGACGGGCGTCTCTTTCCAGTGGCGCTCGGCAGGAATGAACGTGGCTGACTCCGCTTTCTATGCCAACAACGGAGAGCTCTTCAACGGGCTGGGTGATATGCCGGGAACAGAGCCGACACAGTTCCGACTGCAGATACGGACGACAGAACGTACCGACTATGAGAGGGTGGGAGAGATGCAGATACCGATGCTCGTGGGAGGTATATACGGTCACTTCTATTTCCTCGGCGGTTTCAAGCTCGATTTCCCTCTGTTCGGTGTGACCCGTACTCACGCTCATTTCACTACCGAAGGTCATGTGCCTACACTCGTCAAGCCGGTTACCTCGATGGCTTTTCACGGTTTTGTGAACGACTACCCCGCCTCTATCCGCGGTCCGCGGCTGAACACCCTGCCGGTGGACCTCTTGGCGTCGTTTGAGATAGGATATAACTTCTCCCGCACCGACGATATGGTACGCGAAGGCGAACGCACCGTCAGAGAGATGCGTATGCGTATAGCAGCATACGCCGACTATAGCATTATTCCGCAGCACCAAAACACCTCGTTAGAGGCTATACATATACCGGCGGGCTTCCTCTACGATGTGGAGCGTTACGAGCCGGCACACGTGCTCGCTACCGATGCGGCAGTCAACACCTATCTTGCTAACTTCAATGTGGGAGTGAAGTTCACCATCCTCTTCGGCAACAAACAACGCTTCAAGTGCCACAACTGCGACGCCGGTGTAGATGCCAACCCCTATTCGGGCATACGCCGACCGGACAACAAACAGACCAACACCTCGCACCCCACATCCACGCCTGCAAGCGAATGATAATGGCGAAGTGACAAAGTACCAGGTACGATGCGCTGCCAACGTGTAGAGACGGTATTTTTTTACCGTCTCTCAAAAAAGGATGAAGGACGAACGACGGATATACGATGCGTCTCTACCGGCGAAGCAACAAGGTCGGATTGTGTGAGGGGAGGTATGGAAGATATTTACCTGTTTTTTGCAATATGTCGTTTTTTTACGATTTTTCTTTGTTGTTTAAGATTTTTATTGTAACTTTGCACACTCAAACTGCGTTGTTATAGAAATGATTATATCATCTATGCACGTTTGAACTGCGCTGTTATAGAAATATTTATTGCAACTTTGCGGGTTTATATTAGCAGCATTATTTGAGATTTTTATTGTGACTTTTGCAAACAGAAATTGTGCTATAAACACTATTTGTATCCGATGGTACTTCTGTATATAAATAATAATCAACGAATTCCCCCCCCACCGTGCGAATGGGCGGAGCGGTTGTAGTATAAGTGCTGTTCGTGCTGCCGGAGCGGCAGTAAGTATTTTTGACATGTAGATTTATCTCCCGCTGTCTGACCAATCAGGTCAGGCAGCGGGAGATGTTGTTATATATACGTAGCAACAGATAACATAATCGGCAAACAACCGGACAGTGACAGATAGAGGACGATGAATGACACTTATGCTCTCTTCCACACTTTGCTTTACAAAGCGTATCTTGACGCGCGACGGAAGAAAAGAATGACACAGTCGCAACTTAGGTTTGAGATAGATGCGGAGAGACGGTTGGAAAAACTATATAACGAGCTGATATTGCATAAATGGAAACCTTCTCCATGCATACGTTTTGTGGTCAAGTACCCCGTCAAGCGCGAGGTTTTTGCGAGTGAGTTTGCCGACCGCGTGGTGCACCATTTGTATTTCAACGCCGTGGCACCATTGGCGGAAAAAGTGCTGATAGCCGACTCTTACTCGTGTCGCAAGGGGAAAGGTACGTTATACGGAGTGAGCAGACTGGAACACCATGTGCGCTCCTGCTCGCTTAACTACACTGCTGACTGCTGGGTGCTGAAACTTGATATACAAGGATATTTTATGTCTATTCCCCGTGAGCGTTTGCGTCTGTTGGTTCACAGGTTGCTTGGGAAAGCAGAGGACAAGGAGCTGCTTCTTGACAGAGATATGTTGTTATGGCTGACCGACGTGATTACTCTTCACGACCCGATGGAGGGTTGCAAGCGTATAGGAGATGAGCATGAGTGGGATGATGTGCCGCCAAGCAAGTGTCTGAGCCACTCGCCGAAAGGGGTGGGGCTGCCGATTGGAGACCTGACCTCGCAACTGTTCAGCAATATCTATCTCAATGAGTTGGACCAATATGTGAAACGTGAGTTGAAGGTGAAGCACTACGGCAGGTATGTTGACGACTTTTTCCTCGTCGGTCGTGACAAGGCTTTTCTCTGCTCTTGTGTGGAAAAGATACGGGTGTTTCTCTCGGAACAGTTAGGCTTGATGCTTCATCCGAAAAAGATTCTCTGTTACCACGCCTACTGCCCGAAGACAAGAACAGGCGAACCGATACCGTTTCTCGGTGCAGAGGTCAGACCGTTTTATCGGCAATTGTCGCGGCGAACAACGCGCAAGGTTCAGCAGTTGGCGCGACGTATTGAGAAAGAGGGAATAGCAGAGTGTTGGCAAACTGCAAACAGTTATTTAGGGCAGATGAAGCACTATAAGGCGGCAAAACTAAGCAGGATGATGAAAACATAATACATTATACATAAATAAAATATCATAATTATGAAAAAACATTTGTTTCTTTTATTATCGTTTTTATTTACGGCAACGGCAACTGTAGTAGCCGATCCGCCTGAGGAGTGTGAAGACCTTGGAACGGTTCAGGGCAAGGCGACCGTTACTTTTAAGCGTTATGCCGTGAAGTACCTGCCGGGTAGGTTTACCGTTTCCACAGGTCAGGAGGGCAGCGGTAACAAGGTGCGTTTTTCTCAGGGAAACCTGCAGTACCGCGCGGAGAGCGGTGTGTGGCGTTTTGCTGAGAACCAGTGGGACTATATCGGCAACGCCGAGGGTAATATCACCGAGTCGAGTCGTCGTGCCGGTCAGACCGCTTTTATCGACCTCTTCGGCTGGGGCACCTCCGGAGCAACGGCTTCTGATTTCCCGACGTCCGCTACCGCCACTGCGTATCAGCCTTGGGCTACGTCAACCAGCAACGCCGATTATTGCCCGGGTGGTAGCAACGCGGTGAACATAGCCCAAGGTTCGGGTTATGAGGAAGCAGACTGGGCTTGGCATAACAAGATTCAGAACGGCGGCAATGC
>JAFSTO010000067.1 GCA_017450435.1 Paludibacteraceae bacterium
ATTGTCGGCACCGTGAGATTCGCATGGTATAGCACACCCATCGCCACCGCCAGAGCGGCAATGCCGTACCCGTAACCGAGACTGAAGAAATACACGAAGTATTTCCACCCCACTGCGGAAACCGCCATCGCCACCGCAAAAAGAATCAATAAATCCATCATAGTATTTTTTGTTTTAGTTATTACAAGTACATATCTCCTCCGCCATCTGATTCATCGCTACGCACTCCGCACGCGACACATGGCGCTTGGAGGGGTCGTACTCCCATGGGCTGAGTATCAGCACGCGCCCGGCAGCGACGGCATCAAACAAGCCGTCCGACGGCTTGTAATAATCGCGGAAGCCATTATCCGCGATATAGATGAAAGGATGTCCCTCTTTCAGCAGCACTTCCATCACCGCCTGCTCTTGTCGGCTGATGAACGGCGAGACCATCACCGCGCCCTTTCGGGCTGCCAGCACGCAGCCGTTCATGTAATCGCGCAGCCGTGTGTTGTCGCCATGCATCGCCTCGTCTATCATCGTCCGGCGTACATGCACCGGCGCATATCTCTCCGCCTGTAGCAGTGCAACATTCCCCACGCCACTGTATGTCCGTCCGGCTATCTCTATCCCCTCCTGCACTCTGAATAATTCCGGGTATATGCGCTTTGTCGCCAGCCGCTGAGGGTTCATCTGCACATAGCGGATCATCGTCTGTAACTGCCCTTTATGAGACATCGTGCGTATGAATGGCATTTCGGTAAAGATAGGATCAACCGAAGAGCGTTCATTGTCCTGCATAAGGCTTCGTTTATCATCTCTCATAAGGCTTCGTTTATCATCTCTCGTAAGGCTTCGTTTATTATCCCGAATAGTATTCGGGGAAAGCGACGAAGCAAATTCTCTTCCCTCTTTCTTAGCACCCTGCCACCAACCGCGAACCACCGTTGATATACCTTTTTGCATAGGCTGCGTGACATATAAAATGGCGTGTACATGATTAGGCATTACACAGAATTGTATCACACGCACCTCTGGATGAATGTCTTGTATATGAAATATAGTATGAACTATTTTCTCTCCCAACTCCGTCCTCTCCACCCTTGCTTGCTTTGGATCATTCTCCGGAATTACCAACTTTCCCAACAGTGGTTCCCTGCTTGGCACCACCAGCGTCACATGATAGATCCCGGCACCTTTCCATGCTGCCCCCGGCTCTTGCCATTGCCATATGTCATGCTCATTTGCCATATATCTCCCGTTTTATCCTTTCCCTGCTTCGTCCTTCCCCCCGTTCTTCCTTTCCCTGCTTCTTCCTTTCCCTGCTTCGTCTATTTCAGGGCAATATCATTGCCCGCTCCATTTAGTATGCGGACAGGGCATGAGATTATAATGGTAAAACTAATTCGACTATTTTAATCACAAATAAATGTAGTATTTATATGTACATATTATACAACACACACTTAAAGATGCCTATTGTTTTGTAGTCTCCAAACTCATCGAATTCGATAGGTTCAAAGTCTGAATTGAGGGGCTGGAGTTCTACTTTGGAGTGTTGCCAACCTTCTTCTGTAACGACTTTCTCACTATGGTAGCGTTTGATGGTATATTTGCCTCCGTATTCGGAATCATACTCGCGGCTTTGCGATAGGACAATCTCGCCATTACGCTTTGCTCCTCTTGGTTTTTGCTAACTTGTTGGGTCGCTTTCAAATATGCTTTATGCTCACGCTCGATAAACTCCTTCAAACGCCCGATAACCTGCTTCTTTACCGCACTGATATATGTCTCCATAAATCCATAATCTATTGCTCCGTTAGAGTCTATTGGCACAGATATTTCGAGATTAGGCAAATTGTCAGTTGCATTTGTTAAATACTCGGTAAAAAGAATTTGTAGTTTATTAATTGCAGTAACAAAATATAAGCGTACATTTTCTGACTGCTTTCCGTTAAGAAAAGTCAGTGCTTTAACACGAGTGCCTATGTGGAAATTCTCGGCTTGTGTTGTTGCTAAAAAGACCCCTCTATCAGCGAGCGGTAATGTGGTTTCGTAGTCAAATAATCTGCGGTCTGCTATTTGTCCTATTCGTTTTGATATTCCATTGTTGTCGTGTTGGTGACTAATGAGAGGGACATTACCTTCTCTTGTTCTTCCAATAATGATGTCTCTACCTGTTGCAATACTAAACAATTTGTCTATTCTCACTGATTTACTGCGAATTACCCCCCCCTGCAAGGATTTCAGGGCTTCGCGCTCTGCGAGCGTCAGCGAGCAGTCGCTGAGCCCCGCTGCTTGCAAGTACGCTTCGAGTTCGCGCACACGTTCCGCTTCGAGTTCGCGCACGCGCTCCTCGATATATGCAAAATCTATCGCACCATACTTATTGAGGGGCAGTGTTATTGTATCTTGCTCCATTTTTTCTTTTGTCCATTTGAAAGAGTATCCGTAGGCTTTTCCCTTTTTGATAAGTGGAGCGAGAAAATATAGCGCGATTCGTTCATTCATTGGAAACTTTGGATACAATACATTTACATCATCTGAAGCCCAAAATTGTTCTGTTTGATAAAATGCTTCACCTACAGACCCATTATATGTTACTGTTATAGTACCCGCAGGGTGCAAATGAGTGTTGTTTCCTATTCTTGCTGTTACTCCATTGTTTGATGAGGTGGCACCTATAAAATTGATGTTACCGTCTATCATATCTGCCTTTGTCAAGCGTTTGCCTTTCTTAATATCGAACAATTCACCTATTTTGAATTGTTTGTATCCGCCCTCGCTTGGCGGCATCAAGCGAGGGCTTCGGATTTTCCCAAGCCGTCCTCATGCTTTATAATCTCTGACACACGCCATGCCAAATAATCCTTTACCACTTTCCCGAAATCTTGCATTGTTGGGTTTGTGTTAATCTTACGATGTTGGCTGTATGTCCAGTCGTTGCCGTCCAATGTAATATAGTCCTCTATATAGCAGTCTTGCAAGTAGTGCAAATTCTCATCCGTTACCCCTTTACCGTATTTCACAAGAGTTGCCACCTCTGCATAGCGTTCTTGCGCATTGTTCGTATCGCGCAAGTTTACACTTTGCGATGAGTGACGGCGGTTCATACGGCTGTAGCCGTCTTCCGTAAAGTCAATGAATTTTACTACATCTTGAGTATTGTGCGGTCTGCCTACCTCAAATACATAAATTGCTGTCTGTACGCTTGACTTGCCGATGAATAAATCTATAGGCATTTTTATAGACGCAAGCAATGTGTTATTTTGTAGGATATTCCTTGTATATGGCAAGCCCTGACTGCTACCCGCATTTTCTTGTATCAAGACGGCAGCGCGTCCGCCGTGGTGCATCATCTTTAATGCCCTTTCCACAAACACAAAGCCTTTACCCTCCGCCGAATAAGGCGGATTAAGCAAAAATACATTGGCAGGGAACTCCGTGCCTTTCTTGTCGCCTTGCTCATAATTACCATTGAAATCTACAAGCGAGTCACCATGAATAATGTTTGCAGAACCATCTTTCATCAATATCATGTTCAGCACTGCAAGCAAATAAATATCCGCAAGTTTCTCAATACCGAGCAACTGCTCCATTTTGATATGATTGATTTTGCGCTGCCTTTCTTGCGGACTTTCTATTGTTGCATTGGCATCCGCTATCATTTGGTGCATTGCAGATATAAGAAAACCCGCTGAACCTGTTGCAAAGTCCCATACATAACTGTCTTTGTTCACCTGACAAAGCCTTGCCATTAGTTCGGTAACAAAACGCGGAGTAAGAACAACATCATTTTCCGCGCCGTCAGGCACTGATACCCAAGCATTAAGCACATTAAAAAGCCTACCTGTAAAGTCGATATTATGCAGTTCGCCCGTAAGGAAAGGAATAATCTCTGCTTGAATATCTGCATACAATGTTCGCAGTTTACTTTCGCCGTTTTTCGGTTCTTCAAGGTGAGAGTGCTCAAACACGACGGAAAGAATGTTAAGTATCATATCTATCTTTTCTTTCGGTAGTTTCTTATAACGTAGATATGATTTTATTTTGCGCATTATAACCGAGCCGTCATTGTTATCCTCATCCATATTGCCTTGCAACTCCTCAACCTGCAACGGCTTAACCTTAAACTCTCCGTCCTCTTTCACGCCCAAACCTGCCATAATAAGACCTGTTACCAACTGAACACGCTGATTAACTACAATCTTGTAGTTTACATCGTCCTCCATCTTTTGATTCAAGTTTTTCAGCCTCCGCTCTATATCATCCTCCAATTTGGCTTTCTCTTGCTCTATCTCCTCCTCAGTCAGACCTATATGTGCAATCTTGTCAAATAGTTGCTGTGCGTGCTGTGGTTGCAGAAAACTCAAATCCTCATAACTGCCTACCTCTTTCGGAATAAACAAGTTCTCCTTGCTGATATACCAAACACTTATCTCCTTTACCGTTTCCCCTGTTGCGGTCTCGTAACCGTTCACACCAACTGCAAGCACCTCGTTATAGGTCTTGCCATATTTCAGTATCGCATTCGCATAGTGTACCGCACCATTAACAGCAAACTTGGCTATGTTGGCATAGTTCGGCTCGTTCTTTTTGGTCAGATTGTCGGGCGTATTGCTGTCAGCGTTCAATTTCACCAACGCACCTTTCGTTCCTTTCACCTCAATCATTACAGGGATATACTTGCCCTGTGGCGTTTGCAGCAGGTATTTAATATCGGGATAGTTATTGCCCGAACCGCCTGTTTTGGACGGGGCTTTTTTCAGTGCCTCATCTATTTCGGGGTTGATAGGTGCATTCTTTGTAAAATACGAACATTGCGCAAAATAACCTTTTGCCCAATCCTCAATTCTTTCTTCAATACTCCGTGCCATAATGCTATGGTTTTATATTGTATATTGTTTGTTTTCAATCCGTGAGTATCACTCACGATTTCATTTCTGTTTTCTTCGTGTTTGTGTCTCGGCCTTGTGTCGGTTGTCTCTCGGTGGATATCACAAAATGAGACCAAGACACTTCTCACACAACCTGCGCGACAATTAATTTGCCATATATCCTTGTTTTTCGTTCTGCACGCATTTGGCGTGCAAAGATACAATAATTTTCTGACATACGCAAGAGGGAGGGCGATTTTTTATTTTTCAGAGACCTCTCCGCTGCCTCGTTTCAGTAAATTTCCGGTAGCGTGTAAAAGGCGAATAAGAAGCGCATAAGGGGCATGTAAGGGGCGCATCGGGGGCATCCTAGACTTTATAACTCAAATTCCTCTATAATCATTTATATTTCAAGAAGTTACAAGCAATAAAAAAACAGCAAAAAATGCTGTTTTTGCTATTTCATTTACTGTTTTAACACGATCATTTCTCTTTCTTCAGTTTGGTCAGTCCCACATAGGCTAACAGGACAAGGTTCATCACCAGCGCGTAAATGATTGCCGGTATAGCAATAATCTCATTGTTAAATATCAAGGGACTGCAGGCAATAGTAATCGCCTGCGCAGCGTTCTGCATACCGATCTCGATAACTAATGTCCGCCGCTCCTTGCCACTCAGACGGAACAGCCATGCCAGCAACGCGCCGCAGCCCGTAGTAGCAAGGATAAGAACCGTCATCATCAGTCCCAGCGAACCAAACTCGGCGACGATAGTCTGCCTGTGCTGAATAAAAAAGATTGTCACCAACAGCACCAGCGCCGGCATGGCGATGCGCTTGAGGACGGAGTGTATCTTCGCCGCCGTCTCCGGGCGATAGAGGTTCACGATAAATCCCACAGAGATAGGCACAACCATCAGCACGATGTTCTGTATCAGCAGTTTGCCGACGGGCAGATGGATATTCACCGCCTCCCCTACTCCGGCAGTCACCCACGCCATGATAAGCGGCAGGGTGAAGAGCGTGAGGATACTGCTGCACGCCGTCAGCGTCACCGACAACGCCACATCGCCTTTCACCAGCATTGAGAACACATTGCTCGAACTCCCGCCCGGACTGCATGCCACTAACATGATACCGATGATGAACAGCGGCGAAAGTGCAAACTCAGAATTCGCAATTTGTAATTCGTAATTCGTAATTAAAATCAGCCCCCACGCGATGAGCGGCAGCAGTATAATCTGCCCGACCAGCCCGATAATCACAGGCTTCGGGCGTTCGGCTATCAGTCTGAAGTCGGCAGGCTTGAGCACCAACCCCAAGTCAAACATCAGAATAGTCAATATCGGCAGTACAATAAAAATAGTGTTCATAACGTTATTTAGTATTTAGTTCTATTAATATAATATTTCGTTCTTTGCAACATTTGCCAAACGCGACGCAAAGGTACTGCTTTTTTCCGGATTGTGCAAGTCTTTTATGCTATTTGCCCTATTTTTCTTCTCTCGGTTATAGCTCGGTCTTCTCCCGCTCATCGCTCGGTGAATACAAATCAAGGAGAGGCACCCATCGGATGCCTCGCCTTATTATAATTAGAAATCGAGTGCAAAGGTACGACAAGGGGGAAAAGAGGTGGAGGACGAGGGGATAGACAAAAGAAACACCCCGCATTGAAATGCAGGGTGCTTGAATGTTCAGGATATTTATAAGATAAAATTAATGAAAGGTAGCATCAGATTATGCCGTGCTCGAGGGCGAAGCGAACCATCTCGACGGAAGATGAGAGACCGAGTTTGTTGAAGATATTGGTCTTATGGCTATTGACAGCCCGGAGGGAGATGTGGAATTCATCCGC
>JAFSTO010000068.1 GCA_017450435.1 Paludibacteraceae bacterium
CTGTAGTCAGATAATATCTATATTCAAATACGGAATCTTCTGTAACATACACTTGAGGATTGTTGATGTTCTCACGATTAATGTCGTTTGAACACATTTCACAACACTCAAATAACATCATGAAAATATACAATATAATTGAAATACCTTTCCTCATAATATTATCTTTCCATTGATGTTATTAACAATTTCAACTCTTCTATTGCCTGCTGTTGTTCTATTAAATATAGAGTCAGTTCTTCTATCTTCTGCAATAACTGCATCTGTAACTCCGGCATATTCACCCCATTCTGCTGCATTTCAGCAGCAGAGGGGATTTCCGGCACAAACAAATCATCTTAAGACCTTCTTGCCATTGATGATATAGACTCCTTGTGGCAGATTGTCAACCGTGCTGCCAAGGTATGTTCCCATAACCGTCCATACGCCTTTGGTCTTGTTGCCGGCGGTTGCCTCTTCAAGTGCATCAGCAGCGGAGAGCGTAACAGAGAACGGTTCGCTCCATGTGTCGCCGGCATTAGGAATACGTGTCTTAACACGCCAATAATAGGTGCCATGAGTCAGATAACTGAGATTAAGACGCAAAGCGGTGGAAAACTCCACATCAGTCATCTCCTGTGCGAATACTATATCTTGAAAAGCCTCATCACGAGCGAACTGCAATATATATGAATCTGCTCCCGCCACACGACTCCAACGGAAAGTGAACGGCAACTTTCGTACAGCACCGTCAAAAGGCTCCACCAACGTAGTGGCTACAGGTGTGCCGAGTTGCTCACCATACAAACGAAGCGAGTATTCGTTATTATAGCGGTCAATAACCGCAACGCCTATCTTGTGTGATGCAGCCGTAACTCCTGCCGGCAAAGTGAACGTTGTTGTATAGGTCTGCCCAAGCAGAACATCCCCCATAGAATAAATCCCCGGACGGGCACTAAAACGGTTAGGCACCGCATACACGGCAAAGCGCACATCTGTATCAGCATATTCCCATGTTAGCACACTGCCGTCAAGTTGCAAATTCTGCACCATCTGACGCTCCGGTGCCGGCTTCCAATTGATGGCAGGCTGAAGAGCCGGATAACGCAGTTGGTCCGCAAGAAACGCCTTACGGAACTTACTATCATAACAAAAAGCCTTGGTGTTGAAAAATATAAAACCGAACGCGCCGTCTTTTGACGAGGAGCGGTTAATGTCGGTCTCCGTCTGCATTTCCTGCAGGCTGTAATTTGCTACATTACGAGAATAACTGTCGGTTGACATTGAGCTATAGAACTGCACTCCGAAGCGGTTGGCAAGGTCAGCCCACCAAGGGCAGAGTACATCATAGCGTTGGCCGCTATGTTTGGTTGTCCAATAGAGTTGTGGAGATATATAGTCCACTGCTCCGGCTTTCATCCAGCTGACGGGGTCGCAGTATATCTCTGCATACATATTTCCGCCACTCACCCCTGCCGGCAATGTTATTCCCTCCTTGTACGCCGCAGCGGTAGAGGTTGTCCAAATACCGAAAGGCGATATACCGAAAGTGACGTACGGCTTCACCGCCTGTATGGTATCATACACCCCTTGCACCATGCGCAAGACATTCTCTCTGCGCCAATCGGACGGAGCCACACCTGCCGGCTTATACAGACGTTGCGAAAGCGAGTCTTGATTGGTGGTACCGCCATAGGGGTAGAAATAATCGTCGAAGATTATGCCGTCGATGTCATATTTGCTCATTATATCCCCCACTACTTCTTTCACCCGTTGCATCACTTCGGGGTTGCCCGGGTCCATGATAGCACACGGTGATCCGAGATTGGGGAAATACAGAATCCACTCGGGATGTGTATGTTCGTAGTTCTCCGGCAGGTCGTGCTTGCCTGACCAGCCATAGCCTCCTCCGGCAGCGTTATTATAGCGGTACGGGTTAAGCCACGCATGGCATGCCATGCCGCGTTTGTGGCACTCCTCGATGCATAACTGCAGCGGGTCATAGCCCGGGTCCTTGCCACGAGTTCCCGTGATAAGATCAGACCAAGGTTCGTATGCACTCTGATAAAAAGCGTCAGCATTACAACGCACCTGAAAAGCGACAGTATTAAGGTTAAGCGTTGAGAGCGAATCAATCATCTTCACAAGGTCAGCTTTTTGCGAAGCCGCTGATGCCCCTTTCATCGGCCAGTCCACATTACGCACCGTTGTCAGCCATGTGGAACGCATCTCACGCTTGGGGTATGACGATTGCGATGAGACAGAAAAAGGAGTAAACAGTGTGACTGTCAGTGTATAAACAACTAACAGAGGTCTTGTTATTACAGTATTGAACATTCTTTTCATGTTTCTATAAAATATTTCTACAACATCACACAACACGAGTTTCCAAAAACTTCGGAAACGTTTGCAAAGTTACTTTTTTTTCTGTAAAAAACCAAATATCAAGCAGTTTTTTTTATATGTTTTATAACATGTGTTTCATATAGCTGATTTTTCAGAAAGACCACAATAACAGCGGCAACAAAAAGAAAATGTCGCACCAAACGAAGAGTTTTGCATCATAAAAAGATACATGCAAAAGTACAACTATATACTAATTATCGCAAAAAAAATAAAGAATTTATCACAAACAAAAAAGGCAGGCACCGATGCCTACCCCTATAAAACAAGAAGAGCTGTCATCTCGACAGCCACAATCTTTAATTAACCTTAAAATCTAATACCATGAAAAACACAATGCAAAATTACTGCTTTTTCGCAATATAGCAAAATATTTACAAAAAAAATATGTTATAAAGCATGTTTTTTTTAGTTTTGCAATCCATAGATAGCAAAAGATATTAAAATTCGTCTAAAAAAACTATAATTTTGCAAAATAAGAGCAAAGTTTAACATTTTTAATAAAAAAGGCTTGTTGATTTGGAGAAAAAATAGTAATTTTGCATGAAGAAAAAAACGGGCCTACAGCCCGAAGAACAAAGGGAGCAACAAAACATTAACAAATTTAAAATATACAACAATGATTGATTTAAGCAAGTATGGCATCGCGGGCGCAACCGTGAAAGCTTACAATCCTTCCTATGAGTATCTCTTCAAAGAGGAGACCAACCCTGCACTCACCGGCTACGAGAAAGGTCAGGAGACAGAGCTTGGTGCAGTAAACGTAATGACAGGTATCTACACCGGTCGTTCACCAAAGGACAAATACATTGTCATGGATGAAAACTCCAAGAACACCGTATGGTGGACATCAGACGAGTATAAGAACGACAACCACCCCATGTCAGAAGAGGTATGGGCAAAGGTGAAAGAGTTGGCAGTGAAAGAACTTTCAGGCAAAGAGTTGTATGTAGTTGACGCATTCTGCGGCGCTAACAAAGACACCCGTATGGCTGTTCGTTTCATCGTAGAGGTAGCATGGCAGGCTCATTTCGTGCGCAACATGTTCATCAAGCCTACAGCAGAAGAGGAGAAGAACTTCACCCCTGACTTCGTTATCTACAACGCTTCTCTTGCCAAAGTAGAAAACTACAAAGAGCTTGGTTTGAACAGCGAGACCTGCGTAGCCTTCAACACCACCAGCCGTGAGCAGGTTATCCTTAACACATGGTACGGCGGCGAGATGAAGAAAGGTATGTTCTCAATGATGAACTACTATCTGCCTCTGAAGGGTATTGCTTCGATGCACTGCTCCGCCAACACCGATATGGAAGGCAAGAACACCGCTATCTTCTTCGGTCTTTCCGGAACCGGCAAGACCACATTGTCCACCGACCCGAAGCGTCTGCTTATCGGCGATGACGAGCACGGCTGGGACGACAACGGCGTCTTCAACTTCGAGGGTGGCTGCTATGCCAAGGTTATCAACCTTGACAAAGAGTCGGAACCTGATATCTACAACGCTATCCGTCGCAACGCCTTGCTCGAGAACGTCACCGTTGACGCTAACGGCAAGATTGACTTCGCAGACAAGAGCGTGACCGAGAACACACGTGTGAGCTATCCTATTGACCATATTGAGAAGATTGTACGTCCTATCTCAGCAGGTCCTGCAGCAGAGAACGTTATCTTCCTCAGCGCTGACGCATTCGGCGTACTGCCTCCGGTAAGCATCCTTACTCCTGAGCAGACCAAGTACTACTTCCTAAGCGGCTTTACAGCCAAGCTTGCCGGCACCGAGCGCGGTATCACCGAGCCTACACCTACATTCTCGGCTTGCTTCGGCCAGGCATTCCTCGAACTTCACCCGACCAAATACGCAGAGGAGCTGGTAAAGAAGATGGAGAAGAGCGGCGCAAAGGCATATCTGGTTAACACAGGTTGGAATGGTACCGGCAAACGTATCTCTATCCGCGATACACGTGGTATCATCGACGCTATCCTTGACGGCAGCATCAAGTCTGCACCTACGAAGCATATTCCGTTCTTCGACTTCGAGGTTCCGACAGCTCTGCCCGGCGTAGATCCGAAGATTCTCGACCCGCGCGACACCTATGCAGATGCAGCACAATGGGAAGAGAAAGCTAAAGACCTGGCAGGCCGCTTCATCAAGAACTTCGTTAAATACGAAGGCAACGAGGCAGGCAAGGCTCTCGTAGCAGCCGGTCCGAAACTCTAATCAATACGGAACATAAACAACCAAAAACCGCAGCTCAATTGAGCTGCGGTTTTTGGTTTGAATATCCTTCAAACACCCTTCAAACGCTGTTTGAAGGGTGTTTGAATTAGAATCTGTCGAGCAGTTCTTGTGCCTCACGGGCTGCTTGTATAGCGGCAAACTCTTCCTTGTTGTGAACAACAATCTTCGCGAACTCACGCTGTCCCGTACCGGCAGGAATAAGGTTACCAAAGATAACGTTTTCCTTCATGCCTTCAAGGTAGTCCACGCGTCCTTGTATAGCCGCCTCGTTGAGCACCTTCGTTGTCTCCTGGAACGAAGCAGCCGATATGAACGACTTAGTACCGAGAGCTGCACGAGTGATACCCTGCAGAATCTGCGCCGATGTAGCACACACGGCATCGCGAGCCTGAACAAGCTTGCGGTCTTTACGACGGAGAAGCGAATTCTCGTCATGCAGACGGCGAGCGGTAACAATCTGACCGGGCTTGAGCATATCTGACTCACCTGCGTCAGTTACCACCTTTTTACCCCAGATGCGGTCGTTCTCCTCAAGGAAGTCCTGCTTGTCAACAATCTGCTTCTCAAGGAAACGAGTATCGCCGGCCTCAAGAATCTCGACCTTACGCATCATCTGACGAACGATAATCTCAAAGTGTTTGTCATTAATCTTAACACCCTGCAGACGATATACTGACTGCACCTCGTTGACGATATAATCCTGCACAGCTGTAGGACCTTTAATAGAAAGAATATCATCAGGCGTGATAGCACCGTCGGAAAGAGCTGTACCGGCGTGAACGAAGTCACCCTCCTGTACAAGAATCTGCTTGGTCAGAGGAATGAGATATTTCTTCTCCTCACCGAGACGCGATACAAGTGTCAGCTCACGGTTACCACGTTTGATATTGCCCATCTTCACCTCACCATCTATTTCAGCCACAACAGCCTGGTTCGACGGGTTACGTGCTTCAAGCAACTCGGTAACACGCGGCAGACCGCCGGTGATATCGCTTGCATTACCGAAGGTACGCGGAATCTTTATCAGCAGGTCACCGGGCTTAACACTATCACCGTCAGACAGCACAAGGTGTGCACCAACAGGCAGGTTGTACGTACGAACAGGCTCTTCCTCACCCTCAACATAAACCTTGGCCATAGGAACCTTAGTACGGTCTTTCGACTCGATGATAAGCGTATCTTTCAAGCCGGTCATCTCGTCAACCTCAGTCTTAGAAGTCAGACCCTCGATAACATTCTCAAAGACAAGCTTACCGGTGTGCTCAATGACAATAGTGGCATTGAACGGATCCCACTCGCAAACCTTCGTTCCCTTATCGCAGATTTGTCCGTTCTCCACGAAGAGCTTGGAAGCGTAAGGGATATTAAATGTAGTGAGCACCACACCTGTCTTCTCGTCAGTGAGACGGAGCTCGGTCTGACGGCTGACAACGATAGTCTCTTTGCCGCCCTCGGTCTGAGCCTCGATAGTACGAAGGTCCTCAAGCATAATCTTTCCTGCTTGACGTGTAGTGTAAGAGTTCTCGGTAGCGGCGTTGCCGGCCACACCACCGGAGTGGAAAGTACGCAGAGTAAGCTGTGTACCCGGCTCACCGATAGCCTGAGCAGCAATGACACCCACAGCCTCACCTTTCTGCACCATACGGCGGGTAGCAAGGTTACGACCGTAACACTTGGCACACACACCATGCTTTGCCTCACAGGTGAGCACCGAACGAATCTCGACGGTATCAATACCGGCGTTAACAATCTTCTCAGCCTCGTTCTCACGAATTTCCTCTCCGGCAGAGACAAGTAGTTCGTTTGTCTCAGGGTGGAAGATGTCGTGCACGCTGACACGACCGAGAATACGGTCGAAGAGTGTTTCATCCACAGTATCGCCGTGCTTAATCTCAGTAGCAGCCAAGCCACGGAGCGTACCGCAGTCCTCTTCTGTGATGATGACGTCATGGCTGACATCGACCAGACGACGAGTCAAGTAACCGGCATCTGCCGTCTTCAAGGCGGTATCGGTCAGACCCTTACGGGCACCGTGTGTTCCGATAAAGTACTCCTGCACAGACATACCTTCCTTAAAGTTAGAGATAATCGGGTTCTCGATATAGCTACGTCCGTCGCCGGCACCTGCCTTCTGCGGCTT
Source organism: Paludibacteraceae bacterium (assembly GCA_017450435.1). GTDB lineage: Bacteria > Bacteroidota > Bacteroidia > Bacteroidales > Paludibacteraceae > Colicola. The sequence goes on from JAFSTO010000068.1 coordinate 6,762, forward strand.
AGCCATCAGACCACGAATACCGGAGAGCTGCTTAATCTGACCCTTTGAACCACGGGCTCCGGAGTCCATCATCATATAGACAGCATTGAAGCCCTGGTCAGCCTCTTTCATCTGAGTCATCAAGACGTCGGTGAGGTCAGTATCGACCTTATCCCATATACCGATGATCTTATTGTAGCGGTCGTTATCAGAAATCTCACCCATGTTGTATGAGTCCATAACAGCCTCCACCTCTTCGTTACCGCGAGCAATCATCGTCTGCTTCTCTTCAGGGATGATGATATCATTGAGCGCGAACGACAAACCACCCTTGAACGCCATGTAGTAACCCATATTCTTGATGTCGTCAAGGAAGATAGCGGTACGAGCCACACCGCAGGCACGGATAACCTTGCCGATAACCTCACGGAGAGCACCTTTCTTTAAAACGGTATTTACATACCCCACCTCATCAGGAATAAGTGCGTTCACCATCAGACGACCGGGCGTAGTCTCAATAATCTCTCCCTTGATACGCACCTTGATGCGTGCATGTATATCCACACGCTGTTCGTTGAGTGCGATTGTAGCCTCTTCCGGCGAGTAGAACGTCATGCCCTCACCTTTTGCGCCCGGACGCTCCTTGGTGATGTAATACAGGCCAAGCACCATATCCTGCGAAGGCACGGTGATAGGTTCACCATTAGCAGGGTTAAGGATGTTGTGCGAACCGAGCATCAGGAGTTGCGCCTCCACGATAGCCTCGTTAGAGAGCGGGAGGTGAACAGCCATTTGGTCACCATCGAAGTCAGCGTTAAACGCTGTACAAGCCAGTGGGTGAAGCTGAATAGCTTTACCCTCAATCAGACGGGGCTGGAAAGCCTGAACACCCAAACGGTGAAGAGTCGGGGCACGGTTAAGAAGAACCGGATGTCCTTCCATCACATGCTCAAGAATCTCCATCACAACAGGGTCCTTGCGGTCGATGACTTTCTTGGCGGACTTGACAGTCTTGACTATTCCACGCTCGATAAGTTTACGAATGATAAACGGCTTATAGAGCTCAGCTGCCATATCCTTTGGCAGACCGCACTCATGCATACGTAGCTCAGGACCGACCACGATAACCGAACGGGCAGAGTAGTCAACACGTTTACCCAACAGGTTCTGACGGAAACGTCCTTGCTTGCCTTTGAGCGAGTCGCTGAGCGATTTGAGAGGACGATTGGCGTCAGACTTGACAGCTGTTGTTTTCTTTGAGTTGTCGAACAACGAGTCCACAGCCTCCTGCAACATACGTTTCTCGTTACGGAGAATGACGTCAGGAGCTTTAATCTCCATCAGTCTGCGCAGACGGTTGTTACGAATGATAACACGACGATAGAGGTCGTTGAGGTCGCTGGTTGCGAAACGACCGCCATCCAGCGGAACCAAAGGACGAAGCTCCGGTGGTGTAACAGGAATAACCTTCAGAATCATCCACTCCGGGCGGTTTCTATCTTTTGAAGCACGGAAAGCCTCAACGATTTGCAGACGTTTTAGAGCATCGGTCTTACGTTGCATAGACGTGTCAGTCTCTGCGCGGTTACGAAGCTCGTAGCTCAAGTCATCAAGGTTGATGGATGCCAGCATATCATATATAGCCTCTGCACCCATCTTAGCGATGAACTTCTTCGGGTCAGTATCCTCAAGATACTGGTTGTCCTGCGACAGACGACCAAGCAACTCCTGATACTGATCCTCGTCAAGAAGAAGATTCTTCTCAACTATGTCATCACCTATCGTTTGTCCCTCCAGTTCACCTGCATTGAGAATGATATACTTCTCATAGTAGATAACCGACTCAAGTCTTTTGGTAGGTATTCCGAGAAGTGCCGCCATCTTTGAAGGCAGCGAACGCAGATACCAGATATGTGCTATAGGCACAACCAGACGTATATGTCCCATACGTTCACGGCGCACCTTCTTCTCTGTTACTTCCACGCCACAACGCTCGCACACAACGCCTTTATACTTAATGCGTTTGTACTTGCCGCAATGGCACTCGTAGTCTTTGGTAGGACCAAAGATACGCTCGCAGAACAGACCGTCACGCTCGGGTTTATAGGTACGATAGTTGATTGTCTCAGGCTTAAGTACCTCACCGCTTGACAGACGCAGAATCTCGTCTGGCGAAGCAAGACCGATAGATACTTTTGAATAGCCGTTCTTTTTATTTTCTTGTTTAATAAAAGCCATTATTGCAGAATTTTAGCGATTGTGTACTTATTCCATCTTTATAGAGAGTGCGAGTCCTTGCAACTCATGCAGCAGCACGTTGAAAGACTCCGGCAGTCCCGGTGTCGGGAACGGTTCACCCTTAACAATAGCCTCGTAAGCGCGAGCACGTCCGGTTACATCGTCAGACTTGACAGTCAGTATCTCGCGAAGGACGTGAGCAGCGCCGAAGGCTTCTATTGCCCACACCTCCATCTCACCGAAACGCTGGCCGCCGAACTGTGCTTTACCGCCGAGAGGCTGCTGAGTGATGAGGCTGTACGGACCTATTGAACGTGCGTGCATCTTGTCATCAACCATGTGGCCGAGTTTCATAAAGTATGTCACACCCACTGTAGCCGGCTGGTCAAAACGCTCACCGGTACCACCATCGTAGAGGTAAGTCTTGCCCGAACGCGGCAGACCGGCCTGGTCTGTCCATTTGTCGAGGTCGTCCATCGTACATCCATCGAAGATTGGTGTTGCAAAATGTACGCCAAGTTCGTTACCTGCCCAGCCGAGAACGGCCTCGAATATCTGACCGATATTCATACGTGAAGGCACACCCAGCGGGTTAAGAACTATATCTACAGGAGTACCATCCTCCAAGAACGGCATATCCTCCACGCGCACAATCTTCGACACGATACCCTTGTTACCATGACGGCCTGCCATCTTATCACCCACGCGAATCTTACGGCTCTTGGCAATATAAACCTTTGCCATTTCAATGATACCGTTAGGCAGCTCGTCACCGATGGTCAGGTTGAACTTCTCACGTTTGAGGCGGGCATCCATCTCCTTGCTACGCTTGAGATAGTTGAGGACACAGGTACGGATAAGGTCGTTCTTGTGCTCATCCGTCGTCCAGCGCTCAAGAAGGACAGTCTGATAGTCGATAAGCTTGAGGTTCTCCTCCGTGAAACGTGCATTACGGACAATGAGTTCTGTGCCCATAAAGTCCTTGATGCCGACAGATACTTTGTCACCTATTATCACAAGCAGCTTGTGAACAAGCTCGTTCTTCAGGTCTTCTTGGTCTTTCTGGAACTTAGCGTCCATAGCGGCAAGTTGTACCTTCTCTTCCATCTTCTCCTTGCGGTCCTTCATATTACGCTTGTAGAGACTCTTACCTACCACTACGCCTTCCAATGACGGACTGGCCTTCAGCGAAGCGTCCTTCACATCACCGGCTTTGTCACCGAAGATGGCCTTCAACAGTTTTTCCTCAGGCGATGGATCAGACTCTCCCTTAGGAGTAATCTTTCCAACGATGATATCGCCCGGCTGCAGGTGCGCACCGATGCGAATTATACCACGCTCGTCGAGGTTGCGGGTGGCGTCCTCACTGACATTAGGAATATCAGCGGTGAACTCCTCTATACCACGTTTGGTCTCGCGAACTTCCAACAGTTCCTCTACAACGTGAACGGAAGTAAACATATCCTCACGTACAATACGCTCTGACAGAACGATGGCATCCTCGTAGTTGTAACCCTTCCAAGGAATATAAGCCACCTTGAGGTTCTTACCAAGTGCCAATTCGCCGGCCTGTGTGGCATAACCCTCAGTCAGTATCTGGCCGGCTTCTACACGGTCGCCTTTGCGGACAATAGGATGAAGGTCGATAGTGGTGTTCTGGTTCGTCTTCTGGAACTTCGGCAGTTTGTACTCCTTGTCTGCTGAGTCGAAGCTGACAAACTCCTCCTCTTCAGTGCGGTCATAGCATATACGTATGCAATCAGCATCGACGTAGGTTACCGTACCTGCACCTTCTGCAACAAGCTGTGTGCGTGAGTCTTCTATCAGTTGTCCCTCGATACCGGTTCCTACGATAGGAGCCTCCGGACGAACCAAAGGAACAGCCTGGCGCATCATGTTCGAACCCATGAGGGCACGGTGAGCATCATCATGCTCAAGGAACGGGATAAGAGCTGCTGCGATAGAAGCAATCTGTGACGGAGCCACATCCATCAGACCTACCTCCTGAGGAGTAACAACAGGGAAGTCGTCCTTGTAACGGGTCTTAACACGACTGCGAATAAACCTACCCTCATCATCAAGCGGAGCATTACCCTGAGCTACGGTGAAATTCTCCTCGTCCTCTGCTGTCAGATAGACAATACCATCGTCCGACAAATCCACTTTGCCGTCCGCCGCTTTACGATATGGAGTCTCAATGAAGCCGAGATTGTTAATCTTAGCATAAATACAGAGAGAAGATATAAGACCGATGTTCGGTCCTTCCGGCGTCTCAATAGGACAGAGACGACCATAGTGAGTATAATGCACGTCACGTACCTCGAATCCTGCACGGTCACGACTAAGACCGCCGGGACCCAACGCTGACATACGACGCTTATGTGTAATTTCTGCCAACGGGTTCTGCTGGTCCATGAACTGAGACAAGGCGTTGGTACCGAAGTATGAATTGATGACCGACGATATAGCTTTGGCATTGATAAGGTCTGTAGGAGTAAACACCTCGTTGTCACGCACGTTCATACGCTCACGAATAGTGCGGCTCATACGTGCAAGACCTATGCCGAACTGGTTGTACAATTGTTCACCTACGGTACGTACACGACGGTTACTCAAGTGGTCGATATCATCAACCTCAGCGTTGCTGTTGATAAGCTTAACCAGATACTTGATAATCTCTATAATATCCTCCTTGGTCAGCGTGCGGACAGACATGTCGGTCTTGAGACCCAGCTTACGGTTGATACGGTAACGTCCCACCTCGCCAAGGTCATAACGCTTCTCCGAGAAGAACAGGTTGTTAATCACCTCGCGTGCGGTGGCGTCATCTGCCGGCTCTGCATTACGCAGCTGGCGGTAGATATACAATACAGCCTCTTTCTCCGAACGGGCCGGGTCCTTCTGCAGGGTGTTGAAGATGATAGAGTAATCCTCCTCTTCCTCCGTCTCCTTGTGAAGAAGGATAGTCTTTGCACCGCTCTCAAGGATAGTGGCACAATGCTCAGCTGTCAGTTCCGTCTCACGCTCAAGAATAACCTCATGACGCTCAATAGACACCACCTCACCGGTATCCTCGTCAACAAAGTCCTCAGTCCATGCTTTCAGCACATTACCTGCCAGCACACGGCCTACAACCTTGTTCATATTGTTCTTGTTAACCTTCACCTCGTCAGCAAGGTCAAAGCAGTCAAGAATATCCTTATCACTCTCAAAACCGATAGCGCGAAGAAGCGTTGTGACAGGCAGTTTCTTCTTACGGTCGATGTAAGCATACATCACCTTGTTGATATCGGTGGCGAATTCTATCCACGAACCGCGGAACGGAATGATACGCGCCGAATAGAGTTTGGTACCATTAGAGTGGATACTGCTGCCGAAGAACACACCGGGTGAACGGTGCAACTGACTAACGATAACACGCTCTGCACCATTGATAACAAAGGTGCCCTGAGGCGTCATGTAAGGAATAGTACCAAGGAAGACATCCTGAATGACAGTATCGAAGTCCTCGTGATCGGGGTCTGTACAATACAACTTCAGTTTAGCCTTCAACGGCACACTATATGTCAAACCGCGCAGCAGGCACTCCTTGATAGTGTAGCGCGGACGGTCAATATAATAGTCTAAAAACTCAAGAATAAAATTATTGCGGGCATCAGCTATAGGAAAGTTCTCTGAGAAAACTTTATATAGTCCCTCCTGACGCCTCTGTTCAGGCGACGAATCCATGCTGAAGAACTCGTGAAAACTCTTCAGCTGAATGTCCAAAAAGTCAGGAAACGGCATCTGCTTCTTGATGGAAGCAAAACTGACTCGGCTTTGTTGATTTTTAACAGACATTGTGTTGATGTTATGTTGTATTTAACTGAATTTCCAAAGTGAGAGAGGTTAATTTCGGTTCATTTAACACAAATTAACCAAATAGTCTTATTAAGACAAAAAGGTTTAGACCCCCTAAGGGATCTAAACCTGTACCGTTTGAACGGTTAGATTACTTGAGTTCAACCTCAGCACCTGCCTCCTCAAGAGCTTTCTTGAGAGCCTCAGCAGTAGCCTTGTCAACACCTTCTTTAACTACAGAAGGAGCGCCGTCAACCAAGTCCTTAGCCTCTTTCAGACCAAGACCGGTCTGCTCTTTAACGGCCTTAACAACCTGGAGTTTAGCAGCACCGGCTGCTTTCAGCACTACGTCGAAGGATGTCTTCTCCTCCTCAGCAGGAGCAGCAGCGGCAGCAGGACCTGCTGCTACAGCTACAGCAGCAGCTGCGGGTTCAATACCATATTCCTCTTTGAGGATGTTAGCGAGTTCGTTAACTTCTTTTACAGTGAGGTTAACCAGTTGTTCAGCAAAAGCTTTAAGATCTGCCATTGTTGTATAGATTTAGAAAATTTGTTTATAATTAATATTGACTGTTTTGCAGAAACCGTTTCGTAGTCTTCCGACCGCCGATTATTCTGCACGATCACCCAGCGTCTTCAGGACGCCATGAATGGTAGTACCTCCTGACTGAAGTGCGCTGATAACGTTCTTCGCAGGCGACTGCAGCAATGCAACCAAATCTGCGATAAGCTCGTTCTTGCTCTTAACTGCGCAGAGGAAGTCAAGCTGGTCTGCACCTGCATAGGTGGTTGACTCAACAAAAGCTGCCTTCAACGCCGGCTTAACGTCAGGATTCTTTTTATCTTTCTCACGATACGACTTAATCAGCTTAGCAGGAGCATTGCCGGTGTTGCAAAGCATAAGGGCGGTGTTGCCCTTCAGCGTTGCAAACAACGACTCATCAACCTCACTGCCTTCCAGAGCCTTGTGAAGGAGAGTGTTCTTCACAACGAAGAGCTTAATCTCCTGCTTGAAGCAATCACGACGCAACTGGCTGGTCTTAGCTGCATCAAGTCCCTCTATGTTGACAACATAAAAGTGAGCATAGTTTTGAAGCTCTTCTTTTATCTGTCCAATAACCGCGTTTTTATCTTCCTTTTTCATTTCTTTAGTTTTGTTTTAGAGATGTTACAATAAGTTGGGCATGATTACTCCATAGTCTTGGGGTCAATCTTTATACCCTGGCTCATCGTGCTGGAAAGATAAATGCTCTTAACGTAGGTGCCCTTGCTCACAGCCGGCTTCAGTTTGATAAGTGTCTGAACAAACTCCTTGGCGTTCTCAGCTATCTGCTCAGGGGTGAAAGACACCTTGCCGATAGAAGTGTGAACAATACCGAACTTGTCAACCTTGAAGTCAATCTTACCTTGTTTAACCTCGCGAACAGCCTTAGCCACGTCCATGGTAACGGTGCCGCTCTTAGGGTTAGGCATCAAGCCGCGCGGACCGAGGATACGACCCAGAGCGCCAATCTTGCCCATAACCGAAGGCATAGTGATAATAACATCTACATCGGTCCAACCGCCTTTTATCTTCTCTACGTACTCATCCAATCCTACATAGTCAGCACCTGCCTCTTTAGCAGCTGCTTCCTGGTCGGGAGTGCAGAGAGCGAGAACCCTTACTTGTTTACCCGTTCCGTGAGGCAGACTTACAACGCCACGAACCATCTGATTTGCCTTACGAGGGTCAACACCCAAACGGACGTCAACATCCACAGAGGCATCAAACTTGGTGGTGGTAATCTCTTTCACAAGAACTGCCGCTTCTTCAATCGAATAGGTCTTACCTGCTTCAATCTTAGAGGCAGCTAACTTTTGATTTTTTGTCAGTTTACTCATAATACAATTGAAGCTTAATCTTTAACAGTAATACCCATTGAACGTGCGGTGCCGGCTACCATCTTCATGGCGCTCTCCACCTCGAAGCAGTTGAGGTCAGGCATCTTATCTTCCGCGATAGCACGCACTTGCTCCGTTGTCACAGTAGCCACCTTCTTACGGTTAGGCTCTGCAGAACCCGACTTCGTCTTGGCTGCCTCAAGAAGCTGGATTGCTACAGGAGGAGTCTTAACAACAAAATCAAAGGTCTTGTCGGAATAATAAGTGATAACTACAGGAAGAACCTTGCCTGCCTTGTCTTGGGTTCTGGCATTGAATTGTTTGCAAAACTCCATAATGTTAATACCCTTCGAACCAAGAGCCGGTCCTACCGGGGGTGACGGATTTGCAGCGCCACCTTTAATCTGTAACTTAATAAAGCCAGCAATTTCTTTAGCCATAATTTTTTACTTGTTATAAATAGTTAGAAATAAACTATCGAGTAGTACCAACGACCCGTAACATAGTCTCCTACTCCTTTACTACTTGGTTGAACGCCAGCTCTAAAGGAGTCTGACGGTCGAAAATAGTTACAATCACCTTCAGTTTCTTCTTGTCGCTCATCACCTCTTCCACGGTGCCGCTGAAGTCGTTGAAAGGACCATCGGTCACTTTCACTCTATCGCCAACGACAAAGGTCTCTTCCACAAATGTGGACTCTTCCACCGTCTCATCGGTGCCAAACAGCTTATCAATCTCTGCTTGACGGACCGGAGTCGGCTTCTGGTCACGAGTAGTGGAAAGAAAACCGAGAACATTCGGCACGTTTCTCAAACGCGGATAACACTCGTCAGTCAAGTTGCACTCCACCAGCACATAGCCCGGAAGAAGCGTCTTGTCCTTGACAACGCGTTTACCGTTTCTCAGCGCCACAACCTTCTCTGTCGGTATCTGAACCTGAGATACAAACTGATCCAAATCAGCAGTCTTGCAGGCAGTCTCGATATACTCTTTAACTTTCTGCTCTTTGCCGCTGATAGACTTCAGCACATACCACTTGTAATTGTTCTCTGCCATGATACCAACTGATTAAAACAGTCCGTAGATAAGAGTCATCAAATGCTCAAAGCACCAGTCGATAGCCCACACAACCAAGGCAAGCAATAAGGAAGCAATCATCACTATACCTGAGCTGGCTCTGAGTTCTTTCAGAGTAGGCCATGTCACTTTGTGAACAAGCTCGTTGTAAGATTCTTTGATGTTGTCAACTATCTTCATAACTTTGTAGTTTATAATTACTGTTACTTATACTCCTACGCCATGTCAAACTATTTTGCCCGAAAAACATAACCCCAACCAACAGAGCGTATTTCCCCACCCTATGATTGAAGCAATTTTCCGTAACATTTAGCAAATAAGTCTTTTTCAAAGCACACCCCTCGTAATTCAAAAGTATATTTAGCCTTTCTTTTATTCCGGGCAATACCTGATTTCGCCGTAGGACTTATTTCTTTGCACAGAAGGCAGGAATCGAACCCACATTGACGGTTTTGGAGACCGCTCTCCTACCATTGGAGGACTTCTGTGTACATCGGGCGAAGTAACTCCGCCCGATGGTGCCGCTATACGCCGCGACGCTCGTCATTTCCCAACTGGCGCTAATTTGCGCTCAATAGAAATTAGTCAATGAGTTTGGTAATCTGACCAGAACCTACCGTACGACCACCCTCACGAATAGCGAAACGAAGACCCTCAGAGCAAGCTACAGGATAGATGAGCTTAACCTGAATCTCAAGGTTATCGCCAGGCATTACCATCTCTGTTCCTTCCGGAAGAGTGATCTCACCGGTAACATCCATTGTACGGATGTAGAACTGAGGACGATAGTGGTTGTGGAACGGAGTATGACGACCACCCTCTTCTTTCTTCAAGATATAAACAGAAGCCTTGAACTCGCTGTAAGGATGAACAGCACCCGGGTGGGTGATAACCATACCACGGCGAACCTCGTCTTTGTCAATACCACGGAGAAGCAGACCTACGTTATCACCGGCCTCACCTTGGTCAAGGAGTTTGCGGAACATCTCAACGCCAGTCACAACAGACTTCTTGCCCTCTGCGCCAAGACCGATAAGCTGAACCTCGTCACCAACCTTAACGACACCTGTCTCGATACGACCGGTTGCCACAGTACCACGACCGGTAATTGAGAAGACGTCCTCAACAGGCATAAGGAACGGTTTGTCAATAGCACGAGGAGGAAGCTGAATCCAGTTATCAACTGCGTCCATAAGCTCCATAATCTTGTCCTCCCACTCAGGTACACCATTCAAAGCGCCGAGAGCAGAGCCACGGATAAACGGAGTGTTGTCAGCATCAAACTCATAGAATGCAAGAAGCTCACGCATCTCCATCTCAACGAGGTCAAGCATCTCAGGATCGTCAACCATGTCGCACTTGTTCATGAACACTACCAAACGAGGAACGTTCACTTGGCGTGCAAGCAGGATGTGCTCGCGAGTCTGAGGCATAGGACCGTCAGTTGCAGCAACAACGATGATAGCACCGTCCATCTGAGCAGCACCGGTAACCATGTTCTTAACGTAGTCAGCGTGGCCCGGGCAGTCAACGTGAGCATAGTGACGCTTCTCGGTCTGATACTCTACGTGAGCGGTGTTAATAGTAATACCACGCTCTTTCTCCTCAGGAGCGTTGTCGATTGAGTCAAACGAACGAAGCTCGGAAAGACCCTTCTTTGCAAGAACAGTGGTGATAGCAGCGGTAAGAGTAGTTTTACCGTGATCAACGTGACCGATAGTACCGATGTTTACGTGCGGTTTCGAACGGTCGAATTTCTCTTTTGCCATAGTAGATAAATTTGAATAACGTTATACTTTGTTTATCTGTTATTTCTTTTAACCAGTCGCGCACAAGCCATCCGCCGCCTTAGCACCAAATGCATTGTTCGACTTAAGACTTGACATTCCGACTTTTAAGAGCTGCTTCTGAGAGTTGAACTCAGGACCTCATCCTTACCAAGGATGCGCTCTACCACTGAGCTAAAGCAGCATTCCGTTTACCATTCGATTATACACCACTCTGCATTTTGCGTCCGGAAACGTTGAGCGGAAAACGGGGCTCAAACCCGCGACCCCCAGCTTGGAAGGCTAGTGCTCTATCAACTGAGCTATTTCCGCATTTTCATTCTTCCACGAGAGCATTTTTACCAAACTCAACAAACACAACCGTCGTTTCGTACTGCATAAAAAAATCCTGCTCAAGCCTGCCGGCTCGGGCAGGAACCGCTCTCCCGAAGGATTTGTTGTGGGCGCGGATGGATTCGAACCACCGAAGCGAGTCGCAGCAGATTTACAGTCTGCCCCATTTGGCCACTCTGGAACACGCCCATACAATAATGTGAAAGATTCCTTTTCTTGAGCCTCTTGTCGGATTCGAACCAACGACCCCGAGATTACAAATCACGTGCTCTGGCCAACTGAGCTAAAGAGGCAATCTTGATTTACGATTTGACCATTGACGATGTTCGACTCGCAGCACATGACATCGCTATAAAGACCTCGTCGTTGCTATCCCCGATAGAAAAGCGGTGCAAAGGTAATGCTTTTTTTTGAACCTACCAAATAATTTGCAAAAAAAATGAAAAAAAAACGAATTGCCCAAATAAAAGCGGGCAAATATTCACAAAGAAGCCCTTGGATGTGCTTTCTTATATGCAGCACGTAACTGATCAAAAGTGGTGTGAGTATAAACCTGCGTAGCAGCTAATGACGCATGCCCAAGCAGGTCTTTTATCGTATTTATATCAGCTCCGTTATTGAGCATTGCTGTTGCGAACGTATGCCTCAACACGTGCGGCGAATGTTTCTTCTGCGAACTGACCTCTCCCATTCTGCTCCGCACGATAGAATATAGCTGTGCAGCCGTCAATGGTTTGCCTTTATTATCAAGAAAAAATGCTCTTTGTCCGGTCGTTGTCCCTGCCTCCATAGTATCTGCTCCGCCAAACTCCTCATCACGAAGCGAGAGATATTGCCTTATCATTTCCGTCAGCCTGTCGCCGAAAGGCACTATACGCTCTTTGCGACGTTTGCCGAACACGCGCACCTGCTGCTGCAGAAGGTCGATATCGTTGTCGCTCAAGCCTACCAATTCCGCCCGTCGCATACCGGTCTCATACAACATCTCTATTGCTAACGAGTCGCGTACCGAAGGGAAGTCATCGCTCCACTCCATCTGCTCCTCCGCACGGCTCATCTCCTGCTCCTTGAAGAACACCGGCAACGGCTTACTCACCTTGGGGGCTATCACACCTCGAGTTATATCCGTCTGAACTTTGCCTATACGCAGAAGATACTTGTACATTGACCTTAGAGACGACATTTTACGTCTGACCGTGCGAGGAGACGAACCTGCATCAAGCATACTAACCAACCACAAACGAACATCTTCCGTAGTGGTCATCCGCGGGTCCCATTCCGATGGATTACAATGAATAAACGAGCAGAATTCCTGCAAATCCTGCTCGTATGCTCTGACGGTATGCTCCGAATAGCGGCGCTCAACCTGAATATACTCTATAAAACCATCTATACCCATCGTCACTTTTTTACCTAACACCTTATCACTTAGTACTTGGTCACCTGATACTTTTGAGAGACGGTAAAAAATACAGTCTCTACACTTGGGCAAAACAACGGGATTCCGCGGACAACGTGAAGCGGGCTGTCAGACAATGTCAGTACTTAGCCATCCGGTGCTTAACCTCTTAGTCACTTCCTTAGACTTCTCTTCCAATGCCTTCCGTCGTCTCGAATGGGAAGAGACCAAAGAGTTCGGCATCTATACGGTCGGTGATATAACGGAACCCTTCAGGGTTGTCAAGAAACTCCACTTTGTCCTTGTCTATTATAAGCAGTTTTCCCTTGTAGTCAGATATCCAGCGCTCATACTTGTCGTTCAAACCCTGCAGATAGTCAATTCGCATCGTTGACTCATACGCACGACCGCGTTTTTGTATCTGAGCTATAAGATTGGGTATCGACGAACGCAAATAGATAAGCAGGTCAGGATAACGCACAAGCGACATCATCAAGTCGAACAAATCGGTGTAGTTCTGAAAATCACGGTCGGACATATACCCCTGCTCATACAGATTAGGAGCGAAGATACGCGCATCCTCGTAGATGGTGCGGTCTTGAATGATAGTCTCTTTTTCCTTCGAGATAGCAACAACATCCTTGAAGCGCTTGTTCAAGAAATATATCTGAAGATTAAACGACCAACGACTCATATCCGCATAGAAATCCTCCAAGTACGGGTTATATTCCACCGACTCGAACTTAGGCGTCCAGCCGTAATGTTTGGCAAGCATATTGGTAAGAGTGGTCTTACCTGCCCCGATGTTTCCTGCTACTGCTATATGCATGACTTTATAGTTATGAGTGATAAATTTATTAGTTATGAGTGATATGTCTCAACTGAACAATCCGAAGAGTTGCGCATCAATCCTGTTCACTATCGAGCCGAAGTCCTCCGGCACATGCTCGAAATCCATCTTGTCTGACTCGACTACCAACACTTTGCCCTTATACCTGTTGAAGATAAAATTATCGTACCGCTCATTCAACCCCTTTAGGTAATCAAGTTGTATCTGCTGCTCATAGTCCCGTCCGCGTTTCTGTATCTGTCTGACCAACTCCGGCACTGATTTTCTCAGGTATATCATCAGGTCCGGCATTTTGGTCACCAGCGTCATCAGTTCGAACAGCTCCATGTAGTTCCGATAATCAGTCTCCGACATGTTACCCTGCATGTAATTGTTCTCTGCAAACACGTACACTCCTTCGAAGATTGAGCGATCCTGAATAATAGTGTGGTCGGACTTGGCTATTGCCAGCACATCGCGAAAACGCTCTTTAAGAAAATACACCTCCAAGGCAAACGACCACCGTCGAATGTCATTGTAGTAATCTTCCAAATAAGGATTAACCATCACCGGCTCAAACCGAGCTTCCCAGCCGTAGTGCTTAGCAAGCATACGGGTAAGAGTGGTCTTTCCTGCTCCTATGTTTCCGGCTATCGCAATATGCATATAACAATCTCTCGCGTCACAAAACATATATAAAAAAGCCGATGTTATATTTCTTATGTAACACCGGCTGTACACAATTATTCCTCTACGGCTTCCTCTGCCTCGTCCTCTTTTCTCAGACGACGCAATGTATAAACCGAATACGCCATTGCTGCCAAAACGAGCAGCCACAGGCCTTCGCCTATAGGCAACACATCACCGGGCTGTTCGGTATGTTCCTTACCGTCGCCAGCATCGCCTTCCTCATCGTCATCGCCTAAACGGCGCTTGGTGCGTGAGCCGACAGTGCTATGCTCGTCATAGGTGGTACGATACATATTCTGCACCTCAGCATCCACCGCACGCTGAGTAGCAACATGCATATCCAACTGACCATTGATGGCAGAATTGTTATAAGGCGAGGTGCTGTTCATTCCTTCGTAAGTTGGCATCTCAGAAGCATCAAGCACAGGAGTGGACGACATAGGTACCTGTAACTCCCTACTCATCTGGGCATGCATATAGGATGGCATACCAAGGAGAACAAGTGTAAGAAAAGTAAGTGCAAATTTTATTGTTTTCATTTCGTCGGTCTCCTATATTTTATTTGTTAAGTATCATTTTTATTGCATCATTTTGCGTTGCTGTCTTGACTGAGAGGATATACACTCCGGTTGCCGGCATGTTCAGAGCCGCTCCGTTCTCCACATCATTCTCTGCCATCACCAGTCTGCCCGTCACGTCGTACATCTTCACGCTTGCATTACCGTCAAGGCCACACAATATGATAGTGTTGCCGGCGGCAGCTACGCGAATACCTGAATCTGTTACTACCGAAGCAGTCTGCTCAACATCCGTTGCCGCGTTACCGCTCTGAGGCATACGCATCTGCAACGAGAAACGACCTTCTTCCGTAGCGGCAGCGTTAACAGTAAAGTGGTAAGCCTGCTGCATCAGGTCGGTATATGTGCCGGTCAACGCATCATAAAGCACAACAGCCTCAATATACTCAGGCTTTTCCGTCAGAGCGATAATATGCTCACCTGCCTCTGCATAACGTGTACCAAGACGCACAGGCTCTGCCAACTCGCTTGCCGGAATACCGCTCAACGCCATCTTTCCTACAGAAGAGAACGAGTACAACTGCGGACGAACAGCCGAGTCGGTAAGCAGTTTCTCAAGGTCGTAACCAATGTCGTAACCGGCGGTCAGAGCGCTGTTGATATGCAGGATGGTGTTGTCGGCGAAGAGGTTCTCCTCTGCCGGAGCCTGCTCTACCTCCACCATCTCGGTCACTGTCTCTCCGTCTTCCGTCTCATACTCCACCTCTTCGTACAACGTCTCCACCTCGTCTGCCTCCACTATGGTGTCACGTGCTAAGGTGAGCTTGACCATCGTGCTCACGTAGTCGGTAGCAGTGCGGTCGTGTGCCGGCGCTGCTAACACCGTAGGCACGGCAGCCACAACACCTAACGTTGCCGGACCGGCCTCTTTTGCCTGGATGAAGAAACCGGTGAAAGGCGGCAGCTTGACAGCTGACGAGAGGTTCTGCTCCCAAGACTTAGTCGAGGTGTTATACACTGACACGGGATAGTCATCTACATCAGAGTGAGAGAACACTTTGCCCGAACCGGCAGCTTTCTCCGAGAACGACGGCAGACCTACCATGTTCCAGCCATAGTGAATATCCCATGTCTTTTCATCATAGTTATAATACGAGAGGTTAACTGTTGCGTTATTTGCTGCTGCGTATTCTATCCTATCAATAGCAACAGGGAAGAGGAACTCACGATACTTAGCAGTATTCGTTCCTAACTCGAAGGCGGTGTTTGCGGGTATAGTGCCGCTTGTCTGGCGCACCCATGTACGATCGCTCAGGTTAGCTATAGTGCGGTAAGCCCCTTTGTACAAGGCTTCGCCCGACTCCCCTGCTGCCATAGCCTGCGCATCGTTTTGGAACGTATGTGCACGCTCCTCACCACTGTAGGTAAACAGAGCTATCTGCGATGCAGAAGGCGCAGAGCCGTTCTGCAATCTGATGGAACTGAAATCAATATCGTAAGGCAACGACATGATATAGTAATTTGACTTGTCGTTCATACGTTTGCTGTAGGTTAGCGAACGACCACGAAGAGTCAGTTTCTGACCGCTGCTCACCTTCACCTGACCGGTAGTGTTGCGATAAGACATTATCTTCAGCGAGTTAGCAGACATATCTTTCGATACGGAAAGAATACCCTCAGGACCAACCGTCACGTCACGAACTATTGAGCCGGCGTTGATAGTTGCCGTTCCGCTAACCACATATAGGTCAAGCTCAGAATCGGATATACTGAACGACTCACTCTTCGTAACGATACGCGGCACATCGAAATACTTGCGTAAAACAACGTAAACATCACTCGCAGGGTCTTTAGAAGCATCACAAATCTCTACATAAAGCTGATCGGCACCCATACCTGACGAGTGAGCCAACGTGATGGTATTGTCGCCGTTATTGATTACTTGCCCATTAGCAATAGTCTTATCCGTGCTGCCACCATTGAGGTGAACAATGAGGTCACTCCATTGGTCTATCTCCACATCGGTCATTAACATCGTCACGGTGCCTGCGCCCCATGAAGTGATAACAGGTACACCCTTGCTCGTCTTCTCCGCTGCTTTAACAACGTCAACCGTCAGTTTATAGATAGAGTCGCAACCCGTCGATGTAGTGAACTCACCGGTGATGTTATTAGTTGAAGGCATGTCGAAGTAATACACGCTGCCTGATGTCCAATATATACCATTCGGACTATATACAGTACCATTGATAGTAACAGTGCCGCAGTCAATCTCATACACCGGATTAACAGTAATATCTACAGTCACAAGCGAGTCGGTCACGCCGTCAACAGCCTTGACTGTAGTGGAATAGGTTGTCTCAAATGACGGAACATACGTCTGTTTAGCCTTCTTTGCCTCTGCCACTTTCTCGGGAATGCCGGAATTGACATCAGCCGCAGTCTCATCTATGGTAAATGATTTTAATACTGTGCCGGGGTCTCCCGCGCGTATAATATTATAGGTGTATGGTTGCTCCGAAGAGCATATTGTCAGTTCCTCCTTCAGTGCCTCAAACGATGCGGTAAGTGTAATGTCGCACAACATATCTACATCGCGAACGGCTGCCGTTACATCGTCATCCCATTGTACAAAGCGGTATCCGGGTTGAGGTATAGCCACTGCTGTCAGCACGTTGGCTGGCGAAGCGAGTACCACCTCGTAAGGATTAGTAACCTCAACACCACTTTCTTTAATAACGACAGAACCATAAGTCTCCTGTCCTGCTTCTATAGCAAGGAAGAGTGTCACCGTGGTTGTAGGGTCGAAATACTCAAACGCACCCATATCATACGCTGTACCCTGCGGGCGGGTGATACCGGTCATGTCGCTTGACACTGCAGCCACCGACGGATCCATACCGGCTTCCAGCATTGGAGAAAGATTCGTCAAACGGAGGAAGTCATCAGATGACGGGTCGCTGTAGTCTTTGAAGTTCGGTCCGGAAACATCGTCATTGTCTGCATTCAAGTTTTCAATATTGCCATCAAGGTCCCAAGAGAAACCGCCAGGTATAGCCGTAGTTGAAGCGTTGTTCTTAACCGGCAGATCGGCTATCGTCTTACCATAGAACGGACGAGAATAAGTGGTGTTCCAAACAATGTTGTTTGCCACTAACGACGATGCCGAACCTGCATTGAGGTATATACCGCCGGTGCTGTTGACTATAGTGTTATTAAGAATCTTGTTTGCACCTACATATAGTGAGTAGTTGCCGTTCAGGTTATTATAGAACAACGAGTTATATATATTAAGCACTGCTGCCGTGCCATACACAGCCACACCATCGCGAGTCGTATCCTCTGCCTTGAACTCATTTCCTGAGAACACACACTTGTCTATTGTCACCGAGGCGTCAGCATGTGCGGCATAGTCAACACCTGCGCCACGGTTAGTACCTGTTCCGTCTGCCACATTACCGGCTTTGAGCACGTTGTCGCTTACAGTACAGCCTGTGAGCGTCATCACGTTGTCTGCATAACGCGGGTAGAGGTACGCACCGCCGCCAAGAGCCGTCGGAGTGCCGAGAGAGGTGGCGTGAGAAGGAACAAAAGTGTTGCTGCTGAACTCACAGCCGGTGAACGTTTGCGTGAGCAGCGTTGCTGTCGTAACGGCATACAAGCCGACACCGCTTACCGCCTTGGCATCGGTAACGTTGTTGTCACTGAAACGGCAAGCGTTGTAAGTAGCCTCACCGGCTACATAAGCACCGGCACCAACAGCGGCAGCCGTCTCACCGCCACCCATATTGATAGCGCGAGATGCAATGCTGTTATTAGTGCAAGCAACATTGGTCAGCGTGTGAGTGGCAGCCGTCAGGTATAGACCTGCACCATGAGCTGTAGAAGAACCCTTAGTGTCATCGTCGCCGCCATCAGTCTGCTCCGTCGTTACAACAAGACTGTTGTAATAGAACGTCATGTCAGAAAGCGTGGCATTACCCGCAGCTACATACAGACCGGCACCCTTGCCCTCTGCTGTAACGGTAGTAGCGATATCCGGGTCATCAGTAGTCTGCGCTGCGGTGATTGTGTTACCTGACATACTGCCGGTAGTTGCTATCACACCACCGGCACGCACGTATGCACCGCCACCGTAACCTTTGGTTGCTATGATGCTGTTGTAGGAAGCATCACAACCATTCAGTACAGCTGCATTATAGAAATACAGACCGGCGCCATAAGCTGTGGTAGGCGTTGTAACCTCATTGTACGATGCTATAACGTTGTTAAGCGTTGTGGCTCTGTAGAAATACGCACCTGCGCCTCCCGCGAGAGCCACACCGGTGATGATGTTTCCTTCGCCGTATGCACCGAAGGTAACGTTGTTGAGAGTAATCTCCGGCACACAATATAGACCTGCACCGTATGCAGCACCGTCAGCAGGTGTCAGACTGTTGTTCTTAAACACAACGTTATCATGGAAATTCGGTTCTCCGGCGGCTATGTATGCACCACCACCGTAGGTCTTGGAAGAAGAGCCTTGAGCAATATTGCCATTGAACACCGAGTTCTCAATATCCGCCTCACCTTTCACCATGTACAAACCGCCACCCATAGCCTGAGTAGCACCGTTAACGACGTTATTGCTCAGCGTTGTGCCACCCTTCATCTCTAAAGTACCGGCCGCAAGATACACACCGGCGCCGTAAGCGTTAGTGGCAGCATTAGCCCGGTTGCCGTCAATAGTGACGCCGTCCAACACTAACTTATCCTTCGTCACATATACACCGGCGCCATAAGCTGTGGAGAAATTGCCGTTAAGGATATTGCCTGCTATTCTACTGTTTCTTATTGTCAGTCCGTGTGATGCCATCAGCACGCCGGCACCATTCAGCGCAACTATAGCGGAGGTCTTAGTGTTACCCGTTATGTTACACCCCTCAATAAGAGGCGTCACAGTGTCACCCATTGCCGTTACTGCACCAACGGTATAGACACCTGCAGCACCTGACTTATGTATCTCCTCGTTGCCGGTCACGACGCAGTTACGTAGAATCACGTTTCCCGCAAGATGTACACCGGCTGCTGTATTTCCCGCCTCGTAGTAACCGCCACTGATAGTAAGACCATCAATAATTGAAGGTGAATCATCAAACTTGTTCGCCGTAGCAACCACTACACGACGCTCACCGCCACCATCGATAGTAGTAGCATAGTTAAAGTCCCACGGGTCAGAAGATGCCAACACACGTCCTGCCACCAAAGCATCCACTTGGTCGGCTGTCGTTCCAACGCCACTCAACATCTCGTCGCCATTAAAACCGCCGTACACAGCTACTGCAGCAGGAACGGTAACAACGTAAGTCGTGGCATCACCCGAACCAAGCGAGTAAGTGCCTTTCTTCACAAACACCACGTTCACCTGGCCATTAGTAGCGTGCATAGCGCCGGCGTGCTTACATGCAAGGTTCAGGTCACCATACGGGTCTGCCCAACTGGAGGCACGCTCAGGGTGAGAAAGCGAATAGGCAGCAGTGTGTGTACCACCGGGGGCCACGTAGTAGATAACAGGCTCATCCGGAGTGAACACACGCAGGTTGTAGCGATAGACGGTATCCGGCAACGGATAATAATCCACTGCGCCAAGCACCTTACTGCTCTGAGCTGTGGAGTATGTCTTATTGTATATCTCAGACGCCTTCACCAGAGCCTTTAGTGCCGTAGCGTTCTTCACACCGCGGGTAAAGACTTCCGTACCATCGATATAGGCATCGTCTATAGTCACGTCTCCGCCTACAGCGATAGTATCATAGATATCTTTATATACCCACTGATGATAATTAGCCGTCAGTTCAAGGTCCGATGCCGGCATTGTCAGTGCACGCGGGTTCTCAGTGTTGTCGTCTGACCAGCCCGAAAAACGCTCCTTTTTCAGTGCTGTCAGAGCGCCCACAGCTACACGGTCCTGAGCGTAAATCTCAACGCTCGAACCAACTATATATCTACCTGCGCCACCCATGGCTGGTTTAGGAGACTCAATGTTCGGACCGCTATAGAGCAGCGTCAGCATCGCCGTGCGCACAATCTCAAAACGCGCAAGAGTACTATGCGCATTTGCCGTATAGCCGGCATCGGTGGCCGAGGTAACGGTGAAATTGTACGTGGCAGCATCCGACAATGCAGTAAGACTGCCCGTCACCTTATCGTGCAGGTACAGAGTTTCTGTATTGTCCGCCGGAGCACTCCACGCTACAGTGAGGGTATATTCCTGCTCACTCTCCGCCTCGGCAGTTGTCTCAACATACATATCCAAACCTGCCACATCCGGAGCACAGATAACACTGTAATCAGTCCCCGAATATTTCACATACAACCCCATGTCAATAGTTGAAGACAGTGATGATGAATAGGCTGCGCAGTCTGTACCGGAGAATGGGGAATAGGCGTCGTCTATCACTACATTCACCTCTCGTGAACCGCCGCCACCGTTCTTTGACTGTATTGTGATGGTCAAATCAGTAGTTGTGGTGGCAAACATGCTCACTGCACATAGTAATCCTACAGCTAATACAATAAACTTTCTCATAATTAGCAAGCTTTATTTCGTTTATATTATTCGGTTATTCACACTATACATTTCTCCGATTCATGGCGAATCTTTTTCCCCTTTTTCAACCCTCTTGTCGCGCACATACGAGCGCCACGCACAGGCACATGCACGCATTTAGCGTGCAAAGTTAACCCTTTTTTCCGACATAATCAAGTTTTTATAACAAAATATTTAAAAAAATAGCATTTTTCTTTCAATTTGCTATATTTTTCTAAGATTAACGATATAAAAACACAAAAAAGACGACCACACGGTCGCCTTTTTGACAATTATTTGCTACAGCTAATGCCTATCTAAACAAAAGACTGCTATCACCATAGGAAAGGAAGCGGAAATCGTGGTCAAGAGCGTAGTGATAAATCTTATGCCACGCCGGAAGGTTGTTGTCAGTTGTTTCGGCATTGCGGAGTACTCCGCTTCTCTCGCCATTGCCTGCCTCAAAAGGCACAGAGGTCACTCCATCGCCCAGAAAAGCCGAAACGAGAAGAAGGAGAGTTGAGCGCGGCTGGTGGAAATTTGTTATCATCTGATTGACGATGCGGAACTTAAAGCCTGGTTCAATCATTATCTGCGTCTCGCCGTGCAAAGTATCCTGCCCTGTCCTATCTAACCATTTCAACAGAGCATCCAATGCGTCTCCCGTTGTCAACGAATGCTCGCCATTATACGGTTCAAACTGCCCAACACGCAGTACATCTAAATCATGTGAGACAGCAGGTTTGTCTTTCTCGTTGCATTCCGAGTTATGAACCCTCTCGCCGAAATAATAAAGGCTTTCCAGTGTCCGCACTGACGTTGTTCCGACGGCCACTATATGTCCGAGCCTGTCTCTCACCTGCCGTATCGTCTCTTTCGGCACCGCCACTATCTCTGTATGCATAGTGTGCTGATTAGCATCATCGGTCTTAACCGGCTGGAACGTGCCGGCTCCCACATGCAACGTCAACTCGGCAGTACGCAGACCGCGCTCTGCAAGGTCGGCTATGACAGCCGGCGTGAAATGCAGTCCGGCAGTGGGCGCTGCCACCGAACCCTTGATGCGAGAATAGACTGTCTGATAGGTTGTCTTGTCCGACTCTTCTGTCTTACGATTAAGGTATGGCGGGATAGGTAATTCTCCGATGGAATCGAGTATTTCGGCGAAAGAAACAGTGCTGTCATCCCACGAGAAACGCACCGTATGAGTATTGCCTTGCGTGGCGAGTCGTTCTGCACGAAGAACTACCGATGGTGCAACAGCTAACTCCAGCACACCGTTTTTCCATTTCTTGAGGTTGCCTATCATGCACTTCCACACGCAACCGAAGGTTGAGCTGAGCGACAACTGGTAGTCGTGCGGCTCTATCGGCTCCAAGCAGAACACCTCTATTCGTGCACCTTGTTGACCATCAACAGAAGCGCTTTTGTGGAAGACAAGGCGTGCCTGTATGACACGAGTGTTATTACGCACAAGAAGCGAGTCCTTAGGAAGAAACTTGCCTACATGTTTGAAAGTGCTTTCCGCTATACGACCGTTACGCCAAACAAGCAACTTCGAAGCATCGCGCTCCGGCAACGGATACTTGGCTATGCGTTCGTCAGGCAGAGGGTAGTTGTAGTTATCTATGAGAATCTGTTGCATGCTTAACTCTCCCCTTTTCATCGAACTTTTTGTCGCCGAACTTACCATTTTTCTTATCACCACGCTTGACGAACTTTCTATCGCTCTGCCGGTCGAATTTCTTATCTATTCTCTCGTCATTTTTCCTACCGGACATCTTTGCCGGTTTATCGTCAGATTTCCTGTTGGATTTATATCCGTCCTTTTTGTCCGGTCTGCGGTGAGAGGAATATGTGTGATGCTTATAGTCCGACTCTTCTCTGCGTTCCCGTTTACCTTCTGCAATGTCACGTTTATAGTCCTTATGCGCACCCGTAAAGAGTTCATAACAATTGAAATGGCACTCCAGTTCGCCATTCAGCACGGGTATGCGCTGTGCAGGTTTCAGTCCGACGCACTTCAGCGCATCTTCGTTAGAGGATAGAATCCACGCCACAGAACCTGCAAACCGCTGTTTAAGCACGTCGCCCACCTCACGATAGAGGACGCACACATCGCCATCCTTGCTTAGTCGCTCACCGTATGGCGGATTCATAATAACAATAGCACCTTCTGTTGTAGTGTCCGGCTTCAAGTCTTGAATACGACACTGACGGACAGTGATGTCTTTCTGCAGTCCTGCCGCTTTGATATTTTGCTCCGTTGCCCGACAGCAGAAGAAAGCAGCATCAGAGCCGTAGATATGATGCTTAAACTCGCGTTCAGTTGAGTCATCGTTGTAGATATCGTTAAAGAGCTCGGCATCAAAGTCCGCCCAACGCTCGAATGCAAACGACTGCCGATAAATTCCGGGGGCAATTCCCTTGGCAATGAGCGCCGCCTCAATAAGGAAAGTGCCGCTTCCGCACATCGGGTCATATAAGTCGCATTGCCCTTTCCAGCCTGCCATCAGCAGCAGTCCTGCAGCGAGCACGGCGTTGACAGGGGCCTCTGTCGTTGCCTCACGCCAGCCTCGTTTGTGCAACGACTCGCCAGACGAGTCAAGCGACAAAGTGACCTGCTCCGCTGCTATATGCACATTGATGCGGATATCCGGGTCCGACAGCTTGACCGAAGGACGCTTGCCTGTCAACTCCACAAAACGGTCAACCAAAGCATCCTTCACGCGATAGGTGACATAACCCGAATGACGAAAAGTCTCGGAGTTAACCGTGGCATCAATAGCGAACGTCTGCCCTTCCGAGAGTATCGTCTCCCACTCGACAGCCTTAGCAGCCTCATACACCTCA
The DNA here is from genome assembly GCA_017450435.1 of Paludibacteraceae bacterium. Classification (GTDB taxonomy): domain Bacteria; phylum Bacteroidota; class Bacteroidia; order Bacteroidales; family Paludibacteraceae; genus Colicola. Next base: position 30,754 of record JAFSTO010000068.1, read on the forward strand.
TCTGCATCTTTCGCAGCAAATGTAGCAATCGGTTTGAGAATCCTAAGAGCTGTGCGCAGATGAACATTGGCCTTGTACATCAGTGCCTTGTCGCCCTCGAAAGAAACAGCCCTATGCTCAAGCTGAACGTTATCTGCACCAAGGTCAATCAGTTCTTTCGCAAGGACTTCCTCCAGTCCGCGTAGTGTTTTAGCAAGAAGTAACATAAACGGGAGTTATAATTGTATAAAAAAAACACGCACACAAGTTAGGTTTGGCGCGTGTTATCAATAAATGTTTTTCTTTGCGGAAAGAGAGGGATTCGAACCCCCGGAGCCTCGCGGCTCGCCGGTTTTCAAGACCGGTGTAATCGACCACTCTACCATCTTTCCATAATGACGACAAAGATACAAATCTCCATCGGACTGCAAAATTACTGCTTTTTTCTGATATACACAAGAGTTTGACAAAAAAAATAACGAAAAGTTTTTCAGCCGGCACTTTTCAATGTTTCTCTCCTCTTAAGTATTATAAGATATTATGCCATAACAACAACCGTCAAACAATTATTGCTTTTTTGCTCTGCGCCACGTCTGACTTCTGCCTAAGACACCAAGTTTATCAATCGAACCACGAAGAACGAGCCGGCCATTCTTTAGATATATTTTTCCATAATAGAACTTGCCGGATTCAGGGTCAAGCACCTTGCCGCCTACCAACTCACCGTTCTTCTCTTGAAAACCACGAATGATTACCAATCCCTCAAGCGGACTATTCTTGTCGTCACCCGGACATTCGGTACAGCGAAGGTCGTTACCAACAAGCATCTTATGAATCTTGCCGTAATATAGTCCGTCCGCCGCCTTATAGATACGGACAATAGAATATGAATCACCTGTCTTATCATCCACCGTAGCCCAATCGCCAAGAATGGCACCAACTTGAGCAAAAGCAGAAAACGAACAAAGAAGTGATATGAAAATAAAAGTTATTTTGCGCATAGTAATTAAAAGCCCCGTTTGCGGCTCGTTGGTCTAAAAGAAAAAAAACAAAAAATATGCCAAAAGCTTGTCTATTTGGCAAAAAACGAGTAACTTTGCAGTTAAACATGGATATACTAACAGAATTAAATGCCGCTCAGCGTTCAGCGGTGACATATAGTGGTGGTCCGCACCTTGTTATAGCCGGTGCCGGCTCCGGTAAGACCCGCGTCCTGACCTATAAGATTGCCTGGCTTCTCTCCGAGGGCGTGTCGTCCGCGAATATCCTCGCCTTGACGTTCACCAACAAAGCAGCTCGCGAGATGCGGGACCGCTTGTATCGTTTGCTGCCACGGGAGGCGTCGCGCTACCTGACAGCCGGTACTTTTCACTCGGTATTTGCAAGGATACTGCGACAAGAGAGTAGTTATATAGGCTATAGTCATGATTTTACTATCTACGACACGCAAGATAGCAAGTCTTTGCTGAAGAAGATTGTCAAGGAACTGGAACTTGACGAGAAGATTTACAAACCGAGTATTCTTCTCAGTCGTATCTCCGAGTCGAAGAACGGTCTGCTTAGCCCAAGCGACTACATGCATAGTCGCGAGTGCCAACTACGTGACAATCACGACCGTATATACCGCATGGCAGACATCTATAACCTCTATCAGACACGACTGCGGGCTGCCGATGCCATGGATTTTGACGACCTGCTCGTCAATATGTTTGTTCTGCTCAACAACAATGAAGATATTCTGCTCAAGTATCGCAATATCTTCCGATATATTCTCGTTGACGAGTATCAAGACACCAACTACACTCAATATCGTATCATACGTCTTTTGAGCAGTCAGCCCTCCAAAGATACTACTAATACCAATCAGATAGCAGACCATTTTATTTGCGTAGTTGGTGACGACGCACAATCGATATATGGTTTCCGCGGAGCCGATATTCGCAACATCTTGCAGTTCCAGAACGAGTATGCCGGTTGCCGTCTATTCAAACTCGAACAGAATTACCGTTCTACAAAGAACATCGTTGGTGCCGCCGGTTCGCTTATAACCAAGAACCGTAATCAGATACCCAAGTCGGTCTATTCTGAGCGAGAAGCCGGCGAGCCTCTGAGTTTAAACAGTTTTCCCACCGACAGAGAGGAAGCGTCTCACCTTGCACAAAGCATCTCTCGAAAGCGTAGAGAGCAATATAACCTTGACAACATAGCCGTCCTTTACCGCACCAATGCCCAGTCGCGAGTGATAGAAGACGAACTTCGCAAGGCATCACTACCATACCGCATCTATGGAGGCCTGTCGTTCTACCAACGTAAAGAGATAAAAGACGTCCTCGCTTATTTTCGCCTTATCAGTAATCCAAAGGATGACGAGTCGCTACTGCGAATCATCAATATTCCTGCCCGCAAGCTTGGTGACACCACAATGGATAAGGTTCGTTCAGTAGCCCGTGAAGCCAACGTTCCGCTTCTCTCTGTTGTATCTGCCCCCGCGCAGTATAACCTGCAAGTCAATCGTCCTACAGCAGAAAGGTTGTACAACTTCGGCGCGATGATTAACGAACTGCGCATTTTGCTTGACGACACCGACGCCTATACCTTTGCCGACAATGTCCTCAGTCGTAGCGGTCTGAGAACGGCACTAATGAGCGGCACTACCAACGAAGACAGAGAGGAGTGGCAGAACGTGGAGGAACTGATGAGTGCCCTGCAGGAGTTCGTCAACAACAGAAGCGAAGAGGGCGCAGACACCGAAATAAGGGAGTTTTTGGGCGAGGTAGCTCTTCTCACCGACCAAGACGAGAAACAGGACGACAACACACAACGTGTGACACTGATGACCATACACGCCGCCAAGGGACTGGAATACAACTCGGTGTATATAGTTGGCATGGAGGAGAACCTCTTCCCGTCTCCATTCTGCGAGAGCGAACGTGAGCTGGAAGAAGAGCGACGTTTGTTTTACGTAGCTATCACTCGCGCCAAGGACGAATGTCACCTCTCATGGGCACAACAGCGTTTTCGTAACGGACAACAATTATACCAGATTAAAAGTCGTTTCCTGTCGGAAATTGACCCGCAGTATCTTTGCAAGGCACAACAACCTACTCGCCAACAATCGTGGGGCACAATGGACAGTATGTTCAATCGGCCGTCATTCCCTCATCCGACATCGTCTCCTTCGTATGTTAATTCAACACCGACAAGAGGAGCGGCTACGCTGCACCGCCTGCCCTTAGGCGGAGAGAACAGCAACGCTGCCAATAGGCAACCTATCACTCCGCCATTCCCTACAGGTAGCAGAGTACGACATGCCACATTCGGCATAGGTACACTAATAGAAGCGTATCGTGAGAACGGATTAGACAAACTGGTCGTGCAATTCGACACTGCAGGCAAAAAAACAATGCTGCAAAAATTTGCCAAACTTGAACAAGCATAATGTTTGCTGCAAGAGACTAAAGAAAATGTTTGTTCAATAACCGCACATTTAAGTGACATTTAAAATACAATTAAAGAACATTTAAACGAAGACATAACATGACAAAAACTTGCCCTCGCTGCGGAAACACATTTGAATGTATGGCAGACAATATTACCCGCTGCCATTGCGCGAGTGTAATACTCACAGAGGCACAAAAAAACAGTATTTCACAAAAATACAACGGTTGCTTGTGCCACAAATGCCTGATAGCGTTGTCAGATTTCAGCAATCAACCTTCAGACCGCCATGTGGTTGAAAACTGATGGCTTAAAACTCCACTCAAAACTATGTTTCGCAACATATTTACGAAAAAAACGGGATTTAGTGTTGTATAAATCCCGCTTTTTTTGTATTTTTGCGCATGCATTTCTAACATAAATACATTACTGAAACAAGATAACCATCTTTAAATCCAACTACTATGAAGAAACTAATCTTTCTTGCGGGTCTTGCGATGGCAGCCATAGCAAGTGCCCAAGTGCTTAATGTTGAAGCTCCGGTGCAGCTCAATGCGCCTGCCGGTGACGTAAAAGTAGCAGGCATAAGTGCAGACGGCAGCACATTGCTCCTGACGACGAGCAGCAACGTAGGTTTGCGTCGCTACGACATGGCGACGGGTGAGATGACTACACTGTCAGAAGCTGCAGGAGCAGGCTATCGTGCACAGATATCCGCTGATGGCAAGACCGTCACGTTCCGCGAAAAAAGTGTAGGCAAAGACAAGATGATGCGCACAGAACTGAAGCAGAGTGTCATCGGGCAACGAAAAGCGAAGGTTCTCGTCCGTCCGACAAGAGACATGCGGTTGATATCTGTCAGTCAGACACTTGAAGCCGTTCGTCCGACAGCTACTATTGAAAACCGTCAGCTGGTCGTAACAATAGGCGGAGTGAGCACAGTCATCTCTCCGTGCGGACAAGACAAGAGTTACATCTGGCCAAGCATCAGTCCTGACGGACAACGAGTATTATTCTACGTATCAGGCAAAGGCGCATACGTGAGTGACCTCGCAGGAAAGAATGTGGTCTATCTCGGTCATGACCTGCGTGCACCGCAATGGTATAACAACGAGGTGGTCATAGGCATGAATGATCGTGACAATGGCGAGGTCATCGTTTCCTCAGAGATAATAGCGGTGAACATGCAAGGAACAAGACAAGTGCTTACCAACGGCATCAACGCCATGTATCCTTATGCAGCCAACGGAGCAATAGTATGCTCAGGATTTCAGGGAGAAACATATTTGATAAAAGTGACAAAGGACTAAGTGACTAAGTGACTAAGTTTCCGCCATTGATAGATATGGTATTATTTACTGTATTTCAAATGTAGAAAGTAATAAAATCCACCGTTATGAAAAAGATTTTCTTAACTCTTATAGCTATCGTCGGCATCTTGCTAAGCAGTTATGCCACTGACCTGACCGGTAAGCGTATATACGTCAATCCCGGTCACGGCAGTTTCGGTCCTAACGACCGCCCGATGGCTACTATCCCATATCCCAACCTTGCATCTACCGGCATGCCGGATACCTGCGGATTCTATGAGACTAACACTAACCTTTGGAAGTGTCAGTATCTGCGCGACCGACTGGTAGCGGCAGGCGCCACTGTAGTAATGAGCCGCGAGGCTAACGGTCCGTGGCCCTATCAGAAAGTAAACGGCGAGTATCCCGACTACTCGTGGGAGAACTATCAAAACCGCTCGGATTACACCATGTATAACCGCAACCTGAGTGAGATATGTGAGGAGGTAGAAGCCGGCGATTTCGACCTGTTTATCTCCGTTCACTCCAACGCGCTAAGCGACGGCACCAGCACCAACTACCCGCTGTGGCTGTACCGCGGCACCGATGCGGCTCCCGACGATTTTCAGCAGACCTGCAAACAAATAGGCGGCACTATATGGCCTTATCGTTTTGAGATGATGGCTGCGGGTTACGACCAAGCCAGCTCGTTCTCACTGACGAACAAGAACCTGCGAGGCGACGTCACCTTCATGGGCAGCGGGAGCAGCAGCACCCGTTCCAACGGACAGACTTACTACGGCTACTATGGTGTGCTCAAACACGGTACGGTTGGCGGTTTGTATGAGGGGTATTTCCACACCTACCAGCCGGCTCGTCACCGTGCCCTGAACAAAGACCACTGCCACATGGAAGGTTATGGCTACTACCGAGGTATCATTGATTATTTCGGGGCAGACCAAGACACCAAAGGTTATATCCTCGGAACGGTGAAAGACCTGCATGAGAAGATGAGCCATCCGCTTTTCAACTACTCTCCGAAGACCAATGACCAATGGGTGCCCTGCAACGGCGCAGTGGTGAAGCTTTACAAGGCAGGCGTGGAGATTGGCGAATATACCGTTGACAACAACTACAATGGCGTATTTTACTTCGGTGACCTTGAGCCCGGCAATGACTATACATTAGACGCTACCTGCGAGGGCTACAAACCTTTGTTCAACGAGTACAAAACACCTATCACGGTAACAGCCAACAAAGTAACCTACCCGCTTATTTACCTTGAAAGCGAGAGTTACGAAGCCCCGAAAGAGGTGTACACAGATTATCCTGAGCCCGAGATGCCTGCTTACATACAAGTGGCAAGCAGCTACGCTATGAGACAAGACTTTGTCAACAACATGGTTAGCGAGCTAAGCGGCAAAACCATCCACCGTACGCTGGTAAAAAATGACACCACAATGTTTGTGCTTGCATTCGACCAATCAAACACTGCAAGCATCTATGTGATTAACCCGACCACTCATGCCATCAGACACACAGTCTCTACCGAAGGCATGACCGGTTCGCTGCGCAATGTGGGTGACATAGCCCTCACTGCCGACGGCGTATTGTTAGGCTGCAACTACTCTGAAAACCAGTTTAGCGACGACTACGTAAACGCAGACAGCCAAACAGGTGTAAGAGGTACTTTCCGCGTATATAAGTGGGAAGACCTTAATGCCACACCTACAGAACTATTCACCTCTCAATACTGCTGCAACTGGTATGGTGGTAATATCGGTGAGGTCATGACCGTAAGCGGTAGTTTAGACGACTTTAGTCTTGTTACCACCTGCCCCACCCGCTCAGGTTCGGGTGTACTGCGCTTGGCAATCTTCAACGTCACTGAAGGTCAGTTAGTCAGCACCATGCGCAGCCAAGATCCGAACGGAACCCCGGCAATGACACTGACTAACTACGGATGGCACATGCAACTCAAACCATCGCCGCTACACGAAGGTGCCTTTGTTATCATCGGCTCTGAGCGCGGAGCTACAGAGATTAGTTTCAACGGTGATGCCACTGCTCCCAACTACTTAGGCAGCACTCCTTTCGTAGCCGACGGCGCCACATTCTTCAAGTATGCCAAGCACGTATTGATGACAGTGCCCAAAGCTACAGGTCCGGAGTTGTACGACGTAACTGCCGGTTTGGCAGAAGCCACTCTCATTCCTACGACCAACACCACCTTGAGCGAAGCAGTCAATGCCACCCGCATGACCGCTGCCGGCGTGGTTTGCGGCACCGACATCACGCTTTACATGCAGACCGACAGCACCCTGAGCCGCTTCACCACTGCAGCACAGGAACAACCCGTCGTTCCGCATATAAACGCATATAACCTCAGCCTTAGTACCAACACATCCGACTCTACCTACACCTTCACCTACACCGCCAACAGCGCAGCACGAAGCACAAATATAGTCTTCTATCAGGATGGAAAAGAGGTAGGTAAAGTGGCAGTAGCGGCAGCCAACGCCGGAGTCAACAGCGCCGTTGTACGCTGGTCAGACCTGCCGGGCTACACCGGCACAACCACTACGTGGGCAGTAGAACTTATCGGTGACAATGTGCCCAATTGGGGCAAGCTGTTCAGCGACAACTCGATGCTGATGTCTTCCACCACACGTGTCTTCAACGCCGTGGACAAGAGTCCTGAATCGGACTACTTTGGTAGGATATATATCATGCGTCGAGCCGGTTCTTCGTCATCCTCTGACCGTCCGAGCAACGGACTCTTTGCATATAACCAAGACTACACCGCTATCAACACAACGCTGCTGAAGGGTGGTTGTGAGTTCGGCAACCCGACCCGACTGGCCGTAGCCAGCGATGGTTATGTCTATCAAGCCGACTGGGCAGACGGCTACTCAGGCGTTTATGTGATTAACCCTGCAGACCTCAATGGCTCGTTTACGCAGTTCTTCCAAGGAACACGCAATGGCGCCGGTGTATTTACAAACAACGGAACCGCCGTTGGCAGCTCCACACCCGGATTAGGAATATATGGTAGCGGAGAGAATAGTAAACTGGTTGTGTATAACGAAGATGCAAGCGGCACTCTACCAACTAACGGATTGGTAATATACAATATCGGTCAGGCAGATGGCAGCATTGCTCATAGTTGGGGTGAAGCACCGAATCAAGTTCTTCCTCTTACTATGCAGGCCAACACAGAGGGTACGCCTGTTCCTACATCACACGGTGTGTTCGTCAGTCAGGTACGCTCATCAGGCAATAACAACACCGCAGCACCTTCGCTTATGTTCGTTGACTACAACGGTCAGATGCAGATGGCATCCTGCTATGAGCCATACAAAGACATCATTGAAGGTTCTGACGGCGGCGGTTATGCTGTCAGTGCAGACGAGAAGACACTGATAATGCAAGGCGGACGCAAACAGTTCTATGTGTTTGACATTGCCTGGGAGGGCGACAAACCCGTGCTTACATTACGCTACGAATATGAACACGGCAGACAAACCATCCGTCAGATAAACTTCGATTATGCCGGTAACCTTGTTTGTTCAGGAGAAGCAGGTTTAGAAGTCTTCACCGTTCCGACAGACAACAACGTTACTGTCGTTCCCGCGAAGAAGAGCCTGACGGTAGAGAAGCCGTTTAGCGGACACGTAGAAGCTATAGTGCTTGATACAGATAAAGTGCGTATAGAAAAAGACAGTTCCGTTACGTTGACAGCCACTGTCCTGCCCAAGGTAGCACCGGAACAAGGCGTTACATGGTCATCGTCCAACGACGAGGTTGCCACAGTAACAGACGGCGTTGTAACGGGTGTTGTATCCGGCGTTGTCACCATCACAGCTACCAGTGTTGACGGTAACTACAGCGCTACATGCCACGTGGAGGTATTCACCCCTGTCAGCGGTGTTGAGCTTGACAAATCGACCGACGAGATTCTCGTGGGCGGCACCACCACCCTCACTGCTACCGTAACGCCTCTTGACGCAGATAACAAGAGTGTTGTTTGGACAAGCTCCGACAACGATATAGCCACTGTCAACGATGGTGTAGTAAGCGGTGTAGGTGTAGGCACAGCTACCATTACCGTAACCACTGTTGACGGTGAGTTCAGCGCAAGCTGCGAGATTAACGTACTGAAGGCTCCAGTGCCTGTCACAGGCGTAAGTTTAGACCAAGACAGTATTGAGTTCGTGTTAGGAGTAGAACCCTCAACCGTGCAGCTGACAGCCACCGTCAGTCCTGACGATGCCGATGACAAGACGGTCAGCTGGTCGTCGTCCAATGAGGCGGTTGCAACCGTAGCAGACGGATTAGTCAGTGCCGTTGCAGAAGGTGAGGCTGTCATTACAGTCACCACTACAGATGGCAGCTTTACAGCCACATGCACAGTAAACGTTATTATAGTGGAAGACGGGTTGGAAGCCATTGCCATTGATGGCGTATATTACTTGAATGGCACTATATATAATAGTCATCGCCTACAGCTCAACATCTACTCCGCGAGCGGTCAGCTTGTTCTAAGCAGCGATGCCGGCTCTATACGTTGCGACGGACTGCCACACGGCACATACATAGTTCGCAGCACTCAAAGTGCGGCAAGCATCAAGTTTGTGAGGTAAGAACACGTACGCAGTCAGTTTGGCTGCCTATATATTACAAAAAACGCTGAACACGAAAGTATTCAGCGTTTTTTGTTACCTTTTAAGCGAGCTTTAAAAACATAGGCGGTTTATATTTGCCCGCTACTTAGGCTTTCACTACTCTCTTTCCGTCGCTCCACTCAATGGTAAGCACGTCACCATCGCTTACCTCTACGCTTCTTCTGAGTACCTTTCCGTCTCTCACCACAAGCGTATATCCCTTTCGGAGAATATACTCAGGTGACTGGCTTTGTATGCTTTTCTCAAGCATATCCATCATCATTCTTTCCCGTCGTATTCGGTGTGTACCTGCTGCTAATAGTCGTGCATAGAGGTGCTCCACTGCTGCTCGTCTCATACCGGCTTGCAGAGTAGCAGTACGTACAAGACGTAACGACAGCTCTTGCAACACAGCAGCTTGTTCGTCAAAACGAGCTATAAGAAACTCTGCCACGGCAGTAGGCGTCTTCAGACTGCTAAAAGCCACCATATCGACAAGCGACACATCGCGCGTATGACCGATGCCCGTCAGAACAGGCAACGGAAAAACAGCACATAGTGCAGCAAGGGCGTAGTCGTCAAAACAAGAAAGGTCGGTTGTAGAACCACCACCGCGAATCATTACCACCAAATCATACTTTGTCTCATTCTGCCGGATACGTGCAAGAGCATCTGCGATAGAAGCCGCCGCCGTATCACCTTGCATCGCAGCTTCAAATAAGGTTAATGAAAAAGTATATCCGGCAGCATTCGAGGTTAATTGATGAACGAAATCCTGATACCCCGCTGCCGAAGATGACGAGATAATAGCAATCCGCTTAGGCAGCGATGCCATGCGCAACTCCTGCTGACGTTTGGTAAGTCCGTTTTCCTCTAAACGTTTTATATCTTCCTGACGTTTTTTAGCTATATCTCCAAGAGTGCAATAAGGGTCAATGTCATGTATTGTCAGGCTCAGTCCGTACTGTGTGTGCATCTCCACGCTTACCTTCGCCATTATCTGCATCCCCGGTTGTAGCGCTCTTCCTGTGACCTGAATAAAACGTGCGTTGACGCCCTGCCATGTCTGTCTCCAGCAATTAGCCCTCACTCGCGCCTTTTGCGCCTCAACAAGCTCCATATAGCAGTGAGCCCCCTCACGTGCAGACAGACTGCTCACCTCGGCTCTAACCCAATAGCTATCGGGTAAAGCATCAGAGATAACCAGCGACACCGTCTCCAACAGTTCGTATAACGAGTAGGACTGCACCATAGAACTTTATTATCGGCTTTCTGCTTGCTTAAGCTGCCTTATAGCCTCTTCCGGATTGGGCGCATGAAAAACACTTGAGCCGGCGACCAGGACATCCGCGCCGGCTTCGAAAAGCAGTCCGGCATTGTCAATATTCACTCCGCCATCCACCTCAATCATGGTCTTTAATCCTCGCGAGTCGATTTCCTTGCGCACTGCTCTAACTTTGTCAAGAGTGTCCGGTATAAACCGCTGTCCGCCGAATCCTGCGAAAACGGACATCAGCAGCACCATATCCACCTCTTCAAGGTAAGGATACAGCCGAGTAAAGTTTATATCCGGATTGACGGTCAGACACGTCCTGCACCCTTTCTCCCGAATAGCGCGTATCGCCGGCATAGGGTCATCAACAGCCTCTAAATGAAACCCCACCGACCAAGCACCTGCATCACAAAAACGCTCCACGTAATCTTCAGGGTGCACAATCATCAAATGGACGTCTAATGGCTTGGTTGACAGCTGATGCAACGGCTCCATAACAGGAAATCCGAAAGAAATGTTCGGCACAAACCTGCCATCCATCACATCCACATGTACCCAATCAGCATCAGAACGATTGAGCATTTCAACATCTCTGCCAAGATTAGCAAAGTCAGCAGACAAAACAGAGGGAGCTATTAAACGCATAATGAAGTACAATTTACGAATGTACGAAATACAAAAGATATTATAAAGTACGATGTATGAAGGATATTATCAAAGTAGAATTTATCTTCTTCTTGAGCGGCGCGAGAACGAACGTCTGTATGGGTCTGACCGAGACCATGAAGGCAGTTGCGGCAGTCCGTAGGTTGTGATATACAAGACTGCTATATAAATGGCATTTGTCCATAGCAAAGCAAAAACTCCTGTACCGTTTACAGCAGTGTAGCAACAAGACAATAATGCCAGTAGCATAGCCGGCAAAGAGATTAGCAGTCTCGTTTGAATTCTCACATTAGCCACTACGAACCGCCTTAGGTGTGCAATAGCAACCAGTAGGCCTAACAATGCCATCAAAAGCGATACGACATTTATCCAGAGCGGCATTACCTCCCAGCACCAACCACGCACCGTTGCATCCTTCCACACATTAACCACGTACGCCACCACATCGGCATTCGGAAAAACGACAAGCGTCAGAGCAGCATATAACACCACTGTAGCAACACCCAGAACCGATGCCGACCAAACACGAAAGTTTAGAGCTTTTTGAACACCGGCTGCTAACCACATTAGAGGCAGTGTAACCACATAATCAGGGAAAAAAAGCGAGAGAAGCGACACAAAAAGTGAGCTTACATACAACTCGCGCATTCCATCCTCCCGCCGATAGAGAGTCAGCAGCAGTGCAAACACAGCTACTGACAACACTACGGATAATATTTGAAGAATAATCAACAACGCAAATACAATGCTATCTTCAGGGCAGTTTGCCTTTCAAGTCTTACAGTCCTTTCTTCTCAAGCAGATATTTCGGATCAGCGTCCCTACCTCTGAAGTTACGATACATAACAGCTGCATCCTCACTGTTTCCACGCGAAAGAATCTCCTTCCTGAGCCTTGCAGCAACATCCTTATTGAAGAGGTCTCCGGTCTCTACAAAAGCATGGAACACGTCAGAATCAAGCACAGCCGACCATGTATATGAATAGTAGCCCGCCTCGTAGCCTGTAGTGAAAATATGATTGAAGAATGAAGAGCGATAGCGAACAATGATTTCAGGAATCATACCCATCCTTTCCATTGATTCAGTTTCAAACCTGTTAACATCTATCGTGTCCACCTCCGTCAGCAGATGATAATCCATATCAAGGATTGAGGCAGACAGAAGCTCTGTTTCCACAAAACCCTGATTGAATTTTGCTGCAGCTTCTATCTTTTTTATCAACGAGTCAGGGATGACCTCTCCTGTCTCATAGTGGAAAGCGTATGTTTTCATCACCTGCGGAGCATAACACCAGTTCTCCATCAGTTGCGAAGGCATCTCAACGAAGTCCCGCGGCACATTGGTTCCCGCCAGCGACGAGTATTTACACTGCGAAAGGAAACCATGCAGAGCATGCCCGAACTCATGGAAGAGGGTTTCCACATCATCCATAGAAAGAAGAGATGGTTTATCAGATGTAGGCTTATTGAAGTTACCGACATTAACAATTACAGGACGGTGATTAACCCCATTAGCATCAACATATTGGTCACGGATATTATTCATCCACGCACCCGGTCTTTTAGTAGAACGCGGGAAGTAGTCGGTGTAGAATATACCCAACAATGAGCCGTCGGAATCTGTTATCTTAAATGTCTCAACATCCGGGTGATAGACCGGCAGCCCCTCAATAGGCTCGATGTGTATTCCATACAGTCTCTCAGCAAGAGCAAATGCACCACGTCGCACGTTATCAAGTTTGAAATATGCCTTCAGCTGTTCCTCATCAAGGTCATACTTTGCCTTGCGTAGTTTTTCTGAATAAAACCACCAGTCCCACGGTTGCAGTTTCTCCCCTGGCAAATCCTCATTGAGTAGTGCTTGCAGTTCAGCCCGCTCACGTTTAGCAGCATTGAGTGCCGGCTCCCACACCTGCATCAACATGTTGTATGCGGTCTTGCCATCATGTGCCATGGCGTCCTGCAGGATATAGTCTGCCGAGCAGTCGAACCCGAAAAGATGCGCTTTTTCGGTACGCAAACGCATTGTGCGGTTGATGACCGACTTGTTATCATTCTCGTTGTCATGATTGCCGCGCGTGGTATAGTCCATCAGTAACTGACGCCTTAGTTCTCTGTTCTCACAATACTGCAACACCGGTGTGAAAGATGTGCGCTTAGGCGTAAAGAGCCACTCTCCTTTATGTCCGGCAGCCTCAGCCTCCTCTGCCGCCGCTTGTTTGGCAGACTCCGGTAAGCCGCGCAGCTCCGTTTCGTCCTTCACAAAACGCTGACATGCATTGGTCTCCGCCACCACGTTCTGACCAAAACGTAATGATAGAAGAGACAGTTCTTTGTTGATTTCTCTCAATCTCTTCTTTTTCTCCGCATCCAAATTAGCACCGTTCATTACAAACCCGCGGTACTTCTCCTCTGTCAATCTCAGGTCTTCACCGGTTAGCCCGGCCGCCTCACGGCCATCATATACAGCTTTTACACGAGTAAATAGTTTTTCGTTCAGAATAATATCATCAGAACACTCGGTCAGCAGCGGACTTATCTCCTCTGCCAAAGCGTTCATCTCATCTGTACCATCGGTCTCTAACAGATTAAAGAACACTCCGCCAACCTTGCTTAAAAGACTTCCGCTACGCTCGAGTGCCAGAATAGTATTCTCAAACGTGGGTTCATCAGGGTTATTCACAATAGCGTCAATCTCTGCCCTATAGTCAGCTATAGCCTTGTCGAAAGCCGGGCGATAGTGGCACATCTCTATCTTATCAAAAGCGGGAACGTCATATTCGTTCGTCTGAGGCATGAGCAACGGATTGTCGCTCGTTCTGCTGCATGCTGCAAGTGTCATAACAATTGCCGGTAATAAAAATCCTTTTTTCATTGTATATTGTTGTTTTATTTTCTCACATTACTTTCCAACGCTTTTCTTATCATTGAGCGTATGTCAGCAGAGCGTGTATCAATCTCTCTGTGGAATATTGGCTTAAAGTCTTTGGCATACCTGCACTTGGCAGGCCTGATCTTCAGGTCGTCAAAGGTGCCGCTCACGTCAACACCGAGATACAAAGGATTGAGCAGAGAAAGGTGGTAGTCGAAGGTCATGTCAAGATTGTGCTGACCGCCCACAGCCGCCATCCATTTGTCGCAAGTGATAAGGAAAGGATAAATATCTATTTCCTTCTTATAGATAGCTATTTCAGCAGAGATAGAGTCAATCTTATTCTCCGTTTTCTTATTAAACGTCAGAATCTTTGCTATTTTCGTAAACGTTTCTCCGTCAAGCAGAGTCAAATCTTTCGCATTGATGGAGCATGCACCTCTGATAGTAGAGGGTTTGATTTGATATTTCGAGTTAACGTATGTCTCTGCTGCGAGGTGGAAATTAGCTGCCCCTTTGAACGAACGCAACATAGGCAGCATCGAATCCACCTGCGGAATCATATCTACCAGCTCCTCCACATTGATATCTGTCATGTGATAGTCAAAGCCCACAAATATATGGTTTCTTCTCGGAGTTTTATACATAGCGGTAAGTTGCAGCTTTGCCGCCTCGCATATAAAGCCCATTTCTTCCAGTATCAGCACTCCGTCCCGTATAAACACTCGTCCTCCAAGATTACTCAGGTGTTGTCCGAAAGCGTCTGCTTCCTTGATGTGTGTGTTCAGCGTCAGATCCACGCCCTTCGGCACAATAAACGGTTCAGAAGCGGAAGTGTCCGCCTTTGCCGCCGGAGCAGCATTATCTGCAGTAGTCGTAGCCGATTCTGCACCCGAAAGTTCTTCCTCGTCATTGCCTGCGCCTGAAACATAAGAGAGTAGCTCATTGATATCCGCATGCGAGGATACAAAATTAAGCGTTCCAAGCATCAAGTCCTTCTTTTCCAGCCAAGGACCGATGTTATGCACCTCACCTGAGAGCGAAAAGTCAGAGTGACCAAGCTCAACCCGAGAAGTATCAATAGTAAACTTCTTATTCGAATATGCAAACTTTATCTCCGGCACTTTTACCTGCGGTTCCAATCCACTCACTGTAGCCACAGCGTTGCTAAGATCGAACTGCAGTCGCGGTTGCCATTCAAGCAATATATTTTCTTTGTTGTCGGTGTGTTGAGCCGCCGCCTTAAATGCGAAACGACCGGTTTTCAATTTCGCGAAAGCTCCCATTGCGGCATCCAGCCCGTTCATACTTAGTGATGCAGAGAGTCTGGGTTGCGTCTTGTCGCGCCTGCCGCCGGATATACGTGCAGTGCCTTGCGGAGCAACACTATGCACCGATATCGTATCATATACCGCATCTAACCTGTGCATATTGAAGGTGCAACTCAACACCGGTATCTTAAGCGTATCCTTGGTGTCGTACTCTGCGTAAGCTGTGATAGCAGGTGCGGCAAGTGTGGCATCAACTATCTGACTATTGCCCAAGGAATCAGTTAGAGTAGTGTGTGCTATAGCATCTGCCGAACGAAGACCAATCATGGCATAGATAACATCTGACTTTTTCAGCACGTCACTAAGCTGAAAATCAACATCCGTCTGTCCAAGCACTGCTGTCGTTCCGTCAGTCATCTTCACATTGATATTACTCAGCCCCAATGTACCATCCAAGAACCTGACGTTCTTCTGCTTTGCGGCCTCACGCTTGTCTGTTTTGCTTATACTTCTCACATTCGGTATAGAGAAAGACAATGTAGCAGTCTCTGCCTCAGCGTTCAGCGCCGGCATTTTCACCCGCATGCCGTTCCATGTCAGCGAGCCGCGATAACTGCCCTTGTCAAGACGCATGTCAGTCAGGTTGCTTAGTAGCGTCCTAACCTTTACAGAAGCCTTTGCTTTCCCTTCGGCATAAATGCTGTCCGGCATAAAATACTCAAGGTCTTTAATCGCCACATTTGCTTTTGCGTCAACATCAATCAGCATATCCCCAAGCAAGTCGGTAACTGTGCCACTCGCCGTGATAGTGCTCTCTTTTGTTCTTGCCGACAGCCTCTGAATATCTACAGCAGACTGTTTCTTATCATTCAAGTCGAGGTGTGCGTCAGCCTCTGCATTTACCTCTTTCAGTTGATACGGCAGCCCTTTGTATTCACCCTCAGCGTCACTCAGCACAATATGAGCATCCACAAGCGGCATCACACTGTCGTTATATACTCCCTTAGCGTGCGCCAATAGCTCAACATATCCGTCAGCGCGTATGTCTGCAGGCATGGTGAAAATCTCTTGAGGAACAAGTGCGAGCAAGTCGCTCACATGCCATTTGCCGGTCTGCATGGTCATATCCACATTCATCTCCGGTATAAGCGCCGCATCACCATCAAGACGCAGCTCGAACTCGTTGATACCTAACCGCCCGTCATCGATTGTCAAGTTGAGTTCATGTATATCTGTCAAACCCTCCATTCCAAGCCGCATCATATAGGGTAGTTGTATCTCTATATCGGCATCTTTAACGTAGTCAACACCTTTGTAGTTAGCCGAAAGCCCCGGCAACAGCATTTGTAGTGCACCGGCTATCATATCATTCTCCTTGCGGGCGGCGAGCGTCAGCTGCGCCTCACCGACGGAAGCCGAGAGCGAGTCTTTTTCGTCAATAAAGACAATTCTCCTTGTTAGCAGCGACACTGCCATATCGTCGATTGACAGGCTCTTGATGAAACCTTCTGTTGTATCCTGTTCGGTAGTGTCGCTTTCTATTGAAAGAATATCAAAGTTCGTTGTCCCGTCTGCTGCGATATACGGCATCAGACATACGTCCGACAGCGCCACTTCGTGTATATTGATATCCCCATCGTTCAGAAGACGCATCAGGTCAATCCGAGCCACCACCTTTTTAGCCTCAAGCAGCGTATCCGAAGGAGCTCCCGCCGTAGGATTGATTATCAATAGACCATCGGCTCGCAACCCGAACTCCGGGAAAGTGGAGAAGAAAGTCAGGTCCACCGAACCTATGTTGTACTCACAACTGATGTAATCTGCCGCTACCTTTTGCACGACAGGGGTCAGCCTTGCCGGCGTAAACACCACATACACAATCACAGCCGCAGCAATGACCACCACACCGACCAACGCCGCAAGCGTAATTCCGAATATTTTGAAAAACCGTTTCATAATGTTTGTTTTTTTACCCGCATTACCTACCGATAGTCAGAACCATCCGCCAGATAAAACATAGCAAAGTTAGTGTTTTTATTTCACATACACAAGCACAACCGACAAATTACTTCATTTTATTTGCCGGATGATAGCGTAACACCGCATCACGCAGGTTATGAATATTGATGTGAGTGTAGATTTCCGTTGTAGTTATGTTCTCATGCCCGAGAAGTTGTTGTATTATTCTCAGGTCTGCTCCGTTCTGCAGCAAGTGTGTGGCAAAAGAATGCCTGAGAGTGTGTGGTGACACGGGCTTGGTTATCCCTGCTTCCTGACATAGTTTTTGCAGCATTATAAACACCATCTGCCTTGACAGCCTATGTCCCCTACGGTTAAGAAAAGCATAGTCTTCCTCACCTTGTTTGACTTCCAAATGGCAACGATCCTCTTCCCAATAGCGGAACCACTTTTCCGCTTCAGGTGAGAGGGGCACCAGTCTTTGTTTAGCCCCCTTGCCTTCAACAAGCATATATCCTTCGCTGAAGTTGATATTTGAGCGTTTCAACTCAATCAGCTCGCTCACGCGCAGTCCGGAGCCATACAACATTTCTATGATAGCTCTGTTGCGATGTCCTTCAGGAGTGGAAAGATCTATAGAAGAGACGATAGAATCTATCTCCTCCACCGTCAGAACAGACGGCAAATAAGCGTCAGGTTTGGGCGTTTGTAATAGTTCTGACGGGTCTTGCTCGATACGGTGAGTGTAAAGCAGGAATTTATAGAACGAGTGTAGTCCGCTGACTAACCGCGCCTGCGAGCGTTTGTTAGTTTGCGTCTTATAGTTGTCGTAAAGAAATGCTTGTAAGTCGTCAAGCGAAGCATCAACAGGATTCACATCACGCTGTGCACACCACTCGAAGAGCTTGTTGATATCCTGCTCATACGCTTTGACAGAGTTGTCGGATAACGACTTCTCCAACTTAAGAAATGTATGGTAGTCACGGAGTATCATAAGGTTACTGATTATATCACAACACTCTGAGACGCTAAAGACTAATTGACTCTTCCCTTAAATACGGCGTGGTATTTTGTCCGAGAGTCTGCCGGTTCACTAAAACGAATCACCACATGCTCTTCATCTTCAGCTTGCACCACTTCTAACGAGCCGGCTGGCAGGAGCCGATAACTGACGAGAGTACCATCAGTAATGGAGAGTAGATAGGCTCCGGTAAAATTTCCACGGAAAGATGTACCTGGAAGAAAAGTGAACGCAGAGCCGGTCGTATCGCTTAAATATGTGCCGACAAGCAAAGTGCTATCGGTTGGAGGAAGAAAAATGTCCGAAAAATACAGATTGGTCCCCGTCCCCTCTATTCTTCCCTGCTTATTGAGCGAGAGATTTTCAGAATACAGGTCAAGTGATACAACGTTATTCTCCAGTCCCCCGTCAGCATAATAAGCCCCATGCTGTTCCTGCAGAGCGAGAGTGAACAGCGTGTCATACACCACCACCGCCTCCGGCTGACGTCCTCCCTTAGGGGAACAGGACACAAGACCTGCCATGGCGGCGCCAATAAAATATAATATCTTCTTGCTAAACATATTATGACCTCTTTTCAATAAAGTTGTTTTAGCCAATCAGCGGCTACTTTCTTTTCCCAACCTTTCTTGCCGGCACCCACGCTGCTATAAATCCAATCAAAGCCACCACCAGCGTTATCAGCATCACGTCTGTCGGAGCCACGGCTACAGGATATGCATCTATTACATAGTCAGTACCGTTGCCAAGTTTAAGCCAGCCCCATTTCTCTTGTGAAATACATATACATAACCCCACTACCAATCCTGTCAGTGCCCCCAAGAGTGAGACAAGCCACCCCTCGTATAGGAAGATTCGTCTTATTTGTCCGTCAGTGGTTCCCAGACTCTTCAGAACCACCGTATCTGCCTGCTTCTCCAACATCAGCATCGAAAGCGAGCTGACACAATTGAAAGCCGCAATTATCAGTATGAACACAAGCAGAATGGCACAAAGCAGTTTTTCCATACGCGCTATGCGAAAAAAATCCTCCTGTTGTTCGTATCTGTCTCTGACGTTATATTCAGCGCCTACAATACTCCTCACAATCCTTTTCACCTTTGCCACGTTTTCTCCGTCCTTTACACGTATTCCTACCGCGGTCACCTCATCATCGTTATAGCCGAATAGTCGTCTTGCACAATCGGCGGATACTATCACCAGCCTATCGTCATATTCCACCTGATTGACGGCAAAGACTCCGGCCATGTAACACGTCTCTTTATTGAGTGCCTTGTCCGGGCGCAGCATACTCACCCGTCCTGTCCTTTGCGGGGCATATAGCCGTACAGCTCCGACAAAATGCGCGTTTACTCCCACTTGTGCCGCCAGTCCTCTGCCAATTACACAACGCTCAAAGGCACCGTCAAACACCTCATAATAGCCGTCAGTGACAATAGAGTCGATATGTGTCAACTGACGGAACGTGCTGTCAACCCCCATCACTTGTGCCGGTGCCTGGTGATCCTTGTAGGTGAGCATGGCCCGTTCTTCTACCATCTCAGTAAAAACCGCCACCTCAGGCTGTTCTTTCACAATTTGCAACTGCGAAGACGATGTTCGAAATGTTTTCCCTGCAACCGGTGTAATAAGTATATCCGGATCGAACTGTGAAAACAGATTCTCCAACACAACATTAAACCCGTTTAGCACCGAGAGCACACACACTAACGCCGCTGTTGCTACTGCCACGCCTGCCGCACTAACACCGGAAACGATGTTAATCGCGTTATGACTCTTCTTTGCGAATAGGTAACGCCACGCTATTTTTAGTTCTATTGGCATGGGGGAACTTATGCCCTTTAGTGTTTCAACAGTTCGTCTATATGCTCCATTCGGTCAAGGGTAACATCGTTATGGAAATACAGCTGAGGAATAATGCGCAACTGGTTGCGCTCTAACTTGCCCATCTCATAACGAATAGCCTTACCATCTTCCTCTACTTTAGTAAGGATTTCCTCCGCTTTATTAGCCGGGAAGATTGACAGATAGACATGTGCAATACTCAGGTCAGGTGATATTCTCACCTCACTCACCGAGATAAGAACTCCGCCTATACGCCGAGCATACTGAAGGAAGATATTTCCGAGGTCTTGCTGAATCAGACTTTCTATTTTCTGTTGTCTTGTTGACTGCATAATTATAATATTCTTTAGTTTCTTGTTATTTGGCTTACTGCAGACGGTGTCGAATCACACCTCTGTTTTTTCACATATTGTTGTTATGCAAAACAAGGGAAAGGAGCCGTGCTCTTTTCCCTGTTTACTAAATAATTCGCCTCAGCTGACGGCTGATAGCTGACAACCGACAGCTGGCAGCTAATAATTGTTAGAACGAATATTTGTGGCGGCCCTCGTCAGAAACGGTAAGTTTCTTGCGGCCTTTGGCGCGGCGTGCTGCCAATACACGACGACCGTTGGCGGTCATCATACGCTCACGAAAACCGTGTTTGTTACGTCTTTTGCGCTGAGATGGTTGAAATGTACGTTTCATTGTTTCGTCATGATTTATGCTCTTTTATGAGCTGATTATTATCTCGTAATATCATACGCTTTCTCACAAAGCGGCTGCAAAGGTACAACAATTTTCTGACATACGCAAATTTTACCCTGTTTTTTGCAAATATTTTTACAAATAGCACTATAGAGACTATTCTCCCGCATGTACAAACAGGCATAACAAATATATGTAGAAACGCCATTTTAACACTCTTTAAACGGCATATTAAGAGTAGCACTATAATATTCGATAATATTTTACGCTCAAATGTTTTATATTCAAAAAAAAAATGTTAACTTTGCGAACTTAAAGTCTATACCACTATGAAACACCGTACTCTTTGCATGTTACCTTCCCTACTCTCACCATGCCAAGTCATTATGCGGCGTATGCTTGCCATACCGGTGCTTGCACTTGTCATTTGTTTTTCATTTTTCTTTCTCTCTGCTGTCACAGCCGGTCCCGTCAGCATGCGTTGGCAACTTATTCAAAATGACGTAGAGCCCGGCGTTGCAGAGAGTGCTATATGGTTGACCAACAACAGCACAGATACCCTCACCTCGTCAGGCGATTGGATGATAGGCTTCTGTCAGATGTCGGTTCATCCGTATCGTTTTGAAGGCGAACTGCTTCACGAGACAGAGGTGTGCGCCACCTACCACACCCTACGTCCGACAGCAGATTTTCTTCCTCTTCCGCCGGGTGCCACATACGAATACAGGCTTCTTCAAAAAGGCTCTATCCTGCGCGAGTCCAACGGTCCGCAAGGCGCATTCTTCGTCGCACATGAGGGGGCTGAGGCACAAGATATAACCATCGTCACCGAGCGTTTCACCTCTCCGTTGCAATGGACGCGTGATGCCAACCCCGGCTATGCTGACGGCGAGTGGGTTTACCGCTACAACGAGCCATTCTGCAAAGCTGTAGCTGCAACAGACCCCTTTGATCCGAGCGCACCACTTTGGCAAAGAACACTGAATATTGTGCCGGAACCCAAAGAAGTGACCATACTTAAAGGCGGAGCTAACCTCAATGCAAACATAAAACAAAAATTCAATAAGAAGATTCCTGCAGAAGGATACAGGCTCACTCTCGGTCAGAAGAAAATCACCATCGAATATTCGGATGCGAGCGGCTTGTTTTATGGTCAGCAGAGCCTTGAGCGGCTACGCGAGAACAAACAGTCGTTACCGGCGATGTGCATCAACGACTACCCCGATATGCCCCACCGCGGGCTGATGCTGGATATAGCGCGTAACTTCACGCCAAAAGACGAGATACTACGGCTACTTGATGTAATGTCCTTCTACAAACTGAATATCTTTCATTTCCACCTTGTCGATGACGAAGCATGGCGTTTGGAGATTCCCGGTTTGCCCGAGCTGACCGATGTAGGCAGTCGCAGAGGTTATACTACAGATGAACAGACTTGCCTTTACCCTGCCTATTGCGGCGGAAGTGACCCGTCTGCGCCCACTACCGCTAACGGTTTTCTCACGCGACAAGATTACATAGACATTGTCAGCTATGCTCAAGAACGGCATATCACCGTTATTCCTGAAATAGACATGCCAGGACACTCCCGTGCGGCCATACGTGCTATGGAGGTTCGCTATAAAAACCTGCTGCCGGAATCGGTAGAGCAGGCGGAAGAGTATCGCTTGGCTGACCCTGATGACACTTCAGAATACACCTCTGCGCAATATTACACCGATAATGTGATTTGTATAGCACGCCCATCATGCTACAACTTCGTCAAAAAAGTGATAACCGAGCTGTCACTAATGCACGAAGAAGCCGGTCAGCCGCTGCGCATCTTCCACGCCGGAGGTGACGAAGTGGCAAAAGGAGCATGGAGCGGCTCGCCTATATGTCAGGCTTTTATGGAAGAACACGGCATGACTGACACACACGAGTTGAAGGATTATTTCCTTCAGCAAGTAATAGAGATTCTCACCCCGATGAATATACAAATAGCCGGTTGGGAAGAGATAGCGATGCGTGGTGGCGAGATTAACCCTCGTTTTGCTGACAAGAACGTCTTGTCATGGTGTTGGAACAGTATTCCCGAGTGGCGCGGCGACGAGAAAGCTTATAAACTTGCCAACGCCGGCTATCCTGTTATTCTTGCCTGTGTCGGCAACCTGTATCTTGACATGTGCTACACCAACCATCAAGAGGAACGCGCTCTGCACTGGGGGGGATACACCGACGAGCACTCCACCTTTGATTTTTTGCCATACGACATCTATCGTTCAGTGCGATACAATATGAAACGGGAGCCACGAGACATTGACGAGTATGACAAGCAGAAAAAAATCAGACTTCGCCCGGAAGCGAGAAAGAACATACGCGGTATGCAAGGTCAAGTGTTTGCCGAGACCATACGAAGTGCACAGCAGGTAGAAGAATATGTCTTCCCCAAGCTTATCGGCTTAGCCGAACGCGCATGGAATGCCACTCCGATATCCTACCTCAAGGCCACTTCAACAAGCGAAGGAAGAAAAATGTTTGAACAAGAGCGCCTGTATTTCAGCCATCAACTCTATTCCTACGAGTTACCACGCTTGGACGCTAAAGGAATACATTTCCACCTCTGCCAACCCGGCATAAGAATACAGAACGAGCAGGTCGGCGGCAACTTCGGCAGCATGCCTCGCAGCGGTTCGACAAGACAGGTTGGAAATACCCGGCATCCCGTCAATGCCCATCACGGCAAGATTGAACGCCTTGTTTACATCAATCACCCTATCCGCGGAGCCATAATACGCTATACCACCGATGGAAGCGAGCCTGATACCAAGTCGCCTGTCTATCAGGCACCGTTTCCTTTAACCATGCCGGAAAAAGACGGAGCCGATAACGAAACACAGCAAATAACAATACGCGCCAAGGCATATTATCTTGGCACAGCCAGCGCTACTACGATATTGATTGTGGAATAAACAATACACAAACAACAGAAAACACCTGCCGATGCTGAGTGCATAGCGGCAGGTGTTGTTATTTTGGAATGATATATTGTACTTGTTTGAAATGAAACGTCTCAGTTGTGCCGTCTCTCTTTCGGAGCACCAAACAGCCCTCTTCCGTAATATCATCTATCGCAGCCCGGAAGATTGCTTTGTCAAATTCAGTATTATCGGTCTCCCAATCAATCCTCATCGGAGCAGTTGACGCCTCTTTTCTGCGCCATAGGTATTCTCCTTCACGACGGTAAAGATGCTGCATATACATCCGTTTCAGCATATCCGGCTGAGCAATGACCAACTTCCACAACTGTGACAATTCAGCAAGCACTCGCCGCAACACCTCTTCCTTGTTAAAATCATGTCCGGCAATCAGCCGCATCGATGTCGGATTAGGCGCACCACTGATAAAACTTATCTGATTGACGTTAATTCCTATTCCGGCAAGACAACATGGAACATTGTGACCCTGCAACACCGACTCAATCAATATTCCGCATATCTTCTCATCACCAACGTAAATATCGTTAGGCCATTTGATGACAGCCGGCATATTGAACGAGCAAAGCGCCTGTTGCACGGCTAACGCACAGCACTCTGTCACACGCCACAACTCAGATACGCATAAAGCTGACGTATCAAGCAGAGTAGTAAACGACACATTCTTGTCAGGCTCGCTTTCCCAACTATTACCTTGTTGCCCACGTCCTGCCGTCTGACGAAAAGTACACACTGTGAATAAGTGGGAAAACCTGTCAGCCGGCTTTTCAGTCAACCGCTCACGCATCCACGTATTGGTACTGCCCACCTCGGGAAGAAATATTATTTCACTTTCTTGCATCATTACCGTATCATCAAACAGCAAAGATAAGCTACACTGTACATCTTTAACACCTATTCCGTTACTTTTATCAGCCAACGCTCTATTGTCTTCTGTACCGCTTTACCTTTCCCGTTTCCGTTGTTCACCACCACAGAAAAAGCCCACAGATGCCCGTCCGGGCGTTCTATGTATCCCGTATAAGCCTTCAGGTGCGCGATACTGCCGGACTTGGCATGTACCTTTCCTTGCAGACGAGTGTCTTTCAAAAAAGCCTTCAGTGTACCGTTTTCTCCTGCCACCGGCAGTGAGGCGAAAAACACCTCAGCCGCAGTTGACTTGTGCATGTATCTCATAAGGCCGACGAATGTCTCAGGTGACACTCCGTTCTGCGGGGCCAGTCCGCAGCCGTCTTTTTGAATTGTAGCTCCCCAATTAACACCTCTACGCCGCCAGCACTGCTCTACCACGGTACGCGAATGCAGAATAGAGACGGGGTCTGACATCTTGCGAGTGCTGCAGAGCGTGCCTAATGTTCTGAAGATAGCCTCAGCATAAAGGTTATTAGAAGATATATTCGTCTCTGCCACCACCTCGCTTAAATCCGGCGAGAGATGCTCGTACAAAACAGTACGTGTCCCTGCTCGAAATGGAATTTCAGTTATATACGAGGCACGAGAAGATACATCCACCCCTGCATTTTCCAAAGCGCTCTCTAAATGCCGAGCGAGCAACAATCCCGGATTAGGGATATCTCCTTTGACACCGAAAGTTCCGAGATTAGAGGGCACGCTGCCTGTCAGAAAACGCTTGTTATCAAAAGGCACCCCGTGCACAAAAGCCCCATCATAGGTTATCTCTGTGCAGCGAATGTGATTTTCGAACTGCACTCCCTCGTATGCCGGTTCTGTAGAAATGACCGTAGCCACAGACCCGATAGCACCTGAGCGAAGCACTACGTTCATTGTATTATCAAGATAGTTGATGCTGAACACTCCCATACCATAATAATTCCCCGCGTCTTCCCAGAGCCAGCCGGGGTTGAGCGCATCGCCGTTGTCGAACACGCTGAGGTCTGCTACCACCGCGCCGTTAATCCGGTTGATACCTTGTTTCTTGATTGCCCTTACCCATTGCTGCATGAACGCCCTGTTTCCGAGCTTATACGAACCAAGAGTCGGGTCACCGGTGCCACGGATATACAAGTTGCCATAAAGCACTCCGTCTCTCACCTCACCGTCCGTCTCAAGTGTTGTTTTCCAGCGATAATCAGCCCCCAATAACTCCAGAGCCGTAGCCGTAGTGATGACCTTCATCGTTGAAGCCGTGGGCAAAAGACGATTACTGTGGTAAGAGTCAATTACCTCACCGGTATTTATATCCACCACAAGAGTTGCCACGTTGGCATCGCGGGTAATAGGGTCGTTTTCAAAAAATGTACGACTGATATTTTCAGCCTGCACGCAGCTTATTACTGACATAAACGCAGCAACAAGTACCACAATCAAATATCTTCTATTCATTTTCATTTATTTACATAGGATCCACATCGCAGAACACAACCGTTCCTTTGCATTGCGGAAGTAACAGCGTATTTCTAATATTATCAACAAGCAATTCCTTTGCTTTCTTCAGGCTTGCCTCACGTTCGATTTTAAGTAGCAGTTGTCGGTGATAAGTGTTGTGCACGCGGCTGATTGACGGTGTAATTATTGCCGAACAGCGCATACCGAAACACTGCCTTAACCTCTCTTGCAACACGCGTGCCGTGGTCTCGAGACGAGTCTTGTCATGGTGTCGCAGATTGATGCTAATCAGACGATAGAACGGCGGATATCTGAATAATTTTCTTTCATGCAACTGTGCTTGATAAAAAGCCTCATAGTCGTGGTTTTTCACCCATTCGAACACCGGATGGTCTGCGGCCGCTGTTTGAATAAAAACCTCACTTTCCGTTGTTCCCGCATCTGTTGGAATAGCCGTTGAGGCTGCCACTCCTTCCTGCGCCCCGCTGCCGGTATTTCGCCCGGCTCTGCCAGCCACTTGCTCAAGCAGATGAAACGTGCGCTCTGTTGCCCTGAAATCAGGTTGATTAAGCAGATTGTCAGCGCGGAGTACCCCCACAAGAGTGACATCATCGAAATGCAAGCCCTTAGTGAGCATCTGCGTGCCTACAAGAACATCTATCTTACGCTCCGCAAAACTCTTGATAATACGCTGGTGGCTGTTCTTATTACGCGTCGTGTCGAGATCCATTCTTGCCACCCGTGCCTCCGGCAGCAGCTCTGACACCTCATCTTCTATCTTCTCCGTTCCGAACCCCATTGTAGCGAGTCCTCCGGGCGTTTTGCACGACGGGCATACCTGCGGGAGCGGTATGGTGTAACCGCAATAGTGGCACACCAACGTTCCCTTTGTGTCTTTTGCCGCCGCACCATCAGCTTCCCGTCGGCTGCTATTGTGCAAGGTCATTGACACATCACAATTGACACATTTCGGAACATATCCGCACTGCCGACACTCTACGTATGGCGAATAGCCACGACGATTCTGAAAAAGTATTGCCTGCTTGCCGGACATCATTGTCTGTTTCAGCCGGAGGAAGAGCGGGTCTGAGAAATGTCCGTACATCTGCTTGCGATGATACTGCTGCTTGAGGTCGATTATTCTAACAGACGGTAAAGAGAGACCTTTATAACGCTCCGTCAGCCTAACCAAACCGTATTTGCCGGCAAGAGCGTTATAATATGTTTCCACTGCCGGCGTAGCCGTGCCAAGCAGTGTCTTTGCGCCAAAGTGCGAAGCAAGTACTATCGCTGCATCGCGGGCATGATAACGGGGAGCAGGGTCCTGTTGCTTATACGACGGCTCATGTTCCTCATCAACAATGACAAGTCCGAGACTGCGAAAAGGCAGGAAAAGAGCCGAACGAACGCCAAGAATGACATTATAACTACGCTGCTCAAGTACATCGCGGTAGATACGCGTTCGTTCGCTTTCTGTCAGCCTGGAGTGATAAACGCACAACCTGTCACCAAACACCTGCTTAAGGCGGTCGGTCAACTGCGTGGTGAGAGCAATCTCCGGCACTAAATACAGCACCTGCTGCCCTAAAGCAATATGCTCAGAAATAAGATGTACGTAAATATCGGTTTTGCCGGACGAGGTGACACCGAAAAGAAGAGACACATTGTGCGACTCAAACGACCTCAAAATATCGTTATATGCAACTTGCTGAACGGCTGTAAGAATATGCGGCTGTATTAGTTCAGCGGCTTGTTCGTTGCCACATTCCCCACATTGTGACACCCTGTTTTTCCCATTGTTCCGCTGCTGTTTAATAGTGACCTTCTCTTCCGTCAGCAGAGCCCCGCTGTCAATCAGCGCACTGATAACAGGCAGCAACGAGCGCGTTCCTACAGCGCGGGATATTTCGTCCAATGTGTGCAGTTTGCCGTCAAGTAAAACATCCAGCACTGCCTGGTGTTTAGGCGGCAACGCAGACTGCGCCTCATAATCCATATTCAGCTTCAGTCGCGTCTCGCTCTCCGGCTTTAGTGGGGCAGGTAAGGCGGCTTTCATCACCTCTCCGATAGTACACATATAATACTCGGCAAGCCAATGCCATAGTGCCAACTGCTCACCTGTCACCAACGGACGCTCATCAGGAAAACCTACAACCTCCTTTATGGCATCCGCAGCTGTATTAGAAATGCTTTCTCTAACACGACAAATAACGCCGGTGTAGATTTTCTTCTTACCCAGTGGTACCAGCACTCTCAAGCCTATCGCTTGCGGAGCGCCATCCGGTAGCAAATAAGTGTAGGTAACCGGCGTAGCAAGAGGAACTATGACGTCAACAAGCACCGCCATTATCTCTCTTTGCCAACTCGAAACATTCGCGGCACAATGGTTCATACTTCTCAGTCTCTCCCAGCAGAACCTGTCGGCTTGAAGAAACAAGGCGATGCGAAAAATTAGCGAGATTACCGCAACGTACACATATAGCGTGCGCCTTGAACACATCGTCAGCTATTGCCAACAGATTAGGCATCGGACCAAACGGAGTGCCCTTATAGTCCATATCCAAACCGGCGACAATAACCCGGATGCCGCGTCCCGCCAGTTCACGACACACATCCACTATATTCATATCAAAAAACTGTGCTTCGTCAATGCCTACCACCTCTACATCCTCAGCCAAAAGCAGAATACTCTGCGACGACTCCACCGGAGTGGAGACGATAGCCGTTTTGTTATGACTCACAACATCCACCTCTGAGTAGCGAACGTCAATGGCGGGTTTGAAAATCTCCACTTTTTGCTTTGCGAACTGTGCACGGCGCATACGTCGTATCAGTTCTTCTGTCTTGCCCGAAAACATCGAGCCGCATACCACCTCTATACAGCCCTTACGCTGCTTGGGCGACTGTGTGTCACGTTCTGAAAACATAGTGTGATATAAGTATTATTGATTTTTTATTTTCGTATATCCTCCACTCGCAACTGCGTTGTGGTGCGCTGATTGAATGTGTGTTGCTCGATAGTATAGCATATATCTGCCGGATTGCCGTTCTGCAGATGTAAAGCCATATCGCCTTTCCCGAAAGCTATACCATCGAAAACAGCCAATGCACCGTTGTCGTACGACGAGCGATCGGTCACGTTCAAATGCAGATGCTCACCGCTCTTACCTACACGGCGGGTATAACGATAGTTGATAACACCTTTGGTCACAAACACCGGGCGCGGGTTGCATGGTCCGAAAGGCTCCATACACTGCACTATACGCACCAACTGAGGAGTAATATCAGCCAGACTAAGCTCAGCATCAATATTCAGGATTGGTTGCTTTTGCTCCTGCCGGATATTCCTCGCTACATAGTCATCAAAACGCTGAATGAACCGTTCGAGATTCTCCGCCGGCATAGAGAGTCCCGCAGCATAGTCGTGCCCCCCGAAGTTAGTCAGCAAGTCGCGACATGAGTCGATTGCAGAATAAATATCGAAGTTACCAACAGAGCGAGCCGAGCCGGAAATAAGCCCCGAAGCCTCATCCTGCGTCAGCACAATAGTCGGGCGATAACGATATTCTATCAGTCGTGATGCCACAATACCGACCACTCCTTTATGCCAACCCGGTGAGAAAACAACTGTCGAGCATTTTTCAGCATCATGTTCATCCTGTTCTATTTGTTGAACAGCTTCATCAAGTATTGACTTGTCCAGTCCCTGCCGCTTGCTATTATAATCTTCCACCTCTCTTGCCAGCCTTGCCGCCTTCTTCGTATCATCGGTTATAAGCAGCCGAACAGCTTCTGCGCCGGAATAGATACGTCCACATGCATTGACCCGCGGACCGAAACGGAAGACGAGGTCGGATATGGTGATACTTTGTTGTTCCGTCTTTGAAGTCTGCATCAATGCGAGTAATCCTGCCATCGTTGTCTTACGCATCTGTTGCAGCCCTAAGAATGCCAAAGTACGGTTTTCGCCCGTCATTGGCACTATATCTGACGCAATGCTCATTGCCAAGAGCGGTAGCAACGGACGAAGGCATGTATCGAACGACATATCATGCTTAGCCGCATACGCCTGCATCAGTTTCAGCCCCACGCCGCATCCCGACAGATCGGTGTAAGGGTAAGTACAATCTTCACGGTGAGGGTTGAGAACAGCCACGGCATGAGGCAACTCTGCACCGGGTTTGTGGTGGTCGCAAATAATAAAATCCACACCTTTCTCCGAGGCATAAGCCACCTTGTCCACCGACTTAATGCCACAATCCAAAGCTATAATAAGGCTACATCCCTCCTGTTTGGCGTAATCAATACCGCGAAAAGAGATACCATAACCTTCTGTATAACGATCAGGGATATAGAAAAGCAGGTTGTTGTAGAAAGAATGAATAAATCGCCACACGAGTGCCACCGCTGTTGTTCCGTCAACGTCATAGTCGCCATATACCAAAATCTTTTCCCCGCTCTCTATTGCTTTCGACAAACGCGCCTCGGCTGCATCCATATCACGCATCAAAAACGGATCGTGTATCGGCTGGGAAGCCGGACGGATAAACGCTTTTGCATCCTCTGCATTACATACGCCGCGAGAGAGAAGCAAACCGGCAGCAACAAGACTGATACCCAGTTCGGACGACAACTGCACCCGAACGTTCTCCTCCTCTTCGGAAAACTGCCTGATATTCCAAATATTACTCAATGTGGTAAGGTTTAATAAAGTATTTACGACAATATTGACGCTGCAAAGATAGTAAAAAAACTTGAAAGTAGCAAAGTACTATTAAAAAAAACAAAATACACATACACAGATAGCGTCCTTGGCAGACTAACATAAAAAATAATTTCATTTTTCTTTCGCAAAATTTGCAAATTCAGTTTTTTTTGCGTAATTTTGTACGCTTTTATGCAACCACAATTTGTTAGCATGGCGAAGCAGTCACTTTTTATCAGTAGTGTTCAAGGAGAATTCCAAGATGAACGTCGCCTGATTGCTGAATACATTCGGCATGATGCTTTGCTATCTATGTACTTTGAGCCTCTTCTCTTTGAAGAACTTCCTGCGCAAGATAAATCTGCTCAATCTGCATACCTCGAACAAGCAGCGCAGTCCGAGATATATCTTCTGTTACTCGGTGCACAATATGGCTACCAAGATACAGAGGGCATTTCTCCAACCGAGCGTGAGTATGATACTGCCACGGCGCATCATGCTTATCGTATCGCCTTCATCAAATCAGTCTCCGAACGAGACGAAAAAGAAGATGCCTTCAAGCGCAAGATTGACCATGATGTAATCCGTAATGTTTTTAACTCGTATGAGGAACTGCAAAGCGGTGTCTATGCTTCTTTGGTGGAATATATGACTTCGCACCATTTGCTGCGTCAAGGGCCTTTTGATGCTTCTGTTCAGCCAGCTGCACGCCTTGGCGACTTGGATAACGAGAAAATCCGCTGGTTCGTGGGGGTAGCTCGCGAAGTGAGACAGTTCCCGCTGTCCTATTCCGAAGAAAACATCCCTCAGATACTCCATAGTCTCCACCTCGTTACCGAGGATGGCGGCATCAAGAATGCCGCGCTTTTGCTGTTTGCCAAAGATCCGCAACAGTGGTTTGCTACGGCGACCATCAAATGTGCACATTTCTATGGTACGAAAGTGGAGAAACCGATGGCTTCATTGCAGATTTATGGAGGCACGGTATTTGAGCAGGTGGACATGGCGGTCACGTTCGTTATGTCTCGTATTGATCAGCGTGTGGGCGAGCGCATCCATTCAGCACGGGTAGATGTCACTCCCGAACTACCGGCACAAGCGGTGCGAGAAGCTATCGTCAATGCCGTTGTTCACCGGGACTATACGGATAACGGCAGCGTGCAGGTGATGCTGTTCAAAGATAGATTAGAGGTGTGGAACCCCGGCAGACTTCCGCACGGAATGACAATAGAGAATCTAAGTGGCATCCATCGGTCGCGTCCTGTTAACCCCGTACTCGCTAACCCCGTCTATTTGACCGGCTATATCGAGCAGATGGGTACAGGTACGACAGACATCATCGAACGGTGCAACAAGGCAGGATTACGCACACCTGAGTTTATCCAAGACGAGGACTTCCTAACCATCCTCTGGCGTCCGAAAAGGGAACATGAAGGGGAACATGAAGGGGAACATGAAGGGGAACATGAAACCGACCAAGTTACTGCACATCAAAGTGTACATCAAACTGCACATCAAAGTGTACATCAAAATAATATCAATAAACTTATTACTGTAATTAGAGGAGACACTAAAACCTTAGCAGAGATATCGCAAATTATTAATATTAGACATCGAGGGTATTTAATGGACAATTACATATCTCCTGCCATTGCCAATGGTTATGCCATGATGCTTTACCCTGATAATCCTAAGCGAAAAGGGCAAGCCTACTACCTTACTCCGAAAGGACTTGAATTATTGACAAAAATAAATACAAATAACAATTGATTGCCTATGGGCTAAGAAACTAAATCCCCGAACTGACCCGCAAGCGGGCAACGGTTCAAGACATATTTGATCAAGCGTTTTTGCGTAAACTTTTGCTGTCTCATAAAAGGATAACTGGAAACTATTTTTTTTGAGAGGTAAGGAACGGAGGAATTCCTGCATTAATGTAAAGCGGAGGATTGCGACAAGGATGCTCGTGCATTAGCACGGGCTTCTATCGTGAATATATAGCTTTACAGGGTTATTTTTCCAGTTATCCTTACCCGAGACAGCGGATATTCGTCAAGCGATGAAGTCCGCGCTTTTTTTGTTGGGTAGCCCTCACGCAAGCATCATTCTTCCCATCATACAAAGGCGGCGTAAAAACGCCAATTTTGTGTGGTGGGATTTTTTGTTATGCAGCGTGAAGCGAGGATTAGTATGGTGGGTTTGTCCTGTTTCCCTTAGCAATCGTCCTCGCTCACTCTGACAAGAACAACCCAACCGCCGTGCCGAATGGATTTTTGAGCCATTGTTGGTAATTGTTGACCGAAAAATCAATCGTTTTAATTTGTGTAATATGTGGACGATATATGAAACCTAAGAGCTTAATCCGGAGGCGGAAGACCTACCGCGATGAGGAAGGCGTGGTAGTCGGCTACGGTGCCGAAGAAGCTTACTTCGTTGCCAAGCCCCGCGACTATACCACTCATCCGCTCCGCGAGGGCGAACTGCGCAACACCTCTATCTTCCACCGCTCAATGACGATGGCGCTGGAGGAACTCTCCGACCCCGTCCGCAAAGCGGAATGGAGCCGCCGCTGGCATGCCCAACTCAACGAACCGGAAGTAGACGCCCCCATCGAGCGTAAAACCGGCAAGAGACATATCTACCTGCGTTTGGACAGATATGTGCAGAGTGTGCTGCAGCGGCAATTGAGAAAAGAACAGGGGCTCTCGTCAGCCGACTGATAAGCTACATATCGTCTGCAGATGGTCACAACCAAAACACGAAGGAACTTCGAACGAACTACGAAAGCAATTTTTGAACCATTTTGAGTAATTTGGGATGAACTAACAATTCTTCTTTCTTCAATTGCATCGAATGGTATCTGACAAGCGGTCACCTGACCGCCCATTTAATCAATCTGTGGAAAAAATAGTCGAGACATAACATAATGAAAACAGTAATCTTAGCCGGCGGATTTGGCTCGGTAAGTAAATTTTAGAAATATGAAAGCACCAATTATAATAGCAGAAATCGGTTGCAATCACAAGGGTGATATGGCAATCGCTAAAGAGATGATCCAAACTGCTGCGCTGTACTGCAAGGCTGATGTGGTCAAGTTTCAGAAACGCTGCAACCGCGAGTTGCTGACGCCGGAGGAATATAACGCTCCGCATCCTCATCCGGAGAATTCGTATGGCCCGACGTATGGAGCACACCGTGAGTTTTTGGAATTCACTTTGGAACAACACCGCCAACTCAAAGAGTGGTGTGAGGAGTATGGAATAGTCTATTCTACTTCGGTGTGGGATTTGACATCCGCAAAAGAGATTGCATCTCTCCATCCGCATCTCATCAAGATTCCTTCTGCCTGCAACCTCAACAAAGAGATGCTCGGTTGGTTGTGTGACAACTACGAAGGCGAGATCCATCTCTCATTCGGTATGACCACCAAAGCTGAGGAAGAAGAGATTGTCTCGTTCTTTGAGCAAAAGGGCAGAAACAAAGACCTGGTACTTTACAACTGCACCAGTGGTTATCCGGTGCCTTTTGAGGATATCTGTCTGTTAGAACTCACTCGTATGCGTGAGCAGTATGCTCACCGCGTGAAAGCAATCGGTTTCAGTGGTCACCATTTGGGCATAGCTGTTGACTCTGCGGCAGTAGCATTAGGAGCAGAATATATAGAACGCCATTATACGCTTGACCGTACATGGAAAGGCACCGACCATGCAGCTTCGCTGGAGCCGGATGGCGTCCGCAAACTCGCTCGCGACTGCCGTGCTGTAGCTAAAGCTCTCACCTATAAGAATGAGGATGTGCTTCCCATTGAGCAAGTACAGCGTAACAAGCTGAAGAAGAATCAGATTAAATGGTAAAGGCACGTGTGATTTTCCTCATAATCAAAATATTGTTAAATATAAAAACAACTATATATTATGGCTACAGCTAATAAAGCAATTATTAATATTGCACAGAATTGGAAATTAGAGGCAAGATTTGAAGACAACTCTAAATACTTCTATCATTATAAAGAAGTGAATATGATAATGAGTAATCAGAAATGTTATGTCATCGGAAGAAAAGGTGCAGGTAAATCTGCAATTTGTGAATATATTGTCAAGCAAAAGTCCTATAATTCATTTTCTGTAAAGTTAAGTTTTAAAAATTATCCTTTTAATGAATTATATAGTTTGCAAAATGAGAAATATACTCAGCCAAATCAATATATTACGTTGTGGAAGTATTTAATATATTCAAATATTTGCAAAATGATGGTTGAGAACGAGAATATTGAAAATTCAGTACGGGTCGAACTTGAAAAACTTTATCCTCGGAATAGTTTGAAATTATTATCCAGAGTTATTCCAGAATGGACTTCGGGCGAATTTGGGTTGTCTGTCCTCGGTAATGGCGGAAGCATTAAATTGGAACGTTCTATACAAGAGAATCCCATCTCATGGATAGAAAAGGTTAATATTTTAGAAGATATTATTCAACAATATTGTGATGATTCCAAGTACTATATTGTATTTGATGAATTAGATGAGGATTATCGTAATGTTCAGAATAGAAA
This sequence comes from Paludibacteraceae bacterium, assembly GCA_017450435.1. Lineage (GTDB taxonomy): Bacteria > Bacteroidota > Bacteroidia > Bacteroidales > Paludibacteraceae > Colicola. The sequence continues at coordinate 66,296 of JAFSTO010000068.1, forward strand.
TGAAAACTTACAATACGTAAATTTATTGACTAGTTTGTTCAAAGCGGTACAAGATGTTAAGGCAACCTTTTATTCTTCGCATCCCAATATAATGCCTATCGTATTTTTGCGTGATGACATTTATTTATTGATTAACGATGCGGATAAGAATAAATGGAGTGATTTGAAACTGGATATAGATTGGACTGCTGATAAAATGAAGAAATTATTAGCATATCGAATATCGCGAGATACTGGATATGTCGGAGATAGTCCAGATTTTGAAAAAGCTTGGAGTGCTATTTTTAACATGAAATCTATTCATTATGGAGATGGACAATCAAAGATGATGAGTTCGTATGATTTTATCACTCGTAGCACTCAACTAAGACCAAGAGATTACATACAATATATCCAATGTTGTTGCGAGCACACTCTAGATATAGGCGCAAATCGAATCGATGAAGGTACTATAAAATTTGTTGATCGTGCATTTTCGAATTACTTGAAGAATGAAATCACGGATGAAATATTTCCTATCATACCTGAAATAGAATACGTATTCATAATTATTTCAAATATCCATAAACAAGTGTTTACCTATCAAGAATTTGAAGCAGAGTATAAAAAGTATTTAGTCAATGGAACCATCCATAATGGTAATATTGATTATGTTTTAGATGTGTTATTCAACTTTAGTGTAATAGGTAATCAAGATAAATTTAGAAAGGAAAGGTACTATTTCAAGTATCTGCATACAAATATGACATATAATAAAGATGAGAAAATGGTGCTGCATAGAGGGCTGTTCAAGGCATTACAGATATTATAGTTCCAAGAACATTTGTTTATCCTCTCGTATCTGCCTCGTATGTCTCCCGTAAGTGAGGAGTAGTGAGCAAGTCAAACTAATAGAAAGTAACATACAACAATGAGAAAGTTTCGTTTTAGAAAAATAAAGCGTATTGCTAAAAAGATTTATCATTGGTTTATTCCTGCGGATAAGCCTAAACCTTTTTATCATACCTATGATGTAAGAGACATATTTTTTCAGGAAAATGTTTCAACTGGTTTCAAAAGGTATGATATGATAGTACGTCTATTGGCAATAGAGAACTACTATGGACTAAATGAATATGGATGGAATTTGTATGAACGGATGCAAGAGGCGCATTTGGGCGTGAATGAAGGGATGCCAGCAGTAGAACGATTTAGGGCACTGATTCAATCATATGAAGAAAAAGGGTATGATGAGAATTCTGCGATTGTGTTGGATAATCGCCTAATGATATGGGATGGCTCTCATCGTATGGCATTAGCATTTTATCACCATCATTATTTGATAAATGCACTAGTACAGCCTATTGCCCATGATGTTGATGTAAGCAACACATCTTTCTCCTTTATGAAGATAGGCTTTACAAAAGAAGAGGAAAACATTATATTTGATCGCTACGGTCAATTGACGAAGGAGTGTATTCGGCCATTTGTGGTAACATTATGGAAACCAATTGTTAAGCATTATGATAAAATAACATACCATTTGTCAAAATTTGGTAAAATCGTTTCTTATCATGATGTAGAACTAACTGATTTTAATTATGGTAGTTTGATGTTAAAGATATATTCTTGTGATGATGGTACAGAGGATGGAATTAAGCAAAAAATTCTGTGTCAGCAAGGCTATCGGCCAAACAAGCTGCGTTTTATCTACTTGAATGTATATAACCCCAATTATCGAATAAAGGGGAAAACATTAAATCCCATTTCTCAAACATGTGAAAGGCTTAAGCGTAATATCCGCCAGACGTATAAAAAATATATACCGAATTACAATGAAATACATGACGGAATAATTCATATAGGAGATAATTATGCACAAAATACATTTATTTATGATTTAGTAGAGAATTATGATAAAGTGCCAGTAAGGGAGATATTTGAAGCAATTGCCAAATATCAATATGTCGTGACAAAGCATGATACGCCATACATGCCTTTGGATTTTCCGCGTACGTATCCTTTAGGAAAAGATGCTGATATTATCTGTTCAGAAGAAGATTTAGAACCGATAACTCAGGCTATAATGGATATATTGAAGAAACAAAATAATGAAAAATGGCGGATAAAATTTATTAAGGACGCAACTGCACACATGTACATATACATATACATATACAACCAATTTGTGTATGGTTTTGACTTGTGCCCAAATTATGTATATAAAGAGTTCGTAAAGTCGGCTTTAGAACATCGAGTGAATAAAGGTGACATATATGTGACGGATGATGCGCATGAAATGATAGTTCGTTTGTTTGAATATCAAAAATCTCCGAACAAAAAACATCACTTGGAATGGATTCAAAGCCATTATAACACGACTCGGTCTGAGTTATATAATCAATTCCTCTCGGAGGACATGAAGAATACTCTCAAACAACTATGTTAACTAATCAAATAATATGGCAAAGTTCTTTATTACAAATAGTCAAAAGTATTATAATTCACTAAAAGGCCAGATTGCCCATACAAATTTTAGCTTGTCGTTTGACTATGCAAACAATGGAGTGTATGCGTTGGCTACGCATAAACTTGGAATGCATAATAGAAATGCTGTACAAGTAAACGAAGACTTCTGCGTAGCAACAGGAACGTGTATTTATAAAGAGAGTTTGGATTACTTGCCTTTACTAAACGATTTCGATGGCGACATGTCACAGATTCGAGAAAATACCATTGGACAATATGCTATATGTGTTAAAAAAGATAATCGATTGTCTGTCTGGGGCGATGCATGTGGCTGCTATGACATATACTATTATAATGAAAATGGCACTTGGCTTATTTCGAACTCATTATATGACATAGCCGAAGTTATTGGGCATAAATTATTGCCACTAAACGAATTTAATGTTATAGTGCGAATGGCTAATCGTTATATACCAAATGCACAAACATTCTTTGATCATATATCTTATATACGAGGAGAGGAATATATAAACGTAGATTTACAGAGTTCGCAATTTAACATAGTTAAGAACAAGGTAGATTTCCCAGTTGGAGATGATAGTTTCGAGAACTTAGTGACCAAGGCTGCAGAAGCCTTAAAAAATAACGCACGAATTGCAGCCAAGGTATTGGGTACTCCCACAATTTGCGTAACCGGAGGATTGGACTCAAGATTAGTTCTTGCATCCTTTTTAGCAAACGGTATAAAACCGCATTTGTTTTATGGAGTGGGGAATAATCGCATTACTTCTCCGCGAAAAGAAGATGAGTTATGTGTGGAACAACTTAGCAAGGAATTCAACTTACCTATTCAGAAAGGAGATTTCTTTGTATCTTCTCCATTGGATGCAGACTGGAATAATTATATCAATGATTGCGGTTTTACGACGGCATATATGTGGGGCGGTCAGAAAAATGTGATAGATAGTTTACGTTCCGGTACAGATTTGTTGATGTTCGGTTGGGGCGGAGAACTATACAGGAATATTTCCGGTTGGACAGAGCAAAAGGCAGAAGAAAGTATCACACTGCATGAGTTGTTAAGCAAATGGTACATAGCCCGTGCACAAAGTGCACCTCTGATTAGAGAGGCTATTCCAGATTACGATGCACGTGTTGAACAAGAAATGAGAAAGGAATGTGAGCATTTAGGCTTAAATCCGGAGAGGATGTCTATAGATGATTCGTTTTTCATAGAAATGAAATATAGGACTATGGCAGATACACAAATACCATCGTTTATCCAATATTATAAGTACGCCTATTTGCCATTATTTGAACATAATGTTTTGATTAACCGTGTTCATTCTAATGAGAAAGATTTTGTTAAATTTATGTTAGCGCTTTGTTCTGCTATTTATCATGATATTTTGCGTGTCGCTTTCTTCACACACCAGCAATGGAAAACATTTGATGCAGACTCAATGTCATTACGCCCAGCAAAATCAAATTACGACAGATTGTCAGATTCGTTCTTTGCAAAAGTGCTGCGAGTGATTGCGCCTAAGAGTATCAAACAATATATTTTCCGCCCGTTAAAGCGAAAACTGAAAGCCAATCAAAAGCAACCAAAGTTAGCCCCTGATTGTGTCATCAACGAATTCGATACACTCAATAACGCACAATATCACATAAACATGTCAGATATAAGAAGAAGTGAGGATACTGTAATGTGGGCTATTTTGTTAAGAGCACTAAAGAAATTAGGATATTGATATCATGCAAACAATAGCATTTGTACCAGTGCGTGGATGGAGTAAGTCCATTCCGCTGAAGAATATCAAGCTATAAACAAACCCAAATAGAAAAATAGCGGCACGTGCCGCTATCCAATAAATACGATCTTTGACATACTGATTCACTTTAATTATTCAAACAAGTCATCAATAATAAGAGTTTGATTGACTTGCGAAGAATATTGATTAGGTAGCAAACCATACGTGGTAACCAATGTGAGTTGCAAAGACATCCTCTTGGGCATCAACGAACGGAGTGCTTGCAAGCGATTGCGCAGTTGCAAATCTTCTGTTTTGTCAATTGCATACATGCCCTCTGTGAATTTCATTTCACATAGGTTGGCTGTATTGTCTGCACGCTGTAACACAGCATCAATCTGGGCAGAACCATCAGGATCGTAAGTGCGCAGCGAGTAGATGCTCGTTTGCACGCCCTCTATCTTTAAATACTTTTTTATCTGCACGGCATGCTGCATCACAAGAAGTTCAAACCGTGTTCCTGCCCATTGGTAGAAGGCCGCAGAACGCTGCATGTTGGTCCAATAGTTTAAATCTGTCTTTTGCTTATCTTTTAGGAACCGATGATAGAACAGTACATAAAAGTCAATGAGTTGGTACAACTTGTCTTTTGTGCCCAGAGGTGAATACTTCCGTATAAAACCGCATCTTTCCAGATTGCTCAATACACGTGTAAGACTTTCTCCGGATGATAAATGCGTATGTTCGATAATCTCATTTCTTGTCATACCATATTGGCGTTGTGCTAATATATTGACAACCTTTTCATAGTTCTCGGAACGACGAAACATAGCAGGAAACAGATGGCTATATTCATCATACAGCGGACCATTGGGATTGAATAGTGCAAAATCAATACTGCCAGATAGGCTACGCTGCGGATCAATAAAATTCAAGTAGTATGGTATGCCTCCAAACACCATGTATGCTTCGCATATCTCATAGCGCGATAGATGTAATCCTCTACCTTGGAAATACTCCTCGCACTCTTTGAGTGTGAAAGGTTGCAGAGGTATCTGTCCGGTTAGCCTGCCATATAAGCCTCCATGATTGTTGATAAGGTTGTCAACCATCCATGATGTAACAGAGCCGCATACTATCAACAAAATATCTTTACGGATAGATGCCCAGCCGTTCCAGAACGCTTCTAATGCAGAGATGAAACCAGATTTTGGGGTATCTATCCATGGTAACTCATCTATAAAGACTACCTTTTTGGCAGTAGAAGGCAAATGTTCGATGTATTGCTCTAATCCGAAAAATGCATCTAACCAATTGGAGATAGGGTGAGGAGCGGAACCTGTATAACGGGCGAGTGTTTGTGAAAATCGCTGCAATTGTATTTCTTGAGAAGAATTAGCCATTCCGGAGAACTGGAAAACCATCTCCTGCTCAAAATACTCACGGATAAGGAAAGTTTTACCAACTCTGCGCCTTCCAAAAACAGCAATAAATTCAGATTGAGCAGAATGATAGTACTTGTCGAGCGACTCTTTGGCTGTTTGCCTACCATATACATTTATTCTCATAACAATAGATTTAAAATCCGCTGCAAAGGTACAACTTTATTTTGAAATTTGCAAATTTATTAGATTAAAATCGGCCAAAAATAACAAAATTTCTATGTTTTGGCTAAGTATATGCCTAAAATAAGCCAAAATAAAGTGTGGAGTGCTGTGTTTGGCTGAATAGAAGTGAATCACTATATGTCAGAGTTATTACGAAAAATAAGTTGCATCATGCTCTATCTGCAGTGTAGCTTAGACGATGAGGGAGTTGATGAATTAAACAACATAAAACAATATGCGAACAATAGCATTTATACCGGTTCGGGGCGGGAGCAAGTCTATCCCGCTGAAGAATATCAAGCCGTTCTGTGGAAAGCCTTTGGTGTGCTGGAACATCGAGGCTCTTGAAGCATGTCCGCAAGTGGATGAAATCATTGTGGCGACTGACTCCCCAGAGATAGAACAAGCAGTGCTCACCGGGCATTACCCCAAGACACACATCTATCACCGTTCGGCAGAGAATGCTTGTGATACGGCTTCTACGGAGAGTGTGATGTTGGAGTACATCAAGCAAAGTGGCAAAGGGATAATGTACAATGTACAAAGTGATGACATCTTCATGCTGGTACAAGCGACATCGCCGTTGACACAGACATGTCATTTCTCGGAAGCTTTATTGCAATATGCACAAGGCGAATATGATTCCATGCTGACATGCGTGCGGAACAAACGGTTCTTTTGGAATGCCGATGGCAGTTCGTTGAACTACGATTACCGTCACCGTCCGCGCAGACAGGAGTTTGAGGGATTGATGATGGAGAATGGCGCGTTCTATATCAATAAGGTAGCCAATATCCTTGCTTCCGGCAATCGCTTGAGTGGTAAGATTGGCATTTATGAAATGCCGGAATATACCTCGTTTGAGATAGACGAGCCGGACGATTGGATCATTATGGAAAACCTCATGCGCAAGCATGTGCTGAACCAACACTCTATAGACACAAAGAAAATCAAACTCTTTCTATGCGATGTAGATGGTACACTGACAGACGGAGGTATGTATTACTCGGAGAACGGCGATGAGTTAAAGAAATTCAACACCCGCGACGGGGTGGCATTGGCGATGCCACGTGAAAAAGGAATCAAGACGGGTATCATCACTTCCGAGGACACGCAGATAGTGTCTCGCCGTGCTGCCAAACTGAAAGTGGATTATCTGATTCAAGGCAAACGCGATGGAGGCAAACTCGCCGCCGCACAAGAAATTTGCAAAGAAATGGGAATCACGATGCAGGAAGTTGCCTATGTTGGTGATGATTTGAATTGTGTGGAACTCCTATCTGCCGTTGGCTTTGCTGCCTGCCCGGCTGATGCCTGTGAACAAGTGAAACAAATACCAGATATCCATATCCTGTCAAAAAAAGGCGGAGATGGAGTTGTAAGAGAAGTCGTTGAAAAATATTTTGTGTAAAATGCATAAAAATATTAAAAATAGAATTGAATTTGCAAAGGGTACTCCCTCTTGCTTTTTGGTCATGTCTCCTTTCCAAATTCTTTGTGCATTGGAAGCGATTGCAGAATTCGACATACATGACTTTAAGTTTGTATTTGTGTTGTGCCCAGATTTTATCCAGAGAAATGAACAAATGCGCAATATGGCTCATTCTCTGCACTTTTCTTATGATGAATATGACATGACGGATATATCATACGATGATTTTCTAAAGCATAAGGATATTTTCTCTTTCAATAAAAAAGGTAGATACGATAGAATCTTTATAGGTGACTATAATGCTACATTCCTATTAATGCTAAGTGTACTATATGCTAGTGATTCCGCTACTTTATTATACACAGACGATGGAAATTCGTCTATATCTATATTACAAGGGAAGCCCCGTGATAATAGACCAATGGGATGGAAACAACAACTAACATGGTACAAAAATGTATATAAAGTTCAGCAAAAAGAAAGAAATGAGGTGCTAAAAAGACTTTTGGAAGCGGGTGTGAAATGTACAAATAGCTTTTTTACTATTTATAGTGATGTTAAAACAAAATTATTCTCCATATATCCGAACCATTTATGCCATTTATCAGATAGAATAACGACCAAACAAGCCGAAAATCAAGTTGTAATAATTGTTGGGGCTGCATTATCGGCGTATGCTGCACAAAATAGGATAGAAGAAATAGAATTGGAGGCTATAACATGGAAACAACTATCCAACATCCGAGCCCGTCACGCAGACATGGATATCGTTTATATACCACACGGACGAGATACAAATTTGAATGTCCCGCATTTTTGTGATATTTTGCATATGTCATATCAAAGGATAGAAGAACCAATAGAATATTATTTATTAAAAAGTGGGATGCAACCGAAATACATCTATGGATTTAACTCTACAGCTTTATTAAATCTAAAACGTATATTCTCTGCTGCTCAAGTATCAAATTGGTTTATAGAAAAAGAATACGACAATTCGTATTATAAATTTTTCAATGAGGTAAGAAAATATTATGAACAAAATGGAATAGAAACAGAAGTTATTAAATATCCACAACCAACAATGAGCGAACGAGTAGAGTTATTAGTGAATAATGTATATGGAATATTTAAACTGATTGATAGAAAGTTACATATGGTTAAATAAACTTATAGTTTTATGGCAATTACAAACTATCAAATAGAAATGCTCAATGTGGGCGATGCGGAATTAGCAATGCCCCGCAAATCATACAGAAAAAAACCATGTTTTATAAATGAAGATGAATAGTAAATATGGCAGATAAAATGAACTATATATATTCAATAATAATACCACATTATAACATTCCGGAACTGCTTGTCCGATGCTTGAAATCAATCCCTGTTCGTGAGGACATTCAGGTTATCGTGGTAGATGACTGCAGCCCGAATGCTGATACCTATAAAGAAAGATTTCCAGAGATTTTCTCTCGTCCGAACTTAGAGTGGTATTCTACTTCTATTGGAGGATCTGCTGGCCGAGCACGCAATATAGGTTTGGAACATGCAAGTGGGAAGTGGGTGTTATTTGCTGATGCAGATGATTTCTATGTCCCGAATATGTACGAGATACTATCTTCTCATGCTAATGATGATGTGGATGTAATTTATTTCAAAGCAGATAGTGTTGATACTATTACATTACTACCATCGGATAGACATTTAGGAAGAAACGAGAGTTTGGATTTATACATATCAGGCGAGGCTAGTAATATAGAAGCAATACTACATTTTACAGTAGTATGGTCTACAATGTATTCAAAAAAATTCATTATTGATAGTAACATTAAATTTGATGCAACCTTATGCGGAAACGATATTATGTTTGCAGTTAAAGCTGCGCACAAGTCGCAAAAGTATAAGTATATTGATGAAATACTATATGTAATAACATATCGCGAAAATAGTCTGCATGATAGCAAAACGAAGAGTTATCAACATTATGTAACGCAGCATAGTGTAGATGCAAGATTGTGTAAGTATTGTAAGCAGGAAGGAATTAATTATAAGAAACCGCCGTGTGTTTTACGCGATATTTATATTACTTATACTATATTTGGTGTAAAAGCTGCAATTTTCCACTTCAAAATGGCATTGAAGGATAAGGCTCTTACATTAGGATTGAAAGAGTATTTAGTTCGTAAAATTTTATAGTTATGAATATCCTATTTGTAAATAACTTTTTCCCAATCTTTGCTCAGTCTAATTGTGGGGCATCCCAGCGTTCAATGCGGTTGATAAAAGCATTGGCAAAAATTGGGCATGTGGATGTCATATCATTTGCAGGCGAGACTATCTCCAATGTTGCCAATGTAGATGTGGTGTTCTCTGATGAGGTATATGAATCTATAGAGAGTAATGGGAGAATAGAAAAGTTTACGAAACTATTTAAAATAAAATCTCCGGAGATATTATACCCCACATGTAAACAAAAAGAAAGGATTGTTGATGAGATTGTCAAACAAAAGCAATATGATTTTATAGTAACGCGATATATTCATTATGCATGTTATTGCGGATTATTAAAGTATGCAGACAGGCTTATAATAGACATGGACGATGATCCTAAAGATGTTATTCTAATGTCTCTTGATAAAGTTCGTTCATTCAGAAATAAATTATATACATTTTTGTATGCGCATACTATTGATTCGATAACCAAGTATATTTGCCGGAAAGTTCATCATATCTTCTATTCGTCTCCAACTAAAGCATATCCGAATGCTTCATTCTTGCCGAACATTTCTATTTTCGAGGAATCATTACCGCTTGTTGATTTCGCAAAGCAAGATGACAAAATATTAGTAGTGGGATGGTTTAGTTACTTACCCAATATCGAAGGATTAACCCATTTTGTAGAAAAAGTATTTCCTTTAATACGAGACAAAATACCAACCGCTACATTGGAGGTTGTAGGAAAGATGACAGAGGCTTCACTAATTGAACAATGTAAGAAAGTAGATTGTGTTCATGTACATGGTTTTGTTGAAGATTTAAAGGAAGCCTATTTGCAATGTAAATGTGTCGTAGTTCCATTATATCGAGGAACAGGAACCAGCGTGAAATTAGTAGAAGCGATGTCTTTAGGGCGTTCTGTCGTAGCTACTTCCAATGGCTTGCGAGGACTGCATTCCGGATTCGTAAGTGGAGAGGATTTCCTATCTGCGACAAACGATGAAGAGTTTGCGAATAATGTGATTTCTCTCTTACAGGACGAAAAAAAGAATAAAGAAATAGCAAAAAGCGCCTTGTTAAAAATACAGCAATACTATTCTGTTGAATCATTTAATTTAATAGTGCAAAAAATATTTTTTAAATAGCCATATGGACAAACTTTTAACCATAGTTATTCCGACGTACAACATGCAGGATTATCTGCATCGTTGCTTGGATTCGCTTGTCCTCTACGACGGGGCGTTGATGGAGCAATTAGAAGTGCTCGTTATCAATGACGGCAGCAAAGATAACTCATCTGCTATCGCGCATGAGTACGAGTCTAAGTATCCTAACTCTTTCCGTGTTATTGACAAGGAGAATGGCAACTACGGCTCTTGCATCAATCGCGGATTGAAAGAGGCTGCATGATAATAGACCAGGTGCGTCAATGGTTGATTGTGCCATTGACTGATTTATTATGGAATTAATTAACATCGAAATATGATAACCGCAAAGATAATAGTATGCTGCCATAAGCAGGATGTGATGGCAAAACAAGAGCCTTACATGCCAGTGCATGTAGGTAAAACACTTTCAGAGGTTGAGTTGGGCATTCAGCCGGATAATGAGGGCGAGAATATATCTGCCAAAAACCGCAGTTATTGTGAGCTGACCGGATTGTATTGGGCGTGGAAGAACTTGAAGGACGTGGATGTGATAGGTCTATGTCATTACCGCAGATATATAGATTTCCATAATCAGTGTGATACCGTGATGCCGGAGACTCCTTTCAAAACAGAAGATTTTGATAAAATAGATTTGAGTATTCCAGCTGATGTGTTTGAAAACCTGCATGACGGAGAGGCGTATGTGGCAAAACCGCGTTACTATCGTCATTCTCTCTATGATGATTATTGCATCGCGCATATATCAGATGATATACGCACATTGGAAGAATATATCATGACTACCCAGCCGGAAGATATTCGAGAGGCATGGTTTGAGTATATGCACCGCGGTTGTCAATTGCGGCACTATAACATGTTCATCATGACATGGCGTGATTTTGATGCCTATTGCTCATGGCTATTCCCGCTACTTGCAGAGATGGAGAAACAAATAGACATAACGCATTATTCTCCTGTTCAAGGACGTATTTGGGGCTATATGGCAGAACGGTTGATGAATGTATGGCTGTTGGCTAAAGGATTCAAACTTCACGAAAAACCGGTAATCTGGTTCAATGACTATCCCGGCAATGCCTCGCGCAGTCATCTCAAATATTATCGTAACTTATTCCGCAGTAAATTGGCATTGGCTATCACACGCGGTGAATATAAAAATTTCAAGAAATCATGGCAGTAAAAAATAGAACCCTTATTTCTGTTATCATCCCTTCCTATAACCGCGCAGATACGGTAGGAATGACAATAGACAGCATCCTCGCACAGAAAGTGGATGCAGATATTGAGATTGTCATTGGCGACGATTGCTCGACGGATAATGCGCGTGAGGTATTGGAACAATACCGGCAGAAATACCCGGACATCATCCGTCTTTTCCTTCGTGAGCAGAATATGGGATTAGGTGCTAACTGGGCTCAATGCGTCAAGGATTGTTGTGGGGAGTTCATCTGTAATTGCGACAATGATGACTATTGGCATAATCCGAATAAGTTGCAACTTCAGTTGGATTACATGCGTGCCTATCCGGAGTGTAACATCCTCATTACGAACCATCGTACGCATAATCGTTCTACAGGGGAGATAAAGGAGTGTAAAGCAAATATAGACCATACGGATATACAGCAATCCATGTGGGGAGAAAGTCATTTCTGCAATGCTACTATCATGTACCGGGCCGATTTCATGAAAGCGCATTTAGATCTGGATGAGTTCATCAAGCGCCGTTTGTCCTTGCAGGATTGGCCCGCATGGGTGATACTGACGGCTTATACGGATATTGATGTACTGCCCGAATCAACAGCGACCTTTGGCATTGAGACAGTGTCTATTACTCGTCCTGATTCTGTAGAACGTCTTGCAAAACGCTATAAGGGAGACAAGGAAGTATGTCGCTATTTGGGAGAACTCTTCCCCGAGAAGTTTCCCTTTACAGACGAGGATTGGGACAACTATGCCAATGGGCGTTTGTGTGCAAAAGCTTTTGATGTAAATGATTTTGAGTCAGCTAAACGGTATGGAAAAGAATGTACCGCTCTTAGTCCCTTTAAGCGTCTTGCATCTCAAAATGAATACATATTCCGCCTGTTCATCAAGTTGCGCACATGGAAACGGATTTTCAAAAATAAGTAGCTATGTCCAATTTTGCTAAGCAATTCGCCTCAACTATCCGTTTCTGGTGTCAGGAAATCAAACTCCGCCGCACGGAAAACGCGGAGTGGGAACAAATAGAAGATGAAGCCTTTGCCGGAAAGACCCATCCCATGGCAGGTCTTGGCTATTACATGACCATGAGGCACAACCGCAAGGAACGAAAACGGATACATGAGGAAGAAATAACAAAGATAAGTTAAAGAATAGGTGTGATTACACCAACGGGCAAAACGCCATTGAATATGTCTGTCTGTGTACGATTCTCAGTAAGTACACACTACAGCAGGACTCCGTGAGGCGTCCTGTTGGTTTATAAAGAGTAAATATCTACAACGAGCATTATGCGGGACCTTCCGCAAAGTGCTCTTTGACATATTTAGATAGAACAAAAGACTATATCAGTCCTACCATATATATCGGCAATATCGTCGTTTCTTTATCATGCCGCAAATCTTTCGTGCAAACAACATACCTGTTGCCTATGCGCGAGGAGAATTTCTCGCAGAAAGTGTCAAGCGACACGTGCGATTTGTAACTTGCAGACTTGACTTCTATCGGACAAATTTTTGCACCTCGCGACAAGAGAAAATCAACCTCGTAATTGTGCCGCTCGTCCTTTGCCCATGTATAGAAATAGAGGTTGTTTCCACTGCTGCGTAGCATCTGCGCGGCAAGGTTTTCGTAAATATATCCTAAGTTTGCAGGTAAACGGTCAGCAAGCAGTTTGTCATACAGCACATTCTCCGTGAAACTCTTATCCCAGAACGCAAGTGTCACCATCAATCCGGTGTCGCCTACATACATCTTCATTCGGCTTCGGTCTTCACTCAATGGCAGACCTACATTCGGGTCGGATGTATGGTAAGCAATGTTCACTGTCTTGCTGTCCTCCAAAGCTATCAGCAAATCTTCCATCTTGTCTGCTCCGACACCCTTGATGATGGCTGTCGGATAGAAACGTCCGACACCACGTGATAGCATGGTAGGTATGGCTTGGTATAACCTGCCTATTTTGCCGTTCTTGTCTATCTTACGGAAGTCATCGAAATACAAGTTCAATATCTTACGCTTTACTATATCAACCGAGCGCAAGTTCTTTGTGTTCAGATATTCGCTTACCGCTTGCGGCATGCCACCCACAAGCATATACAACCGCAAGTCGCGCATAGACTGCCGATTAAGGTCATCGCCCATGGAACGACCGGTCTCTAATTGTTTCCGCAGTAGAGAGATAGTAGCCGTATCACCCATAGCCCAACGGAACTCTTCGTAATCCATCGGGTATATCTCTATCCGGTCCTCTTCACTGGGGATGGTGATATTCTCGGTGTTTTGCTTGATACTGATGAGCGAACCTGTTTCTATATAGTCATATCGTCCGTCTTGCACCAAGTACTTGATGGCTTGTCGAGCCATAGGGCATTTCTGCACCTCATCGAAGATTATCACCGACTCACGCTGATATAAGGTGGTGTGATAGGTTCGTTGCAGAAAGAGAAAGATGTAATCCAAATCCATCAAGTCATCAAACAAATGCCGCACTCGCTCCGAGGCTTTGTTGAAGTCAATCAAGATATACGACTTGTACTCGCGCTTGGCAAACTCTTCCACAATAGTAGATTTGCCGATACTCCTTGCCCCTTCTACAAGCAATGCACTCCTGCCGTCATTCTCCTGCTTCCACTGAAGAATTTGCTGATAGATTTTTCGTTGAAAAACATGCTCCATGATTATCTTCTTTTCAAAAAACGCTGCAAAGACATTAAAAATAAATGACATATCCAAATGAAGAAAACGATTTTTCTATCTTTCCCGGATGTTTTTATCCCCAAAATACTATTAATCCCGCCTATTTGCAGTATGAAATTGCTATTTGTCCCCAAAGTATTTGTTCTGTCTAAATATGTCCTATAATTGCCATAGCCAAGGACTTCATCTATACACACCTCAATGTTTATCGTTATTACATCGGTCGTCCGGGACAGTCGTTTGACCCCAAAGTGCGTGCCGTGCGGGCAGCGGACGATGTGACCAAAGTGCTTACATTCCTTTTGGACAGGGTGCGCCGTAACAGGCATGTCGTTCCCAAATTTTGCATGGTTTAAAATCCATGCATTCAAACAACGATGTGCAAGATATATTAAACGAAAACAGAATGACAAATAAACAACCAATGTTCAAGTACACGAAACGCCTCATTGCTGAAATCAGTTTTCAGTTGGACGAATTGAAATGGGATAAGAAATAGGAAAAAGAAATCAACCAAGTAGGTGGTTACTCCGGTCATGACAGTATGGGCGGTTACAAATACAAGGGAGAAACAGCATATCAATTCTAAGAATATCGGAAAAATAGCAAATTCCGAATAAAAACAACGAGAAAAAATAGAAAAATCGTTTTCTTCATTTGGATATGTCATTTATTTTTAGTAGTTTTGCAACGAAAATAAAAACAGCGCAAATAAATCAGCTCAACGCACCGAGCACAAGCGACTCACATAAAAAACGAAACAACTAAATAAAAAGTGATATGCATTACGATTATCTCATAGTCGGCTCCGGACTGTTCGGGGCAACGTTTGCCTATCGTGCAAAGCTGGCCGGCAAGAAATGTTTGGTTATAGACAAGCGTCCGCACCTTGGCGGAAACGTGTATTGCGAGTTGACGGAAGGTATTAACGTACATAAATACGGTGCGCACATCTTCCATACCTCCAACAAAGAAGTTTGGGACTTCGTTAACTCACTCGTGCCGTTCAACCGATACACCAATTGTCCGGTAGCTAACTATCACGGAGAGTTGTACAACCTGCCGTTCAACATGAATACCTTCTCACAACTATGGGGAGTACGTACCCCGGATGAAGCAAAGGCAAAAATAGAAGAGCAGCGTGCCGAAGCACTGGCTGCACTCAACGGACGCGAACCGGCTAATCTGGAAGAACAAGCATTGTGCTTGGTAGGCAAAGACATCTTCTTCAAGCTCATCAAGGAATATACAGAAAAGCAATGGGGACGCGACTGCAAAGAGCTGCCGGCATTCATCATCAAACGCTTACCGGTGCGGTTTGTGTTTGACAACAACTATTTCAATGATTCATACCAAGGTATTCCCATTGGCGGCTACAATATGCTTATAGATAAACTGTTAGAAAGCGTAGATACGCGCGTCAACTGCGACTTTTTCACTAACAGAGAGGAACTGACTTCTCTCGCAGATAAGATTGTTTACACCGGTGCATTGGATGAATATTTCGGCTACCGTTTCGGACGCTTGGATTGGCGAACTGTGACATTCAAAACGCGCATTGAAGACACTCCTAACTATCAAGGCAATGCGGTCATCAACTACACCTCACACGATGTAGCTTATACGCGCGTAATTGAACACAAGCATTTTGAGATGTTCGGACAAGCGGTTTATGATTGTCCAAAGACGGTTGTCAGCGAAGAGTACTCCACCGAATACAAACCGGGCATGGAGCAGTTCTATCCTGTAAACGATGAACGGAACAACGCCTTGGCTGACAAATACCGTGCACTCGCAGCCGGAGAGACGAATGTAATCTTTGGTGGCCGACTTGCCGAATACAAGTATTACGACATGGCACCTGTCATTGAACGCGCTCTCGCTGCTGCAGAAGAACAGAACACGGCTGTTTAGATATTAGAATACCAGATATGGTCAATATACATAGCCCATATCTGAAAATCAGAGTAGTTCCCGTTTATAGAAAACAGCAAGACAAAAAAGAATTATATTTTCAACATTTCTTGCACAATATATTTGATAATCCTTGCACAATAAAAAAGAAAGTTGTATCTTTGCGAGTAGAATAGCGTAGTATCAACTATTCCATACTCAAAACGACACCCATTATGGCAACTCAAAAAGTGCTTATTATATCCACCGGCGGCACTATCTCAATGGTAAAAGACAAGAAGACCGGTGCCCTGCGTCCAGCTGACTTTGAAGAATTCAAATCATTCATTCCTGAACTTGGCGCGACGGACATTGACGTAGAGTTGCACCCCATAGTTCCGTTTATCGACTCCTCCGATGTTGACCCTGACATGTGGTCACAATTGGCACAAACGGTATATGATAATTACGATAAATACGATGGCTTCGTCATACTTCACGGGACAGACACGATGGCGTACTCTGCCTCTGCTCTATCATTCATGCTGGAGAATCTGAACAAGCCCGTAGTGTTCACCGGTTCACAACTTCCTATCGGCGTACCTCGTTCTGATGCACGTGAGAACCTACAGACAGCAATAGAGATTGCCGCAGCCATAGACGAAGATGGTGATGCTATAGTACCGGAGGTCACTATTTTCTTTGAAGACCGACTGTTTAGAGGAAACAGAACAACCAAGAAAAACGCAGAACACTTCTTCGCTTTCAAGTCATACAACTACCCGCACTTAGCCCAAGCCGGAGTGCATATTCACTACTTTCCACATGTCATTTTCTACTGTGACAAACGTCAACCGCTCCGCCTTCATACCGCTATAGACCGCAACATTGCCATTCTCAAGCTCTACCCGGGCATAACCAAACAGATGGTACACGCAATCTTACACATTAAAGGCCTTCGAGCCGTGGTGTTAGAGAGTTATGGAGCCGGCAATGCGCCATCGGCCAAATGGCTGTACAAAGAATTAAAAGATGCTGTTGACAAAGACATCATCATCGTCAACAAAACTCAGTGCATGGCAGGCTCGGTGGAAATGGGGCGTTACCAAACATCAATCAATCTGCTGAATGCCGGTGTTATTTCCGGGCACGATATCACCACAGAGGCTCTCGTTACAAAACTGATGTACCTGCTCGGAGGGCTCGGCACTGACACACCAAGAGTGAAAGAACTGTTAGAGCAGTCGATTTGCGGAGAAATGACAATAGAATAACATTAAAGACAAAACAGATATATGAAAATCACAGAACTCCAACCCACGAAAGTTTGGAAACACTTTCATTCCCTCACACAGATTCCCCGTCCTTCCGGCAAACGTAAAGAGATAGGCGACTTTCTTGCTGCCTATGGTCGCTCACTCGGCCTGGAAACGTTCCAAGACTCAATAGGCAACGTGTTTATCCGCAAGCCTGCCTCTAAAGGTTATGAGTCTCATCCGGGAGTTATTTTGCAAGCTCACATGGATATGGTGCCTCAGAAAGACAGCGACCGTGTTTTTGACTTTGAAAAAGACCCTATTGAGACCTACGTTGATGGCGAGTGGGTTCGTGCCCGCGGCACTACTCTGGGTGCCGATGACGGCATGGGCGTAGCTGCGGCCATGGCCGTTCTCGAGGACAATAGTTTGCAACACCCTGCTATTGAGGCGTTCTTCACGGTGGATGAGGAGACCGGCATGTATGGAGCAGAAGCATTAGAGGCGGGCGTGCTGCAAGGCAAGACACTTCTCAACCTCGATTGTGAGACTGAGGGAGAACTCTATATCGGCTGCGCCGGAGGAGTAGATGATACAGCAGTGTTCCATTATACCCCCGTTGCCGTACCTGACGGTGATGTGGCAATACAAGTCAGCCTCAGCGGACTACATGGCGGACACTCGGGTTGCGACATACACCTGCAACGGGCTAACGCTATCAAACTGCTATTTGAGTTCCTAAAAGAAGCCGTATCAGAATACGAGGCACGACTGGCATGCGTACAAGGCGGCTCGCTTAGAAACGCTATTCCACGCGAAGCCACCGCACTACTCACCGTGCCGGCGGGAGGCAAAGACGAACTGCTGGAACTGGTGGATTTTTACGAAGACCTCTTTATCAAAGAGTATGACGGTGTGGAGGATAATATTCACCTCATCGCCACAGATTATGATGTTGCGAAAGTGGATGGTCTGCTGCCTGAAGACACACAAGACTTCCTCATACATGCCATCACTATTTGTCCGCACGGTGTTTATCGTATGATACCTGAGATACCGGACGTTGTTGAAACAAGCAACAACCTCGCGATGATTGTCACAGAGAAAGACAAGATTACAATCTCCTGTCTCACCCGTTCTTCTGTTGAATCACGTAAGGAAGAACTACAGGAGGTGATTGACTCATGCTTCCGCATGGCCGGCGCAGACATTACTTTCAGTGGTAGTTATCCCGGCTGGAAACCTAACACCAACTCACGCATTTTGGAAACGATGCAGAAAGTATATAACGACGAGTTTGGCAAAGAACCGCGTGTAATGACTATACACGCCGGATTGGAATGTGGAATTATCGGAAAAAACTATCCGGGTATGGACATGATATCATTTGGTCCGACCATTGTTCACCCGCATAGTCCATCAGAAGCTGTTAATATAGAAAGCGTTGGGAAGTTCTATCATCTTTTGCTTGCCACGCTCAAACAACTATAAATGACAAACAACAACTGAAAACCGCTCAAAGTTCACCGTTATGAAGCACCCCATCCTTATTACATCACGATTCATGTCATGTATTGCACTTCTCTGCTGCAGTATGTCGGCAACAGCGCAGCAAACCGTTGCTGAACCTCAGTCCACAGCTATGCCAACGGAAGAGGCACCTACCTCCGTTACTATCACAGTGCCCTCTAAGGAAGAACCGCAACCAATAGCGGCTTATGACTGGCGAGCACATCGGAACTCACTGAACATCACGATTGGAGCTCCATCGCTCTACAGCACCATTGCCGGCGAACACCCTTGGACTTTCAACCGCATATCCGGCAGCTCAACATCGCCATCACGAGCCGAGTTCTTTTGCGGAGCATACAGCTTGACATACACCTACAATATCCTACGCTGGCTTGCTGTAGGCGCAACCGGAGGGTATGAGTGCTGGGTTGAAAGAAACTCAAGCAATGTTTACCGCACACACGATGCATTCTTGATGGCTGTGGTTAATTTCACATATCTTAACCATGAGCATATCAAACTGTATTCCGGTATCAACGCAGGTTTCTCATTACATTTGGAAACATCAAACAAAAGCTCCTTGAACGGATTCTATCTGCCGGCGGTATCACTTACACCCATAGGCATTCACCTTGGCGGAAAGCACGTCTATGGCATCGGAGAAATAAGCATTGGTGCACAATCGGTCTTTAGAGCAGGTATAGGTGCAAAGTTCTAAAAGACTGAAAAAAAGTAGAGATGCGAACACCTCTACAAAAATCAAGGACTAAGACACTAATAGATGAGATAATACCTCATTGACGGCTTAGCTTTGTTATTTTCCTCAAAAAGACGAAGATAGTCTTTTTGAGGAAAATATTTATTTGCCCGATACAGCACCCAACACATATTCTGCTGCTCTTTTTCCCAATCAGCAATCTGCATAAACGGCCATGCCGAAACCGGTTTACCAAGATATGGAAGCATAAAGTCGATAGCCTTCTCCATCCGCATAGCCATATCCGGCTGCCCGAGAATATCTATACCTTGCATGCGGCAGATATCAACCATATCAAACATGTGTTTGAGATTAAAACAACTATATCCGTAAGCACGGGTACGTGCCAGTTCCTTAGGCTGACGGCCATCCGGTTCAATCTGTGTTAAGACACGCCTTTGTACGAAATCGTTTAGATACAATTGTGCCACAGAATCATTGCCGGCAAACAACGCATAGACAGCCACTTGGATATGATATGCCGTTCCGTGATTGTTATCCGCAACATCTTCCTTCTGCCCCTGTGGCGATGTCAGCATCCAATCAAGATATTGCGCAAACCATTGTTTGATAAGAATAATATCCTTTTCTTTCGCAGCTTTGGATTTCGATAATATATCCACAGCATCAGGCACGATGAGAAACGAATATCCGTCAAGCAGTCCTGAGTTGCTCCCTTCATTATTATTGTGTCCCATCCTAACCTGACTATACTTCATGTTTGGATTCATTCTTGTCTTCTTGTTGATGAACCAAGCACGCAATATTTCCCATCCCTTATCAGCGTACGCCTCCTTGCCGGTATAAAAATATGCTATAGAATATACCGTCAGCATCTTTTCCATTGCGCCCAAAGTCTCTCTATCCATTCCCTCGGTCTCGGGGTTACGCTTACCGTCCTGACGAATATAAGGCAGATGATTATCAGTCTTCGGATTGGGCCACCAATACCGCGCCATGCTGAAATAATCATGTTTGTCGCCACTTGGTGCAACCTTTGTCTTATCAGTAATAACCGGTATAGGTGCGGCCAACTGCTTTTCTGCATCACGCACCACCCCTTTTATTGCAGCTTGAACACGCTCATCCGAGCTATGCTTCTTTTGTTCCATATCAGTCCTGTCCCACAAAAAAGACTGTGCAAAAGAAACAGTCAGCATCATTACACAAAAATAGAAACAAATAAATCTTTTCATAGCAATATTTTTTTTACGGAAACAGAATTTTCTAACACTATATATACAAAATACATGCCGGTTGGCAACTGAGCCAGAGAAACGACCTCCCCTACTGCAGGCCTGTCCACAGTACAAACAATTCTTCCTTCAACTGCAACTATTGCCAACCGCTCCACCTGAACATTTACTTTGGCTTGCCTTAAAGCGGTATTTATAGTCAGCAAATCTTCTATAATATTGTCAGCATGATTTACCGCAGTATTTTGCCTCCTGTCATTCAGTTGCGCAAGATAAAGCGACTGTGGTTCCAGACCGCTACGATTTTGTCCTTCTACATAGCCGAGAGTAAAATCCGATGAAGACACCGGTTTACCGGTTATTCTCTTCGCTTTACAGCCAATAGCATAATTTTGTGCTGTCGGAGGCTTTTGCAAACCGATAGTCCCATATGTTTCACCCACGTCACAGTTCCACAAAACCGACTGCACTGCGGCCCAGCCATGCCCTGTTCCCATTGCCACACGATTATACAAACCGAGAGTAAACGGACGAGTCATGTTGGTATCACGGTGATTATCATAGAGCATACCTTGCGTCCACCCGCGATGTCCTTCGTTTACATTCAATGCACTATCTGACACGCAGAAAAGAAATACGTTTCCTGATGTACCGGAAGTGCCGTTAGAAATATAGTTGTGTCGTCCTCCACGAGCATAACACTCTGAAAACAAGTTCAGCTGCGAATAAAGATAGGTATTAAAGTTGTACTTGCGTTCTCCTGTTGTTATGCCAACAGGGTCCAAGGCTTTACATCTCAAGAACGTACTACGCCGACACGCCTCCGTAACTAAGCCGGACTGCCCGAATCCCTTGAACGTACAGTCTATCGCCCATGCATTTTCTATACTGCGAAAACGTACTGCGTTCCATGCATGATTCTCGTCTTCACCGCCGAGACTTTCTATCTCAATGGTTATGTTTTCTATTCCCGAACCATATATAGTACCTGTCATATCCGGCTCGTAGATATACGACTGTGCAAGCGATTTGCGGAGAGTGTAAAACACCGGTGCATCAAGTGTGATGGTATTACCATTCACTTCTGTTATATACCTATGATATATAATTGGATACTGACCTGTTGTCCAACGCTCATCCGCATTGTCAGGGTCGGAAGGGTCAGGGTAAGGTACGCCACCATAGTTCACCGCTTGCAGCCATTCAGCAGTACATGGGTGATAAATAATTATTTGCTTTCCGACACTAAGCCTCTGCGCATCATTAAGCGTCAGTGTCCTACAGCCCGGCATTACCATATTGTCAGTTATCAATTGGCGTGTTCCGTCCTTTTCATTTGCTCCCCAAATTCGTTTGTTCGCCCCTATAACCAACACATCCCGCTGGTGTGGCATGTCACCTATTGCTCGCAAGACAGCACCATCCTCCCCACGTAATACCACGCCGTCAAATGGCACTGTAAGTGTTCCATGCACCTCATAAACACCAGCTGTAAGCAGCAATGCACCACGTATTCCGTTCTGAAGTGGCATAGCCCCGATAGCGTCTATTGCCGTCTGAATATGATTAGTGTTATCGCCGACAATAGCACTTATAGTGCGAACAACGGGCACCTCCGGAATCTGCTCATCAGCTCCCTTATATCCGGCATGGCTGAAATCCGGCAACACGAACCCGTCGTTATCCGAAAGATAAACCAAACTTTCGCCCTGCACATCCAACATGGCACTATGCCATGCGGATACTTGATGACAGCAGAAACACAATACGATGCAACTCGTCAACCATTGGCGGGATATTGAGGATAACATGTCAGAAAACGCGATATGATTCAATTTGAAAAACATTTAATTCTCAACAATACCTATACTTTTGCCGTCTGAACCTAATCCCAAGAGTGGAGACTTCTGGTCTGCCATATAACTTTTCTTTTTAAACTTAGGTTTCTTCTCAAAAATGTTCTGCACCTGTGCTCCGGCTTGTGTTCCTATAGGTCCGCACAGGTACACATTGCAGTTCTCAGCTTTGCTACCTGTTCCCATAAGACGTATTGCCCATTTTGCAGTGGAATTCATGAATATCGTATTAGTGAGGCTCACCTTCTTTATTCCCTGTTGCCTTAGTATTGTCTGTCCCTCACGGTCGTTCACCTCATCGAACACACAGTGGTTGACAAACAAAGCTCCTCCCGTAGTTGACTCGTCATTGCCAAGCCGGTTGTAGTCAATTGCCCACTGGGTTATACTATAGAACACCGTATTGTCAAAAATGACGACCTCCGCGTTATATAAGCCCTTCTCTTCCTTTTCCTCTGCAAGTGCAAACCCGCGATAGCAGTCGTGAATATAAGAATTGCGGATGATAATAGAGTCGGCAAAAGTATTCTTATATGCCTTGAAAAGAGCGCCACCATCGGTAATATTAAAGCCTGAAATATCACATTTATCCACTGTCAGATAGTAGTTAGCAGCCGACTCCTTGTTCGCTGTAAAGCAATATTTAGCCAATGGCTCTCCGTTATTATCGCCTCTAATTGTCAGCCCCTGCAACGTCAGTTTGGCATCTCCGCTGATTTCAAACCCGATGATAGTATTTTGTTCTCCTGCTATATAGATTACCGGTTTGGTTCCCTGTACCGCTCTGATAGTAAGGTCTGTCGTCACTTTTGCCTTTTTCAATAACCTATAGTTCCCGTCTCCCAACTCTATTACATCACCGTATTGTGCCTTCCGTATAGCCTTCGCTAAGGCTTCATCTCCGGGTTCCGGCTTATGAATCTTCGGAGCTGCATGTTTTTCCTGTTTGGGTTCAGTAGGAGTGTACCATGCCGGACCACAGTTGTCCTTACTTGCCGGCAGATAATCAGCAGATGCGAACACTCCGCCATACATTGCTCCTATACCGCCATCAGCGGCTGTCGGCATAAACAAATCATGCCAAAAGGTCGTTTGCACTTCCTGCGCCGCAGAAGATACATCATAGCCGTTCATGAAAAAGAGAATATTATCCGAGAAAGTGATGTCATAGCCCTCATCATAAGCAACCACACCCTCTTGAGCATTAGGACAATACACCATGTTTTTTCTGATAACAGTGCGCTCCGGCTTAGCATCCCGCTCTCGCCCACCTTTACCAACACATAACTCAAACGGATGTGAACAACTGACAAAAGTGTTGTATTCTATCACAGCATCTTTAACCTGGTGATATCCGTTAAGTTCTGTATTATAAATGCCGTTCATTATACATAGTGCTGCACGAAACTCTTTACCTTCCAGTTTATAAAACAGATTATGATGAACACGATGCCCCTCATTTACAATTCTTACTCCGCCTGTATGTCGCTTACCGTTACCTATGAACACATTTCCGCAGACCTCATTGCGGTCGCCATGCCGTAGGACCAACGAGCCTTCACACTCGTAGAAAGTGTTGTTTTTTATCACATTCTCACAGCTTTTTACGGACACTATTTCCACCTCACCGTCGCAGTGTTCAAAGTAATTTCCGTCAACGATAGTCTGCGAGTTAAATTTTGACACATGACTTGTGCCGATTCGCATCGTTTCCCCGCCATTTGAGCCAAGAGGTTTACGATAGCCGAAATAGTTGCGGTAAATATGATGATGAT
Organism: Paludibacteraceae bacterium; assembly: GCA_017450435.1. Lineage (GTDB taxonomy): Bacteria > Bacteroidota > Bacteroidia > Bacteroidales > Paludibacteraceae > Colicola. The sequence continues at coordinate 91,065 of JAFSTO010000068.1, forward strand.
TTTCCTGCGAGAGAGAATCGTTTGGCCATACAATAAATGTTGTTCCTTGGTTTGTTTTACCTGCAAAATAGCAGTGTTCCACGGTGTTATCCTTTCCCCATAGACTTACCCAGTCACTCTGCTCAGACTTATCCTGCGGGTTATAGTCTTTAATAACGCACTCGCTTAGCACAGAGTGGTTAGCATAGTCGGTACTACTTGTCCGAAACTCTATGACATGTCTTACTCCCTGTCCTCCGTTTTGAAAGACAAGTCCCTCGACACGAACATACTCTCCTGAAAAACGTATTGACGATGAGCCTTCAAGAAACGTTTTTCCTTTCTGCTCAACAGTAACTGTCACAGGTTTATCAGGCATGCCCTGAACTCTTTTCAGGACAAGTTGTGCATTCTGCCACACACCTGAAGCCAAGACGATAGAGTCACCTGCCTGCACGTGCTTGGCTGCAGCAGAAAACTCTTCAGCATTACCCACCCTATAAGTAATCGCCCAACTGCTTATAACCCCGAGACACAAGGTTAACACACATAAAACACGCTTCTTCATAGTTCTATTCTTTTTTAGTGAATATTGTCCGACCATCGATAGTTAGAAACATCACATACTCTGCTTTTGTCACTTGCAACACAGGCACACCATCATGCAGTGTCCACAACACCTGTCGCCTTTCTTTTTCCAAAACGGTTTCTGTTTCTGTCACTACCGATAGTGAGTCATTTATAATATTGTTCTCAAGCCGTACTTGATTACTATTCATCTGAGTATGTATTGTAATCGGAGAGCGCACAAACGTATTGCCGGTTATTACACACCCTATCGGCTTCTTGCTGTATTTGCCCTGATTGGTGTAACCTATTTCTACCCCGGAACTGCAATCAACCAACGTGTTGCCCGTTATCTGAACGTTTTCAGGCAAGAAATGTGCCGAATAATTGGTAGAAGAGTTTGTGGCATCGCCATTAGTGAGTGTTATTGCAGCATCCCATGTGTCGCCGGTTAAATCCTTCATGTAGTTACCCGTGATAATATGATCTTTTCCATAGACACGAACACCGCCGCACCCTATCACCTTTTCCTCATAGATAGCAGTCTTTCCCTCGCCATAAAAACAGTTATTCTCCGCTCTGTTTCTAAAACCTTGTCTGAGACAAAGCGTGCCGAGACAGCGACGAAAAATATTATTACGGATAATATTGTCACAACTCTTGACTGAGACCACCTCAGGGTCTCCGTCACAGTCTTCAAACACATTGTCTTCCACTACCGTATAAGCAGACTGCATTGTTAGATCGCTCACCCCTATTCGTATTGTTTCTTTCTCGTTTGCAGCACGTGGTCCGACCCGTCGGAACGTATTGTGGTCTATAGTGTCATGCTGACTGATAAGCGGCACGCCGTGAGCACCATCAATAACAAAGAGTGAACCACCATCCTGCTTGTCTTCAAAGATATTATGATTAAAACGATTATGACCGCTTGTACAGGTGGTGTTTTCCCAAATATCGCCTATAAGAATCCATTTTGACGTTTGTCCTTCACTATCCTTTGACATAGTAAAGCGGCAACCGGTAACACGTATATGGTGCGCCCCCTGAAACTTCATTATGGAACTGGTAGCACTCATTTCAAAATTCAAGTCTTCAAAAACTATATAAGCAGCCTGCTTCAGTGTTATGCAACCGGTTCCGGTCACCTTTGCCTGCAAGGGATTGAGTGCCTTAACGACAATAGGAGCCGCAGCTGTACCGCTATTGGAGAGCGTGAGCCACGATAGCACATAACTACCATCAGCAAGCAACAAAGTGTCTCCGGCAACGGCAGTCGGCAAAGCGGACTTCACGGCGGATGCGGTGGTCAGCACACGGCAGGAACCGTATGACAATGTTGAGCACAACAATATACAAAAAAGGGATATAACGTATTTAAGAGTTTTCATCAATTCAAAATTAGAATGAAACTTACTTACTCCAAATAATATCAAACTGCAGCTCCGGTATTCTTCCGTTGACAGCGTCCTTCGGTATGCCGGTCACTTTTATTATACCGCTTTTACCCGTTGTAAAGTTCTTCACCCAGCCATAAGGATAAGCATCAAGAGAGAAGTGTGAATTGGAATATCCGGCATCGGTAGATGACCTATACACTCGCGGAGCCTTTGATTGTGGGTCATTAACTGCAGCGAAGAAGTCGTCATTCAGTTCAACAATTGTTCCTGCCTCGTACGCGTCAATGATAGCCTTCTCGGCCTCATTTTCCGGTTTGAGGACACGAAAACATGTTACAACACCTATCTCATCGTCATAGAAGCTGTTCCACGTTCCGTCTTGTGCGTCTATCGTTTTGCCATTACACTTGAAGTTCTTAACCGTATTGTCGCTATTATGCGGTCCGTAGAGCTGCACATAACCGGCTTGGTCGTATAGGAGAAAATCGATGATTGGGATGTTTTCAGCCGCATCACAGCTACTGATGGCTGTTCCTGTTTCGCAATCGAAGAACGACTGTTCTGTGCCGCCAAAGTTCTCACGAGCGCTGAGCAATACGTTTTCATACTTGTAGTAACGCGGTTCGTTAGCATCGGCATAAACCTGAAACTCCTCAGCAAACACCACTTCTTTCACACCATAATACACAGCCTTTAACGCTCCCTTCATGTTGCCGCCGAAGTAGTTTGTCGGCATATCAAAAGTTATCTCTTCATCCGACTGCAGTTTGATAAGTACAGGTTCTGTGCCTACAAACATTTTGTCCACTAACCTCAGATGCTCACCTTGTAAAGTAACCGGCTCGTATTTGGTAAGCGATGCCGGACAGTAGGTAACAGCGGGAGCCTCCTTCAAAATCGTAAATGAATTACCCTCCGGTCCGATAGTCTGCACCGTAGAACCGTCAAAATACGTAAACAGCAGCGAAACCGCCTCTTCCTCATCGCTGTATGGAACCTTGAACACAAGCTCATTACGCCGCTGAGCTATGATTACCGCCGTCTTGTTGTCAACCAGAACCTGCTGCACAAAATGCAAGTTACTGCCGGTTACAACCACCTCTGTATTGACAGTACCCTCTGTCGGATAGTCACTAATCACCGGTGCGGCATAATGCACTGTAAACATATCATCCGATTCCGCCATGCCCTTCCCGTTAGAGATACACACCAGACCTGTACGATTGCCGCTAACAACCTGAGCCACCAGTTTTTCTCCACTGACACGATAGCGTATTTGTGCCGGTGTTCCACCGATAAACACACTATCAACACGCTGCAGGTTTTCACCCGTTATAGTCACTTCCGTGCCAACCTCTCCTTGCTTCGGACTAAAGTCGGTTAGCACCGGAGGAAGCACCTCATAGGTAGTTATATACGTCTTTTCCTGACAGCCCGCTAACACACTACACAACATTGCGCATAACACGCTGAATATTGACACTTTAAAAGATTTCATATAAGTAAATAGCCTTTAGGATATTCTTGTTATTCAAAATTTTCGAACTGTTCTCAGCAGACTAATAGCCCACGTTCTGCGTAATATCCAGCCTTATATCTATCTCTTTCTGAGGCATAGGCAGCAGAATAAGGTTTTCGTTCAGCACTATTGGTCCTGTTTCTTCAGTAATTGTGGTATAGTAGTTTTCGTTAGCCCAATGCTCGGTCATCACCTCAATTACACGCTCTGTTCTTATCAAATCAAACCAACGCTGGTTCTCATACGCCAGTTCGAGCCGGCGCTCTTTTTCTATAGCCATTCTCATCTGGTGGCGATTAGCAGTCTGCGCGGCAGACAAAGCAGCCAACCCTGCACGCTGACGGGTCATGTTGACATAAGGCAAAGCAGCCTCCTGCCCATCTGTCTCATTTAACACTTCAGCATAGAGAAGAAGAATATCCGCATAGCGCAGAACAGGCCAGTCCTTATCACCGTCATCTTTTAATGTCACAGGAGAAAGGAACTTTGTTACATATCTCCTATCCACTACCTGTCCGCGCTCATTAGTATAGTCCAAAGCAAGCGTTACATCACGACGTGTATCCAATGACGAATACGCCGACACCAGGTCGTCCGTAGGATAGTTGTATCCGTTTCCACCGCCATTAATCACGCTTGCTCCACTCTGCAACGGCGCAAACCAATTGCCGAAAGGCGAACCTAAACCTATACCGCCGGATGTATAACGTATCGCAAACAATATCTCATCATTAAGCTCGTTATTGATATCAAACACCGCAGCATAAGTCGGCATTAGAGAAAAACCGCCGTTGTCAATAATATCCTTAAGAAGATTTTTCGTGTCGGCATCATATTGTCCTCTTGTCATTCTCACCTTGGCTAACAGGCCTTTGGCCACCCATTGAGTCAGGCGCCCCTTTTCCTTTTCAGAGTAACTGCGTGGCAAATTGGCTGCAGCATACTCCATATCAGCTATCAGAAAATCATACACCTGTTCCACCGTGGACCGCTCATAGTTGCGAGCAGAGACAGCATCTAACCGCTTATCAACGATAAACACCGGTCCGAACAGCCTCACAAGATTAAAATAATGGTACCCTCGTATCAGCCGTACCTCCGCCTCGTATTGTTTTCTGAGCATTGTGTCCTCCACAGCATCCAAATGCATCAGTACAACATTGCATCTGGCAATATTGTGATACACAGCCTGCCAATAGTTATACACATGCTCCGAGGTTGCGGATACACGCGACTGGTCGAAATCAAGTTGCATGGTTCGGTCGGTTGACGTTGTTGCTGAAGTATGCAAGCGAGAGTTATCCGAACGCAACTCTGTCAGCATCCACTCATATTTCATAGGCGCCTGCAGTCCGTTGTAGCACGCCACAACAGCAGCATTTACCTCCTCCGCATTTTTATAGAAAGCACCATCACCGATCTCTGATATGGGTTGCATTGCCAAGTCGCATCCTGTCATAATAAAAAGCGCGGCACACGACATGATGGCAAAATATATCTTATACGCATTCATATTTTTTTTCATCGTTTAGCTACTTATATACTTATACATTTTTACTTCGTTCTCAGAATCCTATTTCCACTCCTATAGTGTAGGTGCGTTGTATAGGAAATCCTCCACGTTGATAACCATCTATAAGTGGAGATGAGTATTGATTAGAGGTATAGCGAGCCTCCGGATTTATACCCTTGTAACTTTTCCCCCATACGTACGCAAGATTCTGCCCCGAGAAATATAGTCTGATTGTATTCAGATGCACCGGTCTTAACTGTTTTTTGTTAAATCGATAACCTATAGTCAGGTCTTTCAGCGCACCGTATGATGCATTCTGCAATAGATAGTCTGTCAGTTCCCATGCCATGCCGTTACCGTTGGCAAAAGTAGGAGTTCTGCCGTCACCGGGTTGTTCGGCAGATACGAACCTATTAGCGGTGTAAGCTCTGTTTATTTTCTTAGTCTCTTGATAATATCCATCGCCGTTGAGCACCGTCACACCGGCAACCCCTTGCAGCATAAACGACACATCGAACCCATAAAAAGTGAATGTGTTGGTCATACCCCAAGTCATTGTTGGGAACGGGTTACCGAGGGCTTCCCGGTCATAGGCATCAATCACTTGGTTACCATCTGTATCCACGACTTTCAGCGTACCCGGAACAACGGTTTTTCCGACAAGGAAAACATCTGTGGCAGCCCTACCGTTAAGAAATGCGTCTATCTCCTCTTGCGAGGTCCAAACGCCATCTGTACGATAGCCGTAATATTGAATGGAAGGACCGCCTACCCGGGCTACGTAAACCTCAGAACGCTCACCATAACTCAATAACCGCTCTGAACCATCGCCAAGCTGAAGCAAACGGTTGTTGTTGGTTGACAGATTAAGCTGAGTCTGCCACTCAAATTTCTTTGTTTTTATGTTGTAGGTGGTTAGTTCTATCTCAACCCCCTGATTGCGTACTTTGCCTATATTATTCCAATAATTAGTATATCCTGTAATAGCTAGAGCAGGTTGCTGGAAGAGCAAGCTGCGAGTAATAGAGTAATAATAGTCAACGGTAAGGTTCACTCTTGTTTTGAACATACTAAGGTCGAAGCCGACGTCAAACTCATTAGTTTGTTCCCACGATATATGTCTGTTGCCTAACACACTGCCCGTGTTGGCCAATCCGGCTGCCAGCTGGTTGGTTGTTCCGAAAGTATAGTTGGCTGCGGAAAGCTTATCGTAGGCCGCATAATTGACAATATCATTATTACCTGTAACTCCCCAACTGCCACGAATCTTCAGCTGATTAAGCCATCTTTGGTCTTTCAGCCATTCTTCCTCTGACATACGCCAACCCAACGATACAGAGGGAAAATATCCCCATTGGTTTTCCGGTCCGAACTTGGAACTGCCGTCTGCACGGAAACTTACAGAGGCGAGGTATCGTCCTGCATAGCTATAGTTAATACGCGCAAGCACAGAGAGCAACATCTCCTCCTCTTCCATAGTATATGTACGTCTTGTACCATCGTTTTCTTCAATAGTGATATCAGTGGCTGCATTGATAGTGTGAACATAGTCAGTAGGGAAAGCAATACCCTTGATACCGGCAGTACGAAGACGCACCTTATTTGCCGTAAAACCCGCCATCGCACCAAACTCATGTTTTCCCCAAGTAGCATTATAATTAAGCGTATTCTCACTCAGCAGGTCAATACGTAAGCGATTAGTATAAAGGGCATAATTAGCATCACCATCACTCTTGGCATTAGCATTGTGATAAGTGTTGTTATCACGATACTGAACATAGAAACCATCCTGCGAACGGAAAGTAAGACCCTTGACAATATTGATATTGATATATGCCGATGTATTCAAACGATAATCCTCAGCATAACGTTTTTCATTATCCATCACACATCTGGGATTGTTGTTATTAGTACCCCACGGCGATGCTGTAAACACGTTGCCGTCAACATCAGTGTAGTCAAGGTTATTAAAATGGCGACCATGAGCATAACTGCCAATAGGCTGACCGGTTAGAGCCGCTGTGGCTTCAGTATGTGTAACAGGCAACCAAGAATATGTTCTATAGAAATCGATGAAATTGGTAGCAGGCGACTCACGTTTGGTGTAAGACGGGGACATATTTACACCTATCTCCACGTACTTAGAGAGAGTAGCATTAACTTTAGCGCGTACATTGAATTTGTCATAACGCGAGTTAATCATAATGCCCTGGTCGCCGGTATAGCTACCAGAAATGTAATACTTAGCCTCCTTCTTTCCCCCGCTGACGGAGAACTGCACATTTGTTATGTTTGCTACATTTCGCAGTGCCTCTCGCTGCCAATCGGTATGATTATCGATACTGAGCCACGCCTTTTCCGACACCGTTGGACCGGCTCCGCCTAATGCAGCCTCATCATACAGCATACGAACATAATCATGAGAGTCCTGCAGGTCATGCAGTTTATATGCCTGCTTGAATCCCGTATAGGCTTTTATCGAGTACTTTGCTTTCTGAATATCTCCGCTTTTAGTAGTTATCAGGATCACACCGTTAGCACCTCTGGAACCATATATAGCAGCAGAGGCCGCATCTTTCAACACCTCGATTGACTCAACATCATTCATATCAATAAAACTCAGTCCGTCAGCCATCGGATATCCATCCACCACCACAAGCGGCTCATTACTTGCACTGATTGAACCCATACCACGTACTCTCACTTGCGGTGCAGAACCGGCTTCTGATGATACATTAGAGATATTAACCCCGGCAATCTTGCCTTGCAATGCTTGGTCAAGACGTGACACTGCCTGATTACCGAGGTTGTCGTCAGAATATTTGCTGACAGCACCTGTCAAGTGTGATTTCTTTTGCACACCATAACCAACAACAACAATTTCATCAATGTTCTGCGCCGTTTCCTCGAGCATGATGGTTCCTAACATGCCGTTTCCGGCTTTCAGTTCTCTCGTTTCAAAACCCATATATGAAACCACCAAAACGGATGACGAAGACGGTACATCCATGAAAAACTCGCCGTCGAAATTGGTTAATGTACCGCTTGTGGTACCCTGCAAAAGAATGTTAACGCCGATTAGCGGTTCACCGGTATTATCAACCACCTTGCCGCTAACCGACACCTCACCACGAGCCACAACTGAGGCTAATGATAACAGTAGTAATAGAAGGATTGTTTGTTTTTTCATAATTGATAAATATCCCTATATGGGTTTCAAATAGTTTGTAAGAAACATTCAAAACACTATTTTCTTCTATGCCCCTCTCCCTGTGCATCAGCACCGGGCATGCCAATGACTTTCAACTTCTATAATAATCTATTAGAATGGTATGAAATATGTCATTCGCCCCATAACATCATATAAAACATTATCATGACGAATATACACTTTTCCATCCATCCTCACCTTCACCCCTTTCGATTGAAGGTTACCTTCAGTAGTAATTAGCGGAGTTGCGGAATCCGTAGTTCTTCCTCTCCAAAGCGGTCCGGTATTCAGTTCAGAAGGCATCCGTGTTGTATCCGGTTGCGGCTCCGCCATTCCGGTCTGTTGCTTCCACGCAGGCAAGGAAGCCGTATAGTTCTTCCACTTGCCGGTATTATACATATTGTCTGCAAAAACTACAGACCCACCGGATGATGCTATATTAAGCACATAATTATTTTTGCCGGAAAAGTTAAATACAATATTAGAATCCACACGCGAGGTAATCGGCGGAAGGGTACAATCAGACGATGAGTTATAATTGATACAGAACGCCTCTTTGCAGTTAGCAAACACATTACCTGACACATTGGCGTTTTTTACCTGAAAATATTCGTTAAGCGCCGAGTTCTCTTTACCACGCACCATACAGATTGCCGCCCGATAGTTATTACCTGTAAGCTCGCAAAAATAGTTATTCCGCACAATATGTCCTTCGCCAATAATACGAACCCCACCACTGCCGCTTTTCCCGTTTCCTAAAAAGAAGTTTTCTTCAACCAAACAGTTGTTACCATGCCGCAAAGTAAGCATTCCTGAGCACCTGTTGAATGTATTATAACGATATACGTTGCCGCACGACTTATTTGAGATTGTCTCTATTTCGCCATCACATTCGTGGAAATAATTATACTCCACCACGCATCCGGCAGTCTGCATACTGGTACTACTGTCACCAATGCGGATTATCTCTTGTCCGTTCTGTTCTTTACCGTTATCATCCAGAAGAGGTGTGCGTGTCAAGAAACGGTTGTGGTCAATCCTATGGTTTGGTATAACTCCTGTTTCCAGCCAAACGACAAACAGAGTGCCGATATTGGTTTTATTCTCAAAAAGACAATGGTCAACCCTATTGTCACTTCCGCGTAGCGACACCCACTTATAATCCTTATTAACGTTAGTAGTGTTATAGCTCTCTATTGCACATTCTGTCAAGCGGCAATGCGAAGAAGCCGAAGCGAATTGTATAACATGATTTTTACCGGTATAAGTACCGCTAAAATCGAGTCCGGACACCTCGATATAAGTGCCGCTGATTGTAAGTGTTGACGAGCCGGTCAATATTGTCCTGCCGGGTATTTGTGCTTGCAGCACTATAGGTTGTGACTGAGTGCCTGTTCCCTGCACAACAAGACTTTGATTTGAGAATGTACCTTGTGAGAAGACAAGCGTATCGCCTGCCCCCCAAGTCTTATTGACCGCAGAGGCAGACGATACATTGATTGTACGCGCACTACCAAACTCCACTACCATAAGGAGCAGAGTAAGAAGAGCTATATGTGCACGAAGTCTCATTTGTTTCCCATGAAGAGACTACAATTGACTTATAGTTTTTTACCAAGTACGTTATAGGTGTTCTCTCCGCGAAGAATAAGCACTTCACCATTACGTATTACCTTGACGCTTTGCTGCTGATTTTCGACATTGTCAAGCATTGTTTCCGTATCAGCCGAAGTAGTGACACTCTGTGCTTCTGAAAGAGCAGAGCCGACAGTTGTCTCATCATCACCGACAGCAGCCACCTTGTAGGTATAAGCCGTCTCGGCCGACAGTTCTTCAACTACTAAAGACACAGCATCAGCCGGTGCAACAAGACGTTTAACAACAGTGTTGTCAGCGTCGTAAACCACAACACGGTAAGCGGCAGCGCCATCCACTGCTGACCAGTTGGCAGTAAAGCCGGTAGCGGTAACATCTGTAGCGGCAGACACAGACGGAACGGACAAGTTAGCAGGAACAGAAGCATAAGTAACCACCTTCCAGATATACTTGGTACTGCCATCTGCATTAACCAGGCGTAACTTGGTAGCCTCAGTGCTATTGATAGCTACCGAGAAACGATAACAACTTGCCTTCACTGCAAATGCTAACGTTTGTACATCATTCCATGTATGGCTTGTATAATTATATTTCTGCAATGTGAGATTTCGATTTTCAGAGCCTGAACTTGCATAAATATCCACCACGGCACAAGAAGCCACGGCTGGGAAAGTCAGCATGCCGCCATTGTTTGATTTGTCAATAGAAATACGATTAACAAAACGTTCACCGGTCAGTTCGTAGTTGATACTGCCAGCCTGATAGCCGGCAGCTGTACACTCGAAATAACCAACGGAATCATTGGGGAAAGAACCGGAGGTGTATGCACTTGCAGAAGGTTCACCCAAGGTCTCAGTGTCGCTGAAATTGCTTACTATTCGTTCAATAGTCTCTATCACCTCAGGTGTAGAGTCCTCTTTTTTCGCAACAGCCTCAGCCCATGTAGTACTTACGCGCACACCGCCTATATAATAGTTGGATTTGCTGGCGCCCTGATTGCGGAACATTATGGCGTCAATCTTATCTCTCGGCTCTGCATCATTGTTGTCAACCAAGTCAGCTACAGGCTCTTCTGTAGAACCAATCGTCGGATTGATAAAGAGTGAAGCAGAGTGATTGGTGATATCATATTTAAGCACAAGAAACACCACTTCTGTAGCAGAGTAGGATGATTCACTCCACACAATTTCAGCAGAGGTACCCGAACGCATTGTAAGTCCAAAGCGATATACACTACCATCGATAGTACCCGCGGGCAACTTACCTACCCAAGGACGCGCTGACGGGTTCGACGTTCCGGAAGTGAGGCCGAGTAACTCACCATTGGACTGATTTTGTTTCCCATCCGGCTTGTAAATGTAGCTCAAATACACCGCCCCGGACTCCACTGCCGTAAAGGAGCGATATGAGAGATACTGTTTACCATTCGAGCTGCCTGTTTTGTTGGAAGCATAGTTGTGTTTCAGCGACTTTGAGCCACCCGACAAGACATACTCGCCTCCTGCATCAGAGTAACTGAGTGACACATCACTGATAATGCGTCCGTCTCCCTGGGTTATATCACCGGTAGTCGTCCAATTATCGGCAGAAGCTATTGCCTCACCTACTGTGTAATCAAAACTTTCGTCAAAAACGACGTTAGCATGCAGGGTCATTGCGAAGACCACTGCAGCAATTGTTAAAAGATGTTTTTTCATAGTTGTATGATTTATAGTGTTATTTTACTTTTATACCCGTAATGGTAAACACATTACCGTCACGAACTATATATATAGTCCCGTTCATGAATAGCTTGCTGCCACCTGCGTCTTTCGTCTGCAAATTATCCAAAGCATCCTCATGACTGCCCTGTCCATCCGCATAGGCCATAGCACTCTCCCATGTCTTTGCCACACGAATACCACTAACCGTGGCCTGTAATTTCATTTGACGGAAACATATATATCGCAGGTCAGCCCCACCATCAGTATCATTACCATCAGCCGTCAGCATAACAGCACTATTCTCTGCTTCAGTCTTTGCAGGGTCGGGATTGACATACATATAGAACTCGTCAGCCTCATTAGCACTCGAGCTGCTTCGGTTGATGTATTTTACCACAAGTAAAGCCGTTGCAGATTTTTCTATAGAGTCAGACCACTGAGTTATTTCCTGACTGTTTTTACGAATACCGAACACCATCTTGTCTTTAACTATGCGCGCCTGCACACGTCCGCGCATAGTAGTATTCGCACCATCATTTGCCCCTTGCTTGATGTATGAGAAAATATCTTTGCCTGAGGTTGAGCCCATCTCGCTCATGCTTATCATAAATGCAGTATATACCACATTTCCCCCATCTTCCGTACTCAGCTTGTCGTTAGTAAAAGGCAGTAATGTGTTTCTCTTCAGTTCTCCTGTGATTTCCTGCTCTACACTGTCAAGAAGCATACTGTGTCCTCGGCCTGACGCTCCGTAGCCTTCATACGTGAGCGCCCCCTCTCCTACTTTTGGACTCGCACCACCTTGATCTGCAGTGGCGGTACTAACGACCCAGCCGCCTTGTCCCTCAAGAGCAGAACCAACAGCATAGTCAAACTCTTCGACAGCATAAACATCAGGATTCCTGGTCGTAAAATTGATAGTTATCGCCACATTCTGCGCTGTACCACTGATGAAAGCACCCGCAGGAATAGTAAGTTGATAATCCTTTTCCGGCGCAAGGCTAACCGGCAAACTAACGTTCTTGTCACTGACAACAGGAGTAAGATTAACCGTTGCTCCGCCAATCTCTGTAAGCGTTACAACTGCAGTTCCTATAGCTACAGGTTTGTTAAACACAAGCTGCAATGCTGTAGAAGACGGGGAAATATTTCCATTTTGTACAGGAACGCTACTCTCAAGAAGTAGCCCGTCTGCCTGCATACCAAGCGCATCCTCCCAAGTTGTAGCAATCCGTAATCCACTGATTTCTGCTCCATTGCCGCGTTGACGCAGACCAAAGCCGCGAACAATCATATCAGTGTTGGCGGAGATGTCTGCATCCGCGCATACGAGGGCTGTATTAGCAGCCTCAGAGGTGTTAAGCGTAGGATTAACCCACAACTTAAGCACATCGTTCTTTTGACCGGGATGATACTCATATTTCATCACAACAAGAACAACGGAACCCACCTGAATCTCCGGTGACAGTTGTGATGTTGCTTTGCTATTGTTTTTCGAGATACCCAACTGCACCTTGTCGCTACTGCTACTCGGCTTCACCATCATCAGTCGTCCTCTTACCATCGAACTGGCGACAGAACCCTCCCACACAGCAAGGTCACGACCGGAAGTGTTAGGCGTAGAAACAGGTTTAAGCAGAAAAGCAGCATACATATCCACTGTGTCACGTTGTCCAAGAGTATCCAAGTAATATACACTTATTCGTTGCGACGAAGCATCAGCACCGACAGCAGCGTCCAGTACTACCGATTTGCCCTTACCCGAGCCGGGATAACCGGCATAAGTAAGATTACGGTTCACAACCTGCGGTGACACTCCATTAGCATCTGCAGGCTTAAGAGAGCACATCCATTTGTGCAGTTCCAAACCATTAGTTGTCTGCTCAAGCGGACCATCGGCATAGTTGAAACTCTCGTCCAACCATACAGCAGCGTGCAGGCTCGACAACCCAAGCACTACACATAACATCAGAGCGGAAATTTTTTTCATGACAATAGAATTTTGTAGTGGTTATTTACATTCGTATTTTCGTGCTCAGTCCCTCTCCATTACGCAAAGAGATTCGGACACTATATATTCCTTTAGGCAAGGTGTGTAGCGAACATCTCTGACCGGCAACTTGTGACACCACCCTTCCCAACACGGAATAAATAGTAATGGAGTCAACGCCTATCGTGCTTTCCACAATCAGTTCATCACCTTCTATTCTTAAGAAACTGTCATCTTCCACCTTATCATACGCTGTCATATTATGCTCAGCTATCGGGTAGCGGTTGAATGTCAGCGCAGCATAACCGTCGCTATTTCTCAGCCATGGGTCAACATATAGCGTATCCATTCCACGTGTAGCACTATACACATAATTATCAGGACCATAAGTAAGGTGTGTCGGTCTGGCAGCTGAAGGTGAAAGGGTTAGTAGAACAGTGTGCCTGTCTGCTTCATCCACACCACCGCTAACCATCGGGATAGGTTGTTCATTCTCATCGTAGAAATAATCCTTCATATCGCGTCCCCACATAATATCCGGCCAAACCATCTCCTGGTCGAAGCGTATAGCAATACCGGTTTTTGTTTCATCTGTCCAGCGAACAGAAAGAACAGCAGGTGAGGTAAGCGGACGATCAAAAGTTCTGCCATAAAAATCTCGCTCGATAAGTTGTGTATATTGCGTATAGAGCCGATCATATCCATCGTCCACGTAATGGCAACTATCATAACGGATAGTGATACCGATATTGGTGATTACAGTAACATCATCATAAATTTCGCCGAACATGCGTTGCATCTCACGCATCTCCGATGCATAGGGACTGGTTCCGCAGCCGACATTGATTTGACTAAGGTATATACGCTCTACATTAGGATAATCCTGTTTCCAAGCGTTGTATAACCTGTCAAAGCGCATGGCATAGTCCTCATACAGTCCGTTTTGGTCGCTCTCGCCTTGCACCCAAATAATAGCCTTAACAGCGTCTGTCAATCCGGCCTTTCGCATACGATAGAGTCCCTCGCCATAGAAAGTGCTCAGGTCCTCATGGTTCTCTTCATTCGGCATGTTCTGGTTGAGCGAACTGCCACCGATAGCGATGTTAAGTACAGCCGTCGGGATGTTCTGCTCCTGAAGCAGATTACGCTGCATGATATATCCTGACCAGCCGTTGTAATACATCCGTCCGTATCCCCATCCGGCAGAGTTACTGAGCCCCCATGTGGTGTCAGCAGGATTATAGTCAACCGTCTTCTGCACACAGCCGAAGTTTCGCCAAAACTCATTAGTCACATTAGGATTGCCCGAGCCGGCAGCAGCACCATTGGACTGGCCGGCAATAAGATACACATCACCGGCAACTACACTGTCCGCTAACAAAATGTTTTGCGCAGAAGCATCAGTGGATAAACGATATTCAAATCTGTATTCAGCCGGTTCTGCTTGTATTTCGAATGTTGTGGCAAAGTGCACATTCTTTTGTACCGGAGTTTTCGTCTCGGTAACCAATACCCCGTTCCGTTTCATAACAAACACCAACGTGTCTATGCCGCTCTGCTGTGTCAGACCACAGATTTTAACCTCTGCATTACCATCGGCACGACGTGGATAAAGTTGCAGAGTGACAGGACGCTCCAAGAAGACCACAGGACGGAAAGTGTTGTACATTATTTCCTCTACATGTAGCTCTGTATTAGCTGTGTTTATAATAGTGATACCTTCACCCGGCTCTGCTGTCACTTGCAGGTCTCCTGTCGTTTGCTGTCCTGAACCGGTGTAGTTGGTTACTCTGCCTGCACTGACAACACTAATGCTACTTGTAGCCCCGTCTGTTCCAAAATTAACACGAAGTCCCTCCGCACCGGATGTAAGAGAATAGCTCTCGCCACCCGGAATAACCAACGGACCAACGTGGTTGTTATAGTCTTTATAAACGGTTACATACTGCACCTCACTCGTATCACTGACAAAAAAGTTATCAAAAGCGACAACGCGATAATAAACAACAGTTCCTGCCTGGCCTGCCGGCAAGGCACTCGACCTATATATGGTCCCTGACAAAGTCATACCTATCGTTCCTTCTGATGTGGCTGCGTCATATCCCCAAAGTACCGATGCAGCAGCAATAGAGCGGTCGTCTTCTCCGGCACTGATGGTTGCAACGACGCTTGTCGGAGCAGCGGCTGAAGGGAACGGACGAGTCAGAGACACATTGCTGATTTGCGGTTTTTGTCCGGGCGAGAAGCTTGTCAACGAAACATCGTCAATATACAACGTGCCCGCCCCTAATCCACAATCGCTCACGGTAAGCATGACCTTGATGGCCGGCGAGGCATCGTTAAGAATAATCAGATATTCCGTCCATGTTTTACCAAACGGTCCCTCAAGATACTGTACATCAATAGTGTCGCCTCCTGTAATCTTGCTCACCATTATATTTCCCCTCGTCTCGTTGGCACTTCCGGTAAGCCAGAACCTAAGGACTCCTGCCGTATTGACAACAGGCGAAATCATTCGCGCATGGTTACACTTATCTGCCGCCTCTGTCTTGTTGAAAGAGATTGAGCGTGATGCGCTTCCGTAGTCGCCATGGTTTTTCGAGGTGGATGCTCCTGCTCCGATAATGGTCCAAGAACCATTAGAGTCAAAACCTTCTTCAAAATGTGTTTTAGGCTTATACTCATCCTCCGGCTGTACAGCAGGTCCGGTATAGTTAACCGCTTCGTCCCATGTGGTAGCTATACGAAGGTGGGATAATTGTATTGCCGAGCCTCCGTCACGCAGTTTGATAGAGAAGGCTTTCAGACCTGAAGGGTCATTAGTGGCAGCGTCAAAATCGGTACTCTTAACCGCTTTTGCCTGTACTTCCGCTGACAACTCGCTATAGCCTTGTGGAAAATTGATAAAGAGAGTAGCCTCATCGTTCAGTGTGCCTTCTACAAACTCGTATTTGAGCACAGCAAGGTAAGTGTGGTTTTTCTCCAGCATCTCAGACCATACCGGTGTTGTGTTGGCTCTCGTTACTCCGAGCTGATAGCCACTGCCACTCTGTTTGGTGAACAACCTGCCGCGCTGTGTGGTTCCGGTGCTGCCCTCAAAACTCATGAAGTCGCGCGTATTAGCCGACGGCGTGGCGACACTGACAAGAAATGCCGCATATAAAGCACCGCTCTTAATGGTATTGCCGGAGTCAAACGTCTTATATAACACTCGTTGCTTACCTGCTGTGGCAAGTGTTGCCTGAGGTAATGTAACTCCCAAACCGTTAGCAGACGTCCCTGCACCATAATATTCCTTTGTTAGCGCTGTGTTGCTAACCGTAAAACTCGGCGTTGCAACCACCGCATTATCAGCTTTCGTGGAAACAGTCCACGCCGAAGGTACGCCTTGCCCCTCAAGGGCAGTACCTGACGTGTAGTTAAAGTCCTCAACAAGCACTACAGCCGCTTGTACAGCGGCTGCTGAGAAAATAATAACACTAAGTGTAAATATACGTTTTATAAGTTTCATCATATTGGATGTGTTTTAACATTTTAGACTTTAGTCTCCGATGGCGTTCGGATCCAGTTCTCCGGAGCCAAGACCGACAAAGGGCACACCGTCAGGGGAAGAACACAATACTTGCGACGACTGCAACTTGAAGGTTTTAGCGATAGGACTTTTATATTGCTGTTTCATGGTTTCAAATATTATCTGGTTAGTAAACATTTCCAAGAGCATCGTAGTATCTGCCGTCTTTTTCTATAAGCAAACGACCGTCAAGTATCAACTTACGAGCAGTAGTCGTCTGCTCTGTATCTTCCAAAGCAGTAGCCATATCCGTCTCCGCTACGCTCATTCTGACTTGCCTTTTTCCCGGAGCCGGAGCCACCCCTCCTATCTCGGGTATCTCATCGATTTTAAAGTACGCACGGTTCTCTCCTACATAATACTGCGTGTTTTTGGCGCAATAAAGCAGGTTATTACTTAACACATAGTTATACTCCGATTTGCTAACTTTCTTTACTTCAAACGAGCCAATCAGTCCGTTGTGACTACCCGCTGTCCCCACTGCGTCGCCGGTCATCGGAACATTGATTTCCGAAGTTGAAGCAAGAAAGACGTAAGGCCTACCCGCTTCAAGAGTTGTTACTTCCTCAAACACGACCTCTTTCAGTTTGCCGGCTTCCAGCACCTTGCCCGCGACTGCGAAGAACACCCCCCCCGAAGACAGGAGGTCTTCGCACGCCCTCGGCAAGCAAATAGTACCATAGTTGCCGGCGGTCACCGAACGAGTATAATACTCTGCAATAGCAGCATCAGCAGTGGTTGTTACATCCACGGCTTCTGACAGATACGAGTCAACGGTCGTTATGCCGTCACCTATAGCCGACACTTTATAGTAGTAAGACGTAGAAGCGTCTAAGTTAGTAATATTAAATTGGGTAATATCACCTTCCACGATTTTGGTTGTCTTATGAGTATCATCGCTTTTATATACAGCTATCCTGTATCCGGTTGCACCGCTCACTGCCGTCCATCTTGCCGTAAAAGCATGTGAAGAAACATTTGTCGCCGATTGTGCCATTGGCACGGCAAGGTCAGCAGGCAATTCCGAATAGGTCACTATTTTCCATATATACTTTACACTACCGTCTGCATTTGCAATTCGTAGTTTTGTAGGATCTGTCCTGTTAAGTATTTTGCTGAAACGATAGCAAATGTTCTTTTCAGCACAAGTGAAGGTTTCTATGGTAACCCATGTATCATTATTATAACAAAAAGAGTCTAAAGTAAATGTTGGATATTCGCCTCCCACACTTGCATATACATCTACTTGAGCAACACTTGAAACAGCAGGAAGGACAACCATCCCCCCGTTACTTTTCTTATCAACCTCCAGCCTTGGTGATAAGTATTCCCCTGTCAACTCATAGTATATGCTTTTTTTAACTAAACCGGCTTTAACAAGATTAATATTATCTATTTCGCTTGTAGGGAAACCTCCTGAAGAGTATGACGTAGCGTCCGGACTCCCCCAAATTTCAGTGTTTGCAAAGTCTGTAACAACATTTGCCAAACTTACAATCGGGTATGTCTCTATCTTCCATATATATATTGGTCCAGAAGCCTTATTTACCAGCCTTAAACATGTTGGTTCAGTATGGTTTATCACTGTTGAAAAACGATAGCATATTCCCTTTTCTTCACACGTATAATCAGCTAATTTTCCCCATTGATTTGTACCATAATCTAATATTTGCAACTCTATTACCCTATCATTATCTCCGGGACTTGCATACACCACGATGTGTGATATATCAGAAACTGCCGGCAAAGTAACCATTCCATTATTATTTGATTTGTCAACAGAAATACGATTTGAGAACCGTGCACCTGTTGCAGAATACGTAATGCTACCTGTTTGCATGCCGGCAGCATTTAGGATGAAGCCGTTTATTGATGAAGTAGGATATGCACCGGAAGCATAGGCAGAAGCTGAAATATCTCCCCAAGTACCATCTGTGAAATCGGTTATAATCTTCTCTTGTGTAACAATTTCATCTGTCTGTATAACATCTTCCCAAGATGTACCTAAACGCAAGCCTGCAATACTGCCTGCCAGTTTCGAACGCTGACGAACTGTTATGCCTCGGATTGATTTTAACCCCTTGCCGCCGGAAATATCCGCCGTTCCGTCAACGACTGCTAATGCAGTGTTAGCCGCCTCGCTTTTTGTTATATCAGGATCCAAAAACAAAGTTGCTGTTTCTAAGTTTTCCGCAGTATTACCGGCTTGTAAAGGCTTTATTTTTACAACCACAAGGTGAGTCGTTCCAAAAGCCAGTTCACTGCTCCATATAGTAGGGTCTCCATTCCATCCTAATCCCACACAAAAACCCGAACCGGACTTATTGACATAAAGACGAGCACGCTGCGCATTAGCAGTGTGATTACCGTCAAAAGCAAGTATATCACCTTTACCTGTCGCTTGAGAAATATTGATGAGAGCCGCCAAATAATATTCCGCATTAGTATAAACACTTTTGCTTTGCAGACTATAAATAGAAGAACGTACCTGAATGCTTGTACCGTTGAGAGGTAAGTTTGCAAGGAGTATTTCTTTTCCCTTACCATTATCAATATACGAGCCGTAAGAAAGAGTATTGTCCCTAACTACAGGACTACTCTCAACTTTTTCACTATCTTTTCCTGTTCTATTCCACTGATTGGCGTTGATTGCGTCAGTAGTCGTTTCGTACTCTCCACGTTCCAAAGCGTTGCCATCCTCAGCAATAGCATCCGCACGGAAGAAATCTTCATAATTCAAAGGCAATACTTGGGTGTATTGGGCATACACAACAAGGGATAGAATAAGGAAGGTTGCCGCGAGGAATGATTTTTTCATGATTGTGTGAATTTAGGCTTAGATTTAAGTAAATAAAATTGGTTAACCAATTCAAATTGCCGCAAAGATAGTAAAAATATTTTAAACAGCAAAACAAATAGGGAAAATTATTGTAAATATCGAAAAAAAACACTATCTTTGCAGTCGAGACAGTGTTAAATCATCATAAGAAAAAAAGTCACTCAATATATATATATGGACAGCAACACCGTACATATCATCAACGACCAGCAACCTCACGATATCATTATTCGCCACATTCGTATGCAGCTTCAGTCGGGCGAGATGCGTCCGGGCATGCGTCTTCCTGCAGAGCGCAAAATGGCTGAGGAATACGGCATTAGCCGCACTTACGTTCGCGCGGCATTAAAGAGTTTGGAGAGTTACGGAATAGTAGAGACGCGCCCTCAAAGCGGCACGTTTATCGTTGGTTTGGACGTCAAAGCCCTTGACGGTCTGTTTGCCGATGTGCTTAAGCTTGACGCCCTTGATTTCGCCTCGCTTGCCGAGATGCGCGCCATACTGGAAGTGAATGCAGTGCGTTTTTGTGCTGAGCGACGCAGCGAAAAAGACTTGGAAGATATTAAAGCCGCCCTTAATAATTATGAAGACGCATTCAAAAAGGGAGACCAAAAAAAATTATACACAACCGACTTTGAGTTTCACCGCTGCATAGCTGCCGGTTCCGGTAATACCACCCTCCGCTCCATGCTAATGCTTATCACACCGGATATAATGAATATATACCAAAGTCAAAACATCTGCTCACCACTTGACAGCAAACCGCTTGAAGAGCATCGGCTTATGTATCAATTCATTCTGCATCAGCAAGCAGAGGTGGCTGCACAAATGATGAAAGAGCATTTAAACGGCATGCTTAAATACGCTGAAACGCTGAGAAAGAAGTAACAGGAGCTATACACATCAAGACCACAAGGAAAATAAAGTGACAACAAAATGTCACTTTTTTTCATTATCATTTGCGAGGATAAAAAAATATTTGTATCTTTGCAGTCGGATAATTGGTTAACCAATTTCAAAAAAGCCGAAACCATGAAATATCTTCAATCAGTTCTTCCAATAGCGTTTTTGCTTGTTTTCAGCAACTGTCAGCACCGGCCAACTTTGCATCCGTGCTTGTCACTTACTCCAGAAGCAGCACAACAGATAGCACAGTCACACGGAAAATATCCCGTGTTTGACGCATCATTTGAGTATGCTCGCCGCACAGCAGACGAGGCGCTTGCCAAGCCTATTGACGTACCCGTACCTAAGCATGCCGCCGGCGGTTATACCCATGAGCAGCATAAAAACAATTACTATGCCATGTATTACGCCGGCATAATGTATCAGGTGACAGGCGAGGAACGTTACGCCGCCTTTGTCCGCGATATGCTGTTGGAATATGCGCACCTATACCCTACTCTTGGCGAACACCCATACAAAGGCTCACCGGTACCCGGTCAGCTCTTCTGGCAGACGCTTAACGAATCGGTGTGGCTACTTCACACGGCCATGGCATACGACTGCGTATATGAGTATTTAGACGCTGATGTGCGCACACACATAGAGAACGACCTGCTCTTCCGTGTAGCAGCTTTTGTAGAAAACGGCACCGAGGCAAACTACGCAACCTTTAACCGTATGCACAATCACGCCACATGGGCCAATGCCGCCGTAGGAATGACAGGTTATGCTACCGGTAACAGAGACCTTGTGGACAAAGCATTATACGGTTCGGAAAAAGATGGCAAGTCAGGCTTTCTGCTGCAACTGGAAGAACTATTTTCACCCGAAGGTTACTTCACCGAAGGTGCATATTATCTAAGGTACGCTATATGGCCGTTTATGCTCTTTGCCCAAACAATAGAACTCAACGAACCTGAACTGCACATCTTCGAACGACGCGATGGAATCCTCCTCAAAGCGGTAAATGCATTGTTGCAGCAGTCATATAACGGCGAGATTATCCGCGCCAACGATGCTCTAAAGAAAACCTTCAGCACACAAGAAATTGTTGCCGCAGTAGATATCGCCTACTGGGCATCACATGATCCTCAACTTCTGTCCATAGCACAGCAACAAGGCTCGTTCGTACTGTCGTCAGCAGGCATAACCACAGCAAAAGCCATTGCTGCCGGCAAAGCAGAGCCTTTTAAATACCAATCAGTACTATATCATGACGGGGCTAATGGTGAAAACGGAGGATTGGCTATCATACGGAGCAGCAAAGCGAGCGACTTCATGTTAGTCTTCAAGGCCACGTCACACGGCTTGTCACACGGACATTACGACAAGTTGACTTGCAGCCTGTATGACAATGGGCATGAGATACTGACCGACTATGGCGCAGCACGATTTCTGAATATAGAATCGAAGAGCGGCGGACGATATACTCACGAGAATGACAGCTACGCAATGCAGACCGTAGCACACAACACTGCGGTTGTAGATTGTAAGTCGCATTTCGGCGGTGACTACGACACATCCATGAAGTATTCGCCGACCATTATCGGCAATCTGGTTGTAAATGACAGTAAGCAACCGTATATTACAGCCATCGTCAGCGCGACAGACACAACCGCCTATCTTGACAAACACGTGCGTATGAAAAGAACAATGGCGCTGATTGAAACCGAGGAAACAGAGTTTCCTTTTATCTTGGATGTTTTTCGTTTGACCGCACCGGATTGTCACACCTATGACCTGCCTGTTCACTATAACGGACATCTCATCAACAGTTCCTTTCCTGCAAAAAAGAATGGAACCGTTCTGTATCCTATGACGGGAAACTACGGATATCAGCACCTATGGAACGAGGGAGAGACTACTCTTACTACCGGCAATGCATGGTTCACTATACTACAGGACGACCGCTTCTATTCAGTCATCACCACCGTCGAGCCGACAGCAGGTGCAAAGGTCTTTCTTGTCCGCTCAGGAGCCAACGACCCCGACAATAATCTGCGCAGCGAACCGGCAGTAATCTTCAGGCAGGAAGGCAAAGCAGAACATGTATTTGCATCTGTTATAATTCCCCATGGGTTATTCGACCCCAATCTTGAACTGACAAAAGGTGCGCAGTCACCTGTGGAACAAATACGGGTAATAGAAACAACAGATTCTACTACCACGGTGGAACTGACGCTACAGAACAGCAAAAAACAAATAATCCTAAGTGATGAGATGATGTCCTCCGGATACTAAAAACAATCTTTAACATACAACTATGAAAACTCGCAGTACAAGTTTTGTCTATGAAAAAGACACTAAATGGGAGAATCCCTCTCCCGGTATTCGTCGTCAAGTAATGGCCTACGACGGTCAACTGATGCTCGTAAAGGTATGCTTTGAAAAAGGCGCAATAGGCAGCCCTCATGAGCACTACCATTCGCAGGCAACATACGTTGCATCCGGCAAATTTGAGTTACAAATCGGTAACGAAAAGAAAGTTCTCTCTGCCGGCGATGCATATTACATAGCACCTGACGAACTGCATGGTTGCGTTTGTCTGGAAGAGGGCATATTGATAGATACATTCTCACCAATGAGAGCAGACTTCCTATGAAAATAAAAGGTTTACGCTGGTGGATATTGGCACTGATAGTGCTTGTCACCATTATCAACTACCTTGACCGCAACACCCTTGGCATCATGTGGGCTCACATCGTTGATGACCTTGGTCTAATTGACCGTGAGGGCATGAGTGACACGGAGTTTAACAGCCGCAGCAAAGAATTGTTTGCTTACATCAACATGTTTTTCATGGTAGCCTACGGCATTTCACAAATGCTTTCAGGCAAATTGTATGACAAAATCGGCACACGCTTAGGTTTCACGTTCTCTGCCTTGATATGGGGAATAAGCGACATGCTTATGTCACTTGCCACAGGTGTCAAGTCCATTTGTGCCTACCGTGCAGGTTTAGGTTTAGGCGTGGCCGGTCCGTGGCCGGGAACAGTGAAAAGCAATGCCGAGTGGTTTCCGCAGAAAGAACGGGCATTGGCTCAAGGCTTATTCAACGCAGGAGCATCGATAGGCGCCATACTCGCACCTATTTTAATTGCACTGATATGCGCTGCTGTGGGTTGGAAAATGACCTTTATTATTATTGGTGCATTGGCTCCTCTTTGGATAATACCATGGTTGTGGCTGAGAAAAACCGGTCCGAAAGATCACCCGTACATTACAGAACAAGAGAAAGACTATATTATATCGGGGCAACCGGAGTGCAAAGTCACAAACGACAAAGGTCTGTCATGGGGGCAACTACTCTCCCGTCGCAAGAGTTACGCCGTTATACTATCCCGCTTTTTCCTTGACCCTGTATGGTGGATGTTCGTCACCTGGCTGCCTATCTACCTCGGGCAGAAATACCAGATGGATTTGAAAGCATTGGCAGCTCACATGTGGATTCCATACGTCGGAGCAGCGCTTGGCTCAATAGCCGGAGGCTGGGTATCAAGTCATTTGGTAAGTGCAGGAAGGACAATTAATTTTGCCCGCAAAACATCCATCGTAATTGGCGGAATAATAACCCTGCCGGCCCTTATCTACGTGGCATTCGTGCACGAACCGATGCCGGCTGTATGCTGCATGGCTGTCATTCTCTTCGGATTTCAGTTTACAATGAACAACATACAGACCCTTGCAAGCGACATGTACACCGGTAAGAGCGTAGGCTCATTAGCCGGCTTAGGCGGAGCTGCTGCCACTCTTGGAACGATTCTGTCCATCTGCTTCATACCAATGCTCACAGCAGGTGATAACTGGACACCTTTCTTCATTATGGGAGCAGTGCTTGTGCCGATAAGCGTTTGCTGCGTTTTTATATTCGGCAAAAATATCAGTCATGACATGTAAATTGATTGTACATTACATTAAAACTAAATAAAAATGAAAAGACTTGAAAACAAAGTAGCCATTGTTACCGGTGGCGCACGAGACCTCGGAAGAGCCGTCTCTCTGAAACTGGCTTCAGAAGGAGCAAAAGTTGTTGTTAACTATTTTGACAACGAAGATGATGCCAAAGAGACCAAACGAATGATTGAAGAGTTTGGCGGAGTAGCACATATCGTACAAGGCGACATGACAAAAGCCGCCGATGTCAAGCACATTGTTGACGAAGCCGTCAAAGCATTTGGCAACGACATTCATGTCCTCGTAAACGTTGTTGGCGGTATAGTTGGAAGAAAAAAGATTACAGAGCAGGATGAAGCTTGGTATAATTTCCTGATGGATGTCAATATGAAAAGCTGCTGGTTGTGTACTCGTGAAGTTGTTCCTCACATGCCTCACGGTTCCTCTATCATCAACTTCTCCTCACTTGCAGCTCGTGATGGCGGCGGTAATGGTGCATCGATGTACGCAACAGCCAAAGGTGCAGTAGCCGTCTTCACACGTTCCATGGCAAAAGAGCTTGGACCTGATGGTATTCGCGTAAACGCCGTTGCTCCGGGTACAATTGCAACATCATTTCACGACCGTTTCAACACACCTGAAAACCGCGAGAGAATGAAAGGCATTTACCCGCTACGGCGCGAAGGTGATGCCGGAGATGTAGCAGACCTTGTATGCTTCCTCGCATGTGACGACTCTGACTACATAACAGGAACCAACATTGACATCAATGGCGGTATATTCTTCTCATAACCGGAGTATCCGAATATAATAAAGGCGGGTAATCAAACATTGCCCGCCTTTATTATTTACTATAGAATCGTAATTTAATCTGTCAGGATGTATTATACACCTTTCGTTTCAATCGCCTATGCTCTGAGAAACGGACAAGTGCAGATAAGTTACTGACGGAATGGTCTGCCTCAGAATAGCGACATTTGTCCGTCAGAATCAGGCGTAATCGGAAGACTATCCTCCGGCATACCGGCGGATATCTCAAGTTTTATTCCGGCTAAAGGGTCAGGAACAGCTGAATCATCCGAGTTTTCGGGATTATCCGAAGATTCTGAGGTTTCCAAGGTTTCAGAGGATTCCGGGGATTCTGAATCATCGGAGTCTTCTGAGTCATCTGAAACATCCTTGTCGTCAGAAATATCAGAGTGCTCCGGGATATCCGGATTTTCCGAATTATCAGTATCTTCTACATCTTCAGGTTCCTCCGAGTCGTTCGTTTTTTCCTGTTCTACAGGTGCAGGGGTTATATCCTCGAAAGCAGCCACATCATAAGTGGTAACGCGTTTGCCTCGGGCAGAAGAACCTTTAACAGCTATAAACTCACTCATAAGCAACTCAAGCGCTTCGCGGTTCTCGTCTTTAAACGTTACTTTGAATAGCGCCTCGTCACGATCGGAAAGAAGGACAATATACGACTCAGGATTAGCTCCGAGCATGTTCTGCGATTTTTGAGAGGCATTCAAGAGGAAGCGTTTGCCATAATAATAACCTTGCTCTGCGTCCCAAAGTATGAGCGACCACGTCTTGTCGGCATCGTACTTCTCAATAATGCGTATATTATCGTCGAAATGTGCTGTAAGGTCGAATGTGGACAGGTAATAGTCTCCGGATTGGGTGATAACAAGCACGTGGTCATCACTTTGGAACTCACCGAGATATGTACCCATTCCGTCATAATTAATGCGTAGCACATCAGGGTCGAACCACACCTGTCTGCCGCCGAGAGTAGATGCACCTTTGGAACGAAGAGAGATAGCCTTGACCTCATATTTGGTAAGCACATTTCCCCTTGCGGTACGACTCTTGACAGCGAGAGTGGAAAAATCCATCGTATAGTCATCCTTCTTGAGATGAAACGCCGGTTTGAGTTGCACCCTTATCGTTTCCGCCTCACCATTGGGATTAGCGGAGAAATACATCACTCGTGACCCCTGTTTGCCTTGCGTAAGGTCATACTCCTTGTCACGTGCAATGCCGGTTACCGCAAAACGTTTCCAGAAACACGTTCCTTTCTTGCCGTCACGATAAACGACATTATAGATAGTCCGCACATCGTTCTTCTTAAAGACAGCAATATGCAGGATATCCTGCCCGACGAAGAGTTTGTCCGCCACACGCACAACCTTGTATTTTCCGTCACGGTAGAAGAGTATCACATCGTCCATGTCGGAGCAATCGAACAGATAGTCATCTTTCTTGAGTCCTGTTCCTATAAATCCATCGGTGCGATTGATATATAGTTTCTCATTAGCCTCGACAACGGTCTGTGCATTGATAGCGGCGAAATTACGCACCTCTGTTCGGCGTGGATAGCGGGCACCATATCGTTCTTTCAGTCCGCTGAACCACTGCATAGTGTACTCCGTCAGGTGCGACAGGTTATAC
This sequence comes from Paludibacteraceae bacterium, assembly GCA_017450435.1. Taxonomy (GTDB): domain Bacteria; phylum Bacteroidota; class Bacteroidia; order Bacteroidales; family Paludibacteraceae; genus Colicola. The sequence continues at coordinate 118,231 of JAFSTO010000068.1, forward strand.
TTGACACCCTCGATTTTCTTCTTCAAATCGCGTATCAGTTCATCTGCTTTCTTCGAATCGAAACGCGTGATACGAATCATGCGTATTTCGAACAAACGCTCTATATCCTCTCGGCGTACTTCTCTGAGCAGCTTGTCCTTCCACGGTTCAAGAGCCTTATCGACGAATACTATTAGTTTTTCCTTGTCAGGTGCCTGTTCGTAACCTTCTTCCTTATATATACGATTTTCGATGAAGATACGCTCCAGCGATGTAAAGAACAGTTGTTCCTCAAGTTCTCCTTTTTGGATTTCCAATTCCCACTTAAGCAGTGCCATTGTGTGGTCAACCGACTGCTTAAGCAAGCTGGTGACATTAGTAAAGACCGGGGTCTTGTCTTGTATAACGCAACAGTTCGGAGAAACAGAAAGCTCGCAATCGGTGAAGGCATACAGCGCATCGATGGCTTTGTCAGAAGACACACCCGGCTGCAGGGTGATAACAATATCCGCCTCTGCAGCAGTAAGGTCTTCCACCTTGCGGATTTTAATCTTTCCCTTCTGGTTTGCCTTTAGTACCGACTCTATCAGTTTGGGGACTGTAGTACCGAATGGAATCTCGGTTATCTCAAGCGTTTTCGGGTCTATCTTCGAAATTTTGGCACGGATTTTCACCACACCACCCCTTTCGCCGTCATTGTACTTTGACACGTCTATACTTCCCCCTGTCGGGAAGTCCGGATAGAGGCGAAAATCTTCGTTTTTGAGATAGGCAAGAGCAGCATCACAAAGCTCACAGAAGTTATGCGGCAGGACCTTCGAGTTAAGCCCCACAGCAATACCTTCCACTCCCTGCGCAAGCAGCAACGGGAACTTGACCGGCAGATTGACGGGCTCGTTCTTGCGCCCGTCGTAACTCTTCATCCAGTGTGTTGTCTTGGAATTAAAAACCGTCTCCAACGCGAACTTCGAAAGCCTTGCCTCGATGTATCGCGGTGCAGCAGCACCGTCACCGGTAAGAATATTGCCCCAGTTTCCCTGACAATCGATTAGCAGGTCTTTCTGACCGAGTTGCACGAGAGCATCACCGATGGAAGCGTCACCGTGCGGGTGATACTGCATCGTCTGCCCGACGATGTTAGCCACCTTGTTGTACTTGCCGTCGTCCACACACTTCATAGCGTGTAGGATTCGGCGCTGTACAGGCTTCAATCCATCATATACATTTGGAACAGCCCGCTCCAAAATAACGTATGAAGCATAGTCCAGAAACCAGTCCTGATACATGCCCGTAAGATGATACTTGACAGCATCGTTAAAGGCGTTAGACTGTGGCCTATATGACGAATGTTGCACAGTCTCTTCCGACTGTGCATCATTCTCATCCGCTGCTATATCCGAGGCAATAACCACCTCCTCGCCCGACTCGTCGCCTGCGATAGCAGTACCTGTCAATTCATCATCCTCGTGCATCCTTGCGTCATTAGAAAGCTTTGATTATTGCACGTATTTGTTGATGAGTATATAGCCCAAAATACCTACTACCTCAAGTACAAGCGAGGTGGCAAGCAAAGCATTGCTCGGCACTGCAAAAAAATACACTACCAAGCAGATAACACCACACAAAACAAGGAAAATTCCAAGATATTGCAAAAATGTTTTCATTGTATAAATTGATTTTAAATATTGATATAAATTGCCTTATCGCCATACCGGACGAACACTCCCGCCCGACAACAGCACTGCAAAGTTACAAAAAAATCTCTAAATAACAAAATTAGAGCATGATTTTTCAAAATTATCTTATCTTTAGCGTCAGAATAGTGAACGCAGCAAGAATGATTGTCACGAGCCAAAACCTCACTGTAATTTTGTTCTCATGATGCAACTCCTGCTTTCCCTTGAAGAAAACCGTGCTCATCGGGTCCACCTGCTCGAGCGAGGTACGGAAGTGGTCATGAACAGGTGTTCTTTTCCACGTCCGTACAGGGTGTCCCTTACGTTTGGTGAATTTAAACACTTGTGTTTGCACTATAACCGACAAACTTTCCACGAGCCACACCCCGCATAGGATAGGGATGAGCAACTCCTTATGAATGATACAAGCGCACACAGCCACAATGCCACCGATAGTAAGGCTGCCCGTATCGCCCATAAATATCTGCGCCGGATAGGTGTTGTACCACAGAAAACCGATTAGTGCCCCGACAAAGGCACCAAGATACACAACCAGTTCCTCGCTACCGGGTATGTACATCACATCAAAATAATCCGCCCACACAGTTGAGCCGCTCACATAGGCCAAAACAATTAATGCTATACCAATGATTGCAGAATTGCCGGCACACATACCATCCATTCCGTCATTCAGATTAGCACCATTAGATACCGCAGCTACTACAAAGATTATCATCATTACGAAGAGTATCCATCCGGCACGATACATATATGGTTCGCCAAGCCATGAGAACAGGTCTGCGTAATTGGCATTGTGGTTTTTCACAAAAGGAATGGTTGTTCTTGTCGATTTTACATCAGGACTCTTTACTATCTGCTCTGCCACATACGTATTGTCGTCACCGGCGTCTGCCGTACTGCCGACCACATATCGCACCTCCACAGTCTCATTCATCACGGCAGCCGGCGCATAACGAAGAGTTAAACCGACCAAGAGTCCGAGTGCTACCTGACCGGCTATCTTTATCCATCCGTTCAGACCGTCCTTGTTCTTGCGGAAAGTTTTAATATAATCGTCAGCAAATCCCAAAGCTCCAAGCAGTAACGTAGTAATAAGCATAAGAAGCATATACACGTTCCCGAGTTTTCCCATAAGCAAAGCTCCTGTCAGTATAGCCACTATGATAACTATACCTCCCATCGTAGGAACCCCCACTTTCTTTGTATTAAACGGGTCGGTCTTGGCATCACGCTGCGTCTCACTGATATGCTTACGACGAAGCAACCTGATAAAATACTTTCCGAACCACATTGACGTGAGCAGAGCTATAACGCCCGCCATGATTGCCCTGAACGAGATATACTGCCACAAACCGGCTCCGGCAAAGTGACCGAAAGAGGACTGAAGATAATTAAAAAGATAATAAAACATTTTACTTAATCAGAGGTTGAAATACACTATTAACACTACCGTTTTGCAAAGTTACTGCTTTTTTGCGACTTCTACAAACAAAATCTCAAAATCTTCGATTTAAGGACATTTGCCGGTGCATTTCGACAGGGGGTCGGCAAGACGGGAAACGGCGCAGAAGCGCGTTTATTTGCCACAGGAGACGTTTTCCGTATTTTTATTTAATTTTTCTGTTGTGTAATTCAAGGATTTTGTGTAACTTTGTAAACTTTTGTGCAACAGCACGACATTTCCTATTCGAATATTTACACGAAACAACAAAATATAATGGAAGAACAGATTGAACAAGTTGAAAATTACGGTGCCGAAAGTATTCAGGTACTGGAAGGATTAGAGGCGGTAAGAAAAAGACCGGCCATGTACATCGGAGACATCTCAATAAAAGGTCTCCACCACTTGGTTTATGAGGTTGTTGACAACTCAATAGACGAGGCGCTTGCCGGCTTTTGCGACCACATAGCAGTCGGTATTCATGAGGACAACAGCATCACCGTTCAAGACAACGGTCGCGGTATTCCTGTTGACATGCACCCCAAGGAGCACAAGAGCGCTCTTGAGGTAGTAATGACCGTACTGCATGCCGGCGGTAAGTTCAACAAAGACTCGTACAAGGTGTCCGGTGGTTTGCATGGTGTAGGTGTGAGTTGCGTGAACGCCCTGTCGAAACACATGCACGTTGAAGTGTACCGTGACGGACAGATACATTGTCAGGACTATGCCAAGGGTAAGCCTCTCGGACCCGTTCATGTGATAGACATTAGTGAAGCAACCGGACGTTGGGAACAAGGCAGAACAGGTACATACGTTCAGTTCTGGCCGGATGACAGCATCTTCACAGAAACAGTTTATCAGTGGGGCAGGCTGGCTGACCGTATGCGCGAACTCGCATACCTGAATGCCGGTATCCACATCTCTCTGACCGACTACCGCGAAAAGACAGAGGAGGGAAAATACAAAAAAGAAGTATTCTACTCAGAGAAGGGTTTGAGCGAGTTTGTTCGTTATATCGACTCGACCCGCACACCGCTCATCTCAGACGTCATTCACCTTAACACCGACAAGTACGGCACACCTGTAGAGGTGGCTATGATATATAATACCGACTTCAATGAGAACGTACACAGCTACGTTAACAATATCAACACCATTGAGGGCGGTAGTCACGTGGCCGGTTTCCGTTCTGCATTGACGCGCGTGATGAACAAATACGCAGAGGAAAGCAAACTGTTGGAGAAAGCCAAACTTCGTGACAAAGAAGGCAAGTCAACCATTGACCCCAATGACTTCCGTGAAGGTTTGACTGCCGTTATCTCGGTGAAGGTAGCAGAACCTCAGTTCGAAGGTCAGACCAAGACCAAGCTCGGTAACTCCGAAGTGGCCGGTATGGTTAATCAAGCCGTAGGCGAAGCACTTACCAATTATCTTGAGGAGCACCCTGACGATGCCAAGAAGATTGTAGAGAAGGTTATCCTTGCAGCACAGGCCCGTATTGCGGCTCGCAATGCGAGAATGAACGTTCAGCGCAAGTCACCGCTATCCGGCGGCGGACTGCCCGGTAAACTGGCAGACTGCGAGTCGAAAGACCCTGCCGAGTGCGAGCTTTTCCTTGTCGAGGGAGACTCTGCAGGCGGTACGGCGAAGACAGGCCGTGACCGTTTCCATCAGGCAATCCTGCCACTCCGCGGTAAGATTCTAAACGTAGAAAAAGCAATGGAGCACAAGGTTTTTGAGAGTGAAGAGATACGTAATATCTTCACCGCCTTAGGCGTTACCATCGGCACAGCAGAAGACCCGAAAGCCCTCAACCTCTCTAAGATACGTTATCACAAAGTGATTATCATGGCCGATGCTGATGTCGATGGTGCACATATTGCCACCCTCATCATGACATTCTTCTTCCGCCACATGAAAGCCGTTATTGAGCAAGGGCACTTGTATATCGCAATGGCACCGCTTTACCTCTGCCAGAAAGGCAACTACAAAGAGTATTGCTGGAACGACCAACAGCGCCACGCCTTCATTCAGAAATACGGCAACGGCGACGAGAAACAGATTAAGACTCAACGCTACAAAGGTTTGGGCGAGATGTCTGATGAGCAGTTGTGGGAAACCACCATGGACCCTGCCCGCCGTATGCTGAAAAAAGTAACGATAGAAAACGCAGCCGAAGCCGACCGCACCATAGCAATGCTGATGGGCGACGAGGTGGCACCGCGACGCGAGTTTATCGAACAGAATGCAACCTATGCCAAGATTGATGCATAATCATCCGGCTTAAGTAACAGAACACACAAACAGTAAATCATTTAAACCCCAATACTATGAACTTATTTGCAGCCCGATTGACCGGCAAGATGTCCTCAACGGAAAAGTTTGAGGCGAACATGCGCGAGATGACAGAACGCGTTCTGCGCTATCGTCAAGTAGAAAAATCTCCCGAAATGGCGGAGTATCTGGCACTGAAAGAGGAGGTTGAAGACTCTGCTTTCCAAGAAAAAAAGCAACAACTCTCCACTCGTAAGTACAAAGACACCGAAGAAGGTCGCAAAACGGCTTATTTTGAAAAGCTCAAGTCTTCATCACAAATGAAAGACTACGAAGCTGCATTAGCCAATCCGGATTTCAAAGCATTCCTTGCCTTCCGTGAGACTGACGAGTTCTCAAAAGTCAACAGCGCAGAAGAACGCAAGAAATCACCACAAATAAAAAAGTTCTACGATATCTACCAGTCCTCACAATACAAGAACTATCTTAAGGTTCTCAACTCGTCGGAGCTTCAGCAATATAACGAGTTGAAGGCGGAGATTGAGACAGAGGACTTTAAGAAACGTAACGCCTTTTGGGCAGACGAGAAACGCTGGCAAAACTCCGAAGAGTACAAAAAAGACCAACGTTACAATGAGCTCAAGGCAAACGAAGAGATAAAGTTCTATTTCTCCCAAAGGGCAGAGGATATCGACTGGGCAGAACTGTTCCGCCCTATTTTCGAAGACTTGATGGTTAATAACAAGAATTGGAAACCCGGCTTCGGTTATCCATCCGACAAGCTGAAAGACGGTCACTCCCGCACCAGCGAGCATCAGGCCTACAACAACGGGCATAACGCTTTTTTTGCTGAAGGGCGAATGGACATCGAGACACGAGAAGAGACTCAAAAAGCCGTTGCTTGGGACGAGAAAAAAGGATTTGTAGAACACGTTTTTTCTTACACCTCTGACGCAATGAATACTAAAGATATCTTTCAGCAAGAGGAAGGTATGTTCATGGCTAAAGTACGTACACAAGGCGCAGGACACCATCTGTTCGGCATATCAACCGGCGAGCCCGGTAAACCTGTTGTAGCACTTTACCACTATAACGGCAAAAGACACCAATTAGGTTTGATTGACGGCAAGAACTCACAAATGGTTGACCTCACCGGCGTTCTGCGCTCCATGTATCACGTATATACATTCCGCTGGACGAAAGAGGAACTGACATGGTACGTCAACGACATGGAGGTTCTGAAAATAAAGAACACTCTGCCTAAAGAACAGATGTTCTTTATTGCACAGTCGTTCCTGCCAAAAGACGAAACTCCCGGCGAAGGCAAACTAAAGGTACAATGGGCCCGTGCGTTCAAGACAGCCGGACCTATCGTTAAAAAATAAGTTGTAGTTATGTTTCTTATTGCCGGTCCGTGTGCCATAGAGACCCGTGACTGCGTGATGCAGACCGCAGACGTTCTTAGTGAGTTATGCCGCAAGGAGGGCATAACTCTATACTACAAGTCGTCGTTTGACAAAGCCAACCGCACCTCGTGCTCAGCACGGGGTATCGGTATGGATAAAGGACTACGTATATTGCAGGAAGTGAAAGAGACGTTTGGTCTGCCTATTCTCACCGATGTACACGAGTCGTGGCAGTGCAAACCTGTTGCCGAAGTGGCAGATGTCCTGCAGATACCGGCCTTCTTATGCCGCCAGACTGACCTGCTGCAAGCTGCTGCCAACACAGGTAAGACAGTTAACGTAAAGAAAGGACAGTTCCTTGCTCCATGGGACATGCGCGGTGCCGTTGCCAAGATCTGTGAGGTTCAGCCCGATGCTGTCAAAACAGGTAAGGTGTGGCTCACAGAACGCGGTTCATCTTTCGGCTATGGCAGATTAGTTGTGGATATGACGTCTCTGGTAGAGATGCGCGCGTTTGGCTGCCCCATTATCTTTGATGCAACACACAGCGTACAACAGCCGGGTAACGGGAGCGGAGTGACAGGAGGAAACAGAGAAATGGTGCCTGTGCTGATGAGAGCTGCATTGGCAGTGGGAGTGGACGGCATTTTTGCAGAAGTACATCCCGACCCTGACAATGCCATCTCTGACGCAGCTAACCAACTCCGCTTAGCCGACATTGAGCGTATCCTTACAGAAGCGTTGGCAATAGACAATGCTATTAAAGAACTGAATATCTCCGCCAAGTAATGTATCTAAGATTAGCCGTCAAATACTTTTATCCCAAGCTTATACGGTTGGCATGTATCTTGCTTATTATAGCAGGATGCTACGGTTGCTCACTCTTTGAGCGCCGCAATACACAAGATGCAGTAGTAACCATCGGTTCCAACGTTCTTACCCGCAGCACTCTTGATGACATCACCCGTTCCGCCTCCGACAGCATCGACTCTGTACGAATAGCTGAGGATTATATCCGTCAATGGGCGGGAGATATACTCTTTTATGAGAAAGCCACTCACGATAAGAATCCTGAGATAGAAGCACGTGTGGAACAATACCGACGCGAGCTTTACACATACGAGTACGAACAACGTCTTATTGCTCAGCGAATGGACAAAACCATTGACTCAGCAGAGATTAGTGCATTCTATTACGAGCACCGGCCGATGTTCATATTAGAAGAACCGATGCTAAAAGGGCTGCTTATTGTGGTACCAAACGCTACACCGGACATTAAGAAACTGAAAAAATGGTTAGGAAAGCACAACGAAGAGATAGAGAATATTGAAAAATACGCCTACAACTACTGCACAGGTTACGAGCTTTTTACCGACCGCTGGCTCACTGCCACCGAGCTGCGGCGACATGTGCCGATAGCACAACAAGAACTAAGCACACTACTGAAGCAGCAACAACAAATAGATGTGCAAGACTCCCTGCAGACCTACATTATACAAATCACAGACAAACGCCTGCAAGGCGAAGAGATGCCGATAGAGTATGCCGAACCCAAAATAAAGAAGATTATACTTGGTGAACGCGAACCGGCTTTTATCAGCGAACAGAAAGCCCTGCTCTATCACGAGGCAGACCGCCTATTTAGAATAAAAAGAGCCGAAAATGAGCAATTAGAAGAATGAGAAGAAAGATTATCAATATAACATTATTACTTGGAACACTGTATTTTGCCCCATTAAGTCTGCATTCAGCCGACAACGTGATTGATGAAGTTATCTGGATTGTCGGTGACGATGCTATCCTCCGCTCAGAAGTAGAAGAAGAGCGCATGCGCGCACAATACGAGGGTACCCCTATCAAAGGCGACCCATATTGCGTCATTCCTGAACAGATGGCTATTCAGAAACTATTTCTTCATCAGGCAGAACTTGACTCTATCGAGGTCAATGAGTCATCAGTGAGCCATCAAGTTGACATGCGTTTGAACTACTACATCAACCAGATTGGCTCTAAGGAGAAAATGGAGGAGTATTTCCGCAAACCCACCACAGACATTCGCGAGGAACTGATGACCCAGGTTCGCAACCAAATGCTCATTCAACAGATGCAGCAGAAACTGACAGAGAACGTAAAACCCACCCCTGCAGAGATACGCCGTTTTTATAATGGTCTGACTCAAGATGAGTTACCTACCATTCCGGCTCAGGTGGAAGTGCAAATTCTGAGCTTTGAGCCCAAAGTGCCTGTAGAGGAAATAGAACGTATCAAGTCGCGGCTAAGGGAGTTTACCGAGCGTGTCAATAGCGGAACTGCAGACTTTCAGATGCTTGCCCGCCTCTATTCAGAAGATACCGAGTCTGCCAAACACGGCGGTGAATTAGGTTTTGTCGGCAAAGGACAGTTAGTACCTGAGTTTGCAGAAGTAGCCTTCAACCTGACAGACCCCAAGCGTGTCAGCCGTATTGTTCAGACAGAATACGGCTACCACATCATCCAGCTCATTGAGCGCAACGGTGACCGCGTCAACTGCCGCCATATACTGATGCGTCCGCGCATATCGTCAGACGACAAAGTGAACGCTATACAACGCCTTGACTCCATCGCTGATATAGTGCGTTCAGGAAAAGCAACCTTCGAGTCCGCTGTTGCGTATTTCTCCGAAGACAAGAACACCGCTCTCAATGCAGGACTGATGTCCAACCCCAATACAGGAGCGTCGAAGTTCGAGTATCAAGACCTGCCGCCTGAAGTGGCTAAGCAGATTTACAACATGAATATCGGCGAGATATCCAAGCCGTTTGTGATGATGGACCAGACTAAAAATCGCGAAGTGGTAGCAATCGTCAAACTGCGTTCAAAAACAAATGCACACAAGGCAAATCTCGTAGATGACTATCAGACAATCAGAGCCATGCTGGAAGAGAAGCTCGGTGAGGAGACAATAAAAAAATGGCTGCAGAAAAAACAACAGGAGACATACGTTCACATTCATCCCGAGTGGGCAGGATGCGACTTTGAATATCCCGGTTGGAACAAGGACTGAGGACACTCTCTCAACAGCAAACAATAGGATATTCCTAAAAATACGTATTTCAGGTTATTACATTTAAATGGCGTTCAAACGGTATTTGAACGCCATTTGTTTTATAGAAAACAACTGCCCGTAACCAAGTTTATGCCTTCAACCACGCAATTCCTGCCATTGAGTTGATAACAAGGAAAAAGCAAAACAACAACACTGAGAAAACATTGCCGACTAATGCAAAAAACACAATACCTGAGAAGGAATAAATCACCCAATACAACCAAGCGTCAGTCTTACGGTAGATAAGCCAGAAATTAGCAAGCGTTGCCGATGCAATCATTATTGCTCCAAAGAGTTTTACAGCCACACCATCCAGTAAAGAGTCGCCTTGCAACAGACAGGTTACAATCAGATAGTCAGCTATTATCATAACAACGAAAAACAACACCGACAACCACCTCTGCCTTGGGGACAGAAATGAAGGTCCGCTGTCAGCAGCCTTAGAGTCAGAGCCGCTCACATCATCGCTAACCGCAACATTGTTGTTACCTTTAACCCACGCAATAACCGACTTTACCTGAAATGGAATGAACACACAAACATATAATATGGTAAGGTCGATATTACCCTGCAGGAAGCATTGCCATGCCAGCAAAGCGGACATCACAATACCGGGATAAAAGCCCGTATAGTTTTTCGGGTCACGAATAGTGAGCACATACCCTACCCCTATCACACTTGCAGGCACTCCAACACACCACGCAAGGTCATCAAAATGCAATAACGACAAGGAGGGGAATAACAATTCCAGCAACCGGAGCAAAAAGAAAAACACCACAAACAGTGCAACAGAGATAACGAGATTGACACTCATTGAGCGCCATAAGCCTGCATTTTTCATAAACCGTTATATTTTTTTCGTATGCAAATTTACAATTATTATACAAAAAAGACAACTCTACATTGTATTTTTCAAAAAAAACGATAATGAAAACTAACTTATCCGCATCAACTCTTGTATTCTTCAGAAAAAAGCATTATCTTTGCTTTTTCAATGCAATGTATTCTACAAAATTCCCACAATATGTACAATTCAACTTATTCTCCGTCCCCTGAGCGCTATTCCTCTTCCTCCCGGCTTTACGTTCGGTGCGGCAAGAGCGGCGTTCTTCTTCCGAAAGTCAGTCTCGGCTTTTGGCATAACTTCGGCAGCGTTGATCCATACGAACGTAGCCGCGCTATTACACACTACGCCTTTGACCACGGAATCACTCATTTCGACTTCGCCAACAACTATGGTCCGGAGCCGGGTAGCGCTGAAGAAACGTTTGGCAGACTGATGGATGATGATTTTAAGCCGTTCCGCGACGAACTGTTTATTTCCACCAAGGCAGGTTATACAATGTGGCAAGGTCCTTATGGCGACTGGGGTAGCAGAAAATATCTCATGTCCTCCCTTGACCAATCTCTTCGACGGATGCACCTTGATTATGTTGACTTGTTTTACTCTCACCGCTTTGATCCGCTCACTCCTGTAGAAGAGACATTACAGACGCTGGTTGACATCGTGAAGCAAGGTAAAGCCTTATATGTGGGTATCTCCAATTGGCCTCTCGAACCCCTGCGCTTTGCAGAGACGTATCTAAAAGAACACGACGTGCCACTGCTCATCTATCAGGGACGGCTCAACATGCTTGACAGAAAACAAATTGATGACGGCATATTGGATTTCTGCGCCGACAAAGGTATCGGCTATATCGCTTTTTCCCCATTGGCACAAGGTCTTCTCACCGACCGATACATTGACGGTATCCCGGCCGACTCACGAATGGCGAAAGAACATTTCCTCACATCCGACCGACGCACACCACAACTACTTGACTATCTGAAACAACTACAATCAGAAGCAAAAGCGGAAAACCGGTCGATTGCACAACACGCATTGGCGTGGATTTTGGAGCAGAGGGGAGTAACATCTGTGCTGGTAGGCGCAAGCAGTGTGCAGCAACTGAAGAATAACCTTGAGGTGGTGCGATAAAAATGCATGTAGCACAATAGAGGCAACAATAGAAACCGCTATATCATAAAAACATTGATATAAAAGCACAACAATCTTGCCTAATTCGCATTTTTTTACTACCTTTGCACTAAATTATCAACCATCTTTTTAATCACATATATCACTACTTATGAATTTTATAGAAGAAATCGTAGAGAAAGACCTTCAGGAGAAAAAGAACGACGGACGCATACAGACACGTTTTCCGCCCGAGCCTAACGGTTATCTGCATATAGGTCACGTCAAAGCAATCTGCATGGACTTCGGCATAGCCGAGAAATACGGCGGTGTATGTAATCTCCGCTTTGATGACACCAACCCCGTCAAGGAAGATGTTGAGTACGTTGACAGTATCCAGCAAGACATCGCTTGGCTCGGCTTCAAATGGGGAAAAATCTTCTACGCCTCCGACTATTTCCAACAGCTCTACGACCTCGCTATACGTTTTATCAAAGCAGGCAAAGCCTATGTTGACGAGCAGTCAGCAGAGCAGATTGCCGAACAAAAAGGAACACCGACCGAGCCCGGTCAGAACTCTCCGTATCGTGACCGTCCGATAGAAGAGAACCTGCGCTTGTTTGAGGCAATGCAGGCAGGAGAGATTCCTGATGGCAAGATGGTTCTTCGCGCGAAGATTGATATGGCGAACCCAAATATGCACTTTCGCGACCCCATCATGTACCGCATTATTACCACGCACCCTCACCACCGCACAGGTCGCAAGTGGAACGTATATCCGATGTATGACTTCGCACACGGGCAATCAGACTACTTCGAGGGCGTAACACACTCTATATGTACGTTGGAGTTTGTGGTACACCGTCCGCTATACGACTACTTTATCGACCAATTTGCGGGCGACAACTTCGCCGGTCTTTCACCGTATGGTCCGGATTATCGTCCTCATCAGTATGAGTTCAATCGTCTTAACATCACCTATACGGTAATGTCGAAACGTAAGATGCTGCAACTCGTACAAGAAGGTCTTGTAGCAGGTTGGGATGACCCGCGTATGCCGACAGTTTGCGGTCTGCGCAGAAGAGGTTATACGGCAGAAGCCATCCGCTCCTTCATTGACAAGATTGGCTATACCAAGGTTGAAGGCATGATAGACCTCGGCCTTTTAGAGCACACTATCCGCGAGACTCTTAAGGAAACAGCACCTCGCGTCTGCGCTATTTTCGATCCCGTGCGGCTCGTTATAACTAATTATGACGCATCAGAGCATGAGGTCATCACTGCCGAGAATATCGATGGTAAACCCGAATTAGGGACTCGTGAGATGCCATTTTCCCGCGAGTTGTGGATAGAAAGAGCCGACTTTCAGGAAGAGAGTGACAAGAACTTCTACCGCCTGTCGCCTATGGGACGTGAAGTGAGACTGAAGAGCGCCTACATTGTGCAGGCTACCGGCTGCGAAAAAGATGCTAACGGGAACATCACCACAGTTTATGCCACCTATGATCCTCTCTCCAAATCAGGCACCGAGGGTGGTAATCGCAAGACGAAAGCCACCATCAACTGGGTTGACTCTGAGGCGGCTATAGATGCAGAAGTGCGCCTTTATGACCGTTTGTTCGCAGTGGAGAACCCGTCGGCTGAAGAGCGCGACTTCCGCGAACTTCTTAATCCGGAGTCACTCAAGATAACCACTGCCAAAGTGGAATCGTCGCTCGCCAATGTGAAGAAACAAGACCATTTCCAGTTCCTCAAACAAGGCTACTTTGTGGTGGACGATGACTCAAGTGCAGAGCACCTCATCTTCAACAGAACAGCTTCGCTCAAAGACAACTGGCAAAAGAAAAACTAACAATGCCAACAGCACTTATGACCTGGCAACCCCGCATCAGAACAGATAACGGCAAGCAGCAGATATTCTGCGACTGGAGACACAAGTTCGTCAGACTTACTCCGGAGGAAAAAGTGCGTCAGTTATTCCTTCACATGCTTGTGGAGGAATATTCTTATCCGCAAAGTCTGATAGCCGTAGAACATCCTATCAAAGTGGCAGATGTGCAGAAACGTTGTGATGCGGTGGTGTTTACCGGCAAACTCAAACCTGTCGCTATCATTGAGTTCAAGGCGGAGACTATACCGATAACACAAAAAGTCTTTGACCAAATAGCAGTATATAACAGAAAACTTGGTGTCCCGTTTCTTTTCATATCAAATGGCAAAACGACACACGTTTGTCGGCTCAACAACGATGAACTACAATTTCTAACAACTATCCCACAATACACAGAACTAAAATAAAAACCTCTCAATAGCACAAGCTACATGGAAAAAATCATAGAACTGAACGACTCAATAGACACCGCGGTTTTTTACGGTGTTAATAACCGCAACATGCTTTGCCTTAAAAACATGTTTCCCACCGTTAAGATTATTGCCCGTGGTTATCACCTCAAGCTTAACGGCAATGATGACGATGTCACGCGACTTGAACACCTGCTACATAAAGCCGAGCATTTCTGCACGGAACACGGAGTATTGGATGAGAAACAACTTGTGTCTCTACTCAGTGGTCAACAACCACTCAGCGAACGTCACGAACATCTTATCCTGCATGGTGTTAACGGCAAACCGGTTACAGCCAGAACAGAAAACCAACAACGACTTGTTCATGATTTCGAACACAGCGACCTGCTCTTTGCTATCGGACCTGCCGGTACCGGCAAAACCTATACGGCTATAGCACTCGCTGTGAGAGCTCTGAAGAATAAAGAAGTAAAGAAAATCATACTCTCACGTCCTGCAGTAGAAGCCGGCGAAAAACTCGGTTTCCTGCCCGGAGACATGAAAGAGAAAGTTGACCCGTATTTACAACCCCTTTATGACGCACTTGAAGACATGCTACCGGCGCAGAAACTGCAAGAATATATAGAGCGCGGCATTATACAGATTGCGCCTCTTGCATTCATGCGCGGACGGACACTGTCAGAAGCCGTAGTAGTGCTTGATGAGGCGCAAAACACCACTGTACCACAACTGAAAATGTTCCTCACCCGCCTTGGTATAGGTAGTAAGATGATAGTGACCGGTGATCTTACGCAAATTGACCTTCCCGCCTCTCAACGTTCAGGCCTGCGCGATGCTACAGAACGCCTTGAGGGAGTGAAAGGTATTACATTTATACATTTCAATCAAACAGATATTGTTCGTCATCCGTTAGTAACAAAGATTATCAACGCCTACGAGCGACCTGTTTCAGACAACGCCTAAAAGAGGGTATAGATATGCTCATCAAAAAATAATTAAACTTATCCTCAAAATAAAACTTAACTCCAATACCTATGCTACACTTAACCGAAGAGGCAGCACGTTGTTTGCTATGCCATCACGCCCCTTGCGGCGAGAAGACAGCTCGCGCCATCCGAGCACTACGTTTTGAGAACCTATGGACAGCCACAGAAATTTTCAGCGAACTGACTGATGCGGAGCTGCGTGCCGCAGAAGATGCCTGTATTCACTACGACAAGCCCATCCGTATCAGCGAACTCAAAACTGCTTGTCTGGAAAAGAAACGCAAAGAGACAAAAGAACAAGTTGCAACAGACAACACCACGAAAAATGCACTTCCCTCACTTGAGATTAACTTCTGCGACATGGTGTGTGAGAATCCATTCTTCCTTGCCTCCTCTGCCATCTGCACCAACTACGATATGGTATCGCGAGCATTGGAAGCCGGCTGGGCAGGAGTGTTCTACAAGACCATCAGCAAACAAGAGATAAGGGAAGTGTCGCCACGCTTCGATGCTGTAGGCAAAGAGGGAACACCATTTGTGGGATTTCGCAACATGGAGCAACTAAGCGAAAATCCATATCAAACAGACTTTGAAATTCTACATAGGCTAAAGCAAAATTACCCCACCAAAATCATCATTGCCTCAATCATGGGTCAAACCGAGGAAGAATGGATCGAACTGGCTAAAATGGCGCAGGATGCAGGTTGTGATGCAGTGGAGCTTAACTTTTCCTGTCCTCAAATGCGCCTCACCGGCCTTGGCAGCGATATAGGTCAGAACCCGGAATTGATACTCTTTTACACATCATACGTCAAGAACGCCGTATCTATACCTGTCATTCCGAAGATGACCCCCAACATCATGTCAATGACATCTCCGGCATTAGCATGTTTTTATGCAGGCGCTAACGGCATTAGTGCAATCAACACCATCAAGTCGATAACGATGAGCAACGCCGCAACAGTAAGCGGCAAAAAGACCATCAGCGGCTACTCCGGCAAAGCGGTTAAACCAATCGCTCTGCGAATGGTTTATGAGATGACGGGAAATCCTATTCTATACAATGCCGGTATTCAAAAACACATGGATATCAGCGGTATTGGTGGAATAGAGACGTGGCGCGATGCTTTGGATTTCATACAACTTGGCTGCCGCAACGTACAAGTCTGCACCGCCGTAATGCAATATGGCTACCGAATAATAGACGACCTCAAACTCGGCATGCAGCACTACATGCAGCAACGCGGGATAACCGAACTGAAAAAACTGGTAGGCGAAGAGATTAAAAACTTTGTCCTACCCTCTGACCTTGACCGTGACACAATGGTCTTTCCTATGATTGACCGCACCAAATGTATCGGTTGCGGCAGGTGCTATGTCTCCTGCATGGACGGCGGACACCAAGCCATCTCTTTTGATACGGAAAACAATGGTCAAGATTTGCGCAAACCGCGCATTATAGGCCAAAAGTGCGTAGGCTGCCACCTCTGCCGACTCGTTTGTCCTACAGGGGCTATCGGAATGGCAAAGAGAATGAACAAAAAGTGAGTATCATTTACCATTTGGTCATTTAACATCTACCATTTATTTGGTCATTTAACATGTACCATTTATTTGGTCATTTACCGCCTCATCTGTCCAATCTGTTTTCCCTGTTGGAGACAAGCTGTTGAAATCTCCTTCGTACTTAGTTTCCTTCGTAAATAAATAGCGTAAGTGGTAAATGGTACATGAACAAATGGTACATGAACAAATGGTACATGAACAAATGGTACATGAACAAATGGTACATGAACAAATGGTACATGAACAAATGGTACATGAACAAATGGTACATGAACAAATAGTACATGAACAAATAGTACATGAACAAATGGTACATGAACAAATGGTACATGAACAAATGGTACATGAACAAATGGTACATGAACAAATGGTACATGAACAAATGGTACATGAACAAATGGTACATGAACAAATGGTACATGAAC